>CAZMWL010000035.1:0-40135 GCA_964569985.1 uncultured Occallatibacter sp.
CGCTTTGTCTGATCGTGCTTTGGGCCGTCGTGCAGAGAAGCGCGAGCATGGGCAAGGATGCGGAGTATTCCTACTCCGATGTCTACGATAAGGTTCAATTCGGAGAAGTGCTGGACGCGGTCATCCAGGGCAACGAGCTAAGAGGCCATCTCAAAACTTCGCCCAAAGACGAGTTCCGCACCATTCTGCCGGCGAATTACGACGAACTTCTGAAGGCGATGCTCGCCGCCAAAGTGAATTTTACAATCAAGCCTGCGCGAAGCAACTTCCTGCTTCCGCTGCTAATCAATTTAGGTCCAATCGCACTTGTCTTACTTCTGCTCGTGCCCCCGTTCTGGAGGATCTTCAAAAGAGCGGGATTCCAGCCAATGCTCTCCGTTCTGATGATGGTTCCACCAGTGAACCTGTTCCTGCTCTACTTCGTGGCTTTCTCCGAATGGAAGGCCGGTCCGGCGCAGAAATCGTAACCTCTCCGAATTTCATTGCAGATTCACCAGTTTGGCTGTACCTTGGCAGCAAAGTTTTCATCCCACTCCGGAGCGCTCTCTATGAACTTTCTGGCGATGCTTTTGCAGAACACGCCCGATACGACTGTCGTGCCGCAGTCCATGCAGCAGGCCATGATGTGGATGATTCCCATCTTTATGGTTGTGGGCATCGTCTGCCTGGCGATCATCCTCATTCCCTTCTGGTTCATCTGCAAGAAGGCCGGAATGTCGCCCTGGCTTACGCTGTTGAACATCATTCCGCTGGGTAACCTGGTGCTCATTTATGTGTTGGCCTTTGGCGAGTGGAAGGTAGTTCCGGTCGCGCAGCTTGCGCCGTATCCCGGCGGGTATCCGCCCCTTCCGCCGCAATATCCGCCCGTTCCGCCCATATCCTGAGACGCGTCCTTCATCCGGCGCGGCGCTCCTTCATGCTTGCGCAGGCCTCCAATGTGCTTGTACGATGAAGCCGCGCGAAACCGCGGACATTTGGGGGTGAACAATGGGCGATTTGCTGCAGCCGTGGCACCTTATCGTGCTCGGCGGCTTTTTTGTTTTTCCAACCATCGTCATCGGCGTCATCCCGTTCTGGTTCATTTGCAAAAAGGCAGGATTTTCGCCGTTTCTCTCCCTGTTGAATCTCATCCCTTTCTGCGTGGGCACACTGGTGCTGGTCTATTTCCTGGCTTTCTCACCATGGAAGCCGACCGGCGAGCCCCAATCTGCTGGCTCGCCGCAGTCCTGAGACGGGTTCGCACTGCGGTGCGATAGCATCGTGAATGAAAGCCATCGTCACGATGACCGACCAAGCTACCTCTGTTCCCGCGCGTCCGCGCGTCCGATTTGCGCCCTCGCCGACCGGTTTCCTTCACGTCGGCAGTGCGCGTACGTTTATCTTCAACTGGCTCTATGCCCGCCACAACGGCGGGGCGATGATCTTGCGCCTTGACGACACCGACGTTGAGCGCAATACCAACGCCAGCGTGCAATCCATCTTCGAAGGCCTGCGCTGGCTTGGCCTCAACTGGGACGAAGAGTACAAGCAGTCGGAACGCCTCGAACTTCACCGTGCTGCCGCCGTCCAAATCCAGGGAAAAAACCTGGCCTATCGCGACTTCACCCCCGCCCACGCGACAGATGAAGAAAACTCTTCCGCGCAGGGAGCATGGCTTTTCAATCCCGGCATGCGCGAAATGTCGCGCGCAGAGAGCGACCGCCGCGCCGCCGCGGGCGAGCCGTTCGCCCTCCGCTATCGCGTCCCGCGCGGCGAAGGCCGCATTCTCCATTTTGTCGATGCGGTCTACGGCGCGCAATCCCGTCCCGCCGACGAGGTCGAAGACTTCGCTCTCCTCCGCTCAGACGGCATGCCGACCTATCACCTTGCCTCCTGCGTCGACGACGCCGATCTCCGCATCAGCCACATCATTCGCGGCCAGGATCACCTCACCAACTCCTACAAGCACCTGCTGATCTTCGAGGGGCTGGGTGCTGCAGCGCCGCAGTTCGCGCATCTGCCGCTGCTGGTCGCGCCCGACGGCACCAAGCTGTCGAAGCGGAAACATGGTCCGGTGGTCAGCGTCACCACCTATCGCGATGCCGGCTTTCTGCCCCAGGCCTTCGTCAATTTCCTCTGCCTGCTGGGCTGGTCGCCCAAGAACGACCGCGAGTTCCTTACACTCACTGAGCTTACCGGGCTTTTCACTCTCGATGGCGTCAACCGCGCCAACGCCGTGGTGAACTTTACCGAAGAAGATCCCTTTGACGCCAAAGCCGTCTGGTTAAACGCCGAACACATTCGCGCGCTGCCCGTCGAAGAGCTGAGCCGCTGCCTTGAGCCGTTCCTCGCTCAAGCAGGATTCCATCCAAAGCCAGGAAAACTGGAAGTTGTTACGCCGCTCATCCGCGAGCGCATCAAGCTGCTGCGCGATGCCGTCTGCGCCGCCGACTTTTTCTTCCTCGACCAGCTCGCTCCCTACGATCCCGCGGAGCTGATCCCCCTCAAAAAAGGTGAATCGACGGGCGACCCTGCTCTTGCTTTGCGCGTGCTTCAAACCGCGCAGCAGGTTCTTTCGACCACTGCGTTCGATCACGATGCGCTGGACGCGGCTCTTCGAGCCGCCGCCGCTTCACTCGGCCTCAAGGCCGGCCCCATGTTCCAGCCCATCCGCGTCGCCGTCTGCGGACGCAAAAACGCGCCGCCGCTTTTTGAAACTTTGATCGTCCTCGGCCGCGACGTCTGCCTCGCCCGCATCCGCCAGGCCGAAGAACGACTGCAATCGCTCACTTGACGCGCAGCGTACGAAGCATCAGCAAAGCAGGCGCCTGCTCTGCATGGAACTCGAGGGGAACGTGAAGATCTTAATCGCTGTTCTTGCCCTTTTCTTGTTTGCATCCACCAACTCCACCAAGGCTCAAACCACGATTCCGGGCCCCGGAGAGTCAATTGCGGAGGGTCCGGTTGCCTATCCCGGGGGGCCGGCATACAGCGTGGGTGCGTTCACGGGTTCCATAGGTCCGCATTACCTTGGCCACGATTTGCAGACCATATATAGCGTGCTCGAAAGCCGCCTCAGTCCCAGGGGGGAGTACGAGAAGACCTCCGAATACCAGGAAAGATTGCGGCGCGCCATGATCGAGCCGATCGTAGGAGAACTCAGGCCAAGCGGCCTCTTCGCATTTGTCTTCAGGCCAACGCGAGGCTCCGATATTGAAATGCCCACTCTGCACTACGATGCGGATCGAGAAGAGATGATTGTCAACGTGAATTCCGTCGAGGACAATCGCCAGTACCCGGATAATCGCGAAGGCGAATACAGCAGGGCAATCATCTGGATGAGCGCGTCGAGTTCGCGGTCCTATGAAGGATCGAATGCGTTTGGAGCCACGGCGGAGGTTACGTCAATCAACGGCGAGCGATACGCCTTATTGTTCGACCAGAGCACGCGGCAATTCATGTCCGACGTCGAGAATAACAAATTGTCAACCAGCGGGGAGGTGCGCTTCCATCTGTCCGTTGACGAGGCGAGAGACCTGCGCGATCGACTGCGCGTGCTGATTGTTTGCAGAATCAAGGAGCCTCCGGTAACCAACGGAAGCGCCTACAACCAACCGACGATTTCGGACCCGACGGAGATTGCCATCAAGGACAATTATCTGCACGTTGCGCTGGATTCGATTTGGGTGTTCGATGACGAAACAGGCAAAGTGTATGCGAAATCGACAGATGCGATTTCAAGCGTGCCTTAAAGATGCCGCGGGCGGGAAACGGGGGCGTCGGCTCTCGTCTTTGAGTCGAGGCTCGTGAGGCCCGGCTGCACCGGGGCGACCCTATCGAGCGCCACATTGATTGAGTTGAGCCCCGCGGTGGAATAATGAACAAAAGCCATGTCTAACGAAAATCAGGAAAACTCGGCCTCTCAAAGCCCCGAAGCCCGCACCCCCTCCAACTTCCTCAGCGACATCATCGCCGAGGATGTGCGCACCCAAAAGTTCGGCGATGCCCAGATCCAGACCCGCTTTCCACCCGAGCCCAACGGCTACCTGCACATCGGCCACGCCAAGGCCATTTGTATTGACTTCGGGCTCGCTGACGAGTTCGGCGGCAAGACCAACCTGCGCTTCGACGACACCAATCCTGAGAAGGAAGAGACCGAGTACGTCAACGCCATTCAAAAAGACATCCACTGGCTCGGCTTCGACTGGGAGAAACTTTGCTACGCCTCAGACTACTTCGGCCAGCTCTACGAATGGGCGATGCAACTCATCAAGGCGGGCAAGGCCTATGTCGACGATCTCACTGCCGACGAAATCCGCCAGCATCGCGGCACGCTCACCGAGCCGGGCAAGGACAGTCCATATCGCGATCGCTCAGTCGAAGAAAATCTCGACCTGTTTGTCCGCATGAAGCAGGGCGAGTTCCCCGACGGGTCCCGCGTCCTGAGAGCAAAAATCGACATGGCCTCGCCCAACCTGAACATGCGCGATCCGGTCATGTATCGCATCCTGCACGCTACGCATCACCGCACCGGCGATGAGTGGTGCATCTATCCCATGTACGACTACGCCCATGGCCAGTCGGATTCCATCGAGCACGTCACCCACTCCATGTGCTCACTCGAGTTTGCCGACCACCAGCCCCTCTATCGCTGGTTCATCGAGCAGTTGGGCATCTTTCCCTCGCAGCAAATTGAATTCGATCGTCTCAGCATCACCTACACGCTGATGAGCAAGCGCAAGCTGCTGCAACTCGTGCAGGAAAACCGCGTCAATGGGTGGGACGATCCCCGCATGCCGACGCTCTCCGGCGTCCGCCGCCGCGGATATACTCCCGAAGCCATCCGCGCCTTCGTCGCCTCGGCCGGAGTTTCGCGTACCAATGGCATTGTTGACATCGAAATGCTCGAGCACTTTCAGCGCGACGACCTCAACCACCGCTCGCGCCGCGCCATGGCCGTGCTGCACCCGCTCAAGGTGGTCATCGACAATTATCCCGCCGATCAGGAGGAGTTCGTCGAGGTAGCCAACAATCCCGAAGACCCCGCAGCCGGCACCCGGAGGGTCCCTTTCTCTAGAGAGCTTTACATCGAGCAGGACGACTTTCGCGAAGTGCCTCCGCCCAAGTATTACCGCCTTTCGCCAGGCAAGGAAGTTCGCCTGCGCAACGCCTACTTCATTACCGCAAAGTCCATCGAGAAGGCTGCCGACGGCAGTCTCGAAGTCCACTGCACCTACGATCCTCTGAGCCGCGGCGGCCAGTCGCCCGACGGCCGCAAGGTCAAGTCGACCATGCACTGGGTCTCGGCCGCCCACGCCATCACGGCCGAAATTCGCCTCTACGACAAGCTCTTCTCAAAGCCCGACCCTTATGATTTGGAAGAAGGCCAGGACGTTCTCGACAATCTCAACCCCAACTCGCTCGAGATCGTGAACGACGCGAAGCTCGAACCCTCGCTCGTCGGCGCCAAACCGGGCGACCGCTTCCAGTTCGAGCGTGTGGGATATTTCTGCGTCGATTCCGACTCCGCCGAAGGCAAGCTGGTCTTCAATCGCACCCTCCCGCTGAAAGATACCTGGGCCAGGATCGAAAAGAAGGCGGGAGCGTAGGGCTTGGCCGCAGGGCTCAAATCCGCGTGATCTGCGCCAGCGCATCAAAGTGCGCGTCGCGCGCGCACAGCACCAGAGAATGCTCAAGCACCAGCGCCGCGATCCACATATCGTTTGTGGGGATAGGAGTTCCTTGCTTCCGGAGCTGTCTGTACACGTTCGCGTAGTGATGCGTGGTCTGCTCGCCGGCATAGAGAATTCCCACACCCGGCTTAAGTAGAAACCGTCGCAGCACAGCTTCGTTGCGCGCCTCCTGGGAGCCGGCTGCGAAGCCCGCCCGAAGTTCTCCGAGGACGACAAACGGCAACCAGATCTCATCGGCGGTCGCAACTAGATTGACAACGAATTCTTCGCCTCGAGAGAGGTCTGTGTAGCGATTAGTGTCGAGGGCCACTCTCATCGAGCTGCTCGTTCCGGCGATTCCTCAAAAATCATCACCGCCACATCGCCTCGTCGATTTTCTGCTGCTCAACGATCGCGCGATCGAATGCGGGATCCTCCTGCCATGTGCCTGCGATGTCGCTCAAATCTCGCTTGACGCGTTTGCGCTCCGCCAATCCGGCTCCGCGAGCAAGCGCCGCAACAGCCACCTGATTCAGGCTCTTGCCTTCGCGCCGCGCAAAGTCCCGCAAAGTGGCGTCAAGATAGTCTGGGATATTGCGAATCGTATACTGCATGCACTTATTGTAATCTATGCAGGCATTTAATGCAATCAGCATGTCAATCATACGTAATGTATTAAATATAAATAACTTATCAATCACATCAATCGCCACCGTGATCGCCCTCGTGGGCACGCACCGATTCTGGTCGCACTCCTGGTAGTGCAACGTGTTCTGCAGGTGGCGCCTTCGCCGCCTCACAAGTTCGGGATCTTGACCACCTGGGCAAACCAGTTTTTCACCGAATCCACGAGTTCAGGATGCATGTGGCCGTAGACCAACGCACACGCCAGGATCACGGTAAACAAAGCCATCATGATCAGCATTGAATTCGACGACGAACCGGCCATTCACTGTCTCCTAGAAAATCGACTTCTGTCGGGTGCCCAGATCTCGCCTCTGAGAAAAGGGGAGAGCACACGCTGGTAAGCCTCAGAAAAAGCTAACAGCTAGAAGCTAAAAGCTGAAAGCTGCGTCTCACTTCCCAATTACATCAATCGCCACCGTGATCGTCTTCGGCGGCATGCACTGGTTCTGGTCGCAGGCCTGGTAGTGCAGCTTGCCCTGCACCAGGTGGTTGCCCGCCGTGGCCACAAGGCGCACCTGGATGATGAATTCGCCGGTGTACACGCTCAGCTTGGTCGTGGGATCGATGGGCAGCGTCATCACCGTGCCCGCCGGATACGTAGCGCTTTGGAGCTGCACGCCTGAGCCCTCGGGAATCGCGAACGTCGTCGGGATCAGGAAGTCGTCGCTGGGCGTGTGAGAGTTGATGTGCAGTCCCTGCGCGATGCGGAAGTGCAGCGTCACCTGGCTCGGCTTGCCCGCCGGCACGCTCACCTGCTCGGGAAACAGATACGTCACCGCGTCGGTCTTCACCAGCGGCCGGCTCTGCGCGTTCGAACTCAGTCCCTGCCCGTACGCGACCGCCAAGCCAATTGCAAAGACCAGCATTGGAGCAAAGAGGTTTTTCTTCACATCAAGCATTGATCTCGAATCCCTCGTTCGTCTTAAAGGCCGGCCCGCTGACTTGCCAACTCGCTGACTTGCTGACTCGCTCAATTTGCCAGTGCCTTCTCAATCTTGCTTTCAATGTCGCTCTCCGAGGTCAAACCCACTTGCGCCGCAACCACCACGCCCTTGCGGTCCACGAAAAACGAAGCCGGCAGACTGTCGAGCCCGCCATAGTCGCGGCTGATCGCGTCGCCGTCGAGCAGCACCGGATACGGCACCTTCTCCTCAGCGACAAACTTGCCCGCGGCGGCTGTGGCCTTCACCCATCCGGCTTTATCATCGGGCTTCAGGTCGTCGCCTTCTGTGTCCACGCCCAGCACCTCGAAGCCCTGCGCTGCGTATTTCTGGCGCAACTCGACGATCCACGGCGTCTCGATCCGGCAGGGTCCGCACCACGTGGCCCAGAAGTTGATCAGCACAGCCTTGCCGCGGTAGCTCGCGAGCGAGACCTTGTTCCCGCTCAGATCGTTGAGCGCAAAAGCCGGCGCGGGCTTGCCGTCGAGCGGTGAGATGTATTGCGGTGTGCCGCCTCCGGGCGCGGGCACCAGCTCGCCCTGCGCGGCGTTGGCGAGCAGGCGTTCGGCCTCCTGCCGGCGATACTCCCAGTTGGCCCACCCCGCCCACGCAAAGATGGCCAGAATCAGAAGCGTAGCGCCCAGAACCAGTGTGTTGCGCCGCACGGGGAAAGACTTCATAAATCCATTCTACGAGGCGCTCCCAACCTCCACGTCCCTTAGTCCCGCAGTCCCTTGGTCCCTGTCTTTTGTTACCATCAAAGGCCGATGAGTACTCACAAGCAAGAGGCCACGTTCCAGCCGGCGGCGTTGGTGCGTACGGAGGCTGCCGCGCTTGAGGTGCTCGCCGTGCGCCTCGAGGGATCCATGGCCGCGTCCTTCGCTCGCGCCGTCGACATGATCCTCCGCTGCGGCGAGCAAAACGGCCGCGTGGTGGTTACCGGCATGGGGAAGAGCGGCATCATCGCGCAGAAGATTGCCGCCACGCTTAGCTCCACCGGCTCGCCCGCGCTGTTTCTGCATCCCGCTGAGGCCGTGCATGGCGACCTTGGCGTGCTAATGCCCGGCGACGTGGTCATCGCCCTCTCGGCATCGGGAGAAACCGAGGAAATTCTGCGCCTGCTCGCCACCGTCAAGCGCAAAGGCGACGCGCTCATCAGCTTCTCGTGCAATCTGCAGTCGACGTTGGCGCAGGCGAGCGACGTGGCCCTCGATTGCTCGGTCGAGCGCGAAGCCTGCGGCCTGAATCTCGCGCCCACCGCCTCCACCACCGCCATGCTCGCGCTCGGCGATGCGCTGGCCGTCGCCGTCAGTCTGCGCAAGGGCTTCCGCGCCGAGGATTTCGCCGAACTGCATCCCGGCGGCAAGCTGGGCAAGCAACTCGCCAAAGTGCGCGAGCTGATGCATACGGGCGAGGACATCCCGGCTGTCACGCCGTCCACGTCCATGTCCGATGTCATCTTCGAAATGTCGTCGAAAAAGCTCGGCATCACTACGGTGCAGCAGAACGGCCGGCTCTGCGGCGTCATCTCCGACGGCGACCTGCGGCGCCTCCTCGAGCGCGAGGGCGGTGCGGCGCTCAGCAAAGCCGCCGGCGAAGCCATGAACCCGCATCCGCGCACGATTGCCGGCGATGAGCTCGCGGCCCGGGCGCTCGCCATCCTCGAAGAGCGCAAAATCACCTCGCTCGTAGTGGTCGATGCGGACGGAAAAGTAGAAGGCGTCGTCCATCTGCACGATCTGTGGGGCGTGGAACTGATTTGAAGACATGCGCCGGAGCCACGCCGCCCGCACCTCACTCATCGAACATTTAGAATAGATCCTGCTGTCGTTTGCACTTCGTCCGCGCTCGGCGGACGGGAAAGTTCGCTTTTCTTTCTATGCATCGTTGGTCAAAACTCTTCATTCCCACTCTTCGCGAGGCCCCGGCAGACGCCGAAGTGGCCAGCCACAGGTTTCTGCTGCGCGCCGGCTACATCCGCCAGCTCGGCGCCGGCATTTACAACTACCTCCCTCTCGGGCAGCGCGCGCTGAACAAGATCATCGCCATCGTGCGCGAGGAGATGGACAAGATCGGCCAGGAGTTTTATCTGCCCGCCATTCAGCCGCGCGAGCTGTGGGAGGAGAGCGGTCGCTGGGCGACCATGGGCGACAACATGTTTCGCCTCAAGGACCGAAAGGGCGCCGACCTGTGCCTGGGCATGACGCACGAAGAGAACATGACCTCGATTGCGCGCGGCGAGTTGCGCAGTTACAAGCAGTTGCCGCAGATCTGGTACCAGATTCAGACCAAGTTCCGCGACGAGCCGCGCCCCAAGTCAGGCCTGCTGCGCGTGCGCCAGTTCATCATGAAGGACGCGTATTCCTTCGACATCGACGCCGCGGGTCTCGACAAGAGTTTCGATCTGCATGACGCCGCGTATCGCGCCATCTTCACGCGCTGCGGCCTCAAGTTCGTCGCCGTCGAGGCGGATTCGGGCGCGATGGGCGGCTCGCAATCGCAGGAGTTCATGGTCTACACCGACGCCGGCGAAGACTTTATCGCAAGCTGCCCGGTCTGCGGCTACGCGGCAAATTTGGAAAAGGCTACTTCGCGCCTCGACGCCGTCGCGGAGATGGAGCCGACAGGCGACGGCAAACCGGAGTTGGTATCGACGCCCGGTTGCGCGGCCATCTCCGATGTGGCCGCGTTCTTCAAGATTTCGCCGGCATCCGACATCAAGTGCGTCGCCTACATGGCGCTCAAGCACGGGGCGAAAGCAAAAGATGGCAGCCGGAAAGATACCTGGCACGGCGTGGCAACATTCCTGCGCGGCGATCACCAGGTGAACGAGACCAAGCTTCTGGGCGCCATCGGCGCCGCGGAACTGCGCACCATGCAGGCCGAAGAGTTGCAGCAATTCTTCAACGGCCCCGCGGGTTATCTCGGGCCGGTGGGGCTCAAGCACGATGCTGAGCCGCTCGGAGAAGGCCTCACGGTCATCGTTGACCGCGCCCTCGAGGGCCGCAAGAACATGGTCTGCGGCGCCAACCAGCTCGACTACCATTTGCGCAATGTGATGCCGGGCCGCGACTTTACGTGGACTCTCGCCGCCGACATTCGCAGCGTGAACGAGGGCGAGAACTGTCCGAAAGATGATTGTGCGGGCAAGCTCGTCGTCGGCCGCGCAGTCGAAGTGGGCCACATCTTCAAGCTCGGCGACAAATATACAAAATCCATGGGCGCGCGCGTGCTCGACCCGAACGGCAAGGAAGTGACGCCGATCATGGGTTGCTACGGCATCGGCATCGAGCGCATTATGACGGCGGCCATCGAACAGGCCAACGACGCCAACGGCTTTTGCCTGGCGGCTTCGATTGCGCCCTTCACGGTGGTGGTGACCATTACCAACGTGGCCGATGCGGCGCTGCGCGCAACCGGCGAAAAACTTGCCGCCGAACTCGAAGAGGCAGGTCTCGACGTGCTGCTGGATGACCGAGACGAGCGTGCCGGCGTCAAATTCAAAGACGCGGACCTGGTCGGCATTCCCTACCGCATCAACGTGGGCAAAAAGGCCGCCGCGGGTCAGGTGGAACTGGTCGCGCGTTCCACCAGCACCAGCGTAGATGTAGGCTTGAACGATGTGGTCGCCTTGGTGAAGAAGCGCGTCGAGGAAGAAAAGCTGCTGGAAGACATCGACTAGCCCGCGGACTTCCAGCCTTTCGTGTGCGTACTTCGATGTTGACGTTGGCCAATGACGCAGAGCCTTATCGAAGCAAGAATGGCTGTTGATGGCTGCATGATGAATGTCCTGATAAGCGCGCCGGAGGCGCAATGTTAGTTGGCCCCGCGCTTCAGCGTGGGGAACGCGAGCCGTCCAGATGAACTCGGGAGTCCCGTAGGGACGGCGCAAGGACATTTCTTTTGCAGGAATCAATAGAAGCTAGGAGCTAGCAGCTAGGAGCTGCATTTATGGCGTTAAAAATCCGGTTCGCGAAGCCCGCAGCGGGTCATGAACTCAGATCGCGGATTCTGTGGTACCTGCTGGCAGCCATCGGCTGCGTCGTGCTCGTGGGCATCTGCGTCTTCACCTTTTTCTATATCAAGTATCAGGGCATCGTGAATGAGCGGCTCAAGCAGCCGATGTTCGCCAGCACCGCACAGATCTTCGCCGCGCCGCGCGAGGTGCGGCCGGGACAAAAGCTCAGCATCCACTTGATCGCCGATGAGCTGCGCGAGGCCGGCTACACCGGCGACGGCGCTGCGCAGGCATCGCCTCTGGGCACGTATAGCGAAGGCGTGCAGCAGATCACCGTGCGGCCCGGCCCGCAGTCGTATCACGCGCCCGACAGCGCTAACATCCGCGTCAGCGGCGGCGTGGTCGAGGCCATCAGCGACGAGCGCGGTCAGCCGCTTTCGAGCTATGAGCTCGAGCCGCTGCTCATCACCGGCCTGAGCGAAGGCGCGCAGCGCACCAAGCGCCGCCTGCTCACCTACGACGAGATTCCGCCCAACCTGGTGCATGCCGTCATCGCCATCGAGGACCGGCGCTTCTTTGAGCACAGCGGCATCGATTATTGGCGCATCCTGGGCGCGATGCGCAACGACATCTTTCACCTGCACCGCTACAGGGAAGGCGCATCCACGCTCACGCAGCAGTTGGCGCGCGGATTCTTTCTTACGCCTGAGCAAACCTATTCGCGCAAGATGCGCGAGGCCGTCATCAGCATCATCCTCGAGCACCGCTTCGATAAGAAGCAGATCTTCGCCATGTACGCCAACGAGATCAACCTCGGACAGCGCGGCAGCTTCTCGATCGATGGCTTTGGCGAGGCGTCGCAGACCTATTTCGGCAAAGATGTCGGCCAGTTGAGCCTGTCGGAATGCGCTCTGCTCGCAGGCATTATCCAGAGCCCGAGCCGGCTGAATCCCTTTCGTCATCCCGATGCTGCCATCGAGCGCCGCAACCTGGTTCTGGATGCGATGGTGGAAACCGGCGCCATCACCAAGGATCTGGCCGAATCCGCAAAAAGAGAGCCGCTGCACCTGGTCCCGGGCAGCGTGGACGCCAGCGAAGCGCCGTACTTTGTCGACCTGGTGCACGATCAACTGACGCAGCGCCTCGGCGATCGCGATTTCAATCGCGAAGGGCTGCGCATCTACACCTCGCTCGATCCGGAGCTGCAGCGCCTTGCCACAGCAGCTGTCGAGTCCACGATTCACGTGGTCGATGAGCAGGTGGACAAGCTACATGCCCGCGATAAAGCGCTGGGCAAGCCGTACATTTATCCGCAGGTGGCGCTTATCGCGCTCAATCCGCACACCGGTCAGGTGCTGGCGCTGGTGGGCGGGCGGGATTATGGCAGGTCGCAGGAGAACCACGCGGTCGCGCACCGGCCCACCGGCTCCATCTTCAAGCCGTTCGTCTACGCAACCGCCTTCCAAACCGCCGCCGAGGGCACCATGCTGCCCGGACAGAACCATCTCTTTTCTCCGGTCACCATGCTGAGCGACGCCCAGCAGACCTACGGCGAAGGTACGCAGTATCAGTACACGCCGCGCAACTATAAGGGCGAGTATTACGGCGACGTGACGGCGCGTTACGCGCTCATGCGTTCTGACAACAACGCAACCATCAGCCTCGCCGGCATGGTGGGCTTCGATCGCGTGGCCGCGCTGGCGCGCAGTGCGGGCATCAAGAACGCGCAGGGCACGCCCTCCATGGCCATCGGCTCCTACGACGCCACGCCCCTCGATATGGCCGGCGCCTACACCATCTTCTCCAACAACGGCATCCACATCGATCCCTGGATGCTGGCCAGCGTGCGCACGCCCACCGGCGACATCATCGAAGACTACTCGCCCACAACGCGCCAGGTGCTCGATCCCCGCGTTGCCTATCTCACCACAAACATGATGGAAGCCGTGCTGCAAGGTGATGGCACCGGCGCCGGCGTGCGCGGCATGGGCTTCATCTCGCCGGCCGCGGGCAAAACCGGCACCAGCCACGATGCCTGGTTCGCCGGATTCACCAGCAGTCTCCTCTGCATTGTCTGGGTCGGCAACGACGATTACACCAGCATCGATATCGAAGGCGCGCACGCCGCCGCGCCCATCTGGGCCGCGTTCATGCGTCAGGCCGTTCTGTTGCCGCAGTACTCCGACACCAACGAGTTCACGCCGCCTGAAGGAGTGCAGATCGTCACTCTCGACAAGGTCACCAACTTGCTGGCCGACGGCGCCTGCCCCGAAGATTACTCCGCGGCCTTCCTCGACGGCACCGCGCCCACCGACACCTGCGACCACAAAGGCATGGGGGGCGACGACCACCGCAATATCCTGCAGAAGATCTTCGGCGTCGGCAAGCCGGGGAACTGAGACTTAACCTGCACTTCTCGCCGGTCGTCGAGAAAAGTAGCGCGGGTCTCCAGACCCGCACATCAACCGTCCACGTCCGATCCATCCGGCATCGCCTGGCATCGCGGACACCAGAAGGTGACGCGCGCATCCACGCCCTGAATGCGGCGGCGGACGGATTCGCCACATCGGCGGCACGGCTCGCCCGCCCGCCCGTACACCCACAGGCTCTCGCTCGGGTCCGACGCATGCGTCGTTCGCCGCTGCTGCCCGCGATAGGTCACGATCATGCCGCCTGAATCCTCGAGCACGTTGGCCCGGAGCAGCTTTTGCGCGCTGGCAATGGCCGCTGCGGCCTCGTCGCGCGTGAGCGATGCGATGCTGCGAAACGGATTCAGGCCGTTGACGAAACAGATCTCCGATTTGAAGACGTTGCCCACGCCAGCCAGCACATTCTGATCGAGCAATGCATCGGCAACAGCCTCATTGCCGCGCGACCTCAGCCTTTCGAGAGCCGCCGCAGCGTCAAACTCCCCGCGCAGCAGATCGTTCTCCGGGACGGCCACGCGCAAATCGCGATCGAGTGACTGTTGCGTGTGCATGCGCGCCACCGGCACGCGAAACCCCACCGCCTGGTACTCAGCGTTCTCGATCACGATGCGCATGTGGATGTGTGCAAGCTGCCAGCGCTCGCCGCGCCGGTAGATGTGCCAGCGTCCGTTCATCAGCAGATGCGACGCCAGAATGCCGCCTCCTGAGAAATGCACCAGCAGCCATTTGCCGCGCGCCTCCACGCGCTCCACCGTCTGCCCGGCAAGCGGTGTGTCGTCGTTGAAGCGCATGAGCCACGGAAACGTTGAGCGAAACGCCGTGACGGGTTTGCCCACCAGCGCGCGGCCCAGGTTGCGCGCAGCGCGAAAAATAGTGTCGCCCTCAGGCATGATTTACTGCACCTCGGGCCGGGGCGGCTGCGCCTGCGCCACCGGCAGCGGAATCCGCCGCAGGTGCATGCCCAGCGGGCCGGGATGAAATCCCGCATCCATGAGGAACCGCGCCAGAAAGTGCGCGGCAACGGGCTGGCCGTTGACGGTCGTGATCAGTACGCCCTCGTGGCTGTGCGTGTGCATTCGCGTTTGGCCGCGCGTGCATAGAAAATGCGCCAGCGCCGACGCCGTTTGCGAACGCTCCGGCTCCTCGGCGGGCAAAAACACCAGCAAATTGGGATTGCCGCGCTTGAGCCACGCTACCAGCCGGCCGTTGCGCAGAATCACTTCAGCGTACGCCGCACGCGTAAGCACGCGTGGCGCGCTCTCCGAATCCTCCTCGGCGACCGGCAACTCCGGCCAGCGCAGGATTGAACCATAGGGGTTTGCCGGATCGGTAGCAGCCAACTGCACGAATTCCGGTTTCTCGGCTGGCGGCTCGGTGCGCAACTGGCGCAGCAGGTCCACGGCAGCCGGCAGCGCGAATTGCGTAGCGCCCAGGCCGCCGACAAAATAACCGCGGCGGATGCGCCCGCTTTCTTCGAGTGCCTTCAGCACATCGTAGACCGCGCTGAATCCTCCGGGCACGTTCTCTGCAGCAACCGATTCGCGCAGCAGCACTCCGTAGCGGTGGAGCAGTTGCAGAGCCAGTGTGTGGCTGCGCTCGGTCGCAGTTGGCGCTCTGTTGCCGGAGGTACCGCCGGTCTCCAGACCCGCACTTTGCAATGGCAGCTGAGACCATCGTCCCTGCGCCGTCGGCGGCGTAGTGCGCCGCGAGCGAAACACCATTCCGGTCTGCAACCGTCGCGGTGTCCGCGCGCTCTCGGGCCGTGCAGTGTACGCGCGCAAAGCGTGCAGCGAGTCGTTGGTGATGAGCCCGCGCCACACCAGGCTCCAGAGCGCCTCGATCGTCTCACCGGGGTAGCCCGAGCCCGTCGCCTGGTGCAGTGCATCGAAGAAACTCGCGCCCGTGGACTCGAGCACTGCCAGCAGTTTTTCCTCGCGTTCGGTCAGTGGTTCCACGATCGGCCGCCTCTGCGCCAGCAACGGCAATTTGTCGGCAAGAAACAGCGCGATGCGGCCGTCGCGCTCGCCGATCGGTTCCACTCCGGCCCACGTCACTTCTCCCGCGGCAACGAGCGTGTCCAGCCCCGCGGGCGTGTAATCGACAATGCGCGCGGGCAGAATCGACGTTTCAAGCAGCGACGCAGGCAGCGGCGCGCCCTGCAAGTTTTCAATAGCATCCAGCAGCGCATCCAGATGCGCAGTGCCCGTGCGCCGCGGCGCCAGCAAGCCCTGCCAGTGCGTCAGGAAGCGCGCCAGCGTGTGCTGCTCTACCGGTTCCACTTCGCGGCGCAGCCGCGCCAGCGACTTGCGCCGTATCTGCCGCAGAATCTCCGCATCGCACCACTCGCGGTGCAGACCACCCGGCCGGAATCCGCCTTCCAGCACGCGGCCCTCCGCTGCAAGCTGCCGCAGCACATGTTCCACGGCCTCCGTGTCCAGTGCAAAGCGGTCCGCAGCCTCGCGCAGCGTGAACGGCCCGTGCGTGCGCGCGTAGCGGCGCACCAGTTCGAGCACGGGATGCGCCACAGGCTCGAGCAATGCAGCCGCCAGCCCCGGCGGCAACGGGATGCCCAGCCCATCGCGGTAGCGCGCGGCATCCTCGGCGGCGATCAGCCGTTTTTCCCCCGCGATACGCAGCTCCAGCAACCGCCGCGAACGAATCAACCGGTCGATATGCGCAAGCAAATCCGTAGAGATTACGCGCCGCGCCAGTTCTTCGCGCGAAACATCGCCCAATTTCAGGCACAAATCGTGCATGCCGTCAGCCGAGCGCGCGCGGTAATTTTCCGCAAGGCATTGCGCGGCCTCTTCCACTTCAGCAATCGCTGCGGCATCGAGAAGCTCGCGCAGATCGGCCTCGCCCAGCAGTTCACGCAGTTGATCCTGGTCGATGGTGAGCGCCTGGGCGCGGCGCTCGGCCAGCGGCGCGTCGCCGTCGTACATAAAGTTGGCCACGTAGCTGAAGAGCAGCGACGAAGCAAACGGCGAAGGCTTGCGCGTCTCCACCACGTGCACGCGCAGCTTCCGCTCTTCTACTTCCTTAAGAATCTCGATCAGCGCCGGCATGTCGAACACGTCGCGCAGGCACTCGCGATAGGCCTCCAGCAGCAACGGAAACTTGGGATACCGCGACGCCACACTGAGCAGATCGTAGGAGCGCTTGCGCAACTGCCACAGCGGCGAGCGCTGGTCGGCGCGGCGGCGCGGCAGCAGCAACGCGCGGCCCGCAGCCTCGCGAAAGCGCCCGGCAAACAGTGCCGTCGAGCCCAACTGGCGCAGCACAAGCTGCATGGCCTCGGCCGCCTCCACCAGGATCCAATCCGCATCGGGCGGCTCGTCGGTATCAGGAAAGCGCAGCACAAAGCCGTCGTCGCCCCACAGCGTCTCCACCTCAGGCCCGCCGGCGGCGCGGATGCGCGCGCTCACCGCCATGGCCCACGGAATGTGGATGCGGCTGCCGAAAGGCGTCAGCACGCACACGCGCCAGTCGCCCAGCTCGTCGCGGCATCTTTCAACCACAATGGTCCGGTCGTCGGGGACCTGCCCGGTCGATTCGGCTTGATCGGCCAGAAAGCGCAGCAGATTCTCCGCCGCGCCGGGATCGAGATCGTGGTCATTCACCAGCCGCGTTAGCGCAGCCGCCTGCGGCAACGCGCGCAGCTCGCGCACCATGGCGCCGATGCGCCGGCCAAACTCCAGCGGGCGTCCCGGGCCGTCGCCCTTCCAGAATGGCATTTTGCCGGGTTCGCCAGGCGCGGGCGTCACCAGCACGCGGTCGTGCGTGATGTCGACGATTCTCCAAGTTGACGCGCCGAGAATAAAAGTCTCGTTGGGGTGCGACTCGAAAACCATCTCTTCATCGAGCTCGCCCACGCGCACCGATTTGCCCTCAGTGAACGCGAGAAAAACGCCATAGAGACCGCGGTCGGGGATGGTCCCGGCATTCAGAATGGCCAGCCGCGCCGCACCGTCACGCGCCGTAACCACGTTGCGCACGCGGTCCCACGTCAGGCGCGGGCGCAGCTCGCCGAACTCATCGGAAGGGTAGCGCCCGCTGAGCAAATCGAGCACGCCCTCGAAGGCCGTTCGCGAAAGCGATGCAAACGGCGCGGCCCGGCGCACCAGACCGAAGAGAAAGTCGACCGGGACCTCAGCGGAAGCGGAATGAGCGGAGTTGGCGGTGTTAGCGGAGCCGGCATCTTCTCCAATTGCAAAGTCGAATCCTGGCTGTGCGGCCGATCTCTGATCTCTGATCTCTGGTCTCTGTCTTCTGTTCCCTGACCCCTGATTCTTGCTCCCTGTTTTTCCTGCACTTGCAACAATCGCCACCAACTGCTGGCACAGCACATCCAGCGGATTGCGCGGAAAGCGCGTGGACTCGATGTGCCCCTCGTGCATGGCGCGCGTCACGGCGCCGCAGGCCACCAGATCGGCGCGGTATTTGGGAAACAAAATCCCCTCGCTCACCGCGTCCACATGGTGGCCGGCGCGGCCAATGCGCTGCATGCCGCTGGCCACCGATGGCGGCGACTCGATTTGAATCACCAGATCCACTGCGCCCATGTCGATGCCCAACTCCAGCGTCGACGTCGCGCACAGCGCGCGAATCTGTCCCGCCTTGAGCTGCTCCTCGATCACCGTGCGCTGTGCCGCCGCCAGCGATCCGTGATGCGCGCGTGCAATGGGTTCGCCGGCCAAGTCGTTCAGCGCTCCTGCCAGCCGCTCGGCGGTTTGGCGCGCGTTCACAAACAGAATCGTCGAGTTGCGCTCGCGAATAATCTCCAGCAGCCGCGGATGGATCGCGTTCCAGATGGAGACGCGCCGCGGCGTTTGCGAAGCCGGACCCGAAGGAATCTCCTCCATCTCGCCGAGGCGCGCCATGTCCTCCACCGGAACCTCGATGCGCAGCTTGAGCTGCTTGCGCGCAGCGGCGTTCACGATGGTTACGGGACGATAACGCAATGCGCCGGAATCCACCACCTCGCCTAAATCGGGCCTGTCACCCTTCAAATCATGGTTGTCATCCTGAGCGACCGAACTTTGAGCGAAGTCGAAGGGGGAGGGAGTCGAAGGATCTGCGATTGCTCTTCGCTCGTTCTCCGAAATTGCATCGATTTTCGCCACCGCTGAATCTGCGGAATCACCCCTAGGCGAACCATCGGACGCAGCCGATTGCCTAGCTGACTCGCGGACGCGCCGTCTTTCTGATCCCTGATCCCTGACCCCTGTTCCTTGTATTTCCACCCCGCCCAGAAACCGCGCCACTTCCTCAAGGGGCCGTTGCGTGGCTGAGAGGCCGATGCGCTGCAGAGGTCTCGCCGTCAGCGCCTCCAGCCGTTCCAAAGTCAGCGCAAGGTGCGCTCCCCGCTTGGTGGGCACCAGCGCATGAATCTCATCCACAATCACGGTTTCCACCGTGCGCAGCGCCTCGGCAGCCTGCGAGGTCAGGATGAGGTAGAGCGACTCGGGCGTGGTAATCAAAATGTCGGCGGGATGACGCGCAAAGCGTGCGCGCTCGCGCTGCGGCGTGTCGCCGGTGCGCACGCTGATCTCCGGCTCGCGAAACGCGACTCCCATGCGCCGCGCCATATTGGCCATGCCGGCCAGCGGCGAGCGCAAATTCCGCTCCACGTCCACTGCCAGCGCCTTCAGCGGCGACACATAAACAATCCTGCAACCTTTCCGCGCGGCTCCGGCCGTTTTCTGATCCCTGATCCCTGATCCCTGACCCCTGTCTTCCAGCATCAGCCGGTCCAGGCACCACAAAAACGCGGCCAGCGTTTTGCCCGTGCCGGTCGGCGCCAGGATCAGCGCGTTCTCTCCGCGCGAAATCACCGGCCAGCCCAGGCGCTGCGGCGCTGTGGGCGCGTCAAAGACCGCTTTGAACCACGCCGCCGTCACTGGGTGAAAGCAGGCGAACGGATCGGTGCTGACCTCGATCTTCGGACCGAATTGGGGTTTTTCGTCAGACACGCTTTTCTGAGAGTAGCGCAAGAGGGATGGCGAATACAAAGCGAATAACCTGGGGCTAGCCACCCCTGCGAGCACATCCCGCTCGCCGCGGGCCCCGGCAGGGGCCAAGGCAAAATTAGACTAAGCAAGCCGTGATCAAAGCAGAGCGATCAAGGGAGCAAGCGGCCGATTTCTACTTCCTACTAGCTATTGGCTACTTCCTGCTTTTTGACCCCACCGTGCCACGCTGAACTGCGCTCCGGCGAATAGGATCAGCCCCGAGACATACCCCCAGAAGAGCAGACCAACCGAGACGTAAAACGGACCGTAGAGTGCTGTCAGGTCGAGGTGCGGCAGCACGGCCACAAAGATGAATCGCGCAGCCAGCCAGATGATGCCCGTGATGATCGAAGTGCGCAATACCGGCCGCCAGGGGACCTTGCGATTCGGCAGCAGGTAGTAGACCGAAAAGAAAAAGGCAATCGACGCGGCGCCCGTTGAGATCGCAAGCCAAATGTAACTCAGAACACCGTAAGAGAACTTCAGAACGCTGAAGAACCAGTTGCTTGAGTCATGCACGAGTACCGTAGCGAGCACATTGTCCACGCTCGCGTTCGCCACCATGCTGCCCACTCCCAGGCACACCATCAGCAGCGCGAGGCCAAAGGCGATCGTCTGGTTGAAGAGGTAGTTGCGGCTCTTGGCCACGCCCCATGCTTGGTTCAGCGCCACTTCAAGTGGCAGAAATATACCGGTGCACGAAATCAAAATCATGATCAGCGAAACCGCCTGCACGCCGTGCCGCGATGAGGCGGCTGCCGCGGCCTCCATGCTGTTCGCCAGCCAGCCCTGCGTGTTTGTTGCCGTGGGCAGAAAGTAGTTCACCATGTCGTTCACCGCATTGACCATGGGGCCCTTGGGTGACGAATGGAAAACGCGCAGCGCCAGCGTGTAGAGCAGGATGACGAAGGGAATAAACGAAAGGATCGCGTTGGCCGCCACGCTGAATGCGAAAGTGTGCACCTCGCTGTCGAGCAGGTAGGCGATGAGCGCGGTGCCATCTTTTCGCCACTGGTACCATTTGGTGCGCGTCACCGGCTGCGCGGGGCCAGCCGCAGCGGCAGCCAGCGTCGCGCCGGCGCTCTCAATGCCGCTCGCGGCCCCGGAAGCAATGCCGGACACGGATTTTAATTCATCAGCCAATTGTCAATCCTTCTTGCGCCCCGGAATTCTCACGAGTTCAACCGCAACTTTGCAATCGCGGGAAGGCGCTGATCTCAAGGATAGTTGCTCGGGCCGGAACCGTGCTGGGCTGTGCCACCGCTCGATCCACTCGAATTCACGGGCGATTCATGCCATCGCCTTCGTTCCGCAGCCGGCTCAGCGCCCATCGCGCGGCCACGCGCAAGCCCTCGTCGCTCGCCGCGGCCCACTCTTCGAGCTTTGCTGCGAACTCAACCAGACCGCTATTGCCCATGGCAATGGCCACGTTGCGGCGCAAGCCCTGGAATCCCGTGCGGCGCACCGGAGAGCCGTTGAACTCCCGCTCGAAGGACTTCTCGTCGAGAGCCGCCAGCCAGTCCAGTGCCGGGTTTACAAGCTCCACGCGCGGCTCGAGCTCCGCATCGACGCGGGTCGGTGGGTGCCCCATCCTTTCCGCGCTGTTTGCGGAAAGGATGGGAGAGCATGCATTCGTCATGCCGCGTAGCGCCTTCCCATTCCACGGGCAAACATCCTGGCAAATGTCGCAGCCGAACACCTGGCGCCCCATGCCCGGCATCAACAACTCGTCAATCGGCCCCTTGTGCTCGATGGTCAGGTAGGAGATGCACCGCGTGGCGTCCATCCGGTAGGGAACATCGAGCGCATGCGTGGGGCACGCCTCAATGCAGCGCCGGCACGTACCGCAGCGATCTGGAACCAGTGTCGGTCCACCAGTTTGCCAGCTCGCCGACTCGCTGACCCGATGACTGGCTGACTCGCTGACCTCGAGTGACGTCAACAGCACCGCCAAAAATCCCCACGAGCCTAGCTCGGGATGAATCAGGCACGTATTTTTGCCCGCCCATCCCAGCCCCGCCGCCACAGCCAACGCGCGCTCCACCACCGGGCCCGTATCCACATACGCGCGCGATTCGAACTCGCCCAACTCCGCATGCAGCCGCGTCTCCACGCCGCGCAGCCGTTTCAGCAGCACCTTGTGATAATCGCTCGGCCGCCGCTCACCCTTCGCGTCCTTCCGGCTGCTCCACGCATACCGCGCAATCCACCCACGCCGTGGGTTTTGCGTTTTGGTGGAAAGAGGTGCGTCGGGGTAGAGGTAGCTCGCAAAGCACAACAGCGCCGAGCGCGCCCACGGAAAGGGAACGTGCACGCTCTCGCGCGTCAACCGTCCGTCCTCTCCGGTCCGCGCGAGATACTGCATGGTTCCCGCGTGCCCCGAGCGTATCCACGCGGCAAACCGCTCCGCATCGCGATCCTCGGCCGCATAGGGAATTGCCACCACTCCAGCCTCGGTAAACCCCGCAGCCAGAGCCACTTCCAGCGCCACCTCCCGCGTGAGCCCCCTGCCGCTCACCGTTGCCGGCGCGCCCATGGAACCGGGATGTGCGTCTTCGCGTATCAAAGGATGAGCAGTTCGCCCCCTTGCGATTTCAGCATAGCTCCCGCGATGGCATTGCAACGCGCTTTACGCGGCTCTAAGTGCGAACGGTTCCGTGACGGAGGTTTCATGACCACTGCAAGTGTTTCCCAAATCGCTTCGCCCATCGCACAGCCCGGGTTCACTGAACTCGTGCGCGGCAACGAACAGCAACTCCTCGAACGCCTGCAGCCGCTGGTGCGCAGGCACAACGTCACGCTCGATCTCGAAAACATCGAGCGCGTCGACGCCGCCGGACTGGCCGCGCTCATCACGCTCTACTGCGACGCGTGCCAGGCCGGCTACACGTTCGCTATCGAGAATCCATCTCCGCATGTCCGGAGCATTCTTGCCATCGTGGGGCTGGAGCGGATTCTGACGACTCAACCCGAAACTGAAACCTATTGCGAGAGCGTTGAGTTGCAGGAATCCGCCGCCTGAGCAAGTCGGCTCAGCGAGCCCGTTCCCTCCATCACGCGGACGTGTTGAAGAGCGAGCGCGGGCTCGTAGAAGAAATTTGAGCAGCAGCCGCAATGGCAGGCAATAAACATTCATGCATGAACGTTGGACGCGTAAAAACACCTCGATGGGGACGTGAAGGCGGAAGCTAACACGTTGATTCTATTCGATAGAGCAGTCGTCGCTACGCATCCCTGAATACGGTACTCTTTCCCGAATCCAGAGAGATCCGCCCTACGCGCGCACCCCTTGTGACCCATGGCACAGGCAGCCCTAACCCGCAGACGATATTCATAGTTGCGACACTGCCCGCTTGGCGCAGTCCCATATTTTTGAGGGGTCTCGTTTGCTCAGCCTCTTTGCACCTTCCAATTGGCGCGCTGGGCCTCCGTTCCTTTACCCTTTCATATGGACCGCGAAGCGGAATCCTACCATGGAGATTTGATCGAATGACTCAAGCTGTATTGGAGCAACCTCTCGCCGATGCGAGCGCAGGTTCGACTGAACAGTATGTGTATTTCTTCGGCGGCGGCAAGGCCGATGGCAACGGAAAAATGAAGGATGTGCTGGGCGGCAAAGGCGCTGGCCTGGCCGAGATGACCAACGCGGGTCTGCCGGTTCCTCCCGGATTCACCATCCAGACCGAAGCCTGTCGCGAATACATGCGCGGCAACGTGAGCCCGAAGATCGACAAGGAGATCCTCGCCGCTCTCGAAAAGCTCGAGCAGTTGCAGGGACAGAAGCTGGGCGTGGGCGAGAATCCGCTGCTGGTTTCGGTTCGCTCCGGCGCCAAGTTTTCCATGCCCGGCATGATGGACACGATTTTGAACCTGGGCCTCAACGATAAGGCTGTCGAGGCTCTGGCCAAACGCAGCGATAATCCCCGCTTTGCATACGACTCCTACCGCCGTCTTATCCAGATGTTCGGCGACGTGGTCCTGGACATTCCCAAAAAGAAGTTCGAGCACATTTTCGACGGCGTAAAGGCCGCGAAGAAGGTGAAGTTCGACTACGAGCTCCAGCCCGACGCGTTGCAAAAGATCATTGCCGAATACAAAAAGCTGATTAAGAAGGAGACCGGCAAGGACTTTCCGCAGAATCCGCTGGAGCAACTTTTCGCTGCCCGCGATGCCGTTTTCCGCAGCTGGCAAAACGAGCGCGCCAAGACCTATCGCCGCATCAACCACATCGACGACTGGCTCGGCACCGCGGTCAACGTGCAGGCCATGGTCTTCGGCAACCTGGGCGAGAACTCCGGCACCGGCGTAGGCTTCACGCGCAATCCCGCCACCGGCGAGCACGTGTTCTTCGGCGAGTACCTGATGAACGCGCAGGGCGAAGACGTGGTCTCGGGCGTGCGCACGCCCAACCCCATCAGCGAACTTGAGCAGGGCATGCCCAAGGTCTACGAGCAGTTGAAAGACATCACGCGGCGCATGGAAAAGCACTACCGCGACATGCAGGACTTCGAGTTCACCATCCAGGATGGCAAACTCTACATGCTGCAGACGCGCAACGGCAAGCGCACCGGCCTGGCCGCGGTTCGCGTCGCCATCGACATGGTGCGCGAGGGCCTCATCACGCAGGAGGAAGCCATCTTCCGCGTCGAGCCCAACCAGCTCTACGACTTCCTGGTTCCGCGCCTTGTCGAAAAAGGCGAGAAGATCGAAGTGCTCGCCACCGGTCTGCCGGCTTCGCCCGGCGCGGCTGTCGGCCAAATCGTCTTCACCGCCGAGGAAGCCGTCAAGCAGCACCAGAAAGGCTGGAAGTCCATCATTCTGGTCCGCGGCGAAACCACACCTGAGGACATTGCCGGCATGGAAGTTGCCGACGGCATTCTCACCTCGCGCGGCGGCATGACCTCCCACGCCGCCGTCGTCACCCGCGGCATGGGCAAGTGCTGCGTGGCCGGCGCCGGCGACTGCGTCGTCGACGAAGCCAGGAAGGAATTGCGCGTCAAGGGCAAAACCTTCAAGCACGGCGATTACCTCTCGCTCGACGGCACCACCGGCCGCGTCATCGCCGGCCAGCTCAAGACGCTCGACGCCCAGCCCGACGATCCCGATCTCGTGAAGTTCATGAGCTGGGTCGATCCGGTTCGGAGGCTCCAGGTTTGGGCCAATGCCGATATTCCGCGCGACGCCAAAATGGCTCGCACATTCGGCGCTCAGGGCATCGGCCTCTGCCGCACCGAGCACATGTTCTTTGCTGAAGACCGCATCGGGCACATGCGCGCCATGATCCTGGCCGACAACGAGAAGGACCGCCGCGCGGCCTTGAAAAAACTGTTGCCCATGCAGCGTTCCGATTTCGCCGGCCTTTTCAAGGCCATGGAATCGCTGCCCGTGGTCATCCGTTTGATTGACCCGCCGCTGCACGAGTTCCTGCCCAAGCGCGAGGACCTTCTGGTTGAGATCCAGCACCTCGTAGACACCAAGCCGCGCTCGCCCAAGCTCAAGGAACTGCGCACGCTTCTCGCGCGCGTTGAAGAGCTGCACGAGCAGAACCCCATGCTCGGGTTGCGTGGATGCCGCCTCGGCATCACCTTCCCCGAGATCACCGAGATGCAGGCGCGCGCCATCATCGAGGCCGCGGTTGCAGGCAAGCTGAAGGGCGGCGATCCCCATCCCGAGATCATGATTCCGCTCATCGGATCGATCGAGGAAATGCGCAACCAGGCCGCCATCGTTCGCCGCGTGGCCGAAGAGGTCTTCGCGGAGAAGAAGGCCAAGGTCGACTACAAGGTGGGCACCATGATCGAGATTCCTCGTGCCGCTTTGACCGCCGATCAGATCGCCGAAGAGGCTGAGTTCTTCAGCTTCGGCACCAACGACCTCACGCAGACCACATTCGGCATCTCGCGCGACGACATCAACAACTTCCTGCCCGCGTATCTCAAGCTCGGCATCTTCAAACAGGATCCCTTCGCCACCCTCGATCAGGTGGGCGTAGGCCAACTGGTCAAGATGGCTGTAGCCAAGGGACGCAACACGCGGCCGAACCTCAAGGTCGGCATCTGCGGCGAGCACGGCGGCGATCCCGAGTCCGTCAAGTTCTGCCACAGAATCGATCTCAACTACGTCTCCTGCTCGCCCTTCCGCTTGCTCACGGCGCGTCTCGCCGCCGCGCAGGCCGCTCTCGAAGAGAAGACAGGGATGGCGCACACCAACAAGTAGCCCTCTCCGGGATAACCCAGGGGCGTCCGCTGCGGCGGGCGCCTTTGTTTTTTTGCGCGCGGCAACTCCGGCCCTGGAGGGGCCGTACGAGAATAGCCCAGGGTGTAGCGTAGCGGAACCCTGGGAAAGGAACCACAAAAGATTCCTCGCAGCCCCGTAGGGGCGGCGCGAGAGGCGCTCATCGAGACAAATTGACCCGAATTCTACGCGAACCAGTTCATGCGGAGCACGGCCAAGGGCCCACGAGCAACCGCGAAAACGGCTGTCATCCCGAGCGAAGGGGGCAGGTGGCCCGGTCATGAAGATCGCAGAGCCGTAAGAGTTGTGCCCCGTTCATCGCGTTCTTTGCGATGAGCGGGCGTTGGCGGCTGGCCCCTGATCCCTCGCTCCATTTCCCAACCACAACGAGGGTGCCCCCGGTCCCTCGCCTTCGGGGACCGGGGACGGAAGCGGTTCCGGGCAGGTGGCCCGGTCATGCGAATCGCAGTGGACGGCGGCGCGGCGTGGCAACCAGCCACCGGAAGGGGTACGCTTGAGAGAAGGCGAACGTTTGTGCTTCCCCACCCAAGCCGCAAATGACGCTGCTTGGATGGGGCACAATCCACCTGGGAAGAACCGGGAGTGAAAAACTTGGCCGGGCCACCTGCCAGTTTGCTTTTCCATCCAGCGTCGAACCATTCAAGGCCATCGAAGGTTCAATTCAAGCGATCAAATTTCTACATATAGGAAAGGAGCAGCAATCATGGAAGCCTTAACGGAACAGACAGAGCGCATCAGTGCGAATATAAAGCTGGTCAAAACACTCTTGGAAGAGTCGTTCAAGGACGCGGAGATTTCACACACGCCACTGCGAATTGGCGGTACGAAATTCAAAGTCGAATTAAACCAAGAACGGATGTTCCTATGCATTTCCTGGGAATATTTGATGGATCAATGCGAAGCCCGGATTCGAATGGATTTTGAAGTTCAGAAAGTGAGAAAGGCGCTATCAGCAAATCCGGGGCAATATATTCTGCTTAACAAGTTAGGATTGAATCGAATTGAAGCAGATGATGTGGAATCCTGATTACGGGCAGTTTCCAACAACTACCGGAAGATCGTTTGCCACCAGGGATCAGGATTCCATTCGTCAACCCCACCATGCCAAGAACAAGTTCCACTATGGTGATTGGAGCTACTATAGGTGCCATCGTTGCAGCGGGCAGTAGGTGGGAAAACAACGTCATGGCACATTCCACCCAATGTCAACGCAACACAAGCGAGCATCCCTAGCAAATAGATTCGCAGTTTCCTTGCAGCAATAAGGCGAGATCGAATGCTCTTAATGAGCAACGCAACGCCTGCGGTAACCCAAAGAGCAACAATAAACGGGCTGGACGGCAAGAACAAAAAGCTGAAGACAATCAGCCCCGCAAATGCTGCGGTCGAAAACGCAACGCGCGGATTGTCTTTACACTTGCCCACAATCCACGCCTTCAATTCATTCCGACGAATCCAGGCAATCTTCAGAAAACCTAAGGCAATGACGACCAAAAACACCGCAAGTGCGACGGCAACCACACCAAGAATGCCGTATTCGCGATAGACACTGGCAACAATCCCTCTAAGGAAAATTTCAATATCTGCCATTTCGTTCCTTTTCAAATCATCGCTATTGAATTGTAGGGCAGGTGGTCCGGTCACGAGAATCGCAGAGAGCCGTAAGAGTTGTGCCCCGTTCATCGCGTTCTTTGCGATGAGCGGGCGTTGGCGGCTGGCCCCTGATCCCTCGCTCCATTTCCCAACCACAACGAGGGTGCCCCCGGTCCCTCGTTTTCGGGGACCGGGGACAGAAGCGGCTCCAGCAGGATCGCCGCCCATCCGCAGACTCGAGCGGTCAGTCCCCGGCAGTCGGCTTGTATCGTCCGACACCCCATCGCTTTCATGTCAACCGCCCGGGCACCCGCGTTCTCCCTCATCCTCCTGATCGCACTCCGGATAAATTTATGCAGAGCGCTGCAGAATAATTCCGCCCGAGGCGCACAATGGAGATGCAGAGGTGAATGGAATGCCGTGACCCGGGGGCTCTGGCTGCTAAACTCTTTGAATGGAAAAGTTTGCATATAACTCACTCGATTGAGGGACGTTAGAGCCCAGCCCCTTCGTAACCGTCATGATAGGACGACTTTAGCTAAAAATTCCGGAGGAGGAGGTAGGGGGGGTAGGCAGTACCGAACAGTAAACACCCCGCCTCGCCGGAAACAGGAAGGATTATGCCCAACTTCCCGCACGCCATGTTGCGCGAAATCTACGAGCAGCCCCAGGCGCTCGAGCGCACGCTCGACCTTTATCTATCCGGCGGAGCCTTGAAGCCGGAGATGGCCGCGCGCCTCGCGAGCTGGCCCAACGCCGCGGGCGAAGTCCTCATCGCCGCCAGCGGATCCAGCCGCCACAGCGGCCTCTACGGCGAAATTCTCCTCGAAGATCTCTGCGGCCTTGCCGTCGACGTCGAGTACGCCAGCGAGTACTGTTGCCGCGGCGGCCCAGGGTACGTCGACCTGCGCCATCCCAGCGTGCTCGTCCTCTCGCAATCCGGCGAAACCAGCGACACGCTCGCCGCGCTTGAAGAAGCGCATCGCCAGGGCCACAAGACGCTCGCCATTACCAATCACGCCGAGTCCACCATGGCCGTCGAGGCCGATGTCTCCATGCCGCTGGCCGCGGGCGTCGAAAAAGCCATTCCCGCCACCAAAAGCTTCACTTGCCAACTGATTGTGCTCTACCTGCTTGCACTTTATGAAGGGGTCCGCCTGGGCCGCATGGATTCTGCCGCCGTCTCCGCGCACATCGCAGAGCTCACCGCCCTGCCCGGCGTCCTAAGCTCAGAACTTGACGCATGGCGCGAGCAGGCGGCCGCACTGGCGCGTAAATATGCATCGGCCGTAACTTTTCTCTACCTCGGCCGCGGCATCCACTACGCCATCGCCCGCGAGGGCGCACTGAAGTTGAAGGAATCCTCTTATGTGCACGCCGAGGGCTATCCGGTAGGCGAGCTCAAGCACGGCCCCAACGCTCTGGTCAGCGATCGCGTGCCGCTCGTCGTCCTCGCCACGGTCGATCGCGCGCTCGAAGCCTCCGTGTTGCGCTACGAAAAAACGCTTCAGCTCCTTGCCGACATGAAAGCGCAGGGTGCCCGCGTCATTGCACTAGCCGATGCGGGCGACGCAGAAGTTCCCAAGCTCGCGGATGACTGCATTTTTGTCCCGCAAGCCAGTGAATACCTGTTGCCCATCCTCGAAGTTGTCCCGCTGCAGCTCTTCGCCTACTTCATGGCGCTCAAGCACGGCGTCGACGTCGACCGCCCGCGCAATCTCTCCAAAGCCGTCGTCGAGAAATAAGACCGAATCGGCTTGATTGAGAACTGCATAAGTTAAGGAATGTCCTGTCGGCCGCTTAAGAAATGTTTTGGTATCCGCGTAAGAAATGTCCTGGCAGCCGCGCCGTAGGCGCAGTGTTTGTTAGCCCCGCGCTTTAGCGCGGGGAGAGCGATTTCCACAAACGTATTCCGGAGTCCCGTAGGGACGGCGCTAAAAGCTAGCAGCTAGCGGCTGGAAGCTGCCTTTCCTTCAAAGTGCGTCTCAATCTCCTCCAACGTTTTTCCCTTCGTCTCCGGAAGGAAGAACGCCGCCACGGCAAGGTAAACCACGGTGCATCCCGCGAACAGGAAGAAAATCGACGAGTAGCCGTGTTTGCTGACGAAGGGCAGAAAGATGGCGGCGAACGTGGTCGACACCATTTGATTGAGAACCAGTGCAATGCTCATGCCGTTGGAGCGGATGCGCGTAGGCATGAGCTCGCTCAACGCTAGCCAAACCACCACACCCGGTCCCAGGGCGTAGAAAGCGATAAACAGGTAAAGCCCCATCGCCACCAGCCAGCCGTGTCCGGCTTCGGGCACGCTGCCCACCAGCGCCTTTTCGATTTTCAACGGCGCCGTCTGTGCAGCCGCGAAATTGGCGAAGGGATTCTTGAAAAGCGCCTCAATCTTGTTCGCGGGCACGCAACGGTCGCGCGTGATTTTGATGGGCGCGGCCGCTGCATCGTCCGAACGCACAAAATTTGTTGCCCCAGTAAAGTCGCCATAGGAGTAGATAATCGCCAGCGACGCGCGCTGGCTGTCGATCCCGCCGCCTGCGCCGCTCAGCAGTTTGTTCGCTTCCGCCACATCGAAGCGCAAAGTCAGTTCCTGGTTGGGCCCAGCCAGCGCCTGCACGGCACTGCGGCAATCCATGCCGACTCTTTCCGTCGTGCGGAAGAGCAAGCCCACACTCGCCGAGGCCACGATCACGCCGCATGTGCCCATAATGATCAGGAATCTTCTCCCCTTGCGATCCACCAGCACCATGCCGATCGTGGTGGCGAGAAAATTCACCACCGTGAAAATCACGTAGCCCCAGTGCGATGCGAGATCGCTCAACCCGCTCTGCAGCAGAATTCCCGTGTTGTACCCAATGACGGAATTGATGCCTGTGGCTTGGTTAAAGGCTAGAATCACGCACGCCAGCAGGAAAGGAATCACATACTTGCGCCGCAGCAGCGAATCGCGAACCCGCTCGCCGGATGCGGTAGCGGCACTGTGCGCCGTAGCCACCATCTCGTCAATCTCAAGCGATGCTTGCTCGGGGCTCCGCGATTTCAGCAACGCCGCGTAAGCGCGCTCCTGCTGATTGCGCTGAAACAACCATCGCGGCGACTCGGTAACGAAGAACCCGCCGAGTACAAACAACAATCCCGGCGGCAGCGAAACCCAGAAGATGCTGCGCCATGCATGATCCTCGAATTTGAGGAGAGCCGATGCGTCGTTCAGCTTCGTCACCGCCGCGACGCGATAACTGAAGTAGATTCCGATCAGCGCCGCAACCACGATGCCCAACGTGAGCAGCCATTGGAATATAGCCGTGCCCTTTCCGCGATCTGAAGCGGAGAGACACTCGGCAAGATAGAGCGGAACCACTACGCCGATCAATCCGCCGCTCATCCCCTGCAGCAAACGGCCGCAGAGCAGCGGCGCATAGCCCTGCGAGAGCGCGATGACTGGAATGCTCAGCGCAAAGGTGCAGCCGCTCAGGATCATCAGCGGCTTGCGGCCCATCCAATCGGCCAGCACACCGGCAAAGAGCGTTGACAGTACGCCGCCCGCCAGCACGGCCGCCACGACGGTAGATAGTTGCGCAGGTGTCAGGCCCGATGTATCCGCCAGATATGGGTATGCGCCGCCAATGATGCCGACATCGATACCGTAAAGCAGGCCGCCCAAACCCGCCACCAGCAGCAGAAATGCGTTGTAGCGGCGTAGCGCGGCAGAATAGGACGGCGCGAATGCGTGCGGAGAGCCGGTAGCGCTCATCTCTTTGATCGACTCCCTCCAAAACTCGGTGTGCGGTCCGGGCAGCGCCGCTTGCCGAAGAGCAAAACCTGGCGACTCCTCAGTCTACAATGGTCGCATCGGGTCTTCCTGCTCAAAACCCCTCAACGCAAGGCGGTCGCAATTGGTGAGTTTCAAACGCTTCTCCGTCATCCGCTTCCTCGCCAGCGCAATGTCTTTCGCCCTTGTTGCCGCGTCAGCGCTCTGCTCCGCACAAACGCAGGTCAAGCTTCTGCCCGCGCCGCGCGAAGCAAACTTTAGCCAGACCGCCGATCTCCCAGCCAGGATTCTCGTCGCCGTTCCTGGCCACGATGCAGAAGACGAGTTCGCCGCGCGCGATCTGGAGGACGCGATTAAGCGCATCGCCCCCTCCGCCGACGAATCCCACGTTGTCACGCAGTCGCCTTATCGCGTCACGCTCCTGCGCACCGACTCCGCGGAAGCCAAGGCCGCCCTGGCGCGCAACAATCTCGTCTTTGACTCCGTGATGGAGTCGGAGGGCTACGTCCTCATTGTCGAAGCGCACGAGGCCACCATCATTGGCGCCACCGGCCCAGGCGTCTTTTACGGCGTGCAAACCTTCAAGCAATTGCTACCGGTGCCCGGCGCGGCCCGCGTGCTTCCCACGGGCACGGTGCGCGACTGGCCGGCAATGAAATATAGGGGCATTGACGACGATCTCTCGCGCGGCCCGTTTCCTACGCTCGAATTCCAGAAGCACCAGATTCGCGTCTTCGCCGCATTCAAGATCAACATCTACTCGCCCTACTTCGAGCACACGCTGCTTTATCCCGACCAACCGCTGGCCGCGCCGCCGGGCAGCTCGCTCACGCCCGCCGAGGTCGCGGAGCTTGTGGCTTACGCGCGCCAGTATCACGTCACCGTTGTGCCTGAGCAGGAGGCCTTCGGCCATCTGCATCACGTGCTTAAATACGAGCTCTACCAGGATGTGGCGGAGACTCCGCACGGTCATGTTCTCGCGCCCGGCCAGGACGGTACACTCCCGCTCATCAAGGATTGGTTCACGCAGATCGCGCAGGAGTTTCCCTCGCCCTTTATCCACATCGGCGCCGACGAGACCTTCGATCTCGGTACAGGCCGCACCCGCGAAGCGGTCGAGCAGAAGGGCTACGGGACGGTGTATGTCGACTTCCTCAAGCAGATTCACGACGCCCTCGCGCCGCTCAACCGCCGCCTGCTCTTCTGGGGCGACATCGGCGACGCCAATCCCGACGCCGTCTCCGCTCTGCCCAAAGACATGATTGCAGTGCCGTGGAATTACTGGAGCACCAGCGGCTTCGACAGAATGATCGAGCCCTTCGCCAAAAACGGCATCGAAACCTGGGTTGCGCCGGGCGACGCGAACTGGAACGAGGTCTATCCCGTCGCCAAAACCGCGCTCTGGAACATTCAGGGATTCATTCGCGACGGGCAGCGGCTGGGATCGACCGGCGCGCTCACCACCGTGTGGAACGACGACGGCGAAGGCCTCTTCAACATGGATTGGTACGGCGTGCTCTTCGGTGCTGTAGCCGCGTGGCAGCCCGGCGAAAGCTCCATCGCCGATTATCAGGACGCCTACGGCGCCATTTTTCATCTCGACCCCACAGGCAAGATGAACGAAGCCGAAAAAGAGTTGATGGCCGCGCAGGAGGCGATCGGTGCCGCCAAGACCCACATGAACAGCGATGAGCTTTTCTGGCTCGATCCCTGGAGCGCGCAGGGGCAGGAGATTTCTTTGAAGCTCCTGCCGCAGGCCCGCGATCTTCGCCTTCATGCCGAACGCGCCATCGTGTTGCTGGCCGAGGTGCGCGCCGGCAATCCCAAACTCGCAGAGTCCGACGCGCTCACCGCCATGGACCTCGGCGCGCGCCGCCTCGATTTCATCGGCCTCAAGTTTCAGCTCGCCCAGGAGATGGCTGCGGCGTATGCACAGGCCTTCGCGCAGCAGCACGACAAGTCGCAGCGCACGGCTTCGAGCCGCATGCTCGAGGAGATGAGCAGCGACAATGGCCACTGCCAGGACCTGCGCGACGGCTACTCGGCGCTCAAGACCGAATACAGCCAGGTTTGGCTCGGTGAGAATCGCCCCTACTGGCTCAACAACGTCACCGTCCGCTACGACCTGGAGATCGAGCGGTGGCAGCGTCGCGGCAACCAGATTCAAACCGCAGTCCGCGCATGGCACGGCGGCCAGGATCTGCCCGCAGCCGCTTCGCTGGGCTTGCCCACGGCGGCTGAAGGTCCGCATTGAAGCGCAGCCTAAGAAGGGGGAAAGAGCAGCCCGGTCTGCGCCTTGGAACCAATTCGATTACCATCGATAAGAATTCTCGCCTCACCGTCGCGTCCAAGATGCACACTAGATATATGTTCGAGCGCACCTCTCAGGACGCGCTCCCCCTGGTCCTGCTCATTGACGATGACATGGTTAGCCGTGAAGTCACAGCCACGGTTCTCACCATGAATGGCTACACCGTTCACACCGCGGAGAATGGCGCCGCGGCCCTTGTGTTGCTCACTGGCGCGGACGACCGGCCGCAGGCGATCAAACCCGAACCCCTTCGGCCCGATGTGATCCTGATGGATTCGCAGATGCCCGGCCTGAACGGAACGCAGTTGATCGGCGAGCTCCGCGCGCGCAGTCAGGCGCGCATCTATGTCGTCAGCGGCAGTAACCCGCTGCCTGAACTGACGGAAGCCGCCGAAGGCTTTCTGCTCAAGCCCTTCAGCGCCGAAGCCTTCCGCAAGCTTCTCGAAGGCGGCAAGCCCGAGGCTGCGGTATCGCGGTTCGATCCCAATGAACCCGTTGTCAATTTGGAAATCCTCGCCCAGCTCCGCAAACTCATGCCTGAGCCCGCGGTGCGCCAGGTGTACCAGGCCGTTGTCACCGATCTCGGCCGGCGCATTGACGTGCTGGCGGACGCCTTGGCCAGGGGCGACTTGGCAGAGGTCCGGCGCATTGGCCACGCCATCAAAGGCGGTTGCGGCATGGCCGGGGCCGTCGAGCTGGCACGGCTGGGCGCGCTGCTCGAGTCTGGAGCAAACCGGTCTGAAGTGAACCAGCCCGGGGATAACCAGTTGGATAACGGTGCGGCTTTACTCCGCGATTTGCGCGTCGCTACCCGGCGGTTGCAGAATATGCTGGATGCTGAGATGCCTTTCTGACCTGTCGCGTCTCACCATGAGCGGAGGCACGTAGCCAAGATGGATCGACCCATTCGAATCGTTCTCGCAGATGACCATCCCGTCGTCCGCATTGGCGTCCGCAATATGCTCACCGAATCCGAGGGCTTTGAAGTGGTGGGCGACGCCACCGATGGCGACGAGGCCATCACAGAAACCCTCGAAAAGCAGCCCGATATTCTTCTTCTCGATGTTTCCATGCCGCGCTTGCCTGGCCTTGAGGCCATGCGCGCCATCATGAACGGACCATCCACGGCCAAGATCCTGCTGCTTACCTCCACCATCACCACGCAGCAGATCATTGAAGCGCTGCACATCGGTGCGCGCGGCATCGTGCTCAAAGACGCGCTCGCCAGCCACTTGCAAACCGCCATCCGCACTGTCCACGCCGGCGACTACTGGATCGGCGGCAAGCGCGTGGTCAATCTCGTCTCCGCCTTGCACGATCTGATGCAGCAGGCTGCTGTCCCGCAGCGCAAAACCTACGGCCTCACCCCGCGTGAGCTCGAGGTCGTCGGCTGCATCGTCGAGGGCTGTTCCAACCGCGACATCGCCAAGCAGTTTGGTCTGAGCGAAGAAACCGTCAAGCGCCACCTCTCCAACATCTTCGACAAGACCGGCGTTTCCACGCGCCTCGAGCTGGCGTTATTTGCCATTGCGCATCACCTGGTCAATCCGCAGTAGCCTTATGAGAGGGTACGACTTCAGAGGCTGCATAAAAACCTTCATGGCGTATTGTTTTGTATCAGGGCGCGAGCGGGGAACCCACCTAATGGGTGGGTCGCATGCCGCAACGCCAATAGAATGCTAGCGGGCTTTAGCCCCTGAGGGAAGATTCCTTCAGACTGGCCCAATCCCGCTTCCCTCCAAAGTCATTTTCAAGCAGGTGTGTGCATGGGTGAATTAAGCAGAATCGGCATTGCCCTCGATTCCGATCTCCTCAAGCGATTCGACCGCTCCATTGAGAAGAGCGGATACACGAATCGTTCCGAAGCCTTTCGCGATCTGATCCGCGACCGGCTGGTCCGCGAGCAGACCGCCGCGCCCGACGCCACCGTTGTCGGCACGGTCACGCTCATTTACAACCATGCTGCCCATGGCATTACCGAGAAGCTCACTGAAGCGCAGCACGAACACCACGGCCTGGTTGTTTCTACCACTCATGCGCATCTCGATCACGACTCCTGCCTTGAAGTGCTGATCGTTCACGGCAAGGCTGAACGCGTCCAGCATTTTGCCGACATTCTCATCGGTCTCAAAGGCGTGCAGCACGGCCGCCTGGTGATGACCGTCCCCTCATTCGATGCCGAGCACGAGCACAGCCACTCGCACGACCATCCGCACAAGCACAGCCATTAGCCCTTCGCATTCGTCAAGAACCCGGCGGCAGCATGCTTGCTTCAGCGGCCGAAACTGTAGCGCAAAGTGAATCGCGCCTGAATCGGTTCGACGGGGTGCATCACTCGTGTGAATGCCGCGATGGCATCCACGGCAGCCGCAACCTGCTCCTGCCCTGCTAATGTTGTTGGCGGAGTTGAAGGCAGACCCAGCCCGGCTGCCGGCGTAATTTGCGATACATAGGCGTAGTCCACGTCGTGGTCCCGGCGGTTGAACAAATTCAACACTTCGCCCACCGCGCTCCAGTTCCTGTTGAATTTATATGTGGCGCCCAGGTTCACCAAGGACGTCGAGGGTGACTTATAAATCGCGTCGGAGGTCAAAGGCCGCGGCCCGAAGTAGCGCAGGCGCAAACTGGCTGAAAGGCCATTCCAATCCTCGAGCGTGACGCCGGACGATACCACCCAGCGAACCGCTTCGGGCACTTCCTTACCGTGGGGATTCTGCAGATAGCCGCCGTCGCCGAAGCCGACGGTCGAGGAGTTCACCGTGCCCGACGCCGTGGACCCGGTCGGAATTACTCCGTAGCAGTTCGAGTTTCTAGCGCAAAGCTGCTGCGTGCCCGATGCGTTTGTGTAAAACGTGGAATCGTATGGGTCGTCCTGGGTGAAAATGGCGCGGGAGTCCGCAAAGTCCGTATCGAAAACCCAATGTTCCGCCGGCGTGTAGTAGTTGCCAATTTCAAATCCATAGCGGTTGCTCGACTGCATGGAGGGAGTCGTGCCCCCGGTGTCGCCATCCTGCAGCAGCTCGGAGTTGCTGTGGAGATACCAGACCTCAATTGTGCTTTGCAGATGCGGGATGGCCGCGGTGCGCACGCCAACTTCCGCGCCCTTGGTCTGGGCCAGGAAGGGAACTGGAACCGGGGTCCGCGAATTGTAGTAAGGGTAGTCCGGCGAAACCGGTTCATACGGTTGCGTTGAGCCGCGCACGTCGTTTGTGTGGTAACTGAATCCGCCTTGCAGATAGATTTCGGTACTGGCCCACGGCCCGAAGATCAAACTTGCTTTGGGGCTGGGCAGGAACTTGGCGATCGACTGGTGAGTATTGGGATTGACGTTGGCAGGGTAGGGATCGAAGGGATAGCTGGGGTTGGTGGGGTTGGTAAAGCTGGTGACGATGCCTTTGCCGTAATCGCCGCGCAGGGCAAGAATGGAGCGGAATTTGCTTGCCCACTGGATCTTGCTCGACACCCAGGGACTTGCGATCGTCTCGGTAAATTTGTTCAGATCCGTGGCCGCGGGCAAGACCGCAACCTGATCGAGCGTGGAGCAGTTACCGTTCGAATCGCAGTCGCCTTGATAGTTGGCGGTATAGTACGTTTTGCTCGTACGCACGCGATCTTCTGTCCGGTAAAGGCCGTTGTGGATCCAATCGTTGCGCAGTTGCATACCAAACGTGGTTTCCGCCTTGCGGCCCAGGAATTGACCGAAGATTGTGTGCCGAAAATCGAAGCCGGCCACCCAGCGGCGGTCCTGCTGCTCGAATTGGTCGCCCTCGTAGGGGTCGACCAGATAGTAGGTGAAATCGGAAAAGAGATTGAGATCGTAATAGAACCCGTAGGCCATGATCTCTGTTGCGGAATGCGCGCCTCTATGGTGCCATTCGCCCTGCAAGCTGTAACGATGGGAGTGGCCGCCGTCTTCCGGGTTCAGCGCGCCGAAGAAACCGACGAGAGGTACGGCCGTATAGGGGATTTGATCGGTAGAGTTCCAGCGCGTTCCGGCGTAACCGCGGGCGGTAACGCAGAAGCCGTTGCTGTCTCCGCCCTGGCTGTAGGTCATGAGTCCGTTGAACTTGTAGTAATTGTCCGGATGCACCCACGGGCCGCCATCGTGGTACGCTTCGCCGCCGTAGAGCAGGTTGCCTCGCCAGAACTTTCGCGAGATGCCGAAAACGAACCGCGCAAACTGGTACATGCCGCCGTCGACCTGGACGAAGTCCTGGGGCAGCGTCTTGTAGGTTACCACGTGGGCGTTTCCCGCCGAGCCGTAGTCGCCGGCTTCGGCGTAGTAAGGACCCTTCTCGGCATCCACCCGCTCCACAAACTCCGGAATCACGGTGTTCATGTCGGAGTAACCCTCGCCATGCGCGTGTGACGGCAGATTCAGCGGCATCCCATCGATGAATATGGCGAAGTCCGTGCCGTGGTCGAGATTGAAGCCCCGCATAAAATATTGGTTGGCCTTGCCGCCGCCGGCGTGTTGCGTGATGATGAGGCCGGGCAGCGTCTCCAGAATCTCTCCGGAGCGAAGAAGCGGACGATTCTTGAGTTCCTCTGCGCCCACCGTTACCTGGCCGGCGGACGAGGCGATTCCGATCAGGTCGTCCGCGCGGCCGTGCACATTGACGGTGGTGCTCAAGGAGCCCACTACCAGGGAGATGCGGAGCGCGGCCGGCGCCTCATTGTCGCCGATGGTGACGACGATTTCTTTGGTTTCGAAACCAGGACTCATTACGACGAGCCGATAATTGCCTGCTGCGAGTCCCGTAAACAGGAAGGCTCCGTTCGTGTCCGAATGCACCGTTTTTTGCACAGTACCGTCCGCGCTCAGGACATGCACGTCTGCCCCGGCAATGGCCGCGTCCGACGTGTCAACAACGGTTCCCGATAGCTGAGGCGAAGAAGCCTTATCATTCGTGGCAAGCGGCGTGCCCCCCTTCGCGGCAACCTGTGCCGGCAATCCCGCGAAAAGCGCAAATGAACTGAGTGCTACGATTTCAAGGAGTTTGCTACGCATAGAGTTACCTTAAATGCGGCTTAGTGTCCCGCCTGTGACGATTGTCACACGATTTCTTAATTCGTGCTACGAGATGAGAGAATCATATTACGAAATCTGGAGTCGTGCTACAGATTGAACCTGTCCCGCGCCGTAGGCGGTGGAGAATGGATTCAGGCTCTCGCAACCCCATTGAAGGAGAAGCACATGCGCCGATTTTCCTGGTGTCGCGGGCCGGCTTTTGCGGCCTGCTTGCTCATTGCCGCCGCATCTATGTTGTCACAAACGCCGCCACCGCGGCCGCTGACGGTTCCGCTCGCGTGCTCACGGGGCGGTTGCCCTGTGCTCACGGGTGCGCCGCAAACCACGGGCATGCGCAGCGGCTTTGTGCGCCTCATGCCGGGGCAAACCGTGGGTTGGCACACCACCAGCAAGAATGAAGAAGCCCTGGTTGTATTGCATGGAAAAGGCAAGGCGCTCATCGACGGTCAACTCGGTCTGGACTTTGCTGCTCCGGCCCTCGTCTATATTCCGCCCGCCACGCGCCACAACGTGGAGAACACCGGAAGCGATCCGCTCGAATATGAATATGTGGTCGCCCTGGCGAAGACGCGGTAGATCTACTCTGCGCCCGACGCTGGGTGTGCCGCACTTTTGGCGGCAGCTTTGCCAAGCGCCAGCAACGTGTCGCGCGGGAAGTCCGTCGACCGCCGTGCGACTAACCGAGTTTGAATCGGCCACTCCCGCTGCGCCGCCTTGGGGTGGTCCGATTCGATCCCGGCGCGCAACGCTTCCACGGCCGCCGCGGCCAGGTCTCGGCACGACATCTGCACCGTCGTCAGCGGCGGCAGCATGAACTGCGCCAGGTGAATGTCGTCGAATCCCACCGCGGAAATATCCCGGGGAACCTGGTACGTGGTTTCGTCCAGCTCATGCAGCACGCCGATGGCGGTCATGTCGTCGGAGCAGACGACCGCCGCGGGCAGTTCCGCCGACTGCAGCAACTGTTCCGTCGCCGCCTTGCTCGCCTCGTTTTGTCGCTCCCTGTCTTTAAGGATGGTCTTGCCCGCCGGCTACGACTTCAAGCCCGTGCCGCAGCAGCGGCAAAATCGCTTCCAGGCTCTCTGCGGCGCCGCGTTTGCTGCCCGGCAGATTCACGATCAGCGTATTACCGCGTAGTCCCGCCACGCCGCGCGAAAGCCACGCGAAACCATTGCGCTCCGCGCCCTTCGCGCGCATGGCCTCAGCCAGCCCCGGCGCTTCGCGGTCCATCACCCGTAGCGTCGCCTCGGGCGTACGGTCCCGCGGCCCCAGCCCTGTGCCGCCCACGGTCAGCACCAACGCCGCGCCCTTGCGCTCAAACGCCTCAAGCGCAGCGACAATCGCATTCTCGTCGTCCGGGAATAGGGCCGTTTCCATTTCGGCCTGCGGCCACGCGCCGCGGAGCAACGCCACCACCGCCGGACCCGCCGTATCGGCAAGCTGTCCGGCCGAGCAACGGTCCGAGATGGTCAGCACCGCAAGCAGCATGACCTGA
>CAZMWL010000036.1:0-37244 GCA_964569985.1 uncultured Occallatibacter sp.
TCGGCGTGTAGACATTCAGCCCCACAAAATCGAGCCGGCTGCCGATGGCCTTCATATCGCCCGGCTCCACGTGCGGCGCATTCGCTCCCTCGCGTTGCAAATAACTATCGGGATAAGCGCCTTCCATCAAGGTTGTAAGAAACGGCGCGTTCTCCTCGCGCGTGGCTCTCCGCGCTGCTTCCATGTTGGCGCGATCCTCGATCACCGGCACGCAGACCTTGGCATTCTCCGCCAGGCCCACCTGCGCCGCGGGCGCATTAGCGCGGATGGCCTGCACTCCTAATCCATGCGCCAGAATCCCGTGATGCCGCACCTGGTTCACCTGCGCCGGAGGCAGCTTGAGTCCCGGCGCAAATTGGCCAATTTGATAACTGAGGTCGGTAAAGCAGGTGATCTCGTTGGTGGTCATGAAGTGGCTTACGCGGTCGGACAACTGCCGCGCCACGTATCCGGCGTAATCGGCAAAGGCCAATGCCGTCGCGCGCGACTGCCAACCCCCCGCGAGCGCCGCAGGCAGGTCCCAGTGAAAGAGCGTCACATAAGGCGTGATGCCGTTCGCGTGCAGCTCGTCCAGCACACGCTTGTAGTAGTCGAGGCCCGCTTGATTCGGCCGTCCGCTGCCGTTGGGAAAAATCCGCGGCCACGCAATCGACATGCGATACGCGCTCACACCCAGGTTCTTGAGCAGCCGCACGTCTTCCTTGTAAAGATGATAGGAATCGTCGGCCACGTCGCCCGTGTCGCCGTTGAAGGTCTTGCCAGGCGTATGCGAGAACACGTCCCAAATCGAAGCTCCGCGCCCGCCCTCGTGCACTCCGCCTTCAATCTGGTAAGCCGCCGTCGCGCAGCCCCACACAAATCCCCGCGGAAATTGCCGGCTGCCCGGAGGCTCTTGGCCGAAGGAAATCTCCGGCAGCGAAACTCCGGCCAGCGCCGCAGTCGCCGCCGCAGCCTTGCCAAACTGCCGGCGCGTGATCTCTTTCATGGATTCAATCGCCCTTTCGAAAGCAAAGGGCGATTATAGCGGAGCAAGCATTTGCGTCGCTGGCCCAGAACCCTTTGGGAAGCGTGAGCCTATTCGTTGGCGACGAAGGCCTCTTGAGAAACCAGGCCGGCCGGGTTCAGACTGCGCTCTCTGGCCTCCCTGATGAGTTCCCCCGCCTCCACATTGGCGAGATATCGGTCCAGCCCGAGACGAATTGCGCTGACCAAACCCTCCTTTCTGCAGGGCATGGTCAGATAACGGAAGATACGGCCCTCGTTCATGGCTGCTCTGGCACCCTTGAGATCCCTGTTTCTCGCGAGCAGGATCCTGACTGAATGCGGCGCTAATTTGCGCACCCGGTCAAGAAACTCGACTCCGTTCAACCCCGACATGCCCATATGCGAGATGACAATTGCGAAAGGGCCGAGCAGATGAACAGTGGCCAGGCCCTCTTTGCAGCCGCGAGCAGTCTCGACTCTGAATTCGCGGCGAAGAATGCTTCTCAAATCATCGAGCACGTGCGGGTCATCATCCACAATGAGAATCTGGTTCGCCATAGTTCGGATCCCGCCTGGCCACATCGAGCCATTACCTCTGTTTCCCCGTCCCAGCCACGGCAAGGAACGGTGAAATTCGCCATTCTGCCCTTTCGGTTTGCAAGCCCCGGGAGCAGCGAGAATCTCTCTAATGATTCATCGACGATTTTGCCCCACGGCATCAGCAGCCATCCTGGAATTCTTTGTCCTGCATCGTCCCACAGGGGCCATCACGCAAAAAGGCCGCAGCCCTTTCGCTGGCTGCGGCCTTTAAATTCCCAGATCGAATCTGGCGTTACATTTCTTTCACGCCTTCGACAAACGCCTTCAGCTTGCGGCTCCGCGAAGGATGACGCAGCTTGCGCAGCGCCTTGGCTTCGATTTGCCGGATGCGCTCGCGCGTCACCTGGAAGCTTTGGCCGACTTCTTCGAGCGTGTGCTCCGAGCCATCCTCGAGCCCGAAGCGCATCTTGATCACGCGCTCCTCGCGCGGCGTGAGCGTGCGCAGCACCTGCGAGGTGTATTCCTTCAGGTTCACGCCGATCACGGCCTCTGACGGCGACACCGCCTGGCGATCTTCGATGAAGTCGCCAAGGTGCGAATCTTCTTCTTCGCCAATTGGCGTTTCCAGCGAGATGGGCTCCTGTGCGATCTTCAGCACCTTGCGCACCTTGGCCACCGGAATGTCCATGCGCCGCGCAATCTCCTCGCTCGAAGGCTCGCGCCCCAACTCCTGGACGAGTTGACGAGACGTGCGGATGAGCTTGTTGATGGTCTCGATCATGTGCACCGGAATACGAATGGTGCGCGCCTGATCCGCAATCGCGCGGGTAATCGCCTGCCGGATCCACCACGTGGCGTAGGTGGAGAACTTGTAGCCGCGCCGGTACTCGAACTTGTCCACCGCCTTCATCAGGCCGATGTTGCCCTCCTGAATCAGGTCAAGGAACTGCAGTCCGCGGTTGGTGTACTTCTTGGCGATCGAAACCACGAGTCGAAGGTTGGCTTCGATCAGCTCCCTCTTGGCCTGCTCGGCGTCCATGTCGCCCTGGATCATTTCGCGCTGCGTGCGCTTCAATTCGACAATGGAGACGCCCGCGTCGCCCTCGATTTTTTCGAGATCGGTGCGGCAGTTCTTCTGCTGCCTGCGGTATTCCTTCTTCAGATCCTCGCTCTTCGAGGCTTCGTACTTCTGTTCGAGCGAACGGATCTGCCGCTCCAGCGTGCGCATGGTGTCCACGGTCTTGTTGACCTTGTCCAGCAGGCGCTTGCGCTCCATGGCGGTGTATTTCAATTCGCGCACGATGCGCGACACGTGGACCTTCTCGCGCGCGATCGTCCAACGCAACCGCCGCGCTTCTTTCATCTTGGCCTTGTTGCCCGGCGCGATGCCGGCCAGCTTCTCGTCAAGCAGCGCAATCTTTTTCTGGTGCTTCACGAGAGCGTCGGTGCGCGCCACGGTGGCTTTCACCCTCGTCTGCACCACCTCTTCGGTCAGCTCTTCCTCGTCGAAGATCACCACTTCTTTCACGTTGCGCACGCCGCGCTTCAGGTCCTCGCCCAGCGCCGCGATTTCCCGAATCACAATCGGCGAGCGCGAAATCGCCTTCAGCACGCGCATCTGCCCGCGCTCAATGCGCTTGGCAATCTCCACTTCGCCTTCGCGCGTGAGCAGCGGCACCGTGCCCATCTCGCGCAGATACATGCGCACCGGGTCGTTGGTCTTCTCCAGCGTGCCCGGCGTCAGATCCAACTCGACGTCCTCGCCTTCTTCCAGCTCGAAATCCTTGTCGCCGGGAAACTTGGGAGCGTCCAGCAGGTCGATGCCCTGACCGCTGATGGTGGTCATCAGATCGTCCAGATCGTCGGCAGAGCCAATCTCATCCGGCAACGCGTCGTTCACTTCGCCGTAAGTCAGATAGCCCTTTTCCTTGCCGGTCTCGATCAGTCCGTGTACATCTTCTTCGAATTTGTCGTCAATCGCCAAATGATTCCTGCTCTCTTCGGCACCGCGGGAATCCCCGCGCCCTGCCCGTTTTTATCCTCGGCTGTCATGTGCTCCGGCCGGCCCATGCGCGCATATGCACGCCTCAACTCGCAATCAAGCTTGCTCGCGTTGGCCCTTGCAGATATTGCGGCGCATCAGGCCGCGTAACTTGACCCGCGCCGAATCGATATCGACGACGAGCCCGACTCCGCACACGCGTAATGAAAATTTCCATGAGGAAATCTTCGCGCGCGGACACACCCGCAATTCCGCCGGAGCGGTCGTAGCTTGACTCGGAACAGGATGGCAGCGCTTCAGGTTTCGCCTGGGTTGCCCGCGAGCCGAAGCTCATGTATGGGGCTAAGGGGGCGCGCATCCTCACTGAGATCAACAGATTACCACAATCGAACTTGTCTCCGCCAGCACAAATTCGGCGGTAATGCCAACCCCATTTGAGCCCACTGCGGGGCATTGCAGGCGCGGACTTGAAGAGCCATCCGCTCCTTTTCCTCCTATTTAGACGCTTGAAAGGGCCTATTCGACGCAAAATCCCCGCCATCTGGCCCGGCTACCCGCTCAAGCTAACTTCTATTGCCCTCGTGGTTTGCGGCCGTGCAGTTGCCGCAGCGCCCGGTCCAGATCCAGCTTCTGCTGCGTCAGCACTGCCAGCTCAGCATAATCGCCACGCCGCTCGGCCTCAGCTATCTGTGCCCGGAGATTGCGCAGTCGATTTTCCACGGCCCGCTCCTGAAGCTCCTGCAGCGCGCTCGCCACCTCGTCCTCTTCGGGCGGCCGGCTTTCGCCCAGCAGTGCTTCAGCCAGCAGGGCCCGCTGCACCGCGTCCTCCACGGCGTCCATCGGATCGTTGGCCGCGCGGGCGGCCAGCGCTTGCAGCCCCGGAAACGCTCCAAGGTGCTCGAACCACACCGGCTGATCTACGACCATCTGCGCGGCCAACTTCCTTGCCGTCTCACCTTCGGGATCGGTAATGGCCAGCGCCCGCAGCAGCACCCGCTCCACCTCGGTCAGCGCCGCGGGCCGCGTTTCCACCCGCTCCCGCCGTTTCAACGCCGCCTGCCGCAACTCTTCGCGCAGCACCGCCGAATCGATGCCCAGTTTTTGCGCTGCGTCTCCGGCAAACTGGTCCCGCGCCAACTTTTCCGGAATACGGCGGATGTGCGGCAGGAGAAAATTCAACTGCTTCACCTTCTGTTCCGCGCTGGCGCCGGGGAATTGCATCCGTGCGCGCTCGATCAGATAATCAGATTGCCGCCGCGCTCCCCGAATTGCCTCTTTATAAGCCTCCACACCGCGCTCGCGGATGAAGCGGTCCGGGTCCAATCCGCCTTCGAGGGTGACCAGCTTGATGGCGAAACCCTCCTCGGTCAGCAGGGCGATGGACTTCTCCGCGGCATTCGCCCCGGCCGCGTCGGGATCAAAATTGACGATCACATTCGACGTGTGCCGCTTCAGAATCGCCACCTGCTGCTCGGTGAAAGCCGTCCCGCTGGTCGCGATCACGTTCTGGATTCCGCGCAGAAAAACGCTGATGCAATCCATCTGCCCTTCCACCAGCAGCGCAAAACCGATGGTCCGGACCGCCATCTTCGCCTTGTCGAGATTGAACAGCACCTGTCCTTTTGAATAGAGCGGCGTCTCCGGCGAATTGATGTATTTGGGCCCGGCTTTTTCACCCTCCGCCGCGGCGCCCAGCGTCCGCGCCGTAAACGCAATCACGCGTCCGCCCTCATTGCAGATAGGGAACACCACGCGCTTGCGGAACCTGTCGTAAAGACGGCCGTGGCCACCGTCTTCCTGCTCCTTCGAACTGAAGAGGCCGCTTGCGCGAAGGGTCGCTTCGTCGGCCATGCCGCTCAGCCGGTCGCGCAGGGCATTGAAGCTGTCGGGCGCATAACCAATTCTGAACTTCCTGATTCCCTCTTCCAAAAGTCCGCGGCCTGCAAGGTATTCGCGCGCCAGCGCCCCTTCCGGCCCGCGCATCTGCTCCTCAAACCACGTGGCCGCGGTCTCGTGCAGCTCCAACAGTTTCGTGCGCAGCCTCGCCTCGGCCGCCTCTTCCGGCGACGAAAACTCGCGCTTGGGCAGCGGAATTCCGGACTTCTGCGCGACGGTGCGAACCGCCTCGAGAAACGAAACGTTCTCGATCTTCTGCACAAAACTGAATACGTCACCCGACGCCTGGCAGCCGAAGCAGTAAAAGAACTGCTGCGACCCGCCGTTCACGTTGAACGACGGCGTCTTTTCCTTGTGGAACGGGCATAACCCCTTGAATCTCTGCGCCCCCGCGTTGCGCAGCCGGATGTACCCCTCGATCACCTTGACGATGTCGGCCTGCTGTTTCACGGTCTGGGCGAAGTCGCTCATGGAATGGCGCTTTAACCAAGCATAAGGCTATCGTCCGGCCCGGAACCCTGGGCTTTTTCACAGCAGGGCAAATACTTGTTGCAACGAATATAGGCCGCCCGCATCGAAAGAAAGGAATAACCAAGATGCTCCCCGGGCATCGAAAAATCAAAGGGAGGATTCACGCCATGACAACCGCTACCCCCACAACCACCACCTGGAACATCGATCCCGCCCACTCCGCAGCCGAGTTCAAGGTCAAGCACATGATGATTTCGAACGTGAAGGGCAGCTTTTCCGGCCTTTCTGGCGTTCTGACCGAGCACGCCGTTGACTCCACGCTCTCTTCTGTCGAGGCCGCGGTTCCCGTAGCCACCGTTTCTACAGGCGACGCGCAGCGGGACGGACACCTGAAGAGCGCAGACTTTTTCGACACCGAGAAGTACCCCACGCTTAACTTCAAATCCACCAAGGTGGTACGCAAGGCCGAAGGCGAGTACAACGTAACCGGCGACCTGACTATCCATGGCGTCACCAAGCCCGTGACCTTCGCGGTGGAGGGCCCCAGCGCGCCCGGCAAAGACCCTTGGGGAAATACCCGCATCGGGCTTTCTGCTACCGCAAAAATCAACCGCAAGGACTTCGGGCTGGTGTGGAATGCAGCCCTGGAAACTGGCGGCTTTCTGGTGGGCGAGGAGATCGCCATCACCCTGGACGTGCAGTTCATCAGAGCCGCGTAACCGTGACTTGCGATCACGGACAGGCGCCGCCCGCGCAGCGGGCGGCAGACGGTAGCCCCAGGCGTGAGCCTGGGGACCCAGGGTCATTCACGGACATCAACCCCCTGAGCGGGCGTAAGATCGGCCGCCTGAAGTAGCTCCCGTCAACGCACGCGCCATGGCTTTTCGGCAACGCGAGGATCGGCGCCGGCGGGAATTACCTGTTGCAACGAATATTCCCCTCCCGCATCCAATACTTGTAGGCCACGGAGGTCCACCATGTCACTCAGAGCTGTTAAAGAAATCTACGAAACCAAACCCACCATCGAAGGAGCCGGCGTCAAGCTGCAGCGCGCCTTTGGCTTCGGCAAGACGGGCGAGTTCGATCCGTTCCTGCTCCTCGACGATTTTCGCAATGAGAATCCCGCGGACTATTTGGCCGGCTTCCCATGGCACCCGCACCGCGGCATTGAAACCATCACCTATGTTCTTGCTGGTGAGGTCGCTCACGGCGATTCGCTCGGCAACAAGGGCCGCATGACCGCAGGGGACGTGCAGTGGATGACCGCCGGAAGCGGCATCCTGCATCAGGAAATGCCGAAAGGCGACGAGCACGGCCGTATGCACGGCTTCCAACTGTGGGCCAACCTGCCCGCGCATCTCAAAATGACCGACCCGCGCTACCAGGACATTCCTGCGAGCGCCATTCCCGAGGTCACTGAGGACGATGGCACGCGCGCACGCATCATCTGCGGCGAATTCTGGGGCAAAACGGGGCCCGTCGAGGGCGTGGCAGCCGACCCACGTTACGTCGACATCAGTGTGCCGCCCTTCAAGCGCAAACGCATCAAGGTGGAGACTACGCGCAACGCCTTCGCTTACGTCTTCGCCGGATCGGGCACCTTCCGCGACGCGTCCGAGCCCCAGGCCGTCCTGACCGAGTCGGCCGTCGACCCCAACGCGACGCCGGTGTACGACGCGAAAAACCATTCGCTCGTCCTCTTCGACCGCGGCGACGAAATCGTGGTCCAGGCCGGTCCGGAAGGCATTCGTTTCCTGCTCGTCTCGGGCAAACCGCTCGAAGAACCGGTGGCATGGTACGGTCCGATCGTGATGAACTCTCAAGCCGAGTTGCGCCAGGCCATGACCGAACTTCAGAACGGCACCTTCATCCGCCACAGATAAGCCGTCGCTTGCCTGACCCCGGTACCGGGACACCCCCAAGACCGAGGTCGGGCAGCGCACCGCGGCCTTTGCGTTCAGGTGAGGGGCCGCAGGATGTCCCCGCCTCAGACATCTTCCCGCCACCCGGCTCATGATGAACCAGTTAACGCCGCGTAGGCGCAGTTCAGTACATTTCGATCCCTTCCTCGAGCCAAGCGGCTCGTTGGCTCGCATTCAGGTCTGCGAACATACGCATCGGCCGCGTGCTTTCCTCATCGAGAAAATCGCTTTTCTCGTTGCCTTTGGCGGGATTTTGAGTCTACACTGATCAGCGGCGAAGCGTGAGCATTTGGACCGGACTCTATTTCTTAGTCACCTCGCGTTTTCTGGCTCATTTAGTCTGAGACAGCAATAAATGCATCCGCGATGGCGTTTACGGTCACCCGCAAAGGGCTCCACAGGAATGGTGCGATGAAGAAGCTAGCAGTAACTCCCAAAAAAGGGCACGCCAAAATCCCCGCGTACAAAAATTCGAGCCTTTCTTCAGCGCGGCGGGTCAAAGACCTGCTCTCGCGCATGACACTCGAAGAAAAAGCCGCGCAGATGCTTTGCATCTGGCAGCAAAAGCCGCAGACCCTTGTCGACGCCGACGGCAACTTCGACGAAAAAAAAGCCAAAGCAGCGTTCCGCAACCGCCGCGGCCTCGGCCAGGTGGGCCGGCCCAGCGATGCGGGCAAGGGTTTGAATGCGCGCCAGATGGCGACACTGACCAATGCCATCCAGAAGTTCTTCCTTGAGAACAGCCGCCTGGGAATTCCGGTCATCTTTCACGAGGAATGCCTGCACGGGCATGCCGCGGTGGACGGAACCAGCTTTCCACAGCCCATCGCTCTCGGCGCCACCTTCAATCCGGAGCTAGTTGAGCAGCTTTATACCATGACGGCTGCCGAGGCGGGCCTGCGCGGAACGCATCAAGCGCTCACCCCGGTCATCGATGTGGCGCGCGAGCCGCGTTGGGGCCGCGTGGAAGAGACCTACGGCGAAGATCCGTTTCTCGCCGCGCAACTTGGCATTGCCGCAGTGCGAGGCTTCCAGGGCGACCGCACTTTCAAGGACAAGCGACATGTGATCGCGACCCTTAAACACTTTGTCGGCCATGGCCAGCCTGAGTCGGGCATGAACTGCGCCCCGGCGAATGTTTCGCTCCGCGTTCTGCGCGAAACCTTCCTGTATACATTTCGCGAGGCGTTGCGTGAGGCCGGCGCCATCAGCATTATGGCTTCCTATAATGAGATCGACGGCGTTCCCTCGCACGCCAGCCGCTGGCTGCTCCGCGATGTACTGCGCAAGGAGTGGGGCTTCAAGGGTTTCGTGGTCTCCGATTACTTCGCCATCTGGGAGCTTGGCTACCGCCCCGACACGCACGGCCACTCCGTCGCCGCGGACAAAAGGGAGTCGTGCGCGCTGGCGGTCAAGGCCGGCGTGAATATCGAGCTGCCCGATCCCGACTGCTACCGGCATCTGGTCGAGCTTGTTCGGAAAAAGGTGCTCAAGGAGTCCGAATTGGACGAATTGGTTGCGCCCATGCTGTTCTGGAAGTTCGAAATGGGCCTTTTCGACGATCCGTATGTCGATCCCGATGAAGCCGAGCGCGTGGTCGGCTGCGACGCCCACCGCGAACTCGCTCTTACCGCGGCGCATGAAGCCATCACGCTGCTCAAGAACGAAAACAACATTGCGCCGCTCGATCTCGGCAACATCAAGTCCATCGCCGTGATCGGCCCCAATGCGAACCGCGGTCTGCTGGGCGGCTACAGCGGCGTGCCCAGGCACAATGTCACGGTTCTCGACGGCATCCGCGAGAAGGCCGGCAAGAAGGTCAAAGTCCTTTATAGCGAAGGCTGCAAAATCACCATTGGCGGCAACTGGAATCAGGATGAAGTGATCCCCAGCGATCCTGAAGAAGATCGCAAGCAGATCGCCGAGGCTGTTGAAGTCGCCAAGCAAGCCGATGTGATCGTGCTGGCCATCGGCGGCAACGAGCAAACTTCGCGCGAAGCCTGGTCGCTCCAGCACATGGGCGATCGCACCAGCCTCGATCTCATCGGCCGCCAGGAAGAACTCGTCAAGGCCATGGTCGCCCTGGGCAAGCCGGTCATCGCGTTTCTCTTCAACGGCCGCCCGCTCTCGATTAATTACCTCAGTCAAAACGTGCCGGTCATCTACGAATGCTGGTATCTTGGCCAGGAAACTGGCCGCGCCGTGGCCGACGTGCTCTTTGGCAGCTATAACCCCGGCGGCAAGCTGTCCATTACCATCCCGCGTTCGGCCGGCCACTTGCCCGCGTTCTACAATTACAAACCGTCCGCGCGGCGCGGCTATCTTTGGGACGATATGTCGCCGCTCTATGCCTTTGGCTACGGCCTCAGCTACACGAGCTTTTCCATCGGCAATCCGCGACTGAATAAGAAGAAAATCCACCGCGACGGCTCCGCGCGCCTTCTGGTCGAAGTGACCAACACCGGCGCGCGCGAAGGAACCGAAGTGGTTCAGCTTTACATCCGCGATCTGGTCAGCTCGGTCACCCGTCCCGTCAAGGAGCTGAAGGGCTTCCGCAAAGTGTGGCTGCAGGCGGGTGAGACCACAACTGTCGCCTTCAACATCACCCCCGCGTTGCTTTCCTTTTACGACGTCAACATGAACTACGTTGTCGAACCCGGCGACTTTGAGTTGATGGTCGGCACCTCTTCCCGCGATGCAGATCTCAAGAAGATCGTCCTCCACGTGACGCAATAGACGCGGCCGGCAACGCCGGCGAATGACGAGACCGCGATGACCGAGAAACTTTCTTTCCGAGAGAAGTTTGGTTACAGCCTGGGCGATCTGGCAGCCAACTTCGTTTTTCAGGCGTTGCTTGCCTTGCAACTGGATTTCTACACCCACACCTTTGGGTTGACCGCTGCGCAGGCCGGAACGATGACACTTGTGATCGGGCTCGGCGTTGCGTTTCTCAACCCTGTCATGGGCGTGATCGCCGATCGAACCAGCACCAAGTGGGGTAAATTCCGGCCCTGGCTGCTGTGGACTTCATTGCCTTTCGGCGTGATCTGCGTGCTCACCTTTACCACGCCCAATATCAGCCCAGGAGCCAAGATCATCTACGCGTGGACGACATACATCCTTCTGCGCGTCGTCTACACCGTGAACAACGTGCCGTACGCGTCGCTCAACGCCGTCATGACCTCCGATCCAGACGAGCGCAACAGCATTTCAACGTACCGGCAGATCGCGGCCAACTCCGCAGGCTTCATTGTTGCCAGTCTCGCCATCCCCATGGTCCGGTTCTTCGGCCATGGCGATGACGCGCGCGGATACCAGTACACGATGGGCCTTCTGTCGGCTCTCAGCGTCATCTTCTTCATCGTGGCATTCTTCTCCACGAAAGAACGCATCCAGCCCGATCCGCAGCAGAAGGCCTCTCTCAGCCAGGATCTCGCCGACCTTTCGAAAAACCGTCCGTGGATTGTGCTGTTCCTCGCGACTTTGTTTTATTTCGCCGCCATCGTCATTCGCGGCAATGTGATGCTGCCCTATTTTCGATTTGTCGCCGGGAACGTGGGCCTCTTCTCGTGGTTCAACGGATTCGGCCTGGCCGCGCTGATCGTTGGCGTTGCCTGCTCCACGGCCGTTTCTAAGCGCGTAGGCAAGCGCCAACTTTTTATCGCGAGCATGATGCTTTCCGGGGCCTTCGCGGCGGTGCTGCTGCTTCTTTCATCGCACGCCACGGTTGCGATTATCGGGATCGAAGTGCTGCGTCAGTTCTCGTTCGGACTCTCCGGACCGCTGATCTGGTCCATGATGGGCGACGTTGCCGACTACGGCGAATGGAAGACGGGCCGGCGCGCCAGCGGTACGGTCACGGCCGCCGTCGTCTTCGCCCTTTGGGCGGGTCTGGCGTTGGGCGGCGCGGTCGCCGGTTGGATCCTCGATTTATATGGCTTCGTCTCCCGAGCTGACTTGCAGTCGGCGCACGCGCAATCGGGCATCCTGCTGACGGCCAGCGTTTATGCGGGGCTCGCCTTCCTGGCGGCGGCGGTCTGTATGTTCTTCTATCCCATTACGCGCCAACTCAATCAGAAAATCGCCAACGAACTCACCAAGCGGCGCGAAGGCTTCGCGTCGCAGGCAAATTCATAGATTCTTGAACGCTCCGGCGCGGCTCCCGGCAAGGAGAAATCATGTTCAACAGATTGTGGGCGAATCTTCGATCGGCAATCTTGCTCGGTCTTTTCTTTGCCAGCGCGGCAGCCGCGGCCCATGCGCCCACTTCGCTCAAGGCCGCGTACAAAGGCGACTTCGTCATCGGTGCGGCCATCAATGCGGCGCAAATCACCGGTCAGGATGCCCGCGGCGACGCCATCGTTGTATCGCAGTTCAACTCCATCTCGCCCGAAAACGCGTTGAAGTGGTTGATCGTCCATCCTCAGCCGGACAAGTACGACTTCACGCTTGCCGACCAATATGTCGCCTTCGGTCGTAAGCATCACATGTTCATCGTGGGGCACAACCTGGTCTGGCACAATCAGGTGCCCGCGTGGGTTTTTCACGACGGCCATGGCAATCTCCTCACCCGCGACGCTCTGCTCGCGCGCATGCGCGACCACATTCATACGGTGGTCGGCCGCTATAAGGGAAAGATCCAAAGCTGGGACGTGGTGAACGAGGCGCTCAATGAGGATGGCACCATGCGTCCGTCGCTTTGGTACAAAATTATCGGCGACGACTATATCGAAAAGGCCTTCCAATACGCGCACGAGGCCGACCCGCAGGCGCAGCTCACGTACAACGACTACAACCTTGAAAATGAGGCCAAGCGCAATGGCGCCATCGCGCTCGTCAAGAAGTTGCAGGCCAAGGGAATCCCGATTACCTCCATCGGCCTGCAGAATCACGATCACCTGGACTGGCCCACCGTGGAGCAGGAAGACGCGACGATCTCCGCAATCGAGGCGCTGGGCCTGAAGGTGGTAATCTCCGAGCTCGACATCAATGTGCTGCCCAACGCCGGCCACCAGCCAACTGCCGATGTCACGCTGAAGATCCAGCAGAACAAGGCTCTCAATCCCTACCCGGACGGTCTTCCTGACTCTGTGCAGCAGCAACTTGCCGCGCGCTACGCTGACCTCTTCCGCGTCTTCCTGAAGCACCGCGGCGTCGTCACGCGCGTGACCTTCTGGAACGTCACGGACGGCGATTCCTGGCTCAACGACTGGCCAGTCGAGGGCCGCACCAACTATCCGTTGCTCTTCGATCGCAACGGCCAGCCCAAGCCCGCCTTTGACGCGGTCATTCGTGTTGCGTCGGAGAAGCAGTCGCATTAAGCGGCCGCACGAACGCCCACTGATCTCCGAGGCAGAAGTTCACGATCGAGCAGCAGAGAATCGCGATGGCATTCGCCGCCACCACGGGAATCCGCATGCCCTCCACGAGCACCGGCATCAGCGCCAGGTTCCCGACCATCGAAACCAGCCCGTTCGACAGATGAAACCGGATCAAATGCCCCGCCAGCGCACTGCGGTCACCGGGCTGCCCCATCCTAAATGCGTTTTTTGCATTTAGGGTAGGAAAGCGATCGCGCCACGTGTAATGCAGGTGCCAAACAAAGTTGTGCAGCAGCGTGATCTCGATCGCCGCGGCCGTGGCCAGCATGTAATGTCCCGGCGCAAGGCGGTTGATGAGCGCCAACGCGCCGAGCTGCACGGCCATGCCCACCACGCCCACCAGGTTGAATTTGCCCCAGCGGGCAATCGTATCCATTCGCACATTCATTGCGGTGGCTCCGATTTCAGCGGTTCCTGCCGGTAGAGTTGCGCGGTGTGCCGCACCGCGACGCCGATGGCCATCGCCGCCATGCCGACGGCCGCAATCGCTCCTCCCAGGTCAAATAAGAGGAGTCTATGTCCGAACACTGTCGAGTACGGGCTGCGCAGCGCCGCCAGGTTGCCGAGCGCGAGCAGAATGCGAATCTCTGTAGGCCCGAAGATCCCCTGCGAAAGCTGGAAGCACGATAGTGTGTACGTGGCCAGGTAGCTTTCGCTCGAAAGCACCAAAAACGCGATCAGCATCGCCATCGCCGTCGCCCAGTGCAGCAGCCCTGAAGCGCCCAAGCCGCACATCAGCGCCACAGAGCCGACAATGTCGACGATATGATCCACGTAGAAGCCGTAGCGTGGCCGTTCCTGCCGTCGCACGCGCGCCAGCGTTCCATCCAGGCTGTCCCCCAGCCAGTTCAGCGCCAGGCACACGATCACCAGCAACAAAGCGCGCCGGTCCCAGCGTGTCAGTGCATAGCAAATGCCCGCTGCGATTTGCCCACCCAGCCCAAGCAGCGTCAGCTGATCGGAACTCACCCATTTCGGAGCCCGTTCCGCCATCCATGTGAGCGCCCGCTTCTCCATGCGCGCCGTCAACGCCTGATTCACCCGCCGCGCGTTCCGAAAAGCCGCTTGATCTCCATTTGCAATTGCCTGCGTGCCCATCTTCGTCTCCTTTCCCGTCGTGCCGCTCTTAGCGCTGTTTCCGCACTGCGTCAATCGTGGCGCGCAGCGTAAACTCCAGCGAATCGCGCGGCACGCTCTCAATGAATGGCCCGATCGCCCAACCCAGTCCAATGGGAATGGAACGCGACAGCGAAACCGACTCGATCTGGATGCACAGCCCACCGTCCCGCTCTTCGTAGCTCCAGTAGGTGTTCATCCGCCATAGAAATCCGTGCTCTTCGCCCGGACCCAACGCCCGCTCGTGCGTCGTTCCCGGCGAGTCGATCTCCGCAATCTGCGTGCTGTGCGAAATGCTGTAACCATGCTGCGCATCCAGACGCCCAAAGGTAATGTCGTACGTCGTATCCATCACTACTGTCAGCACGTGCTTCTGCTGCACTCGCATCGTCGCCTGAAAATGATCGCCATCGTGTTCGAGCACCTTCGCCGTCAGCACCTGTGGCGTATACACCTTGGGGTAGGCATCGAAATCCTTCATGACCCGCTCGAAGTCCGCGGCTTTGCCACCGGGAATGAATGCCGTGCCGCGCCAATCGTGCAGCAGCGCGCCGGGCAACTCCGTACCCGCGCCGGCCGTCAGCTGGTCGATGACCAACTCGCCCTGCCGCAGCTGCGCAAAGTCCACGGGAGCGAGAAAGCCGCCGGCCGATCGATGCTGCGCGTCCAGCCGTGCTTCGATGCGTTCCACATAGGAGTTGAAAGCCGTCGTCGCCTGGGGGGTGGGCTGCGCCCGAACCCATGCAGGTGCGGCCAGCAGGAGCAACAGTCCAGCCGCCGCCCATCTTCCGTAACCGATTTGCTTGCGTTCGTTCATGCTTCGCACCTTAATCGGTCAGACGCCGGGACGCAATGCAAGTTGTCTCATTTGCGGAGCGATCGTTTCTCACCGTGCAAGTGCCTCGATCGGCGCTACTTGGGAAAAGTTCTCCATCGCATGGCGGACGCTCCGGTCCAACTCTCCATCGGCTACACTGTTCGAAAGCCATGACGGAAGACAGCTCCGGCCCGCAGTCTGCACAGCGCTATCGCTTCGGAATCTTTGAGGTGGACGCCGCCACGGGAGAGCTTCGCCGCCAGGGCCTGCGCGTCAAGTTGAACACCCAGCCCTTCCAGTTGCTCCTCATGCTCCTCGACCGGCCCGGCCAGCTCCTCACGCGTGAGGAGATTTCCCGCGAACTGTGGCCCGACGGAACCTTTGTCGACTACGAGCACGGTGTGAACTCGGCAATTAACCGTATCCGCGAGGCCCTTGGCGACACCGCAGCCAGTCCCCGCTTCCTTGAAACCCTCGCCCGCCGCGGCTATCGGTTTATTGCTCCGGTCGAACGCACGGTTTCTGGCGAAAGTCAGTCATCTTCTGTATCCGAAGCTCCAACGCAACCGGAAGAAGCCCCGTCTTCCTCCGGGCCGCCCTCGTCTCGGGTGCGCGTACAGATTCTCGCCACGCCCGAGGATCTTCCCAAGGTGCCTTATCGGGTAGCGCAAACCTTCTTCATCCTCTTTCAACTGATGTATCTGGGATTTTATGTGGGGGCGCTGGCCAATCTGGTTGAAATTGAGGACCTCTTTTCGCCGCTGCCGAATGCGACTGTGGTGTACCGCGTTCTGATCGTCACCGCCGCCATCCTCATCCCCGTGCGCGCATTCGTGCTTTGCGCCGCGCTCTTTCACGCTCCGGGCTTCCGCGAGAAATTCCTGAAGATCTGGCCGGTTCTGATTCTTTTCGATGAGCTCTGGTCGCTCTCGCCCTTCCTGCTCCTGCACCACATCAACTTCGGGCTGGCGCTGGCCTCGACCACGTTGCTCGTCTACTCGCCCTTCGCGCAGCGCTCGCTGGTTCTCATGGGCGCGGGTGGAACCAGACCCGAATCGGAATCGTCGCTTTCGCGCTGACTCGCCTGCGCCGTAATCCCTAAACCGCTTGGTCTCTGCTTCACTTTGGCGGCGACGCGGGCGTCTGCGGTTGCTGATTCTGCGGCGGGCCGGAGTTCGTGATCTCCTGGTCGTTGTAAAACACTTTGGAGGTAGAGCCGAAGCGCTTGTAGTCAGAGTATTTAATGGTTTCGCGGATATGGACATCCTGTGCCATGTAGCCATAGCCGCCTGAAAAGTGCAGAAAGCCCTCGCCCTTGGTGTACACCGGGAACCAGTAGTGGCCGTCGATCTGTTGCCGCCAGGTCATAAAGGGCGCGTGCAGGTCCTCGTGGTTCTTGCGCGTGTCGTCGGGCACCATACGGCCGTTGGTCACCACGATCTGCAGGTCGGTTGTATCCACCCAGATGCGCTCATCCAGGTAGCGCTTGTTCTTCTCGATCGTCTTGGGGCTCACATCGAAGACGTAGCAATCCACTTCGTCCACCTTCTGCCGGCCCACGTATTTGACGTCGTATGCGGGAATGCTCTCCGTGGTCAGCACGAACGGATAACCGTGCTGCAAGTCCTGGAGATCCGAAGGCGACAACATGATCTGCTTCAGCGTGTTCTCCGGCGCATAAACCACTCTCTCCGTGCGCTTGCCCGTTGAGTCGAAGATCACATCTTCCACCACGTACCACATGCCTGTGACCTTGTTGTCGTCGTCCAGCTCCTGCACGCTGGCGGTGCGGCGGAAGGTGTAGTGATCGAGCGCATCCTGGAACTCGCTCTCTTTGGCGGCCATGCGCTGGAGAATCTGCTCCGGGGGAATCGCGGGGTCGGAAATGTCCATGCGCCCGAAACCGGCATCGAGCGGCATCGGCGTAAAGCTGTCCTTATCCTGCGCCGCGGCCTTCACCAACCCCAGCGATGAGGATGTACTCCCGGGGACTCCCGCAAAAGCACATGCGGCTACGGCAACCGCTGCAATCCATGGATGCAGGCGCATCTTGGTTGACCCCCTACTCCGATTCTCGCGCATTTCCGCGCCCGGCGCATTCCCCTCGCCGGTACTGCAACCTTAGACGCATATACCCGCGAGAAGGCCTCAACCCGGAAACCGCACGGTGCTTCGCGCATTCCGTACAATAACCTCGGATGGCCTTTCAGACGATTTGCGGCGCTCCTTTGGCGACTGTCTGCGCGCGAACTACGCACCGCCGCAAGCTCTCCCATCAAGTGCAACCGATCTTGCGCCGCCAAGGTTTGTGCGCGTTTTTTCTAACCTTGCTCGCCGCATGTGCCATCACTACACTCGCGGCCCGCGCCCAGCGCAGTGTGCCGGAACTCGCGGCTCCCATCGAAATCTACACCCACGCCTCCGCCCCAGCCGAGCATCTCGCCGCGTCTCCTCTCAGCGAAGCTCTTGCGCTCGGCGACGTCGACCAACTCATCCGCCTGAAAAAATCCGGCTTGCGCGTCGACTACGACCTGCTCGACGCGTACGCGATAACGCACGACGGCCTGCACGCGTCCGGCCGCAACGCCGCCTGGCCCCACGGTCCCGATGCCTGGATCACCCATTGCCGCGCCGCAGGCATTCGCCCCGGCCTCCGCTTCTCCTCGAGCGCGCTCCGCCCGTTTGGCCAGGCGCCCTTCTTATTCAATGCGGAAATTCTGCATGATTTCATCCCCGCATTGCAGTCCTGGTACGACCGCGGCATTCGCCTCTTTGCGTTCGACGGCCTCGACCTCACGATTCAAACTTCTGAAAACCCGCCCGGAATCACGCAAGATCAGTTCGTCGCCCACAATCGCGAAGCTTTGGGCGTCTCGCTCACTGCATTCCGCGCCAAAAACCGCGGCGCCGTGCTGCTCGCCATCAAGGACAACGGATCGGTCTCCGATGCATCCCCGGCCTTCGTTCTGCTTTCTGCAGGCTCTCCGCACGGGCCCTCCTGGCCTGAGACCAGCGTCGAACGCGCCGGCGAAATCGCATCCGACAGCGAAATTCGCCGCGCTGAGCAAACCGGCGTTCCTCTCGCGCACATTCTCTCCGAGGGCTTCATCGCCGCCCCTGCCTGTCGCGAAGATCCCTGCGCATCCCATCCCCGTCCTGCTCTTGCCCGCCCATGGAAAGGAGATTTTCTCCTCTCCCATGCGCGCGGCAGTTGGGTCCATCCCCTCACCGGCGATCTCGATGCCATCCAGGCCGCTGATGTCCGCTGGATGGCGCGCGTGCAAAAGCTGTTCTTCCTCGTGCAGGCACAGGGGCAGATGCACAGCTTCGGCGGCGCTCCCCCCGAAGGTTCCAACATCGCCGGCCTGCCCTACGGCTTTGCCGGCGCAACCTCTCGCGGCGCGGTTTTTGTTGTCGTCAATCCCAGCCAGGCCGTTGCCACGCTGCCATTCCCTGCGCTCATGCGCCACCAGCCGCGGGGAACCGGACGCGTGCTGTTTCGCGATGCCGGGTTTTCTCCGCATCTCGCCGGTTACGCCATCACCCTCGGCCCCGGTCAGATGGCCGTAGTGGGCTTCGGCGCATATGCCGCGCCGGAATTCAACTTTGGTGTTCAGAAGGATGTCGTCATTCCCAGTTCCATTGAGCCGGTCGACGCCGATTTTCAGCTCACCGCCCCCGGCGTCCTTGAAGCTCGTTTCGATCCGCCGATCCGGGGCGTGCTGCGCATCGTTGTGATCGAGCGCGAACCCGAGGGCGGAACGCAAGCTCGCGCTGCCGCCGCACCTACCGCCGGTTCCAACCATCGCTTCACGCTTGAAATCACCCAGGCAGGCCGCCCCATCCCTCTGCGTCGGGACGCTGTTGAAAGCGATGGCACGGGCACCCTGAGCGCACAGCCACCCTGGGCTGTTGCCGAAATCGACATCAATGACCTCACGCCGGGCATTCCCCTGCGCGTGCGATTTCACTCCAATGAAAATCCGCAGGCCACGCTCGAAGGCAGCGCCTATCAGGTGATCTATTGAGCCCGCTCAGAAGATCTTGAACGAGTCCAGCCCCCAACCCAACGAGTCCGTAGAATAGAGGCAGATGGCTTTTTCGGAACAATACGACGTCGCCGTAGTGGGCGCGGGACACGCCGGCTGCGAGGCCGCCATGGCCGCCGCGCGCATGGGACTCAAAACCGCCCTCATCACCATGAACCTCGACCTCATCGCCCAGATGAGCTGTAACCCCGCCGTCGGCGGCGTGGCCAAGGGTCACCTTGTCCGCGAGGTCGACGCCCTCGGCGGCATCATGGGCGAAGTGGCCGACGCCGTCGGCATTCAGTTTCGTCTCCTCAACGCCTCCCGCGGTCCCGCCGTTTGGAGCCCGCGCGCCCAGTGCGACAAGCAGCTCTACCGCGTGAAGATGCGCGAGGTTCTAGAATCCCAACCCCGCCTCCACATCCGCCAGGCGGAAGTCGTCGACCTCGTGATCGAAGAAGCCGTCCCTCCCACTGAAATGGGTGCCCCCGGTCCCTCGCATTTGGAGACTGGGGAGGCCATCTTCTCGGATCCACCGGCAATACCGCGGCCGGCGCGGCGAAGCGGACGCGTTCTTGGCCTCAAGCTCCGCGACGGCCGACGCCTCCTGGCCGGGGCCACCATTATCACTACCGGAACTTTCTTGAACGGCCTCATTCACTGCGGCGAAGAGCGCTACCCCGCCGGTCGCTCGGGCGAGCCGGCATCAGTTCTTCTTGGCGAGGCGCTGCGCGCGCTGGGCCTTCGCACTTGCAGACTCAAAACGGGAACACCGCCGCGCCTCGACGGTCGCACCATTCATTGGGATGCCTTCGAAGAGCAGCCCGGCGACGCCGATCCCACGCCCTTCAGCTTTCGAACAAAGAAGATTGTCCAGCCGCAGATCAGTTGTCACATCGCCTTCACCACGCCGGAGACGTTGCGCCTCATCCGCGAGAACGTGCACCGCTCGGCAATGTATTCGGGGCGGATCGAGGGCATCGGCCCGCGCTACTGCCCCTCCATCGAAGACAAAGTCGTCAAGTTCCCTGACAAGACCCAGCACCAGTTCTTCCTCGAGCCCGAAGGCCTCAACACGCACGAGGTTTACGTCAACGGTATGTCCACCTCGCTTCCTATGGAAGTGCAGTGGCAGATCGTCCACTCCATCCCCGGCCTCGATCAGGCCGAGATGCTGCGTCCCGGCTACGCCATCGAGTACGACTCCGTCGATCCCACCGAGCTTGACCGCTCCCTGCGCGTGAAGGCTTTCACAGGCCTCTACCTTGCCGGGCAGATCAATGGCACGAGCGGCTACGAGGAGGCCGCCTGCCAGGGCATCATGGCCGGCATCAATGCCGCGCTCTGGCTCAAGGGCCAGGCACCCTTCACCATGGACCGGACCGAAGGCTACACAGGCATCCTCATTGACGATCTGATTTCAAAGGGCACCAACGAGCCCTACCGCATGTTCACCTCGCGCGCCGAGTTCCGCCTCCACCTGCGCATCGACAACGCCGATCGCCGGCTCACGCCGCATGGCCGCCGTCTCGGCCTCATCAACGACGCGGCCTGGGCCGAGTACGAGCAGAAGCAGACGCGTAGGTCCGCCCTCGATCGCTTCCTGACAACCGGCAAGGTCAGTTCCGAAAGGCTGCAGGCCGCAGGACTTGGCGACCTTCCTGCCACCGCCGGCCAAACCTGGGCGCAACTGCTCAAGCGCCCTGAAGTCTCGATTGAATCGCTGCTCGCAGTGATCCGCGATGACCTCGCCCGCGACCCACTGCTGGCTGAGTTTACGGCTGCGCGCGAGAGTAGTGACAGAATTCAGCGGAGCGAGATGCGCAATGAGGCCCGTGCCGTCGAAACCGAAATCAAGTTCGCCGGCTACCTCGAGCAGCAGAAGAAATCCATCGAGCGCCTTAAGGCTGCCGAGTCCGTCGCCATCCCTGAGTGGCTGGAGTATGGCGTCATCAGCGGCCTCTCGCGCGAAATGCGCGAAACCCTCGAGCGCGTCCGACCCCAGACCCTCGGCCAGGCCAGCCGCATTCCCGGTGTCACGCCCGCCGCATTGAGCCTTGTCCACGTGTCGATTCGGATTCAGGGCAAGCAACAGGACGCCCGCCGCGCCACCGCCTGATCATCCGCGCATCGTGGGTGCGCGTATCCTATTCCGTATGAACCTCAATGCGATTCAAGCCGCTCTGCGCGACTCCTCTCTTGACGGCTGGCTCTTCTACGACCATCACCATCGCGATCCCATCGCCGCGCGTATCCTCGGCGTCGATCCTCAAGCCCATGTCACGCGCCGCTGGTACTACTTCATTCCCGCAAAGGGCGAGCCGCGCAAGCTCGTGCACCGCATCGAGCAGGGCCGCCTGGACTCGCTACCCGGAAGCAAAGTCCGGTATTCGAGTTGGCAGGAACTGCATGCCGGCATCGAGGCTCTCCTCCAAAACCAGAACAAAATCGCCATGCAGTACTCGCCCAACAACGACATCATGTACGTTTCCATGGTCGATGCCGGAACCGTGGAGTTCCTCCGCTCGCTGGGCAAGGAGATTGTCACCTCCGCCGATCTTGTCAGCCAGTTTGAAGCTGTTCTGAGCGAGGAGCAGATCGCGAGCCACCAGGCCGCGCAACGCGCCATCGACCCGATCGTTGCCGAAGCCTGGCTCGAGATCGGCCGCCGCCTGCGTCCTGGCGCTGGCCAGGCAGGCGGACTCTCGGAATGGGACATGGTTGTGTGGTTGGGAGAAGCCATGCGCCGCGAAGGCCTGATCTGGGAGAACGGCCCCGACGTGAGTGTCAACGCCAACACTTCCGACTCGCACTACGAGCCTACGGCCGAGCGCTCCGCACCGATCCGCGAAGGCGACTTCCTGCTCATCGATATTTGGGGACGACAGGACAAGCCTGGATCGATCTTCTACGACATCACCTGGACCGGCGTGATCGGCCGCGAGCCGAGCGCGAAAGAGCAGTTGGTCTTTGAAACCGTGCGCAGCGCGCGCGATGCGGCCATTGCCAGGGTCGAGCAGGCCTTCGCCACCGGCCGCACGATCCGCGGCTTCGAGGCCGACGATGCGGCGCGCAACGTCATCCGCTCGGCGGGCTTTGGCGAGTTCTTCACGCATCGCACCGGCCACAACATCGCGATCGAACTCCACGGTTCCGGAGCGCATTTGGACAATCTCGAAACCCACGATGTGCGCCGCATTCTGCCGCACACCTGCTTCTCGGTCGAGCCCGGCATTTACCTGCCCGAGTTCGGCGTGCGCAGCGAGGTGAACATGCTCACAGCGCCCGGGAAGGCCTGGGTCACCGGGCGAGTGCAGCAGGAACTGGTGAGAATCTGATTGGTTGGCCCGCGTTCTTGCTCTCTCGCTCCCTTGTTCCCTCGCTCCCTGCCTCTGTATAGTCAAGAAGGAATGTCGACCACGCCGAATAAGCCCGTCGCGGGCAAAAAATCAGACCAGGGATTTGTTTATCTGCCGCTTATCGTCGGATGGCTGGTTCCCGGCGGCGGTCATTTCCTTCAAGGCAAATGGGTGCGCGGGACGTTGCTGGCGGTCTCGGTTGTGGCCATGTTCGTGCTCGGACTGGCCATGCAGGGCAAGCTCTACACCAGCATGCAGGAGCCTCTGGACATGCTGGGCGTGGCCGGCGACCTGTGCAACGGCCTGCTCTACCTGGTGAGCCGGGTGGCGGGCCTGGGCGGCCAACCCATCCAGACCACGGTGGCCGATTACGGCACCAAGTTCATCGTGGTCGCGGGCCTCTTGAACATCATCGCCGCCGTGGACGCGCACAACCTGCGCACGGGGAGGAAGCAGTAATGTTCCATCCCTCCCATTTCGCCGCGGTGCTGCTGTTCGCGCTGTTTGCGTCGACGGTCTTCGGCATTACCATGCGCGACACGCCGGTGCGCATGTTCCGCTACGGCGCTTACTGCTTCCTCCTGTTCGTGGGCTCGGCCATCGTGCTCAGCTGGGTGATGCTGCTGATCGCGCGCTAGCGCGGTGCTACAATTCCTCCCGGTTGTCTGCAAGAAAAAATCCGCTCCAATCATCGAGGAATATCCCATGAATCTCCGTTTCTTCCCGTTTGCAGCGCGCGTTGCCGCGTTGCCTTGTCTTGCTGTTCTAATGGCGCTGCCCGCGGCGGCACAACATGTGAACATGTTCCCGGCAAGCGGCACTGGTAGCGGGATCGACGGCGCACAGATACCTTGGACACCCGTGGCCATTCCGCCCGGCCATCCGGTAAGCCAGGTGGCGCAGTGGCACATCGACTACGCCAACAAACAAATTGTGTGCGATGGCAACGGCGGCCACGAGTGGCTGCGCTTCAATCGCGAGCTGACGAGCTTCACCTTTCACGTGAAGTGGCGCTTTACGCCGGTGACGACGCCGAACCCGAAGTACAACTCCGGCGTGTTCTTCCGGAACAACCTCGACGGCTCCATCTGGCACCAGGCGCAGACCACGCAAGCCGGCGGCTACATTTTTGGAGTGACGCCGATTGACGGAAAGCCCACGCGCTTCAATTTGCAAAGGGACATGACGGAAGATCGCGTGAAGCCGGTGGGGGAGTGGAACACCTTCGATATCCGGTGCGTGGGCGACACGTGCACGCTGGCCGTGAATGGCAAGGTTGTGAACACGGCCAAGGTGGGGCAGGCGAAAGGATACATCGGGCTCGAATCCGAGGGCTACCTGATTACGTTCAAGGATCTGCGGCTGCATGAGCTGAAGTAGGGCCGGGGCTCCCGCGGGTCGGGGCGCGGCGGGCACAAAAAAAGCCGCCGATCCCGAGGGAACGGCGGCGCAGGTTTCGGCGGGAGTGCCGAAAAAGTGAGGTCGCCTCGCAGGGCTACCAGCCAATTCAGCCCGCGGCACGGCAGAAAGTTGCGCCGATTCTGCGGGTTCTGTCGCAAAACCTTTGCGTTTAGAGGCAATTGCGAGGTTCGCTAAACCCTAAGATGCGGTTCTTATCGGAGGGGTGGCTTGGGGTGAAGAATCGCCGGTTTCGGGCCGGCCGGGAGCGCCGCTCCACCGGCCTGCGGCGGCTTACAATGGTGTTTCCCAAAGGGGGAATCGATGCAACGCCGCCAGTTTCTTCGCGCTACGCTCGCCGCTTCTGCCGTTGCCGCTACCCGGCAGGCGACCGCACAGGCGCCAGCGGGTGGCGTCCGCGAGTTTTACCTGCTGCGCCGCTATCAACTCAAGAGCGGGCCCGAGTTGAAGCTGACCGAGAACTATTTTGCCGGCGCGTCGCTGCCGGCGCTGGCGCGCATGGGCCTGGGACCGGTGGGCGCCTTCAAGCTCGACTTTGGCCCGGAGACGCCGGCCTACTATCTGTTGATTCCCGGAGTTTCCGTGGAGATCCTCGCCGAGCTGGACCTTCGGCTGGCGCGCGATGCAGAGTTTCTCGTGGCAGCCGCGCCCTTCTGGAATGCTACGGCGGGAGCGCCCGCGTTCGAGCGCGTGGAGTCGTGGCTGCTGGCCGCCTTTGAGGGCTGGCCGCGGGTGACGCCGCCGGCCTCCAAATCAAAGCGCATGTTTCAACTGCGCACCTACGAGAGCCCGTCCAGCGGCGAGCACGTGCGCAAGGTGGAGATGTTCCACTCCGGCGAATTCGAAATCTTCAAGGCCGCGGGCTTCCATCCCGTGTTTTTCGGCGACACGCTGGTGGGCTCGCGCATGCCCAGCCTCACCTACATGCTGAGCTTTGCCGATATGGCCGAGCTCCAGGCCAAGTGGGACGTATTCCGCAACGATCCAGCGTGGAAGAAATTGTCGGCCGACCCGCGGTTCGCCTTCGATTCGATCGTGAGCAACATCGGCAACCTGCTGCTGAGCCCGCTGGACTGCTCGCAAATCTGAACGGCGGCCGGGAACGAAAGGGGTGCCGGAGGGTGGGGGATTTATTTTTGTTGACATAAATATCTAATAGGCATATATCTAATAGAATTATGGCGCGCCGCTCCAGCTCGAGCCGCGAAGTGTTGCTGGGACTTCTTTCCGTGGAACCCATGTCGGGCTACGACCTGGGACAGTCCATCCGGGCATCGATCGGCTTCTTCTGGAACGAGAGCTACGGCCAGATTTATCCCAACCTGAAGAAGCTGGCCGCCGCCGGCCTCGTGACCGCGAAGACCGAAAAGCAGAAGGGCAAACCCGACCGCCAGGTCTACTCCATTACGCCCCGCGGGAGACAGCACCTCGAAAGGTGGCTTGCCGTGGAACCGCAGCCGGAAATACCGCGGAATGAATTGCTCCTGAAGCTGTTCTTCGGCGTGCAGGCGGGACCGGAGACGGTAATCGGCTACGTGGAGCGCATGGCGAAACGCGAGAAGACGTATCTGGAAAAGTTCAGGCAGGTCGAGCGCGAAATGATGCCGCAGATGGACCGCTACCCCGACGTGCCGTACTGGCGGATGGCGGCGCGCTTTGGACAACTGGAACTGGAAGCGCACCTGCGCTGGGCGGAAGAGACGCTAACGACGCTGCGCAAAATGAAAGCAGGCCGGCGCCTCCGGGCAATCGGAAAGGAAAAACGCAATGCAGGTAAATTGCACGTTCCCCACCAGACCTCCTAAGCCCGAACCGATCGCATCGTGGAAGCACTCCGCCGGCTTTCTCGCCATCATGGCAGCGCTGCTGGCTCTGGGTCTCTACCAGCAGCACGCGGGCGGCGGCAGCGGCGCAGGATCAAATCAGGGGTCAGGGCAGCTTGCCAGCCACACATACGCTATCCCGATCTATCTCACGGCTCTCGTGATGGACTGGTTGCTCCTGTATTTCTGCTGGGCGGGCGTGCGCGCGCATGGTGGCAACCTGTGGGACCTCGCGGGCGGGCGCTGGAAGAGCTGGCGCGATGTGTTTTCCGACCTCGCCGTCATGCTGCCGTTCTGGGCGATCTGGGAGGGGGCTGCCTACGGCGTTCACGTGCTGCTCGGGTCAGGAAACGCAAAGACTGTGGACAGTCTCCTGCCGCACAGCCTTGTCGAAGTTCTGGTCTGGATCACCACGTGCATCACTGCAGGCATCTGCGAAGAGATGGCCTTTCGCGGTTATTTGCAGCGTCAATTTCACGCGCTCACCGGCAACATCGCATGGGCTATCCTTCTGCAAGCTCTGGTCTTCGGCATTGCACACGGGTATCAGGGTTGGCGAAACGTCGTAGTGATCGGCGTTCTTGGCGTTCTTTATGGCGCTCTCGCCGCGTGGCGCAAAAACCTGCGCGCTAATATGGTTGCGCACGCCTGGGCGGATGTGTGGGAAGGCTGGCTGAAGTTTGTCGTCTTCAAGTAGCGTTTTCACCTCTTAGTTTGGCAATGATTCCCGCACCGCACCCGGTCGGGAGACCGGCGGTACCTGTTCGTCGTCACGGCTCCGCTCTATAATCGCCGCATGCCTTTTCTTGGCGATCCACGGCGGCGCTCGATGTTCCTGCTCCTGGGCGGGGTCCTGCTGCTGTTCGCCTTTCTGGGCGCATTGCAGGCCTTCAACATGTCCGACGTGCGCTTCCTCAACCCGGTCACGTCAGGAGAGACGCTGGCCTTTGTCGGCCTCATCGTGCTGGTGTTCCTGCTGCTGATGCTGCTGTTGACGTTGCTGTTCAGGAACATCCTGAAGCTCTACGCCGATCAAAGCGGAAGCGCGCTGGGAGCACGGCTGCGGACACGCATGGTAGTGGGAGCAGCCCTCATCGCGCTGATTCCCGCGGTGTGCATGTTCCTGTTCAGTTTTCTGCTGCTGAACCGGTCGCTCGATCGGTGGTTTTCGCAGCCGACATCGGACCTGCGCGAGGATTCGACGCGGGTAGTGCTGGAGCTGGCGCAGTATGCCACAGCCAACGCGCGGGTTGAAGCGGAATCGATTGCGGCTTCAGGCGCGGCGGACAAGCCACTTGCCGATCTCGAGGCGGAGTTGGGTTTGCACCGCATCACGCTGGAAGGCGGATTCGCGGCGGTCTATGACAAGGACCAGAGGATCCTGGCGAGTTTCCAGGAGCCTGTGGGGTCGAGCACCGCAAGCCTGGAATCGTGGCTGGACGACGTGCAATCGGGCGGCGCTCTGCTCCACGGGCCGCTCTCGCAGATTCTGCTGACCTCGGCGCAGCGGGGGAATGAGACGCTGCTGCGCGTCGCCGGCGAGGAATACGCGCTGGGCATGGCCGCCAGCGCGTCGGGCAAGATCGTGGTTGTCGCCCTGCCTTTGCCGCAGGGTTTGAGTCAAACCACGGCGCATATCCGGTCGGGTGCGACCGAATACCGGCAACTGTACCGTTCTCGGAGCCGCATTCGCACTACGTTCATCCTGATGCTGTTGCTCATCACGGTTTTTGTCTTCTTCTCGAGCGTGTGGCTGGCCTTGTTTCTTTCCAAGCAGATCACGCGCCCCGTGGAAGCACTGGCCGATGCCATGGACGAGATCGCTGCGGGCAAGTACGAGCAACGCGTGCCTGCGCTTGCCACCGGTGAAATGGCCGACCTGGTGCGCTCGTTCAATCACATGGCCGCCGACCTGGAAGCCAGCCGCCAAATGGCGGACAGCGCACAGGCGCAACTGACCGCGGCCAACCTTGCCGTGGAGGAGCGCCGCCGCGAGCTGGAGACCATCCTCGAGACCATTCCTTCGGGGGTGGTCACGCTGGATGGTGCGGGAGTGGTGCTGCAAGCCAACCGCGCCTTTGCCGCACTGATAGGGCTGAAGGAAGATGCGGTGCTGGCCGGAGAGAAAATTGAAGATCTGATGCCCGCCGAATGTGCCGAAGACCTGGCCGGCGTGATCCGGCGCGGGCATCGCATGGGCGCCGCATCAACCGAATTAGAGTTTCATGCCCGCGGACGTATCGTGCATCTGGCCATCACCAGCGCGCGGCTGGAACTCGCGCCTGGGCCCAGCGGATCGGTGCTGGTGATGGAAGACACGACGGAGTTGTTGCGCGCGCAACGGCAACTGGCGTGGAAGGAAGTGGCGCAGCAGGTTGCGCACGAAATCAAGAATCCGCTGACGCCCATCGCCCTGAGTGCCGAGCGCATCGGCAGGCATCTGGAGCGCGGCCAGCCGGACTCGCCGAACATTATCCGCAAGTGCAGCGAGGTGATTCTGGGCTGCGTGGGAACGTTGCGCACATTGGTCGATCAGTTTTCATCGCTGGCGCAGTTCCCGGCGCCGCAGCCGCGCGCCTGCTGCATGAATCAGATTATCGAAGAGGCGCTGGCGCTTTTCGGCGGCAGGCTTGAGGGCATCACAGTGCAGCGGGATCTGGAGCCCGGCCTGCCTGCGGTGATGGCCGATCCTGAGGCCATCCGCCGGGCGCTGGCCAACCTGATCGACAACGCAGCGGAAGCCATGCGGGGCAGTTTGCTGCGCGTGCTCGGCGTGCGCACCGCGCTGGTGGAAGACGGCACCGCCGTCGAGGTGACCGTCTCCGACACCGGCCACGGCTTGACCGAAGAAATTCGCGAGCGCCTTTTCCTGCCTTACTATTCGACCAAGCATCGCGGTACGGGTCTGGGGTTGTCGATCGCGGCCAAGATCGTGCAGGAGCACGGCGGCACCATCAGCGCCGAGGCCAATGCTCCCAAGGGCGCGCGCTTCATGCTGCGTTTGCCGGTTGTGGAGTCCGGCGTCGAGCCTGCATCGGCAGCCAGCGGCGCGCAAGCAGCCGGGAGGCTCGTCTCATGAACCACATCCTGGTGGTAGACGACGAAGCCGAGATTCGCAGCTCCCTCGAGGAGATTTTGCGAGAGGAAGGCTACGGCGTGGCCGGCGCGTCCGATGGCGCAGAAACCATGACGCTGCTGCGCGACGTGCCCTACGACGTGGTGCTGCTGGATATTTGGCTGCCCGGGCGCGATGGACTCGAGCTGCTGGCGGAGATCCGCACATGGCCGGCGGAGACGCGGCCGGAAGTGGTGATGATCAGCGGCCACGGCACCATCGAGACCGCGGTAAAGGCCACCAAACTGGGCGCCTACGACTTTCTCGAGAAGCCGCTTTCGCTCGAGCGCACGCTCATCGTGGTGAAGAATGCCGTGGAGGCGCGGCGGCTGCGCGCGGAGAACGTGGAATTCAAGCGCCAGTTCAGCGCTGCTTCAATTCTCACCGGCGAGAGCGTGCCGGCGAAGGCCCTGCGGCAACAGATCCGCCTGATGGCGCCGACCAACGGGCGCGTCCTCATCTACGGCGAGTCGGGCACCGGAAAAGAGCTGATTGCGCGCTCCATTCACGCGGAAAGTTTGCGCCGCGACGGTCTTTTCGTGGAGCTGAACTGCGCGGCGATTCCCGAAGCGCACATTGAAGCGGAACTTTTTGGGGTTCGTCACGGCACGCAGCCGGGAGCGCCGCCCGGCGCGATGCTGGGCGCGGGTATTGACCAGCGCGGCACGCTGGAGCGCGCCGATGGCGGCACGCTCTTTCTCGACGAAGTCGGCGACATGAGCCTGAAGACGCAGGCCAAAGTGCTGAGTGCTCTCGACGACCAGATGTTTACGCCCGTGGGTGGCACGCAACCGCTGCGCGTGGACGTGCGCCTGATCGCGTCGACCAACAAGGACCTTGAAGAAGAGATTGCCAAGGGCAACTTCCGCGAAGATCTTTTCTACCGGCTCAACGTGGTGCCGTTCTTCGTTCCGCCGCTGCGCGAGCGCAAGCAGGACATTCCGCCGCTGGTTCGTGAGTTTCTGGCAGAGTTTGGACGCCAATACGGACGCCCGCGCATCGAGATTGCCGAAGACGCGCTGGAGATACTCGCCCGGTACCACTGGCCCGGTAACGTGCGCGAGCTGAAGAACGTGATCGAGCGCGTGCTCATCCTCAATCCCCGCGTGTTGCGCATCGAGCGCAAGCACCTGCCGCCGTTGACGCACAAGACTGGCGCCCGGGCTACGGAAGAATTTTCAAGCCTGCAACAGGCCCGCGACGCCTACGAGCGCGAATATATCCAGAAGAAGATTGATGAGGCCCGCAATAACATTAGCCATGCGGCGGAACTGCTGGGCCTGGAGCGCAGCCATCTCTACCGGAAGATGAAGGCGCTGGGCATCGCGGTGCGCGAATAGCGCGAGCGACACGCGGCGGCGCAGCGGACCCATGCTAATCTAAGCTTCAAGCTAAGCCCCAAGCTTGAACCCCAAGCCGCGCACCGGAGGTCCAGAGATCGAAACTGAATCTCCATCGATTCCCCGCGAGCGCCCCTGGCTCTTCAGTTTTCTCATCGCACCCGATGCTGTGATTTCGCTGGGCCTTGCCAGCGGAGCGCTGACCTATCTGCTGCGCAATGAGGGCGTGGCGCCAGGACGCGCGGCCAGCATCGCGGCGTTGATCGCGCTGCCCCACGCCATCTATTTTCTCTGGGGCCCGATCACGGACTTCTGGATGCGACGCCGTACCTGGTTGATGCTGGCGGCCGCTGCCGCTGCTGCGGCGGTGCTGACTGCATTTCACCAGCCCACGCTTGCCACCGGTTGGGCGGTGCGATTGCTGTTTCTTGGCGCGTGCTTCGGCGTGGTTGTGGCGGCTGCCTGCGGCGGCATGATGGGAGCGCTCACGAGCGAGACCAACAAGCGCCGCGCCAGCAGCTTTTATCAGGCTGGATCGCTGGCTGTGGGCGCGGTTGCGGTGTTCCTGCTGCTGTCGTCCGCCGAACGATTCAGCCTGGGCGCACTGGGCTGGATTACAGCGGCCCTGATCGTGGTGCCCGCGTTGTTCGCGTTGGCCGCGCCTCCGCAATCCATGGTCCGCGAACACGGCGCATGGCAGACCGTCGTGCGCATCGGTCGCGAATTCAAATCCACATTTCTGCGCTGGCAGGCCATTCCTTATGCGTTTTTGATCGTTGCGCCCGGCGCCAGCGGAGCTATGATCGGCCTGCTGCCGGAGCTGGCGCGCGACTACGGAGTCAGTGGATCGCAGGTCGCGTGGATCAACGGCGTTGGCGGCGCATTGCTGACCACGGCCGGCGCACTCTCGGCGTCGTTGATCCCCGTTCGCGTGCGCGCGCCGATTGCGTATTTGCTGGTGGGGCTGGCCAATGCGGCCACACTGGCGTTGCTCAGCCTCGGGCCGCAGCGGCCTTTTATTTACTTCGCGAGTACCGTGCTTTTTCTTTTCACCGTTGGCGCGGGTTACGCGTTGTTCACGGCGGTCTCTCTCGAATTCCTCGGCGGCTCCGGCAAGAGCGGCAGCGCGCGCTATACCATCATCAACTCCCTTGGCAATGTTCCGGTGGTGTACATGACGTGGCTCGACGGCCGCGGCTACACGCTTTGGGGTCCGCGCGGCATGCCCGGCATCGATGCCCTGGTGAGCGCCGTAATCGCATTGATCCTGCTTGGGCATTTCGTCTTCAGCCCGCGAAGTCACGTTAGCAGGCCATAGAAATCGCCCACCTGTGGAGCCGCGAGGATCTTGGCGCCTCGTTATTCCCGCGGCTGCTTCAGAATCGGCCCAATCGAGTTCGGATTGTCGCCGGTGCGCGGATCGACGCGGAAATCCCACACCGACTCGTTGATGTCCGACGGGGAAATGATCTCCACCAGCGCGTATTCGCCGATGGTGAGTTTCTGCTGTGGCGTGACGCGCAGCCAGCGTTTGCCGGGCATTACTTCCACTTTTGTCGGGATGGTGTCCTCGTCCTGCGAAACGTTTCCGGTGGGTCCGACTTTGATGGCGCCGACGACGCGCACCGCCTGGCGCTCGTCCACGCGCACAATCACGAATCCCGACTGCGGGGAATGCGCGCCATGCTTGCCGTTCACGGCCTTGGCCCCGCTGGTGTCCACGGTGATGGGGTGGGTGAGCACAGGTTCCGTTGTGTCTTCGACGCCGAGGGACATGTAGATCACCGGATCATTCACGTGGAGATGGACCTTGGCGTGCGCACCTTGCAACTCGAGGCTGGCTCTCTGCGTGGCCAGCGGATTCAGCACCTCGATGCCCTTGCGGCTCTTCGAGTTCATCGAAAGATCGCTCGAGACCAGCTCCACCAGCTCCGGCGTGCCCTGGAACGTATCGAGGATGAACGCGCCATCCTGGTCGGGGAGCTCGAGACCCTCGGCTACCTGGGGCATGCGCGCGCTTTGCTCGTTGCGCTCCTGGGATTCCTCTTTGTCGAGATCCTCAGCCTCCTTCATCGCGGGCGAGGTATCCTCTTCGACCAGATCGGCGTGCTCCTTTTCCCACCTGTGCGTGGCATCCCAATCGATCAGGGCTGCGGGCAACTCCTCCCATTCGCCGCGCTCCTGCGAGAGGTAACGCACGCGGTCGCCCACGATCTGATAATCGCGGACCATTTGGTAGGAGCCGTCTTTCAGGATCAGGCGATGATTCCTTCCCATGCCGGGAACGCTCGGCTTCAGGGGCACGGGCTGGGAGTTCTGGTCAGACGAGCTCTGACTCGACGGTTTCGGGGCCTGCGGCGCAGTTTGGCTGCCGCCGCTTTGCGCCAGCGCAGCCGTCGCCACCAACACGAGGGCCGCGAGGCCCATCGCCCCCAAACGGCGCATTTCCAGAAAGATCCCCATGGCAACACAGTTTAGACGCATGAAGCACCGGTTGGCGGCTCGATTGGCCGAAAAACCGCATTGCGTGCAACCCCTTCCAGCTCAAAGCGTCCAATTTTACGTACTCTTCTGTAAAATGGAGGAGGAAGGGCAATCGTTTGCAGGGATTCAGGTCACAGGGCTTCAGGATGCGCGGCGTATGGTCCGGCATTGTGCCGGCGGTGGCGGTGCTTTGTCTGGCTCTGCTGGCGATGCTGGCCGTAGCCCAGGTTGCCCACGTCCATCCCGACCAGTCCGACGCCGATCACTGCCAGTTGTGCATCGTCATGCACACAGTGGTGCCCGTTGCGGCCGCTGCGGCTGTGATTGTGATCGTGCAATTGGGAGCCTCTGCGCCCCAGGCCGATCCCATCGTCATTGCCTACAAGCGGCAAATCCGCCTCTTCATTCGCCCTCCTCCCGTCTCCTGGTAGGGCATCCTTCCGCGTTCATTTGAGTTCGTCGCACCGTTCGCCGCAGTCTTTCCGCGGCGATGCTTCGGCGCATTCTCACAAACTTTTCTTGAAGCGGACCGATGCTCCTCAAATGCACTGAGGACGCCGCGGCGACACGTCGCGGCTTATTTCCCCGCACTTTTCAGCCATTTTTCAGGAGACTTTCCCATGACGTTACAACGTGGCGCACTGCTACGAATACTTCCCCTTCTCGCCCTCGCCTTGATGACGGTTTCGTCGCGCGCTCAAAGCGGCAACGCAGGCACCGTTCACGGCACGGTCACCGATCCGTCGGGCGCTGTGATTCCCAACGCAAGCGTTCATCTCGGCAACGAGGTCAGCCAATTCGCGCGGACCACTACCACCGACGCAACTGGCCAGTTCAGTTTTTCCAACGTGCCTTTCAATCCGTACCGAATCGCGGTTTCAGCCAATGGCTTTGCCAACCTGAGCCAGAGTGTGGAGCTTCGCTCATCGGTGGGAATCAGCGTCAAGCTGGTGATGCAAATTTCCGGAGCGAGCCAAACGGTTACGGTTGAGGCTACAGGCGACTTGATCGAGAACGATCCCACTTTCCATGTCGACGTGGACCGCGACCTGTTTACCAAGGTGCCGCTGGAGAGCGCGTCCTCCACGCTGAGTTCGCTGGTGACGCTTTCCACACCGGGCGTGGCGGCCGACTCCAACGGCCTGTTTCACGGCCTCGGCGATCACGCCTCCAACTCTTTTAACATCGATGGCCAGTCCATCACCGACCAGCAGAGCAAAGTGTTCTCGAACCAGCTTCCAGCGAACTCGATTCAATCCATCGAGGTCATCAGCGGCGCGCCGCCGGCCGAATTTGGCGGCAAAACCAGCCTCGTGATCGTGGCTACCACACGCTCCGGGCAGGGAGTTACCAAGCCAACCGGCGCCATTTATGCCGATTATGGGTCGTTCGGTTCCGCGAATGGCGGTTTCGATCTCTCCTATGGCGGCAAGAGCTGGGGCAACTTCATCGAGGTCGACGGTCTCAACACCGGCCGCTTCCTCGATCCGCCTGAGTTTACCGTCTTCCACGACAAAGGCAATGAGGAGAATTTCTTCGACCGCATCGACTACAGCTTCGACCAGGCCGACTCGATCCATCTCGATCTCAATTACAGCCGGTCGTGGTTCCAGACTCCCAACTCGTATGACAACCTGAACGTGCAGAACGTGATGACTACCGGCGCGCACAGCGGCTCCAGCGCCGCCCCGGTGTTCGTCAACGTCGGCAATGCCGATCAGGGTTCAAAGATCAACACCTTCAACATCTCGCCGACCTACACGCACATCATCAGCAACGACTCGGTTTTGAATGTCGGCGCATTTCTCCGCAGGGACAGCTACGGCTACTATCCAAGCGCCAATCCCCTGGCCGACCTGGGACCGTCCAACTTGCAAACCTCATCCATCTCCCAGTACCGCACGCTGACCAACGGAGGTCTTCACGCGGATTATTCCTACGTCAAGGGAGTGAACAACATCAAGATCGGCGCGCAGTATGAGCAAACATTCCTGCGCGAGCACGACAGCCTGGGCGTTGTGGACTCGACCTATTCAGTCACTCTTCCGGATGGCACGATGGTTAGCACGGCTCCCTGCGTCGACGCCAGCGGGAACCTGTTACCGGGATTTACCAACCCATCGCAGTGCGCCGGCGCCGGCGAGTTTTCCAATGCTCCGTCCGCTGGAGGCAGCTATTACTCCGTTCTTGCGCCCTACGATCTTACGCGCGGCGGCAAAGACTATCTCTACTTCGGTCACACCGACGTGAAGCAGCTAGGGGTTTACGCTGAGGACGAGATTAAGGCCGGGAACTGGGACTTCAACCTGGGTCTCCGCGAAGACCTGTACAACGGCCTTACCGACGCCAACCAGATACAGCCACGCGTTGGCATTGCGTACAACGTCAAGCCGTCCTCTACCGTGCTGCGCATCTCCTATGCGCGCACTCTTGAAACGCCATTCAACGAGAACCTTGTTCTTTCCAGCAGCGGCTGCTCAGATCAGGTGTTGAGTCCGCTGCTACTTTGCAACGTGGGCGCCTCGGGAACCATGCACCCTGGCTATCGCAATGAGTTCCACGCCGGTCTCCAGCAGGCCCTCGGCAAGTATGCGGTGTTCAACGGCGAGTACATCTGGAAGTACACGCACAACGCCTTCGACTTCAGCGTGCTGGGCAATACACCCATCACCTTCCCCATCGACTGGCATAACTCGAAGATTCCGGGTTATGCGTTGAATCTGGAGGTTCCGACCGTCCATGGCTTCAGCGCCTATGTTGTCACCTCATCGGTGGCTGCACGCTTTTTCGGACCCCAGGTGGCTGGAGCCGGCGCCACCAGTGGAGTCGCTGTCGGAACACAATACCCATTCCGCATCGATCATGACGAGAAGTTCAACCAGACCACTCACCTGCAATATGAGATTCCCGGCGGAGGGTTCTTGAAGGGACTCTGGGGCGGCTTTAACTGGCGGTACGACAGCGGTCTGGTCGCCGGATCGACGCCGTGCTACAACGTGGTCGATCCCAACAGCATCTGCGCGGGCACCTCGATCCTGATCGGCGGCCTGCCGGGTGTGGACCTGAGCGGGCTCACGGCTGATCAGCAGTTTGAGGCGGGCATCACCTGCAATGGCGTAGCCGCAACCTTGGCGAACGGCGGCTTCACCTCTTGCCTCGCGTCGCAGTACAAGTCGCAGCTACTTCAGATTCCCGGCGCCAACCAGGAAGACGACGACCACAATCCGCAGCGCATTGCGCCGCGCAACCTGTTCGATGCGACCCTGGGCAAGAACAACCTCTTCCACGCCGACAAGTACAAGACGGACCTCGACTTTACGGCGATCAACGTCACCAACAAGTACGCGCTCTACAACTTCCTCTCGACGTTCAGCGGCACGCACTACGTGACGCCGCGGGCGTTGACGGCGAAGATTACGCTGAACTTCTAAAAGCAGGAATGTAGCGCCGATCTCCAAACGGGCTGTAGTGCGGGCCTCCCGGCCCGCACGTAAATTCTGGCGTCGCAAATCGGGCAAGCCAAGAATCCCTGCGGTTGCTCTTTGCGCATTCAAGCCAGCACGAAATCGCCGTGCCCCATCCTTTCGCGCACTTTGCGAAAGGGTGGGATAGCACGAACCCCTCCCATACAAGTTCAAGGGGTCAGAGATCTAAGAAAGCTTATCCACCTCGCGCCGGTACGCCCGGTAAATTTCGTCTCCGAAACACGCAAAAATCACTTTCTGCACCGCATCGCTCGAGACCAGCTCCGCCACGGTCTCGCCCACGGCGATCTTCACAGCATGATCGACAGGGAAGCGGTAGACTCCGCAACTGATGGCGGGAAAGGCCAGCGAGCGGATCCCCTTTTCGCGCGCAATCCCGAAGACCGAGCGATAGCAGCTAGCCAGCAGTTCCGGCTCGCCGCGCTCGCCCCCGCTCCACACCGGGCCCACGGTATGAATCACGTGCTTCGCGGGCAGCCGGTAGGCCTTGGTCAGCCGCGCTTCGCCGGTCGGGCAGCCGCCAATCTGGTAGCACTCGTCAAACAGCTCCGGCCCGGCCGCGCGATGAATCGCCCCATCCACGCCGCCGCCGCCCAGCAGGGAAGTGTTGGCCGCGTTCACAATCGCATCGACAGCCAGGGTGGTGATATCCACCTTCAAGACTTCAATCTTGCTCGTCATGGCAGCCCGCTCCCGAAGCCATCCTAGCGCCGTAACCGCCGCGCCGTCATCGTTCCTCGCAAGGCGCTCATTTTAGTACCGTTATATGAGGCGACGCCCCACTTGCCGCAGATCGCAGCAATTTTCCCCTTTCGCCGCGCCTGCATCAATGCCATACTTGAATGTGCCCACCAGGTACGGCCAATCCCAACAATCCAATATTGAGGTTGCATCGATGTCGGCAAAGTACGTCTTTGTGACGGGCGGAGTTGTGTCCAGTCTCGGCAAGGGTCTCGCGGCTGCTTCCATCGGCTGCCTGCTCGAAAGCCGCGGCCTGCGCGTGAACCTGATGAAGTTCGACCCCTACCTCAACGTCGATCCCGGCACCATGTCGCCCTTCCA
>CAZMWL010000037.1:0-34701 GCA_964569985.1 uncultured Occallatibacter sp.
TAACGCGGCACATCCTCCTGCCCGTCCCACCTGGCGTTGATGCGGATCGACGCCCCGTCCACCGGCCACAGCATCGCCGGCCGCTCCGGATCGCCGGTCGGCTCCATCTCGATGGCCCCGAAGCCGCCCGTCAGCGCATCCTCGATCGCCTGTTCAAGCAAGGTGCGAAAGCTGTCGGTCGGGTTCGGCTCCTCCAGCGTGCGCCGCAATGCGCGCAACTTGCGCGCCACAAACCCTACGTCCCCGGCCTCGAAGCCGCGCCGCACCCGCACCTGCCAGTCCATGGCCGCGATGCGATCCTTGATCACATTGATCGCCCGCCGCACCACCGGGGTTTCTGCAAACCGCCGCAGATTCACCGGCGTGGGCTTGGGCAGGTGCCGCCCCGGAAACTGCACCGGGCTCAGAATGGCGGGCAGAGCCAGCGTTTTGCGCTCTGCCTCTGCCGCGGCTGCCAACTCCGCAGCTCCAGCGTCCCCACCGCGGCCGTCCTGCCCGGCCCCACGCGCCTGCCGCCAAATCTCCCGCAACTGCTCCCCTACCTTCACGCGCACCTTCCCTGTTCCGAGCCTTGCCCCGAAACTTGCTCCGAAAACAAAAAGGCACGGCCCATGGGCCATGCCTTTTCGCAACGTCAAACTACCTGCGGCCGCTCTCCGCCGCGAGTTCAGAACTCAATCAACGGCTTCGAAACCCCTGAAATATCTCAACAAAATCGATCCTACCGCGAACCGGGGAAATTATATGCAAACTTTGCGAACTTTATTTTCGAGGGCCCTAGACGCACAGCTCCCGGCGCGCCGTTTCCGCCACGCGCTCCATATCCGAAGTGGTCAGCACCCGAATCTTGTGCTCTTCCATCGTCTCCACGCCAAAGCGGTACATCGCGAGCCGTTCCGGCTCCTCGTCCGTGGCGCCCAGCCGCGCCGCCGGCTCGATCACCGCCGTCAGCTCCAGTTCGGCCTTCTCCACGCGTTCCACGCCTGCCCGCAACGCGGCGGCCGAGAAGGCCAGCACCTTGGCCATCTCCAGTCCGGGATCAAAACTCACCGCGTGAAACATCCTGATCACGCCGTTCGGCCTGTACCCCACGTCGATGCGCAGCGGATCCCCGGGGCGCGTATATTCCGCGGCGGCAATCCGTTTGCGCAGCAGATCCCACACCCCGGCGCGCTCGAACTCCGAGCGCATGCGCGCCTGGATGGCGGCGCGTCCGCTCAGCCGCGCCGTGCGCTCCCGCGCCTGCGGCTCGATGTACAGCCGCATCAGCTCTTCCATTCCGGCGGGCATGCTTTCGGCCAGGTAGGCCTTGGGCTCGGTCATCTGGATGTTGAGAGACAGCGACTCCTCAAGAATCCGCATCAGTTTGCCGGCGGGCTCCTGCTCCAAACGCCGCCGCAGCTCGCCCTCCATGCCTTCGAGCAGCGCCAGATCGGCGTCCGGATCGAGACATTTCACCCGCCGCCAGTCGCGCGTAAACCTCACTTCAGTCTGGGCCGGCTGGTCCCCGGCCGCGGCTTCGCGCAGGATCACGCCGATGTGCACATACTCATTTCGCACCGCATCCGGCACATACCGGAGCAGTCGAAATTCGCACTCGCGACGCTGGCGTTTGCTCACCATATTTAAGCTTCTAGCCTCTAGCTACTAGCTTCTAGCTCTCTGCTCTCTACCTCGGCTGTCGAGCGCCAAGCTCGCTGCCGACACCGCTCTCTGAAACTCTCCGCTGCCCTCACCCGCACGAAAAAGCTAGAAGCTAGGAGCTAATCGCTAGCGGCTGTCTTTCAATTCACCCTCATCGTAGTCCCCCACCGCTCCCCTTTCCAAGCCTCTTTCTCGTCCATCTTCCCGCCCTCTCCCCATTTCGGAAATGGCTTGCGATCCGATTTCCAAAATGCCTCAATCCATTCGCGGATCCGGCTTCGCCGCAGCAGCAGCTTCTCCACCAGCGCTTCCATTTCGCTGAGATCTCCGCCGTACCATTCCGGGGGAACTTCATTGGCCGCCGCCCACACCGTCTCCGCCGGCATGGTCTCGAGCCGCGTCAGCCAGGGTTCGAAGGAATCCCATCCTGTCACTTCCCGGTAGACATCGTTGCGGTAGTACACGCCGCGCAGCGGAGCATCCTCGAAGCGCCACTCGCCGGCGTGAAAGCAGTAGCCGAAGTCGATGAAGACGGCCTTGTACCGGCGCTCCCGCTGCCGCCGCGTGAATACTGCCTGGCGGCCGTTGGCGTTGCCCGTCCATTTATCCAACGCCAAAATCCCTGCGAACTCGCCGAGATTTTTCAACTCCATCAGCTGTTCTTCGGCCAGATAGTCCACCACCTGGCCCGGCATCAAGCCCCCGGCAAAGCGCGATCCGAACTGCAGTCCCGGCTTGCAGCGCGCGTGACTCCGTCCCAGATCGATCTCCAGCTCCGGCGTGTTCTCAATCAGCCAGCTTGAAACCTCCACCAGCTCGGTTTCCGGCACCGTCAGCCCCGCAGCTGCTGCTAGACGTGCCGCCAGCAGCTCATTGGCCAGCACGCGCATGTGCTGCGGATTGTTCTGAAACTTTACGACGTAGATGTGGCCATCCGCGCCCAGCATCAACTGGCCCTGCGCGCCGCCCCGCATGCGCCGGATCTGCTGTACCGCCAGAACCGCCACTCCATCTACCGCCCTTCGTCCGCTTGTGCCTGCTGCTTGCTGGAATTCTAAATGGAATAGGGAGCAGGGGGTAGGGATCCGTGTGAGTGTGAGTGTGAGTGTGTGATCCACACTCACACTCACACTGTCTTTATCCGTCTCGCTTCTTCTTCCCCGTCCAGCACGCGAAACACGCCTTCGGCCAGCGCCCGCAACTCGTCCTCGCCGGGATAGATCTCGACCGGCGCAATCCACTCCACATGGCCGCGCAGCCGCTCGACCACGCGCGCGGAGTGCGCCATGCCGCCGGTGACGAGCACCGCGTCCACCTTGCCCGCGAGCACCGCGGCCATGGCGCCGGCCTCCTTGCCAATCTGATAGATCATGGCCTCGAAAACCGCCGCGGCCTTCCGGTCGCCGGCATCGATGCGCCTTTCGACCTCAATCAAATCGCGCGTGCCCAGATACGCGTAGAGGCCGCCATCGCCGAAGACGTGCCGGTCGAGCTCGGCCGCGGTCATGGTCCCGCTCGCGCACAACTTGGCGAGCGCGCGCACCGGCAGCGACCCCGTGCGGTCCGGCCCGAACGGGCCCTCCTCGATGGAGTTGCTGTCGATCATGCGCCCTTCGCGATGCGCCGACACGGTGATGCCGCTGCCCATATGAATGACGATCAGTCGCAGCGTCGCGTAGCCCCGGCCGAGGCCGCGCGCGTAGCGCCTGGCCACGGCCTTGGTATTGAGCGCGTGGCCGATGAAGGTCCGCTCGACCAAGGGCGAGCCGGAGAACCGCGCGCACGGCTGCCACTCATCTGCCGTCACCGGGTCAACGATATAGGCGTTGACGCCCGCCGCCTGAGCAAAGCGCAGGGCGAGCACCGCTCCCAGGTTCGACGCGTGCTCGCCGCGCCGCGCCGCCTTGAGTTCGGCCACCATCGCGTCGTCCACCAGGTAGGTGCCGCACTCCATGGGCGGCAACATGCCGCCCCTGCCCGCCACCGCCTCCCACAGCTCCGCTGTTTTACCCTTTGGAGTGAATCCTGCTACTGCCAGGGCCTTCTCGATCAGCTCCGCGCGGTACTCCAGCCGGTCGAGCATGGGCCGCCCTTTGAAGCGCAGGATCTCATCGTCGCCATGATGAATGTTCTCGGTGAGCTGCTCTCCCGCGCGGGTAAAGATGCCGAACTTCGTGGAGGTCGTACCGGGATTGATGGCAAGGACCCGGCCCTCAGCCCGATCCCCAGCACCGGTCGTTTTGTTGATCGCTTTAGGAGCCACGTTCGTTTCTCCAGCGGCTAAGTTTATCGCGCCTTGCGGGCTTTTGCGTGTGCGGACGGCCGCTTTTTCCCGCGCCCCTTCCCTGTTACCATCAAATTTGCACTCGCCGTCCCGGCGGGTAAGTGGAATTCACCCAAGCGAAAGAGGTAACTGTGGCAGACACCAAGAAGATCGCCGACAAGGCGGAACGCAAGAAGGTCAAGCGTACGGCGCGCAAAAAGGCAGCGCCCAAGGCCAAGCGCACCACCCCGCGCGGCGCGCTGAAGAAAAAAGTGAAGAAGATGGTCCGCGGCCAGAGCAAGCGGTAGGAACAGGTTTCAGGGATCAGTTTTCAGGTGTCCGTTCCTGGCGCTCAAGCGTCGGCGGCGTCTCAATCTGATCCCTGATTTCTGACCCCTGACACCTGACACCTGTGCGGAGGCACGTCACTGCCCAGTCAACTGTTCGCCCGCAAATCGATCGACAAGCTGATTCGGGAGTCGGAAGAACCCGAACACAGGCTGAAGAGGACTCTCGGTCCGTGGTCGCTTACCGCGCTGGGCATCGGCGCGGTCATCGGTTCGGGCATCTTCACCGTCATCGGCACCGCCATCTCGGGCGAGCAGTTTGACACCACCAGCATGGTGAACACGCCGCTGGCGAGCTACATCATCACCCACACCGCGCTGGCCGGCCGCCCCGGCGCCGGCCCGGCCATCGCGATCTCCATGATCCTGGTGGCCTTTGTCTGCGCGCTCACCGGCCTGTGTTACGCCGAGCTCGCGTCGATGATTCCCATTGCCGGCTCGGCCTACACCTACACCTATGCCACCCTCGGCGAACTCATCGCGTGGATCATCGGCTGGGACCTGATTCTGGAATACGCCGGCTCCAACATGAGCGTGAGCGTGGGCTTTGCCGCGCACGTGGTCGACCTGCTGGACTGGTTTGGCCTGCACCCCAGCGCGCGATGGATTTCGCCCGCCTATCTTCCCAGCGGCCTGCAGGATCTGGCCGGCAATACCATCTACAAAACAGGCTGGCACTTCGGCTTCAATATTCCCGCGTTTCTCATCGTGCTGATTATCACCGTGATTCTGGTGCGCGGCATCCGCGAGTCGGCTTCGACCAACAATATGATGGTGGGATTCAAGCTGATTGCGATTCTGATCTTCATCTTCGCAGTCATCGGGTTTATTCATCCCAGCAACTGGCATCCCTTCATGCCCAACGGATGGTCGGGCGTGCTCACCGGCGGCTCCATCATTTTCTTCACCTACATCGGCTTCGATTCCGTCTCCACCGCGGCCGAGGAGTGCAACAACCCGCAGCGCGATCTTCCCATCGGCATCATCGCGACACTGGTGGTCTGCACAGTGCTCTACGTTTCTGTCGCCGTCTGTTTAACGGGATTAGTTCCGTGGCAATCCATGGTCGGCGACGCGGCTCCCGTGGTGAACGCGCTCAAGAAGCTCTCGCTTCTGCCCGGCGGGCATCCGCTCTATTGGATTCGCCTGGTGGTGCTGCTGGGCGCGCTCATGGGCATGATCTCGTCGATCCTCGTTTATCAAATTGGCCAGTCGCGCGTATGGTTTTCGATGTCGCGCGACGGCCTGCTTCCCAAAGTCTTCTCCAACGTGCATCCGCTTTTCCGCACGCCGGCTTTTTCCACCTGGGTCGCGGGCTTCCTGGTCGCCATTCCTTCAGGGCTGTTCGACATCGGCACCCTTGCCGACCTATCGAACATCGGCACCCTCTTCGCGTTCGTTCTGGTCTCCATCGGCGTCATCGTGCTGCGCTTTCGCGAGCCCGAGCGCCGTCGCGGCTTCATTGTCCCCGGCGGTCCCATCATCCCCGCGCTCAGCGTCATCTTCTGTTTCCTGCTGATGGCCGGTTTGCCCATCATTACCTGGTATCGTTTCATCATCTGGCTCATCATTGGTCTATTCATTTATTTCCTCTATAGCCGTCACCGCTCCGAGTTTGCCCGGCCCCGGTAGACGCGCCGACGGAGTTCCTGTGAAGAACTGGCAAAAAGCTCTCATCGTCACGCTGATCACGCTCACCACCGGCGGCGTCTATCTGCTCGTCGTCTTCGAACAGCGCCGGAATCCCGGCATCGCGCCTCAGGCCAGCCCCGAGCAGACGCTCACACCCGACGACGTTGCCGTTGTCCGCATGATGTTTCCCACTTCTTTCGACGACGCGCTGAAGCTGCAGAACACCAGCGTCTGGATGAAGAACGGCTACACCATGCCCTACTTCCCCTACAAGTCCGGTCACATTGACTTCATCCAAAACCAAGGAAAAATTCCCTCCGCGCAACGGCTCGACATCAAGAAGGTCATCAAGGCCGCGACGCCCGCGCAGGTCGACGACGGCATCTCGCACGGCACGCGCCAGGTCTTCGCCGTCTTCGCGCTGCCCGGCGGCACAAGCCTCTATGCCACTGCCATCGGCGCCATCGACGGCAGCCAGGAAGAGTATTTCAGCGACATCCTTTTCTTCTACGACGACCCCCACACCATTTACGACAACTGGCCGAAGAATGTGTGGGCCGCCATCGACGCGCACCAGGTTCTTCCCGGCATGAGCGAGTTGCAAACCCGCATGTCCATCGGGCAGAAAACGCAATCGGACGGCTCATCGGAGGGGAACCGCACCGTGACCTACGATCAGGCCGGCAAGAGTTGGACCATCACCTTCGTCGACAACAAAGCCACGACGATCAAGAATCCATAGCCGTCCCTGACTCTACCCACTCCCCCAACTTCGCTGCATTGCAGTTGTGACCTCGATAGAAGACTTCATCCGCCGCCTGCCCGAGGCAGCGACTCCTCGTGCCAGTTGGATGGGAGGCTGCAAAAGGGGCCGCCTACATCTACAGGCCGCCTCTGTGGTAGAGCAGGATTCCAATACAAATGCCGAGCGCGACGGAGCTATAGGCAGCGATCATCACCATCCGTGCTCGCGGGACGGAAAAGAGTTTCGACCGTTGCGCGAGGATTTGGCGATCGATGAACCAGTACATTGTGACGGCAAGGGCAAAACTCATCGCGACAGCCAGCGCATCGTGGGTTATCGGGGGAACCAATCTGCTTCGCTTGGCAACAAAATTGACAAGGAACATGGCAATCCAGGCATTCAGATAGAGCGGATATGACATGCCACCCGCGATCTCGCCCCATCGGTGGCGGGCGCCTTTTGCCGAGAGCAGCAGAACGATGCCGAGGGCGCAGAACGGAGACGCCAATTCGTAATCCGCACCGGCGAAAAGGCCAATCGCCGAGGCCAGCACAAGAAGCGCTGCCACGCCCCTGTACCGCCAATCTCTAAACAACGCGGGAAACTTGTGGGCGATCACAACGGCCAGTACGCCCAAAACAATCGAGGCATAGATGTGGCTCCACAAAGCGAGAAACGCGACTCCCACCCACACCACCAGGCTCCGGCTGATTCGCCGCGGCATCAACACCAGGACGAGGGGCGCGAGCAGGTAAAACTGCTCCTCGGCATTGACGCTCCAGAAGTGACTGCCCGTCCCCTCCAACGGCATCTGGAATCTGTAGAGGGCGATTTGCCGAAGTCCAAAAATGTTGAAGACAAAGGTCCCCATATAAAACACAGTCTCGGTCCACTTGGAGGTAATGTGGTCCCGCGATAAGCTCACTGACACAAGCAAAAACAGGGCCAATAAATATGGACACCAGATGCGCAGCGCACGGTTGAAATAAAAACGCGGCAGTTCATGTCTTGGCAGTTTGATGAGAATGCCGCCGATCAACCACCCGCTCAGAGCAAAAAATACTCTTACCGCAAATTCCCCAGCCCGCGGCCACCTGGCGAAGTCCCCCAAATGGCTAAGCACCACCACAGTGGCCGCAACAAGCCGAAGCCAGTCGAACCATGGGTAGTAGTCGTCCGCGCTCCGGATGCTCATTCATCGAACCTTTTCAAGCTAATTTGAACTCACGGAGAGGATCGCGTGGATTGGGCTGCATCTCATGAACGCATGATACAAGAGCGATGCTGGCCGAAGAACATGGGACGGCGAAACGATCGGTAAACCGGTGACCTCAGCTCGTGAAATTCGGCAACTGTCGCACATCTTGCCTCTGCGATGTGCCGGGGGCAATCCCGCTCCATAGTCTCCGCCCGATCCCTGCCTTTACACTCATTCCATGCGGTCCATTCGCGACTTTATCCGCCGCCTGCCCAAGGCCGAGCTGCATCTGCACCTCGAGGGGACGATTCTGCCCGCGACGCTGGTGGAGCTGAGCGCGCACCACGATGCGCATCCCCTGAAGCTCCGCGAAGCCAAATCTCTCTATCGCTTCACGGACTTCACCGAGTTCATTGAGTGCTTCAAGGCCGTTACGCGACGCCTGAAAGACCCCGAGGATTACGCACTGGCCGCATGGCGCATGATGCAGCACCTGCACCACCAGGGCGTGGTCCACGCCGAGGTCTACATTTCCGTCGGCGTCATCTATATGTGGCGCAACTTTGATCCGCGCGCATTCGAACCCATCTTCGCCGGCCTGGAGCGCGCCCGCGAGCGCGCCGCCCGCGAGCTCAACCTCTCCCTTTATTGGATCTTCGACGCCGTCCGCCACTTCACCGTGGAAGAAGCGGAGCGCGTCTTCCGCAAGGCCGCCGAGTTGCGCCCGCATTACCCCTCCATTGTCGGCATCGGCCTGGGCGGCGACGAGCGGCGCGCCGGCTCCGCGCCATTTCACGCTCTTTACGCTGAAGCTGCGCGCGCCGGTTTGCGCCTTACCAACCACGCCGGCGAAACCACCGGTCCCGAGGCCATCTGGGAGGCGCTTGCCATCGGCTCGGAGCGCATCGGCCACGCCCTTTCCGCGATTCAAGACGAGAAACTACTCCAAGAGTTAAAGGCGCGGAGCATCGCACTCGAATTGAACCCTACTTCCAACGTCCGCACCGGCGTCTGCTCCTCCTTTGCCGCCCACCCCCTGCGCCAATATTTCGATCGCGGCCTCCTGGTCACGCTGAATTCCGACGATCCAGCCTTCTTCGGCTCCGATCTCGCCCATGAGTTCCTCCTGGCCCACACCGAGCAAGGCTTTACCCGCGAAGAATTGCGCCGGCTCGCCGCCAATTCCATTCACGCCAGCTTTCTTCCCGAAGCCGAAAAGGACATATGGCTGGCCCGAATCGACACCATTGAGTAAATAACACCTGCGTTTTCCGCACCGCTCCCACATGCCAACCGAGCAGTTTCTGCGCTATGATGGAGTGTCAGGAGGCTATTCTCGATGTCCATGGAAGTCGACTCCCTCATACCCGCTGAAGAGACTCCCGTCGAGGATAAGCCGGGAACCACAGCCCTGCGGGTCATTACCTGGTTCTCTGTGGGAATGGCAGTTGCCGCGCTCGGCATTTTCGTTGGCGCCGAGCTGCGTAGCCGTTATCGCTTCAAGAAGCGCACGCCTTACGACTTCTACTCGAACGCCGGCGAGCAGCAGCCGGGAGAGTTCGGCGTCGGCATCTAACGCCCGCAAAACAGATTCGTTGCACTCGATGCCGCCCGCGGGCGGCATCGCTGCGCCTGGGGACGAAATCGGCTTCTTGACCGCGGCAGGAAAACTGGGCCCTCACCACCGCAGCTTCTCTCTCCGCGCTTATTCCGGGAAAAGATGGGACATAGCGCCGCTCAGCGTAGCGGCTGGGGCGGCTCGGCCTGCAGTTCGGCCCGGACAGGGACCGCCTGCTTCGGCGGGATCCACCGCAGATATGCCCAAAGGTAGAAAATGCCCATTGCCAACAGCGCAAGCGGCGCCGGCCGTTTCAGCACAACGCTGATTGCCTGCGTCAGGACTCCTCCGCTGCCGAAATCGAGACGATCGGTCAGCATTGCGAAAATCACCAGGCTAATTTCTCCGGTAAACAGAGCTGCCAGGGAGGTAGTCCAGATTGCAGCTTTCCCGGCGGAGCGGTCTTCAGCCCACAGCAAACAGCACGCGGGAATAGCGAGCATCACGATCTTCGCATCCCAAAGCCGATGGTAGTTGATCAGGAGCGTGAGGGGCACAACAGCCGCGAGGGCAAGCCATAACCTGGAGACGGAAGCGCGCGCCCGCAGAGTCCAGGCAGACCACACCAACAGGAGGGTCCCACAGACGAGGTAACTGGCCACGTTGTAAAAATTGGGATCGTCGCGGAACAAGCTGATGGCGCCCTGAAGATCGACGATTGAATAGACAGTGCCATCCTTGACAGCGCTGGGGCCGGGCTCGTTGATGCCCCCGCGTGCCGAGATCGCAGTGAGATTGGTATGCCAGTCGTGCATCCAGTGCGGCGCAACATGCGTGACCCACAAGATCGACACCAGCCCTATGACCGCAGTGATCGCCAGGCTCTGCAGCGCCCGCTTCCGCAAGACGCCGCCGGCCAGCAGAAAGCACAGCCAGACGAACCCGGAATCGTGAGGCTTGACCGCCAGACTCATCCCGAGACAGATGACTCCGATCCATTCAAAACGGTTTCGAAGAAAACACCACACGGCGATGCCGCAGAATCCCACTACGATTCCGGCAGCATTGCCCCCGGCAAAGATGGATTCGCAGTTGAACGCAATCACGCAGGCGAGAAAGGTTGCAACGCGCGGGTTATAGCTCGCTCCGGCGTGCCACATCAGCAGGATCGCGAGTGTGAAGGCGCAACCCGTCACCAGCATCCAGAGGAAGTGGGCCGGCCCCCACAAAAGCGCCGCAAATGGCGCTACAACAACAAAGGCCGAAGGCATATTGACGTAGAGGGTGAGGGACTGGAGGTGCGGGGCCGTGCTGGGTGGACGCTGGCCGTCCTCCGACAGATACTCGCGTTCGACGTCGCCTTGGTTATAGGGGTTATGGTAGTGAATCAGACATCGGGTGCCCGCGTAGACGGCCCGGAAATCCATCCATGCGCTTCCTCTCCAGGCTAAGGCGGTACCCCACAGGATCGAAACCCCCATGCAGAGAAGCACCCAGACCAGGCCCTTGCGGCACAGATTTCTGATCATCGTCTCACCCCATCCTGCCCAACCTGCCGTGGGCGGTTATAGCAAGACCAGAGCAGGCAGGCATCCGGCAAACATCGGCGCACGCGATGTGCAATGCGGCCGCGGCCTCGCATCCGGCCCGAAGAGTTGCGCATCCGCCGCGGCTCTGGTGTGGCACACACTCTAGCTCTGATTCACCGGTGAAGCCGTCTGAAATTGACGGCCATGCCGCACATAGACCCAAAGGTAGAACACTCCAACCACCGATAAGATCAGCGGTGCAGGGCGAGTCATGCCAAGGTTGATGAGCTGGCCAATTGGCCCATGTGCCGGCATGTGCATGCGATCGGCTGCAATCGCAAGAAACTGGCAAGTCAGATCGCCCGTCAAAAAGGCGCAAGCGGCGGTAAGCCAAAACGCGATTCTTGCCAGAGAGCCGCCACCGGCCCAAAATATGGCCATGGCGGGGACAAGAAACAACAGGAGCCGGCTGTCATGCTGCCGGTGATAAAGCGGGAGCATGGAGAGAACTGCGATGGTTGCGATCGCAAACCAGGCATTCCCTTTCGTAAAACGCCTGCGCATTGTGGTAACCGCCCAGATGATCAGCAGCGGAGCACAGGCGATATACGTCGCGGGGTTATAAAAGCGCGGATCGTTCTTCACCAGGCTGAGCGCGGTTTGCAGGCTGATGATTTGGGCGCCATGGCCGCGAGGATCGACCCGCGTCGGCCCTGGGTCGTTGATGCCGCCGCGCAAGTTAATCTCATGGAGATTTGCCTGAAGCCCCGATCGCCAGTCCGGGGCCACGTGGTAGATCCACAGGACCGCGGCCAGGCCCAGCACAAAAGTGACCGCTATGGTTCTCAGTGCATGTTTCCGACTCTCTCCCTTGGTCAATAGAAAATAGATCAAAATCGGCCCGGTAACGTGCGGTTTCAGCAAAAGGCTCAAAGCAAAACCCACCGTCCCTGCCCACACAAATCGCTTCTCAAGAAAGCACCATGCCGCAATCACGCAAAGAGCCACCGCAATGCCCGCGGCATTGCCAACTTCAATCAGCAGCTCGCTTCCACACAGAAGCAGGAATATCAAAGCGCCGGAAATGAGCGGGGCCGCAGAAGTTCCAACCCGCCACATCAAATACGCGGCAAGAATGAAGCACGCTGCCGTCATCGTCATCCACGCCAGGTGGGCCGGCCCCCAGGGAAGCATCGCGAACGGGACGGCGAAAATCAGCGTCGATGGCAAGTTGACGTAAGTGACTACGATCTGTTGAACCCCTGCTATATCTCCCGGATGATCCGCGGCTCCCGCCTGATAAACGCGCAGCAGATCGCTCTGCCGATAAGGATCGCCGCCCTCCAGCAAGCACCGCGATCCGTAATAGAGGCCCTTGAAATCGATCTGCGAAAAGAGGGAGATGCGCTGACTGGCAACGCCCACGCTGACAAAAAACGCGCAACCGAGGATGAATAACAATAGGCTGTCGGACTGCGCTCTTGTCATTTTCACCCCCCTCAATCGACCCGCGGCTCGGAGTTTCCGCGCGACGCCGCCCCCGTCAGCTTCTTGCCACTCGCTGCGAAGCGCGGCACACGGCGAATTCCCGTCTTGTGCGCAACGAAACTCGCCGTCGTCGCCAACACGCCTAACCCGTATTGCACGCTGCGCTTGAAATTAATCGAGGACGCTTCCTCAAAGTACTTTGTCGGACACGAAATCTCGCCGATATGGAAGCCGAACATCACCGCCTGCGCAATCATCTGGTTGTCAAAGACAAAATCGTCGGAGTTTTCCAGCAGCGGCAGTGTCTCCAGCAACTCACGCGAGAACGCGCGGAAACCGGTGTGGTACTCCGACAGCTTCACGCCCAGAAAGAGATTCTGAAACGCGGTCAGCAGCCGGTTGGAGACATATTTATAGAGAGGCATGCCGCCTCCGCGCGCGCCGCCGCCCAGGATTCTCGACGCCAGCACCATGTCGTAGACGCCGCTGGCCACCATGCCCGCCATGGCCGGAACCAGCAGCGGCGTGTACTGGTAGTCGGGATGCACCATCACCACAATGTCCGCGCCCGCCGCCAGCGCCTCGCGATAGCAGGTCTGCTGATTGCGTCCGTACCCGTAATTGGCGTCGTGGACGAATGTCTGCACGCCCAGCCGGCGTGAAAGCTCCGCGGTCTTGTCCTTGCTCGAGTCGTCCACCAGAATCTTGATGTCGACCACGTCGGTCAATTCCCGCACAGTTTGTTCCAGCGTTCTCTCGGCGTTGTACGCCGGCATCACCACTGCAATCTTTTTTCCGCTAATCATAACTAGAGTCGTCCTTAAGCTGTTTGCCCATCCTCATCTGCGTCTCTTGCTGAAAAGGGCGGAGAGAGGGCCGTTTAGTGCAACTCCAGGGCAGGCTCTGCCTCGAGCGCTGCGCCCACGGCGCCCGGCTGCTGTTCAGGAATCCGCCTCAGGTAAACCCAGAGGTAGAACAGGCCCATCGCGAGCAGTCCGAGTGAGGCAGGCCGTATCAGCACAGCGGTGATCGCCCTGGTCACGATTCCATGCACGCCGAACGGAAATGAATTCACGATCGCCTCAAAAATAACCAATGAGATATCTCCTGTCGACAGCAATGCAGCGGAAGTAATCAGCATTGCAGCCTTCCCGAGTGAGCTGTCCTTGGCCCACAACATGCAGCACGCGGGAATTGCCAGCATCACGAGTTTGGCATCCCAAAGCCGATGATAGGTGACAAGAAGGGTGATGGGAGCGACAGCAGCCAACGCAAGCCAGGCGTTAGGTGAAAAGCGCATCCGCAGGGTCCGGATTGACCATACTAGCAGGAGCGCCCCGCAAAACGCGTACGTCGCCGTGTTATAAAAGCGCGGGTCGTCGCGGAAAATGCTGAGGATGCCCTGCAGGTCGACAATCGAATAAATGGAACCATCCCTGACGGCGCTGGGACCGGGCTCATTGATGCCGCCGCGGGCCGAGATCGTGGCCAGATCGACGTTCCATTCATGCAGCCAATTGGGCGCGACATGCAACACCCACACGATCGACGCCAAACCGATGACGGCCGTGATGGCGGCGCTCTGCAACGCCCGCTTCCGGAAGGCGCCGCCGGCCAGCAAAAAGTAAAGCCAGACGAATCCGGAATCGTGCGGCTTGACCGCAAGGCTGAGCCCTAGAAAGAGAACTCCGACCCATACAAAGCGATTGCGAAGAAAACACCACGCGGCGATTGCGCAGAATCCCACCACGATTCCAGCCGCGTTGGCCCCGGCAAAGATGGATAGGCAATTGAACGCAATCACACAGGCAAGGAAGGTCGCAACACGCGGCGAATAGCCCGCGCCGACATGCCACATGAGGAGAATGGCGAGGCCGAAGACGGCTCCGGTCAACAGCATCCAAAGGATATGCGCGGGGCCCCATGGAAGCGCCGCGAATGGCGCTGCAACAACGAACGTGCTGGGCAGATTCACCCACACCGTGAGGGACTGGAATTGCAGACGAGGGGCATTGGGAGGGGCCCACGAAGCGACCGTGGGGCGCTGGCCGCCCTCGGACAGATACTCGCGCGCGACGTTGTCTTGGATGTATGGATCATGGCCGTGAAGCAGGCAGCGGGTGCCGCAGTACAAGCCCCGGAAATCAATCCATGCCGTCCATTTTGTGGCATTAAAGGTGCCCCACAGGGACCCAACCCCGATGCACAGAAGCACCCAGATCAGACCATTGCGGCGCAAATTTGCCATTACTTTGACTCCTCAATCGGATACGGCGAAACCCGCGCCGGAATTGCATCTGGCTCAACCAGCCACACGCTTCTGCCCTGATAGTACCGAATTAACTCCGGATTGCCCGCAGGATCTCCGTCTCTCGCCCAGACGACCTTCGAATCATCGATGTCCGCGCCGTTGTAGACCCATTCGTCGAGCGGGTCGTGATCCGCGGAATAGCGGACAATGGCTAGCTGGCCGCCTGGAAGCTGCTTGAACCTGGCCTCCATCTGCGCCCGCTCCGTTCCAAAGTGCCCCGGCCCGAACCATGTCAAGTTCCAGTTGCTGGGCGGCCATTCGCTTGGCGCAATGTGCAGCGGATCGGCAAAGATGCGCAGCCCTGCCATGACCACGCAGGTCGTTACCGTGAGCCGCGCCAGGGTCAGGCCAACAGGTTTACCCTCCGGCTTCCACTGCCGCAGGTGGCGCATCATCTGCAATCCGATGGCATAAAACGCCCCTGTGAAAGGCGCCACGTAGTGCGGCAGAAAATAAATTTCAATCGACATGCCTGCCGCCAGAACCAGTACGCTGATCAGCAAAAACCGGATGCGCCGGTCGCGAAAGATGTGCCTCACCATCAACAGCGGAGGCAGCAGCGCGAACAGAGAGAAAAACAGAAAGGTGAATCCAACCTTGGTCAGCGTTTGCTTCAGAAAACCTGCGAAGGAGCGGTAGCCGTTGTAGAAATCCAGCTCGCCTCGGTTATAGAAAGCCTGCATCTCCCTGTAGCGGTAGTGCGGCTCAGGCCGGGCCTTTTGCCACACATAATATGGAGCAATCGCGTAGGTGTTGCGGTCGACGGCGTAGGGCGGCGTGAGCGGATTGCCGAACGCGCGATAGTCGTAGTAGCCCATCCACGCCACAGCGGCGATGCCGCAAAGGAGCGGCACTGCGGCCAGCCGCGCCATGGCCGCCGAACTCGGCCGGTGCTGGCCCTTGACCATCCATCGCACCAGCACAAAGCCAACGGGCAGGCACATCAGAATGCCTTCATAAGGACGCGTCAGGACCAGAATGGCGATGCCGATGCCGATCAGCACCGCATAACGCATGCGTGCGGTCCGCATCAGTCGCGGCAATCCTCCCACAATCAGCGCCCCGCCCAGCGCGCCCAGCGATCCGCCCGCGTGATATGTATTCGTCCAGTAGCTGAACACGCCCAGGCGCAGCACCGCAATGGCGCCGCCCAGCAGAGCCCAGCTCGGCGGCAGCCATGCCTGCAGCATCCAGCAAAGCGCCGCGCACATCAACGCGCTCACGATCAACAATGCAATCCATGGATTTCCCAGAACCACCTTGCCGACAGCCAGCAGCAGTCCCTGGCCGGGAAAATACATCGACTGATACGTCGGCAGCATGGTGATGTGGATGCTTTCGAAGTGCGTCCACATCGCGGGAGTCGGATTCGTCAACCGCCCGTGCGCAAACGTGTCGCAAGCCAGCAGAAAACTGAAATCGTCGGGAACGAACGGCAGCGGCACCGGAAACAGCGGCAGAATCGCAAGGCGCAGCACGATCACGCTCAGCCCCACGCCCGCAACCACAAGTCCCTGCCGTTGCGCCCACCGCGCAAACAGCCGCTCCGAGCGCCGAAACCATGCGCCGCCCAGGCGCGGAAACGCAAAGGCCAACGCCGCTGCCATCGCGGTCATGCCGCATTCCAGAATCAGGAGCGTCGGGTTGGTTTCATGGGCGGTGGGCAGCAGCATCTCGGTCCGGTTCCGTCCCTGCGGATTGGCGCCAAACTAGCGGGGGATCACGGAGATTCTACGGCATCGACGCGCGCTCACCGGCCCCGGATTCAGCCGCCCGAACCCCTCTCGTCACCTTGGAATCATGCCGCCCATGGGAATCATGCTCCAGACGCAGGAAAGGCTGGATGCTTGCGGGAATCCCGCCCACAACCAGCCTCTCTCGAAATCGCAATCGACTGAAGATTTGCAGCCCGGTCCAGGTCCGAATTTATTCTCTACGTCCTGCGGCGCGATCGATAAGATAAGTCCCGCTTAAAACTAGGCCAGCGACGAGCTCACATGGGTGAAAACGGTCGACACCGCAGTGGCAACCTTGTTCACGCCAGAGATGGCTCCCAACGCGATCAGACAGACGAGCAATGCATATTCGACCAGATCCTGGCCGCTTTCACTGCTCTGCAGGTTCTGTAGCGCAACCCACATTCTGAGTAATATGCTGCTCATTTCAATTCTCTCCACTTTCCATTCGCATTCAACTTTTCCCAGAGCGCGTCTCCAGGCGTGCGGAGCGTTATCTCGCCACAGTTACGTACGATGATTCGCCTAAACGGGCAAAGATCATCCCAGGCAGACCCTCTGCGTTCGCGTCTCCCTGGCTTGCGATGCTCTTCAGGCTCCAGGTAACCTGACCGATGTGGGGGAGGAATTGGGGCCCGAGTTGTTTCGTTCTGATGTCAGTCCCACACTCCGCTCCCGGAATCCCGCGAGCATTGCGCGGTCCGTCTGGTTACGCGAGCGACGCGCTGATGCTGGTGAACGTGCTGTTCACTGCGGTGGCGATGCCGTTTATGCCGGAAATCAGCGTCAGCGAAATCAAGCTCAACAGCAACGCGTATTCCACCAGGTCCTGCGCTTGCTCGTCTCTCTGCAGGTCGTGGAGTCGTAGATAAATCCTTGCAAACATGTTGTTCATCCCTGCACCTCCTTATCGGTGAATGACCGGCCGCAGCCGGGGTAAGGCGTGTTGGTGCCTTGCTTTCACGATCTCTCGTGCCGTTCACTGACAAGGCAAGAGAGGCTCCAAGGCTGTTGCGCGGAGCACTCTCTTTCTTCCTGCTGGCCGATGCACGTTCGCGCACCGGGATAGTTCGCTCTTGACAGGGAGAATGCGAAAACCCTGCCCACAGGCAGGTCCGTACTCTCCCCACGAAGAGGCTGAGGCGCTGGATTGCGTCGTACGTCCGGGAATTGCTTTCCGGATGTGCTTATGCGAGTGACGAGCTGATGTTCGTGAACACTGTGTTCACGGCCGTCGCGACATTGTTGACGCCGGAAATGCACACCAGTGCGATCAAGGCAACCAACAATGCATACTCCACCAGGTCCTGACCTTCTTCGCCGTTCTTCAGGCTCTGGAATTTCACGTACAGATTCAGAAGTGTGTTGCGCATCGTATATTCTCCCCTTCGGTGATATTCCGGCCACAGCCGGCGTGCTTGCTTCCACGAACTTCTCGTGTCGTTCAAAAGCACAAAAACTGGTGAGTTTGGATTCGACGAGTCCGCAGGCTCTACGTGTCCGCTTGCATCTTCGTTGCTCACGCTTCGAGCGCTTGACTTAACAGGAAGGGCACAGGTCGGCAGTTTGCCGGCCTGTACCCTCCCGCTAAGAGCTGAGGTCCTGGGTGCGCTGTGCTGCCAGGAGTTACGCCAGCGAAGAGCTGATGTTCGTGAAGACCGTGGTAACCGCGGTGGCAACCTTGTTGACGCCGGTGATGGCGGCCAAAGCGATCAGGCACACGAGAAGGGCGTACTCGACCAGGTCCTGACCTTCTTCGCGGTTCATCAGGTTCTGCAACTTCACATACACTGCCAGAAATAGGTTGTTCATTTTCAATCCTCTCCGAATTGTTATCCCCAGCCTCAGCCGGGCACCCCACTTATTGCATCTGGCGTGCCATTCTTCAACACGTCAGCTTTCACTTTAAAATCAATGAACTAGAAAAAGCTTACCCCCATTTCGCTCCGTTGCGTGTATACGCCTGTTTACAACCTTGGCTCCACAGACAGGCCCCGTATACATATCCCTCGACCTGGGCCAGGGTGAATTTGCTCCATGGCGTGGGAGTTCTTCGCTCTTCCTTCGTCTTCCTCGGCACGTCTCCGGCTCTTCTCTCGCACCAGCCCGCGCTTCCAATCCTCCGGACCCGCTTCTAAATTCATGCCGTAGAATAACCTCCATGGCTGCGAAGCTCGATCCTCCACCGGCGCCGGAACGCCCCGATCTGGCGGAGTTCTCGATTGCTTTGGTTGCCGGGCTCGCGCTCACGATCACGGCCCTGCTCTTTGCGATTCAGATTACCGGCAGTCAGGCCGGTATGCGCGACTTCGTTTCCTACTGGGCTACAGGACGCCAGCTCGTCCAGCACGCCAATCCCTACGACCGCGACGCCGTTTCGGCGCTGGAACACGCCGAAGGCCTTGACGTTCGCGCCGTACTCATCATGCGCAACCCTCCCTGGGCGCTGCCGCTCGCCTACCCGCTCGGTTTCCTCGGCCTGCGCGTGGCCGCCATCCTCTGGTCCCTGCTTTTGCTGACCTGCCTGCTTCTCTCCGTACGCTTCGCTCGCCAGTTGTATGGGTCTCCCTCGAATCGTCTCCACTGGCTGGCGCTGGCCTTCACGCCGGCCCTCATCTGCCTCACCATGGGCCAGACCGCGCTCTTTGCCTTGCTGGGGCTGGTGCTGTTCCTGCGCTGGCATGGCTCCCAGCCGTTTCTTGCCGGAGCCTCTCTGTGGCTCTGCGCCCTCAAGCCGCACCTCTTTTTGCCCTTTGCCGCTGCCCTGGCTGCCTGGGTGGTTTTCTCGCGCGCCTGGAAGCTGCTGGCTGGCGCGGCTGCGGCTCTTGCGCTCTCCAGCGCCGTCGCGTCCCTGATTGACCAGCATGCCTGGCTCGACTACCTCCGCCTGATGCGCTCACCCGCCGTCGAGAACGAATTCATCCCCTGCCTTGCGAGCGCCATCCGTCAATGGGTCGATCCCCGGGCAACCTGGCTCCAATACCTGCCCGCCGCGCTCTCGTGCATCTGGGCCCTCTTCTACTTCTGGCGTCGTCGCGCCACCTGGGATTGGAAGACCCACGGCAACATTCTGATGCTGGTCTCCCTTGTCGCCGCGCCCTACTGCTGGTTCTACGATCAGTGTCTCGCCATCCCGGCGCTGCTTGAAGGCGCCTACGCCACTCGCTCCCGCACCCTGCTGGCCCTTCTGGCGCTGGCCATTTTCGTCATGGATATCGAAATCTGCGCCGTCCGCGTGTTCTCGCCTCTCTACCTCTGGACTGCCCCGGCCTGGCTCGCCTGGTATCTCTTCGCAACCGCGCGCGCCCGCGCACACTCTCTCGCCGTCCCAGTCCCCGGGTCCCTGTCTTTATAATTGCCGTGGACAGGTGCTCTCACCTTGATTAAGCAGCGCGACGTCACTGCACTCTTGATCGCGATCGCATGCGCGCTGGCGTTCCTCTTCACCACCCTCTATCTCAGTCTCCTGCCCACCAACCGCCATAACGTAGCCAACCGCGACTTCATCGTCTACTGGGCCACCGGCCAGCAACTGGTGCATCACGGAAATCCCTACGATCCGGCCGCGGTAAGCCAAATTGAGAGCGGCGCCGGGTTTCAGGGCGGCGCATCCTATTACATGCGCAACGCTCCCTGGGCTCTGCCGCTGGCCTGGCCTCTGGGCTACGTCAGCCCCATGACCGCGGCTCTTCCCTGGTCGCTGCTCATGCTCAGTCTCCTAATCGCCTCCGTGCGCATTGTCTGGAAGATGCTCGGCTCGCCCGGAGACCATCTCGACTGGCTCGGCTACTGTTTTCCTCCGGCCCTCTACTGCGTGATCCTGGGCCAGACTTCCATCTTCCTGCTCTTCGGGGTGTCTCTCTTCCTGCGCCTGCACAAGACGCGGCCCTTCGCGGCCGGCGCGGCGCTCTGGTTCTGCACCGTCAAGCCGCATCTCTTCCTTGCCTTCGCCGTGGTCCTGCTGGTCTGGATCTTTGCCGCGCGCGCCTGGCGTATTCTGGCCGGCGCCGCCGCGGCCTTTGCCGCCGGCGCTCTCGTCACGACCTGGATCGATCCGGAGGCCTGGGGCCAGTACGCCTATTACATGCGCACTTCCGTCGTCACGCGCGAGTTCACCCCCTGTCTCGGGGATCTCCTGCGTGATGCCATTCATCCTGCCTGGGAGTGGCTCGCTTTTGTGCCGGCGATCTTCGGCTGCCTCTGGGCCCTGGCTTACTTCTGGCCACGCCGCCATGCCTGGGACTGGCTCGAACAGGGCAGCTTGCTGGTGCTCATCTCGCTGCTGGTCGCGCCTTTCGGCTGGATCTTCGATCAGGCCCTGGCTCTGCCGGCCATACTCTGGGCGGTCGCCCGGACCTCATCCCAGTTCCTGCTCTCGGCGCTGGCGCTGATCTACATATTGGTTGAAATTCAGTTGAACCGCTTCGAACTGCACTCCGGCACGTATCTTCTCACCGCGCTGGCATGGCTGGTCTGGGTTCTCTTCGCGCGCGCCGGGTCGCGCCGCGCAGGCGCTGCACAAGTCGCGGCTTCACAATCCCTGGGGTGACGCTTCCCGCTTGCGCGGCATGGTTCAAATCGGCTGCAGCGAGGTGCGATTGCGGCAGCGTTGCACGTAGACCCACAGATAGAAGACGCCCACGACGAGCAGGATGAGGGGAACAGGAACCACCTGCACAGCGATCAGCATCTGCGTGCCAAGGGCGGTGGTGGGTGCGTGCATGTGGCCGAGGATACTGAAGAAAACCGCCCACGGAAGATCGCCGGTCAACACGAACGCGGCGCTATTCACAAGAAGTGCGAGCCACCCGGTAAGGCCGCCCTCGGCCCAGAGCATGGCGCAGGCAGGAACCGTGAGAAGCAGAAGCTTGGTGTCCTGCTGGCGATGATAAACAGGCAATAGGGAAAGCGCCGCGATGGCCGCCAGCGCGAGCCAGACGGTTCGCGGCGAGGGCCGGGTTCGCAGGGTGGCCAGCGTCCACACCAGCAGCAGCGGCGCGCAAATAAGATAGCTGGCCGCATTGTAGATGTGCGGGTCGTTCCAGTAGGCGCCGATGATCTCCTGCAGGCTTACCACCATACCGAGACTGTGGGCGCCCGGTGAAGAGAGCCCGGGGTCGTTGATGGCGCCGCGTGCCGAAAACGCCAATAAATTGAAGCGCCATTCCTCAATCCAGTGCGGCGCAACATGCCACACCCACAAGACCGCCGGAAGACCAACGGCAACCGTCGCAAGAAGAGTTTCGAGCGCGCGTTTGCGGTAAACTCCGCCCGCCAATAAGAAATAGAGCCACACCAGGCCCGTATCGTGCGGCTTCGATGCCAGGCTCAACGCCAGACAGAGGACGCCGGCCAGGACGAACCGCTCCCGAACAAAGCACCAGACGGCCACCACGCAAAGAGCAATCGCAATTCCGGCCATATTGCCCGTGATCACGAGCAGTTCGCTGTTGGCTAAGAGGAATCCGATCAGGGCGCCCGAAACAATTGGCTGTGAATCCGCACAAAGAAGCCACATCAGCGACGAAGCGAAGATGAGGCCCCCGACGGTCAATGTCATCCAGAGCAGATGCGCAGGCCCCCACGGCAGCATGGCAACGGGAGCCGTCAAGGAAAACGTGGTTGGGACATTGACAGACTGCGTCGCAACCAGCCGGACTCTGGCGGTATCCAGTTCGGGATCTGTTCGCTCTGCCTCATAAACGCGCAATACCTCATTTGCAGCGTAAGGGTCGCCATGTTGGAGGAGGCATCGTGCGGGGTAGTAGAGCCCTCTGAAATCCACCATCGCGAGAGGAGAGGCGCTTTCCAGGGCGAGGCCCAGCAGGAGAAATACCGCGCTTCCCAGCAGCAATAGATAGAGACCGTCAAGTCGCGCTCTTGTCATCTTGAACCTGATTTATCTTCTCTCAGGGGAGGGCTTGAGGGCGAAACGGCGAATCAGAGTCCGCTCTCTGCTCCCGTGGTTGCGGGCGCGAACTCCAGGGCATCTCCGCGCTCCGTCCGTGTGGCCGCGATTGTGCCCGCCGGTAGCTCCAATACGGAGTGCGCGGACCAGCAAGCCGACATCCGCCACGGACCGACCGCGCTTCTCACCTTCCTGACTCGCTGCTTGCGGTCCAGATAGACGAGATCGATGGCGAAGCGCATGAAGAAGGTGTGCACCGATTCGCAGGGAGCGATCCACAGTCCCTCGCCGGGCAAAAGGCTTTCCCGGCCCAGCAGGCCTTTTCTGCGTGTAGCTCCGGTGTGCGCCTTGGTGAGCTGTGTCGCCAGCACCGTGCCGCGCGCCACGTTGAGAACTTTCTGGGGGCTTTCCGGCGCTGCGGGGCGCGGAGTCATCCACTCCCGCACACTTTTCGCCATGCGATCGAAAGCATTCATCCGCTTGTCTCAGCCGCCGAGACCGTTCCGCAGCGGCCCTTGCTACGGCTGCGTAGAGGTCGATGAACCGCTCGTGGACGAGGAGCCTCCGCCGTTAATTACCTGTCCCGACGTGCCGAAGCCACCGGCCCCGCTCTCGATAATCAGCGGCTTCTCCGGTTTCATGCTTTGGATCAACGTCTCCACCGGAACCGTCGCAGCAGGAGGCGGCAACGTGTTGTCCGCCGTTTTCTCATCCGGCTGGTGCATGGGAATATTCGAATTCGGCGGAATGAACTTCGGATCAGGATACTTCAGCTCCGGGGTCGGCGCGCCCGCGGGCAGCGGGGATACGAGCTCCGGCGTGACCAGTACGATCAATTCGGTATCGTTCTTGGTTTTCGACTCCGATTGGAACAGCTTTCCAAGGATCGGGATGCTGCCCAGGAAGGGAATCTTCTCAAAGGTTTCGGTGATGCCCTTGTCCAGCAGGCCCCCGATAATGAAGGTCTGGCCGTCCTTCAACTCCACTTCCGTATTCACCTTGCGCACCGTAAGGCCCGGCACTTCCACTCCCGAGATATCCACTTCGTTGGCGTAGTCCAGCGCGCTCACTTCCGGCGCCACCTGCAGCCGAATGGTGCCGCGCGGTGTGATCGTAGGAATAAAGTTGAGCCTGATGCCGTATTCCTTGTACTCAATGCTCACCGCGGCCGTGCCCCCTGACGTGCCCGACACAACCGGATAGGGAAACTCACCACCCGCAAGAAAGCTCGCTTCCTTGCCGTCGGACGCCAGCAGGTTTGGCTCTGCCAGCACCTCCACTACGTCTTTGGTCTCCAGCGCCTCGATGTTCGCGCCCACATTCAGTCCGGGAAAGTAGGCAAAGATGCTTCCTTCCTGGGTGACCTGTGCTGAACCCGATGTTCCCGAGATCCCTCCGGTGCTTGACGAACTGCCGCTGTTTGAAACCGTCAACCCCCCGGTCGACACTCCACCCAGGGCATTCCCCATTCCGAGATCGAAAAGATTGATGCCCAGGGTCAGGGCCTTGCTGCGATCCACGCTGGCAAAGCGCACCTTGAGCAGAATCTGCGGATCCGACGTGGGCACATTCACATCCATCAAGTTCACAACCTTGCCCGCCGTCGATGCAATCTGTACCGCGCGCGCCGAGCTGGTCAAATCGCTCACCGTGCCGCGCAGAAAGACGCTGTTGTTGCTGTAGCTGACTTTGATGGTCTGACCCGGCAGTTCGGTTCTCAACTCGCGCCGGATGGCGTCCAGGCTGTCGCCCGTCAGGCCCGCGCTGGGCCGCACCGTCACATTGAAGAACTGCCGTCCCCCGTGAATATCCCAGATGATCAGGCTGGTCATTCCCGGCCCTTTGCCGGTGATCATGATTTCGGTGGGGCTGATTGCTGCGGCTTCCGCAATCTCGCCCGTGCCGACTGCCACTTGCTTGATCGGCTGCGCGCAGTCCACCAGCACGGCTTTGCCCACATCCACGTTCAGTTCATTCGTGGAGTCTCCAAACCTGTCTCCCGCGGCTGGTGAGGTAGTCTGCGCGGGCTGAGCCTGTACCTGTGCCCGTACCACCTGCCCCATGCAGAGAGCCACGATCAACGCGCCGCAATATGCAATGGTGATGCCTGTCGTCGATCTCAATGCTGCCCCTCGGGTGTTGCGAATTTCTCTTCCGTGGTCTTTGAACCGTTGCTGACGACGATCGAATACGTCTTGGGCGCCGGTTTGCGCGCGCTACTCACAGCCCGCCGCGGCGAAGCTGCCGTGGCTGGGGCCGGAGCCGTACCCGAAAAAATGTTGCTCATCGCCGTGGGCGGCACCTTGGCAATCTGCGTGTCCAGCGGATTGCGCAGTACCAATTGAATCTTGAGCGAGTTGCTGGCCAGGCTCAGCGACTCCGCCTGCGCCGGAGTCACCAGCAGATTCACCACCTGCACCTGCTGCGGCTTGCCTTCGGCGTCTTTCGTAATGTCGGTGCCCGCCGAAAGCACTTCGATGTTCTGTAAAAGTGTCTGCGTCTGCATGGTTTGCGTGTTGCCGCCTCCCCCCGAGGTCGGAGGAACGCCTGAAACCAGAACGTCCACGCGCATCCCCGGAATCACGAATCCGGACACGCCCACCACTTCATCCACCTTCACCGCGCACGCCCTCATGCCATCGGGAATGGCGGGCGCCAGGCCGCCGCCCGATCCCACGCCGGCCAGGCGGCTCTCGAAAATGGGTTCTCCCTGATAGATCTCTGAAATCACTCCGCGGCCCACCGCCTCTTCAGGCTTCAGAATCGCGCCTTTGGGTGCTGAACCTGACATCGTGATGGTGGTCAGGTCGGCGGTCGTCAACACGGCTCCCAGGGGAATGTCCTTCGCCGCTGCAACCACCTGTACCGTCGCTGCGGGCTTTGAAGCCGCTACGCGCACGCCCACCAGCCGATAAACCAGCCACGCGCAGATTCCCGCGATGACGAATGCGATGAGGAGGATCGTTAGCAGTCTTCGATTCATCCTTGCCCCGTTTGGAGTTGGCGGATCGCCGACTCCGCCTTTCTTTTTATGCCCGTCGTTCGGACCCGCCGCCCGTCAGGCCTCGCGACCTGACCTTCGCTCGTGCCGCGCAGCGGGCAGTGCGGTTTTAGTGTAGTCCCCCACAACCTATCCCTTCCCGCGAGTTTTGTCGATATTACTTAGTGGGTATCAAGAGAGCTATGGGGATTACTTTGTAGGTATCAAGAGAGCTATGGGGTAAATCCTCGGAATGAGCGATTCTTGATGCAGGTTCAAAATCCCCCCGGGGTCCTGGGCAGGTTGCGGGTTTGCACGCCGCCACGGCCGTCCTGAGTTGGGTGTCTTCCATCGCGAACTCCGTAGTCGGAGGTTACCTTTGATTCCTCGCGCATCAAACAGGGTAGACTCAGACCCAGCGGCATGGAATACCCTTCAGGAACGACCTGACTTCGAAGTGAAGATGAGTGATACCCCCACGGAGAATGCTGTTCGAGTAGCTCCGGTGCTCATGATGCCGTCCCGCGACTTCACGCTCTTCGCAACCCAACCTCCGCAAGGTCAGGGGCTGGCGTCCTTCCTGGGTTCCATCCTCGTCCATGCCCTGGCCGCGGCAATGGTCTGGTTCAGCCTGATCTACAAGCCTCCTGTCGCGCGCGTCGTTGAAGATCACTTGTCGGTTCGTCAGCTCGATCTGCGTTCGCCGTCTGAGCAAATCGCGGAAGCAGCCGCGCGTATTCCCTACCCGGACGTGCATCCCGGCAAATCGGCTCCCGCGGGCCGGAAGCAGCCGTCGCCGCCGCTTCCGCGCCCCACGGCCAAGGCCCAGCCGGGCCCGCAGCTCCTCGTCCAGGCCGACGTACTCAACACCGTCACGCTGCCCCAGCTCATTCCTGTGCCGCAAGTCGTCCTCTGGTCGCCGACGAAAGTGGCTGCGAAACACATCGTTCCGCCCCTGCCGGAAAAACCTACCGCCGCGGATGTTCTTCCCGTCCTCGATCCGCCCAATCAGGAGCTCAACCTGGCCGACGTCAACATGGCGTCCAGCAAACTGCCCTCAGTTAAATTGCCCGTCGCGCCCAGCACCACGTCGCCCGTCACCGTACATCTACCCAACCAGGTGCAACTGCCTCCGGCTTCGGCGTCGCAGCAAGCGGCGCCGCCCACGCCGGCGGCCGTCCTCTCTCTCTCCGATCTCCGCCTGAAAGATGGAACCGCCACGCTGCCTCCGGTCACCGAATCTCCGGCATCGAAAGCGCCAAGCACGCTGGCTCCCGGCCAGGCCCAGAACCCCTCCGCACAGGCCGGCAAGGGCGCACCTGGCGCCAAGCCCGGCGAGAGCGGCGCCGGCCAGAATGCCCAGGCGAACGCAAATCATCTTGGCCCATCCCTGGCCAACGGCAAGCTTGAAACCGCCTCGCCCGCGTCTGGATCAGAGACCGCCGCGAATGCAACGGGCAGGTTTACGTCCACGCCCATCGCTCTGCCCAAAGACGGCCACTTCGGCTCCGTCATTGTCAATGACGCGCTGGAGCAGCAATTCCCTGAGGTGGCTGGTGCCTGGAGCGGCCGTCTTGCCTACACCGCCTATTTACACGTCGGCTTATCCAAGAGCTGGATTATGCAGTACTCGCTGCCGCGCGACGCGGAAGCCGCTGCCGGCGGCACCATCTCCCGGCTTGAAGCGCCGTGGCCGTATAACATTGTGCGGCCCAACCTCGCGCCCGGCTCCATCGACGCCGACGCCTTGATGATTCGCGGCTTTGTCGATCAGTCCGGACGCTTTGATGACCTCAGCATCATCTTCCCGCAGCCCTTCGCGAGCGCGCAGTTCGTCCTCGCCGCATTGCACCAATGGCAGTTCCGCCCCGCCACGCAGGATGGTCAATCGGTCAGGGTTGAAGTGTTGCTCATCATTCCGGAAACCTCGGAATAGAGCATTTTCATAGACGGCACAGAAAAAATGGCGAAGCCACGCCTGAGGAGTCGGCGCATTCTGCCGGATCAGGCGAGGCGCAGCCATCTCAGGAACGACTTAAGGCTTAGTCGGTACCTTTGCAGCTTTTTTGGTTGTCACCCGTTCTCGAAACGGCCTCAACTCCAGCAGTTCCTCAACGACATATCCGGCCGTCGTCCCGTCTGAGAACGTCACAATCAGCCCGTCATCGCCATCGAACTCATTGGTTAGTATTCGTATCGCGTCGTTCATAAAAGGGGTTTACTCTCTTTTGGGCCTTGAATCTGTTCAGTTTTGCTCCGTAGTCCCCCGAGACAGGCCGAGAAATGCGATAGATTCATCTCTTCGCGTTCAGGCCGCAGCCTCTCCACTCGCCATGATGCCCCTGCCATCTGCTGCGGCGAGGCAACAAAATGTTCCCTGGCGGGTCCCGGCTCTTACTGCAGAATCACGTTTTCCGACGTGGCGCTCATCGTCAAGGCTGTAATTTTGAGAAATGGCAAAAAGTTAAATGTATAGCTTACCGTTACTTTCACAAAGCAGCCTTGACTATTGGTCGTTGTGCAAGCGGAGCATCCCGACGTGCAGTCCGGCGTGGTTCCCGGCCAAAGATACGAACTCGTCGTATTAATCGTCACATTGTTATAGTTAATCGCCCCGGTTGCCAGGCTTTGTACATAGTTCTGAATATCGGTGCTGGAGGCGGTGCAGGCGTATTTCATCACGAAGCTCGGAGGCGCCGATGTGGAGCAGTTTTCGGTTTCGTATTCGCTCCAGGTGTGGCCATGCACCTCGGCGAAACGCGAGCCTTCCTCCGCCGCGTAGGTCGCAAAGTGGTAGGCATACATTGCATATCCCCATTGATAGACGCCGAACAAAACGAGCATCAGGAGCCACGCAGTCATGGCGAATTCCACCAGCTCTGAACCACGCTCTTCGCGCGCAAAGCGGAATAATTTCTGCATGCCGGCTTTCTTTTTCATCGATCGCTCCTTCCTTGGCCCATTCGCACCGCTGCTGGATGCCTGTTGGGCCCGCTTTCCACTCCTCCGGCCGGCGGCCTGGACGAATCTCATGTGTCTTGCTCCCCAACCGTTAAACGTCTAGTTGTTGCGCATCGATGCCGAACTGGAAAACGACATCGTGGAAGCAATCGCGGGCCAGGGGAACAACGGCTTATAGGTTGCTGTGACCGTTACGTTCACGCGGTTTACCGTGTCGGAGCACGACGGCGTGACTGTGCAATTTGCACTATAGGAGGTGCCGTCATAGCATTCGCAACCATACGTAGGAGTATTGACCGTCAGGCCCGGCACATTCGGGGCGTTATCCTGGGCTACAGTCTTCATGCCAGCCGTATCGGTCGGTTTCTGAGCCCCGTACGCTGCCGCGGCATTCGCTGCGCCCTGGATCTCCAGCACCAGATAATAAGCCCGCCCCAAATCGACAGCGACTGCCATCAGCAGCATGAAGAGCGGCATAAGGATCGCCAGCTCCACAAGACTGGCCCCGCCGTCACTTCGCCACAAATCGAATGGATTTCGTTTCTTCATAAGCTACTCCGCAAGCGCGAACGCCCCCAACGTCTGACTGGAACCGCCGCCGAGGTATCCTCCGGAACCGTTGATCTTGAAGTTTTCGCTGTCGTCAACCATCATGCTCTGCACATCGAGAGCCGTGGCGGTGGCTCCGTTGTTGATGGTGACGCCCGTGCCGCTGTTCAGCGTGAGTTCGCCATCGGGAAGATAAATGATGCCATTAAAGTAAGATGACGAGCCGGTGTCGATGGTCATGCCCGAGCCATTGCTGCTGGATGCCCAAACGACCATATTCGCTACGTCGCCATTCGATGTATAGCCCGTAGTAGGCGCCGTAAGCGTAATGGTGCTGCCGCTGTTCATCTGTAGAGTGCCGGAGTTGAAATAGAGCGTCACGCCCGCTCCCCCCACCGCGCACGTCGTGCACTCAAGCGTCGCGCCGCTGTCGACGTCGACGGAGCCGTTGAAGTAATAGAGGCCGGGAGAGAGATTGACGATATTGGATTGTCCGCTGCCAGGGGCGTTCATATTAAAGCCGCTCGGATAATAGCCCGGGCTCAGGTTCGCGGTTCCTGAATTGAACGCGGTGGTGCCGCTATATGTCGTGCTTGGCTGGCTGGGCGCAGTCAGCGATGCCAACGGGTCGGTTTCCGCCGTAGTGGTGTGCGTCGGCTGAGTCTCTGAACTTCCCAGGGTCCACGTACAGCTGCTGTTGCAGTTGTTGGGACTCCACGATCCGTAATAAAGAAAATCCGAGGCGGTCACACTGTCGCCGTTGTCGGTTTGAAGGTTTCCACCGTCGTAAATGCCGCAATTGACTAAATCAAAATTACCGTTGGAGCTATTGAATGCGAGTGATTGCGTGTAAATGCAATTACCGCCGCCACCCGAGGTATCAATATAGGAATCGCCCGCTTCCGCGCGCGCCGTCAGTTGCACGGTCGGAATCCCGATCACGGCGCCAAAGAATGTATTCATCTTCTCGGTAAGCGCCACCTCAGCCATATGCGGGTTGCCGTAGTTGATATCGTTAGTTGTCGATCCCAATATGCAGGGACCCACATTGATAATGATGGATAAACTCGTCGAGGAGGTGACGGTGCAGCTCGATGTCGGCGTGAGGGTAGAGGTGGTAATGCCGTCTTCCTTCAGAGCTACCGCCGCCGCCGTTTTCATGCTGGCGCAAACCGCGTAGTTGCAGTTGCCAAGCTCCAGGCCTGCTGCGACCGCCGCTGAATCCGCTGCGGTCTGCAACCGGCACTCTTCATATTGGAAGAGGCCTACGTCGGCCGCCAGCGCCATCATGCCCATCAGCAGCGTAAGGCACACCATGGTCAACACCAGCGCCTGGCCGCTTTCGTCACGCAGAAATCTCATTGTGCCTCTATTCCCGGCACGGCCTCGCGCGCCAGCCCCACCGCAGCCGGCAAGCGCGCCCGTTTTGCCCGATGGAACGGACTTGCCGCGGCTGCACGTATCTTGATGTGCGGCGAAAACTTCCCGCCATGCCATGCTTCCGCGAATCTTCATCGTTTTCCTCCCGGTGCGGCCGTGGTTTCCAATCGCATCCCGCCGCCCGTACGTTCCCAGCCCGCTCCGGCGCCCCGCGGAGCCTGTCACTTCGCGCGCTTCAACTGCTCCAGGAAATTCTCGAATTCCTTCCTGCCCACCGTATCCAGCAGCGGCGAATTGCCGCGACGGCGGTCCTGCGCATCGGGCAGAACAAACTGCAAGCCCACGCCATCCGGTCCCCAGCGTACGGCCCGCGATTGCACGGCGATCGAGCGCTCCGCCATTTCCTCGTCCAGGTCGTTTCTCTGCAGCGTCATCAGAACCAGGGTTCCGGGATACCAGCGCTCTTCGGTCACCACGTACAGCCCCGTCGAACTGATGTCGCGAATGCCGTGCGCCGCCGGCGCCGCGCCGTTCCAGTAATACGCGGCCAGTCCCGGAGTCTCAACGCGGGGAGCCTTGCGGGGATCCGGCGACCACCAGCGTTGCAACCAGTTGCGTTGCTTGATCGCCTTCGCGCCCGGCTGCGACAGATCCATCTCGTACGTCTCAGGCTCCGTCTTATTTCCGTGGCCGTTGCGGTTTTCCAGTTCCAGCAATCCCGGCCCACCGCTCCACAGCGGCTTCTCGCGCAGCAGCACCGCGCCGGCAATGGTCGCCGCCACCTCTCCCGCCTCGTTGCGCGGATTGCTCAGCCGTTGCAGTTGCCGCCCCATTTCCTCGGCGACGCACAGCACCAGCTGATCGCCGGCCTGGGTCTGCGACGAGTAAATGGAGTGCGCCGGCAAAGCCAGAACGCTGTTGGGCTCCGGCTTCGACAAACTCACCTGAAAGGTCGGAAACGACTCCACGGTGTCGATCACCCGGCAATCTGCGTCCAGGTAGATCAGATCCAGCGGGGCCGGCATCGCGGCCGCGGGAATCCCCCGGAACGGCGTCATCCATACGCCCTCACCCGACTTCAGCGGACGCGCCGACATCAACTCGCCCACGCGCGTCGACGGCAGATCCGCAGCCTTGACCTCGAGGCCAAGGAAGCATTCCCGGGTTTGGTTATAGGCGCAATGTGTCCGCGATTCCATGGTCCTTTTGTCCCTTGACGGCTGTGCAGCAGCTCCTCTTCCTCTCCGTGCCGCAGCCGCTTCGTCGAATGTTTCCAGAAGCTCCATACAACCAGGCCCTCGTCTAACGCGCGCGTCCGGGCGCGAAAGAAAATACTTCCCCGCTTCGCACCCCGGGTTCCCTGCCGGGATGCTTGCCGCACCCTGGCAGACCCCCCGGATCTGCGAATTGTTCCACTCCCCCCGTGGCGCTTGTTTGCTTCAAGGCACTCACGGACTTTCGTTCGCCGCCTACTTCACCCTGGTGCGGCGGCGTTGAATCAGAATCACCAGAATGACGACTGCCAAAACCCCGGCAATAACTCTGACCAGCATTGGACCTTCCATGTCTTTCTCCCTTCCTGCGCTTTATTTGCCGTTTAACTTGCTAAAAGACTCAACCATAACAATCGCGGCTGGTCCCAGTGTAACCAGAAAAAGCGCAGGAAAGATGAAGAGTACCAGCGGAAACACCAGTTTCACCGAAGTCTTGCTTGCCATCTCTTCGACCGCCTGGATGCGCTGCACGCGCAGCGTATCAGAGTGGACGCGGAGCATTTTCGCAATGCTGGTTCCAAATTGTTCTGTCTGCACCAGCATCGAAACCAGATTGCGTACACTTTCTACGCCGGTGCGCTCTGAGAGGTTCTTCCATGAATCGGAACGGGCGCGGCCGGCGCGCTGTTCCAGAACCACGATGTTCAGCTCGTCGCACAACTCCGGCTGCGACTGGGTTAGCTCCTGAGCCGTCCGCGACGTCGCCTGGTCCAGGCTCAGGCCGGCTTCCATGCAAATGACCAATAAATCCAGCACATCGGGCAATCCGCGGTTGATTTTCTTTTGCCGCTTCGCAATCCTTTTCCCCAGCCAGAAGTCCGGCGCCAGAAAACCTCCGCCCAGTGCCAGCAGGTACACAAAAAACGGCCCAAAATTCGCCGCTCCTGTCACCAGCGCGACGGCCGCCAGCAGAAGCGGTGTCACCAATTTGCAGCCGTAGAAAACCTTGACCGCCGATTCGTTGCGGTACCCCGCCCGCGACAGCCGCTGCCGGATGATCGAAACTTCCTTCTCGCTCTTCGGCATCAGGTTCTCGACGGACTCCATCAGGTTCCCGATCGAGGACTTGGCCTGCTGCACCACCGAAGTGACGCTTTTCTCCTTGGGGCGCGGATTAATCGCTTCGCTGATGCGCTGCAGCATGACTTCGCGGTAAAACAGCAGAAGTCCGCCGCTGGCAAACAGCAGAAACACAGCCAAAAATGCGAGAATTACAAACGTCATATCTCTCCCCTACACGTCGATGTTGACGATCTGGTAGATCACGAATCCGCCCAGGCAGATCAGTCCAGCCGCGCCCCACATCATCTCGATGCCGATCTTGCGATGCCACAGGATGCTGATCATTCCCGGATCCACAAAATAAATACCGATGCCCAGCACGATCGGAAGGCAGGTAAGGACCAATCCCGTAAGCCGCCCCTGCGCCGTGTGCACCATAATCTGCCGCTTCAGGCGGAACCGCTCTCGAATCACATGCGAGGTCTTGTCCAGCACCTCGGCCAAATTGCCGCCGCTCTCCTTCTGAATCAGGATCGCGGTCGATGTGATCTTCATGTCCTGCAGCGGTACCCGGGTCAGCAGATTTTCCAGCGCCGCCTTCATCTCCAGGCCGTAGTTCTGTTCTTCAAAGCAGATTTTGAACTCCCCCTTGATCGGCTCCGGGCACTCGCGGGCGACCAGCGCCATGGCTGCCAGAAGGCTGTGCCCTGCGCGCAGTCCGCTCACCATCAGGTCCAGCGCCTCCGGCAGGTTCTTCTCGAATGCGCTAAAGCGCCGGGCGCGCTTGAACATCACCCATCCGAAAGGAAGCGCGGCCAGCGCCATGCCCCCCACCAACGCCAGTGGAATCGAGTGAAACGAGAGGTACAGGATGTACAACGGCAGCGCAAAACACGCCACGGTCATGATCAGCAGACGTCCCGGACTCCAGTCCAGTTCAGCCTGGCTCAGCATCTTGTGCAGATACGGCGCCAGTTCGAAGCGCAGCAGTTTCTGGTTCAGCCACGGAATGCTGCTCAGCAGCTCGTCCTTGCGCAGGTCCATGCTCTGCTGCTGCTCCACTTGCTTGGGCCCGGTCTTCAGCACCGCGTCCAGAGCGGCCAGCGCCTGCTTGGAGTTATTGGAGGGTGCTGCGGCCATCAAAGGCAGCGCAATGATCGCAAACACGCCGATAAACGCCACTACGGCAATGACTCCCATCTCAGTACCGCTCCTTTCTCCTCAGTTAACTTGCGTTTCCTTGTCAAACAGGCTGGTCGGCAGCACAATGCCTGCCACCCGCAGCCGCTCCAGGAACCGGGGACGGATGCGGCTGGGTGTGAATACGCCGATTACCCGGCCGTCCGGTCCAATCCCCTTCCTCTGGAAGGTGAAAATCTCCTGCATGCTGATCACGTTCTCTTCCATACCCGTGATCTCCGAAATATTCGTGATCTTGCGCGTTCCGTCGCTCATGCGCGTGGCCTGCACGATGATGGTGAGGGCCGAGCAGATCTGCTGGCGCACCGATTTCTCCGGCAGGTTCATGTTGGTCATGGCCACCATCGACTCCAGGCGCGAAATGGCGTCGCGCGGAGTGTTGGCGTGAATCGTGGTCATGGAGCCCTCGTGACCGGTATTCATGGCCTGCAACATGTCGAAGGCTTCCTCGCCGCGCACCTCACCGATGATGATGCGGTCGGGACGCATACGCAGGCTGTTGATCAGCAGTTGCCTCTGCCGGATGGCGCCCTGTCCTTCAATGTTCGGCGGCCGCGTCTCCAGGCGCACGATGTTCTCCTGCGCCAGCCTCAATTCGGCCGCGTCCTCAATCGTTACCAGCCGCTCGTTGTTGGGAATGTACTGCGACAGAATGTTCAGGAAGGTGGTTTTGCCGGCGCCCGTTCCGCCCGAAACCAGGATGCTGATGCGCGCCCGCACCGCCGACGACAGCACTTCCATCATCTCCGCCGAAATGCTCTTCAACTGCACCAGCTGATTCGCGGCCAGCGGACCGGTACCGAAACGGCGGATGGACATGGACGGCCCGTCCAGCGCCAATGGAGGAATAATCGCGTTGACGCGCGATCCGTCAGGCAGACGGGCGTCCACCATGGGCGACGACTCGTCCACTCTGCGGCCTACCCGCGAAACAATGCGGTCGATGATCTGCATCAGGTGCCGGTCGTCCCGGAACGAGGTGTTCACCTTCTGCAG
>CAZMWL010000038.1:0-34183 GCA_964569985.1 uncultured Occallatibacter sp.
GTTTCAGAATATCTGTGGAAACTGGGACGCAAGCTGTTTCGCCGCAGCTTTACCGTGCCGCTTTGGCTCGATCTGCCGCTGCGCAGCGTCAAGTATCTTCTGCTGGCTTTCTTTCTCTTCGTTGTATTCACCATGACGGCGCAGGAACTCGGCGATTTTCTGGTGTCGCCGTTTGACATCGTGGCAGACGTGAAGATGCTTAACTTTTTCCGTAACATAGGCATCCTCGGAATCGTAGTGCTCTTGGCGCTTGTCGTGTTTTCAGTTCTTATCCAGAATTTCTGGTGCCGCTTTCTCTGCCCATACGGAGCGCTGATGGGCATCGTTTCTATTCTCAGCCCGGTCATAATTCGCCGCGACACTCAGGCCTGCATTGACTGCGGGAAGTGCAACAGGGCCTGCCCATCGCATCTCCCAGTGGACAGGCTGGTGCAGATCCGGTCGGTCGAGTGTACCGGGTGCATGGCGTGCATTGCAGTGTGCCCCGCGGAGAACGCATTGCAGCTCTCGCTTGCGCCACGCAGGTCGGGCGTTCCCGATGGACTGGCGGCTAAAACTGTCACAGCTCAATGGCGGCATCGTACACTCAATCCAAAGGTTGTTGCCGCGTTGCTGGCACTGGTTTTCTTTGGATTGATAGGCGCTGCGCGCGCTACCGGCCACTGGCAGACCAACATCCCACGCGAGATCTACATGCAGCTTGTGCCCGACCCGAACAACGTCGACCACTGATCCTGGCTATGGCGCCGTCGTCAGCAGTGCACCCAGACCGGCCTTGTCTTTCAGCACGATCTGGCGGGCGTCAACATCCAGCAGGCCTTCGGCTTGCAGCCTCATCAAGTTGCGCGAGATCAACTCGCGCACTGTGCCCAGTTGACTGGCCAATTCCTGGTGGCTTACCGGCAAATGAAATTCAATTCCGCGCGGCGTCTGCCTGCCCTCGCTCTCCGCAAGCCGCAACAGCAGAGAGATGAGGCGTTGACGAATGGTGGTGAATGAAAGCTCCTCGATGATGCCCACCAGCCTTCGCAACCGCGCGCCAACCACTGCCAGCATTTTGAGCGCAACCTCAGGATGTTCCATGCAAAATGCATGAAAATCCTGGCGCGAGATAAACGCAACCTCCACATCCTCGACCGCCATTGCAGAAGCCGGATAGCGCCCTCCGTCAAACACAGGCAACTCGGCCACCGACTCACCGGGATGGTTCATGGCCAGCACCTGCTCGCGCCCGTTTACCGAGGTTTTGAAGATGCGCACCATGCCGCGCGCGATGATGTGCAGCCCGTGGCACGGCTCGTCCTCAGAGAAAAGCAGCTCGCCGCTCCTGAAGTGCTTGCGCACTGTACGCGCCGCCAGCGACTGGAATTCCGCGCGGGACAGACTGGAAAGCAGTGCGGTCTTCTCGAGGATGGTTGCCAGTTCCGTGTGTTCACTCGCCATGGGGAAAAGTCTAGCGCATTTCCAACGCTACGCGCCGCCGATTGATTTCGCCCCCAGTGACTAAAGTCGCTGCACTGCGTACGCGGCACTTCTAAGGTGAGTTGAGGAGAACTTCATGATTGCCCTTACAAAAACCGTTCGTGAGATTGCCTTCGAACAACCCTCTTCCATTCGCGTCTTCGAGCGCTTCGGCATCGACTACTGCTGCGGCGGGCGCAAACCCCTTTCCGAAGCGTGCGCCGCCAGGGAACTCGACGTTGATGAAGTGCTCGCTGCGCTCGACTCTGCTGCAAGTTCGAACACGGCATCACCTATCGACTGGGCGCAAGCCCCACTAGGCCGGCTCATTGAGCATATTGTCGCCACGCATCACTCGTATGTGAAAAGGGAGTTGCCGCGCCTGGCGGTGCTGGCACAGAAAGTCGCGAACCGCCACGGCGATACGCAGGCTCATTTGCCCGCCATGCAGAAGGCGCTGGCGCAACTCGACGAAGAGCTGATCCACCATCTCGGGAAGGAAGAGCACGTCCTGTTTCCCTACATTGCCCGTCTCGAGGCCGCTGTCGTCTCAGGCAGTGCCCCACCCGACGCGTGCTTCGGCGCGGTGGCCAATCCCATCGCGATGATGACCCACGAACATGATGCCGCCGGCGCGTTGCTTGCCGAGATTCGCCGCTTGAGCGACAACTTCACCACTCCCATTGGCGCCTGTCCCACCTATCATGCGTACTATGATGGCCTGCAGGAATTTGAGCAGGACCTGCACCAGCATATTCATCTGGAAAACAACATCCTGTTTCCCCGTGCCATCGATCTGGAATCGTCGGTCATCGGCGCAACCGTTTAGTCGGTGAACCGCCGAACCACAAACCCGTCATCCAGGGTGCGGATCAGTTGAAAGGATCCGCGCTCCGATGTCATTCGTCTGGCCCAGGAGTTGCCGTTGCGGCGATGTCAATTGTTTCTGCGGGATCGCGGTTCCGCCAAAGGGGATAGGGCACTCCCGCAAGCCGATTGATGGCGAAAGCCTGTGCCGTAAGCAGGATCACCGCGATTTCGATGATGACGAGTTCTTTGGGCTGGGAAATGATGCCGAGCGAAACAATGAGAGTTGTGGCTCCTGCCGGCGGATGGCTTACCCGGAATAGCGCCATGAGCGCACCCGTAGCCGACAACGAGAGCGCAGCAGCCAGGACTCTGGCGCCATGAACGCCGGGGTGCAAACCGAAAGGTGGGCTGGAAGCGACGGTGAGCAAAAAGGCGGCATAACCACAGATGAGTCCAATACCGTGCCCGAAGATGGTATTGCGCGGGCATGAAGCCTCCGCCAGAGGAGAAAAAAAGAAGAGATACGCAGTTGGCCCGAGTGATGGAAAGACAAAGGGGCTGCCCGTAAGAAGGGCCAGCAACGCGAGCAGTCCGATGGTGATAAAGCCGTTGATGCATACATAAATTGCCCACACGACACGCGTCGGAAAGTGCTGTAAGAACCACTTCAGGCGCAAATGAGCAAGCAACACAGAGACATGCTCGACGCTTCCGAATCTTCTGTTCACCTGGTTCTGATTATTCATGGAAATCATCAGATGTTCGGTAGCAGATCGAAGTACTCATCGTCCTCATTCTTGCCGCCTTCTCCCTCGCCGAGCTTCTTTTCCGATTCGACAAACTCGATGCGTTCAATCCACTTCACCATCTTGTAGCCGAGCTGGTTTTCGACCCGCAGCCGCAGCGGAGCGCCGTAGACCTCGGGTAGCGGCTGGCCATTCATCTCGGATGCGAGCAGGCATTGCGGTTTGAGCACGTTCTCAAGGCTTTGCGTGTCATAGTAGGGTCCGCCGTAGAGTGCTTCGCCAAAGGAGAAGAAGGCTACGGTGTGTGCCTCAGGCAGTGGGCGAACTAGTTCGATCAGTTTCTCCATGGGGATGCCGCCCCACTTGGCAATGCCGCTCCAGCCCTGGATGCAGTGATGCATGGTGATGTGATCCGCTTCGCCCAGATTGCGAAGGTCGGCAAGCGAAAGCTCGACCGCATTCTCGACCAGCCCACCTATCTTCAGCTTGAAATCGCGGAAGCCGCCTTCGGCCATGTGCTTCCAGTCGTCGCGTACGGGCAACTTGCCATTCGGCCACATGTAAGGCGAGATGTCAGCTTCCGAATACGTCTGCTGCGGCACGAGCCGATTGAGGGTGAGCAGTTGCATGGGATAGGTAACGAATTTGAGCACATGCTGCAGGGCCCGCGGCTGATGCCATGAGAGATAGTGAGCAGCGATCCAGCAAACAAACACGACGCCAATGCCCACGAAGCCCAGCCACATGCCCAGCCGGCCGTCATCGTTGGTGCCAAGCACGATGTGGTTCATGTTGCGCGCGAATCCGGTCATGACGACCAGCGTGATGTGCACCAACAGAAACGCCAGAAAACTGAGCATGGTGAGGAAATGAATGGAGCGTGCTGCTTGCCGCCCGCCGAAGAGCTTCGCGTACCACGTGAAGTGATTCACCACTGCGGGCGACATGGCGATGCCGGTAAGGATCGCCAGCGGGCCGAAGACGAAAACCACTGTGAAGTAGGCGATCTGCTGCAGCGCGTTGTAACCGTAAAAGCCGTTGGGCTCGGCCGGCAAATGGAAGGTGGCGTAGTGCACCCAGGTATTCCATGCCTGCACGATCACTGTGGTCGAAGTGGGGATCAGGCGCTTCCATTGCTCAGAAGTGCAGAGCATGGCGACGAAATAGACGCCGCAAACGATGAAGCCATGCACGTTGATGAAGTGCCACACGCGTGCCAGGCCGATGGTGTGCCGGTAGCCGGGCGTGCCAACCATGGGCGTGAGATAGCGGGCATCGTCCTTGGCCGTCCACAGGCGGTCGGTCGGAACCTTGATCGGCGTCAAGCGGATCCACTCGCTGCCGGGTGTGCAATCGTCGCTGAAGTAGAGCCGCGGATGATCGGCGAGGATCGAAAGGCCGCTGCGGATGAGCATGGTGACGAAGAGGAAGTTGAAGAAATGGCAGTAGCGGACCCAGAGAGGAAAGCCGTGCGGGCCTGTAAAGTTGTTGGGGTACGCCACGGGGACGGGCTGAATGTGCGGCAGCCCGGCTGCGGCAACCTCAATCCACGCCGCGGCCACCAGCGCGGCAATTGCGGCGCCAGTTCCGATCAGAATCGAAGGACGAACCCAGAGGCGGTGGCGACGATCCGGGGGATAATGAACGGCGGCATGCTCCGCGTCAAACTTGATCATTGTTTGTCTCCTTTGACGGTTTGGAACTCCGCCCACCCCGGATATCGCTCGGACTAAATCTGGAAGGATATGCTTCGTTCGGATTCTCGCTCCACCGCTCGCCGTCGCCCCAAGAGCAACTCTTGCGCCCCGATGGTCCCACAGACAAGCCCTGTTTGCCGATCCACGACCAGCATGTTCACCACTCCCGTCGTCGCCATTTCCTCCGCGACCGCCCGGCAGGTCTCATCGGAGTAGGCAAAGGTATCTGGCAATGCCTCAGGTACATCGCTCGCTCTTTCCATTTCGCCCGACGCGGACGCATCTGTCATCACGTCCGCTACACTGACCATTTCGAGAGGGTCGACGCCGTATTCACGCGACAAGTGGTACCCACGGCGGCTCAGCTTCTCCGTCAGGATCGACCGCGGCATTACCAAAGAGGTCACCAGATAGGACGCAGTACACGCCAATGCAAGAGGCAGTATTGCGGGCAAAGCATGGGTCAGTTCCAGAGAGAAGAGAATTGCCGTGAGCGGCACACCCAGCGCGCCTGAGAGCATCGCCCCCATTGCCATCAGCGCCCAAAGCGCCTGTGTTTCGCCTGTCATATGCGCCAACTGCGCCACAGCCTCTCCCAAAGCTGCACCGATCATCAAGATGGGAGCCAACACGCCGCCTGAAGTCCCGGAACTTAGTGAAAATGCCCACATCAGCGATTTGGCAACAATGAGGCCAAGCAGAAGCGCGACAGGAGCATTTCCGCGCAGAACCTCCGCGATGTTGTCGTAGCCAACCCCTAATCCGCGCGGGAAGAAGAACCCGCCCACCCCGATACCGATGCCGCCAATCGCCGGCCACCACATCCAATGCACGCGCAGACGGCCGCAAAAGTGCTCAAACCCGTCTTCGAAGCCATACATCAATCGGCTTAGCCCTGCTGAGGCAAAGCCAACGAGTATCCCTAATGGGGCGGCCACGAGGAGCGCCTGTTTGACGTGAATCGCGGAGTGTAAAGTGACGGGGAAAAGTGGCCCTGGTCCAAGCCAACGCACGCGCAGCGCGCCTGCCAGGATGCTTGCCACCGCTACCGGGACCAGCGAGCGCGGGCGCCACTCGAAGAGAAGCAACTCCACGGCCAATAGGATCGCAGCAATCGGCGCCGCAAACGTTGCTGACATTCCCGCAGCGGCGCCGGCCACCAGCAGTGTTGTTCGCTCGGCATCCGAAAGTTTAAGCCATTGCGCGACCAGTGAGCCGAAAGCTCCGCCGGTCATGATGATCGGTCCTTCCGCACCGAAAGGTCCACCGGAGCCAATTGCAATCGCTGCCGAAAGCGGCTTGAGCACCGCTACTTTAGGGTCGACGCGTGCGCCATTCAGCAGTATCGCCTCAATAGCCTCGGGGATTCCGTGGCCACGGATTTTGTCTGACCCAAAGTAGGCCAACAGTCCCACCAGCAGGCCGCCGACAACGGGGACTAACATCAAGAGGCTTGGTGAGAATGGCGATCCGGCTGGCCCGACCATCGCCAGGCTCAGCCGGTGGTAGTAGAAGATATTGGTCGCGAATGCAATTGCCCGCAGCAGGATCACGGCCAAAGCCGCCGCTCCCGTGCCAATCACGAGCGCCACCCCCGTGAGCAGCCACACCCGATGATCCACCGTAAAGTCGCGCAAAGCGGAGGGCCGCGATCTCATCGAGCCACCCTACCGGCAACGTCGCGGCCATGAGTCCTTATGCGCTCCAAAGCCTGTGCCAGCCGTGGGGCCAGTTCATTCAGCTCCCGTGCATGCTTCTCTGAAAGCTGTGCCAGAACCTTCTTGCCCTTTCGTGTTGCTCTCAAAACCACCCGCCGCTTGTCGTCTGCGTCGGCTAATCGCACCAGCAAACCCTCGCGCTCTGATCGATTGACAAGTTCAACTGCACTGTTATGCTTCAGCCCAAGTCGCTCGGCCGCGTACGCGATTGTCACAGCCGCTCCATCAGGAGCGCCTGCAACCTGTAAAAGAAGCTGATGTTGCTTTGGCTGCAATCCTAATTCCAGCGCTGCGCACTCACTGAAGTGTAAAAAGCGGCGCAGCTCATAGCGAAACTCCGCCAGGGTCCTGACCAGCGACTCAGAAGCGTCCTTCGCAGATCGAGTGTTCATCTATATATCGTAGCACGATATATAGTCACGCACGACACCCTTCTCATTCAGCCAGCGATCAAAGGTCCAGGGTAGGCGCTTGTATTGCAGAGAAATTCCAGGTGGGCTCATGCAAAGATTAAACACAGAATCGCGAATTGAGCACTCGCAGGAAGCCGATCTGCCGGTCCATGGAGCCGTATTCTGGATTAGTACCGAAAAACGCCGTAGGCAACTGCAATCTACAGCAGAGATTGGTCACGAGATTCCAGTCGCCAAGCCAACTTGGGTCACTGATCCGGCATCAGCATCCTCGAAACGCTGTTGGGGGACGAATCCTGGTTAGGTTCAAGCATTTGCCTGGCTGTCGTCGGGCACGGCGGGCCGAGAAATGTGCCGTGCGTTTAACGCGTTGCGAATGATTTCCCCTTCTGGGTGCTGGTAGACCATGGCACTTCTTACGTCACCGTGGCCCATTGCGTTCATGACCGCTTTCAGATTTCCGGTCTTCGCCAACACGAAGCTGCCGAAGTCGTGGCGCGCACAGTAGAGGACGAGTTCGCGCGGCAGCCCCGCGGCTTGCCTCGCCCGCGCCCATTGCCGGTACACCATCCCTTCCCCAATGTGCTTTCCCTTATAACGCGACATCCACACCTAGCCCTCGCTCCGTCCCTCACAGCGCGCCTCGAGAATCTGCTTCACGCGGCTGCTCATAGGGATGAACCGGCGGCCGGGCTCCGTCTTGCTGTCCGGCGTGAAGATCGTTCCGGCATCGAAGTCCACGTTCTCCACCCGCATGCAGTAGAGTTCGCGGGCGTTGCGCATTCCGGTGTCGCGCATTACCACGATGATGTCCTTCAGCGGCTGGTCGGCCACCGCTGACAGCCTCCTTTCCGCGTCGTCGTTGAGGCGGAGCGACCGGCCGTGTTCCTTGAAGAGCGCAAAGTTGGGAACCTCAAAGATCAGCTTGTCCTCCTTGGCTTTGGAATACATCCTCCGCAACGTCCTACGCGCGTTGTTGCCGTTCGAGGCCGATCCGGGAAACTGCAGCTTTTCGACCTCGTCTTTGGTGATCTGGTCCATGCGCATTCCGGCGATCTTCGTCTGCTCCAATAGTCGCCAGCCGTTTCTGTAATAGCGGCGGCTGTCGGCCTCGAGCCGTCCCGTTTCCACCCATTGAAGGAAATCCTTCGAGTATTCACGAAGCGTGGGCGGCTTCCTGTCGAGCGGGTCGCTGCCCTTAATGGTGGCAGCGAGTTTGAGAGCGGCAGCCTTTTGCGCTCTCGTTTCGTTGGTCTCCTTGGTCGACCCGCGGTAGCGCTCGCCGCGCACCGTGAAGTCATACCAGTAATACTTCGACTTGTTCTTTCTGAAAAGTTTCACGAGATCACCCCCAAGCAGCCCGCACGGAAGCAACTCGTGTGTTCCGCCGAACGGATCCGAGCGGAACAACAACATCGTACATCAGCTTGACTTCGATCCCCAATCCAGTCAGGGAGCACACCTACGCAATGCCAACGCTCGAACACTGCGGCCGTGGTTGAGGGTTGCCGGCCGCATCGCAGATACCCGTACTCGTTCTCACGAACTCTGCCAGCCGCTCTTATCGTATGCGGCCACCTATTCTCACCGAAGCCTGCCACCAGCAAGCGTGGAGTATGAGCAGCCTCATCCGCGCCGGAGGCGGGTCTGGACAAGCTCCTCAGAATCATGTACGCTTTTAATAAGTACACAAGGAGGACTCTATGCCTAGAGTGGCCGTGGACGACAACCCACGAATGAACCTCCGGCTGCGACCGGAACAAAAGGCTACGCTCGTGCGCGCTGCGGCGTTGAGGCACACGGACCTGACTGAGTTTGTTCTCCAACCCGCCTTGCGGGAGGCCAAGGCGGTGATCGAGGAGTCGGAACGTATCGTCTTGTCCGAGCGTGACAGCCTTTTGGTGCTGAACCTGCTCGAAAATCCGCCAGCGCCGAATGCTAAGCTGCGGGCAGCCATCGCTGCAATTCCAAAGCCCACGCGGAAACGGCGATGAGCGTTCCCGCCTGGCACGAAGAACCAATCTCGAAAAAGCATGATCGGAAGTCTTTCGATTGTGGCGATCCGGCCATGAATGACTTCTTCGAGCGTTACGCCCGCCAAAGCCATGAATCTGGTGCCGCGAAGACCTTTCTCGCAATTGATAACGCAGACAACAAGAGCATTCTTGGTTTCTACAGCCTGGCTCCGGGCGCTCTGGCCTACGCTGACACGCCGGAGACGGTTCGCCGCGGCCTCGCCCGGCACGATGTGCCCGGGTTCCGGCTCGCGCGCATTGCTACAGACCTGCGTTGCCAGGGCCAAGGTATCGGCGGCCAACTCCTCGCCGCCGCCGCGCGGCGCTGCCTGCGCGCTTCGGCTGAGGTCGGCGGCGTTGTGCTCATTATCGATGCGAAGAACGATCGCGCGGCCCGATGGTACGCCAGTTACGGCGCTGTGCCTTTGAGCGGCAAGCCTTTGACGCTCGTAATGTCGCTCGCCTCGTTTGCCGCCGACCTGAAGGCAGCAGGGCAGTTATGAGCCACGAGGTGTGGAAAGGACGGGCTTGCTCCGGAATCCCCAAGAATATAGGTAGCAGCATAAAACGGGAACACGTGGCAGCATTTGATGTTTGCCAAGGCTCGCCTTGCCAACCTCACAATCGAGGAATTGTAACAATCGCGGGAAGCAGTGCTCAATACGCTCGCCTCCGCCCAGTCGCATCGGAGCCACTAGTGCGCATCGAACGGTTCATCGAATGGTATTTCGGAACTCTCGCCCTTGCGGAAAGCTCAGCGCAAATTGGGGCGCCAGATTCTTGAAGAGAATCTCCCTTACTGTTCACTCCTTGGTGGCAAGCCCCAGGATGTTCGAAGTCACTTCATCGAGCATAACGACAAAGCGCCGCTTAACTGATTGCTGCTCAATGGCATTCGCTGACCATAGGCGTTTTTCAGGACCACTCCAGAATTGCGACGGCTCTCCGCCGTTACTAATTGCCGGGTGCACCAGCCCAATCATTTTGCGACATTGAGCCTGAAATCATCTCCCGAGAGAAACACATGCAATGCGCCGTCATCTGAATCCATCCACCAACCAGCCTCATGGTTTCGCTGGTCCGCTTCATCTAGTTCGTTGAGTGGCTTACGACCCACAGTGACTGCATGAGGTTTCTCGGACAGTGGCAGTACCACTTCATACTGCCGAGTGAAGGGAGACTCGACCTGCACGCTGATCTCCGATCGATCCTGAGAAGCGACTGCCAACGTGCCATCGTACAGCGTAAAGCTATCTCGAGTAGGAGTCGATGACGGAAATACCCGCCAAGTAAGATCCTGCGTCAGGGCGCGATCATTATCGACGGGTAGATCCTGTACCAGCGTCTGGGTGTCTGGGCTGATGAACGGAATGATACTGCCGGACCGCACCAGGATCGGAATATGATCAAGTGGCGCAGGCAACGTCACCTCGCGCTGACCTTCTAGGATGTGTCCGTTCCAATAATCTACCCAGGAGCCTTGTGGAAGATAGAGAGAGCGAGTAGATGCTCCTTGAATAACTACAGGTGCGACCAGAATCTTCTCTCCCAGTAGATATTCCGCCTCCGTATCATATGTCTTGGGGTCATTCGGGAATTCTAAGAGCGGATGGCGCATAATGGGCAATCCATCTTTTGCCGCTTCCTGCGCATAGGTGTAAAAGTAGGGAAACAGCGAGATATGCAGTCGAGCATAACTCCGGAAAGCGTCGATCGTTTGCGAATCGTACCAGAGGCTCACAGCGCCAGATGGCTTGTTCCATAGATGGTCGCGCATAATCGGGGTAAGCGCTCCAAATTCCATCCAACGCGTCCAGAGCTCCTTGGAAAAGCCGTTGCCCTCGATATCAGGACCCCAGACCGCGAATCCCGACAGGCCCGCGGTAATGCCGCCCCGCACGACCGATGGAAGTCCGTGATCCTGTGTCCAATCCGGACGCTGATCGCCTCCCCAAACCACGCGCGTGTACCCCTGCGAGGCGGCGTAACCAGAGCGGTCGAATTCCACAACATCTGGTTTGAACTTTCGAGAAATCTCATATGTTATCTTGTGATAGAAAAGTGGGTAGAGATTGACCATGTCGCGGCCGGTCACGCCGGCGGCAAAGCGATCGGTATCGTTTACCCACTCGCCATAGTCTTCCATCCATCCATCGAAATTATCCTTTAATACGATGTCCCGAACCTTCTGTTCCCACCAATCCACGTTCGCAGGGCTGGTGAAGTCGATGTTGCCATCGGAAAAGGGCTTGGCAGGCCCAGTTGGCTTACCCGATGAGTTGAGTACCATGAGACCGGCTCGCACACCTGCTTTGAAGGAAGGGTCCGGGAGGCTGTAAGGTACAAGCGCGGATCGCAGATATGGATGAACATAGGTCAGCGCCTTGAATCCCATACTGTGAAGCTTATCGGTGAATTGCCGGGGGTTAGGATAGTAACCTGTCCACCACAACGGCCATCCCATGATATCCCCTTTTTCCATGACATCGAAAGTCCATATCGCACTCGATGGAATCCTCTCTCGTCTTAGCTTTTCTGCATCGTTCAGCACCTGCTGTGGGCCTTGGTAGGAACAAATCCATACGCCAAACGCCCAAGGCGGAGATAGGGGCGTGCGGCCCGTTAACGATGTATAAGCGCCGATTATGTCTTTCGGGGCGCCCACGAAGAAGTAACAGTCCACCAACGCACGGTGCAGTTGGATCGCGAAGCGTTCCTTATCGGCTTCTCTTAGATCGAAGTCGCTTATCGCCGCGGTATCCAGATAAACTCCCAAGCCGCGCGGAGTAAACAGAAACGGCACAGGAATGTACGTCCAGTTATGGCCCGGCTTGCCGAACAGGTCCTCAGGGCGCAGAATCGCATTCAGCCCGTCAAGCTTGACTTGATCAAACCTCTCGCCCAATCCGAAGAAGGGTCCCGCTCCGGTAAAGTTAAGATTCATTCGGGTATCGCCGCCAGCTTGCAATGCTCGAATGGAAAGACGGATCACGGTTGGAGAGATGACGGAAAGTTGCAAGATCGCCGGTTCGGTGGAACCGTGAATCTTGACCTGCATCCGCCAACTGTTTCCACTCCGGTTAATATGCTCAATCTCCATGGGCCGCAACGTCGTCGGCTGTTTCCCGCCAGCTCCATTCGTCCATAGAATGCCCTCTGAAGCAGCTAGCCGCCAGGTAAGGCCCGTCCGCTTGTTGGTCAACACCATTCCCCAGGGCTCCTTCGAAACCTCCAGGCGCCATGCGTCGGCCTCCACGCGGAGCACCGCTGTGGTTTCCTCCACTTTCACTGGTGCTATCCCCGTCGAGCCAGATGAAAGCAGTGTGCCGGCGCTCATGCGGCTGGGAGGGACCGGCTGGCGATGCAGTTCTTCAAGCATTGACCGGTACTCCGCAGTGGACGAAAATGATTGCGCTTGGGCGCTCAGGCCCACTAAAAAACTCATCGACGCGGTTACAAAAAACGCAATTGCCAACAAAAATGAACGGCGGCAGTTCGCTTTCTCTGTCATCGCCGGTTTATGCGCAGCGCCGGTCGAGACGCTTCCAACTAATTCCCTGTTCGTCTGCAAAATTGCCACCTCTCTGCACCCCGGCACGCGCTTCCAACAATCCAGAACCTGTTACGAGTTCTGCGGGACTGAGCGCTTTGGGGACTCCGAGCTCCGTCGTGAATCAAGCGTTTGTTATGGGCGCGCTGTAGGTCAAAAGGCTGCCCGGAGCTCCAAGCGTAAGCCTCACCATTTCACTACGACCGAGCCGCTCTCGATCACTCAAACGCTGCGCAGCAATCCTGGACGCGTTAACGCAAGCTTCAGGATCAGTTCACCAAACAATGTATTCGCCCACGCGAACCAAGGCCGCGTAAACTTCTGCGGGTCATCCTTGTCGAATGACTCGTGCATGAACCCAGTTCCGGCTGTAGTATCGCGAAGCCACCTCAGACAACACACGATCTCTGCGTCATCCGTGGATGTGAGGGCTCGCAGAATGATACCCAGAGGCCAGATCTGTCGGAGCCCCACGTGCGGGCCTCCCGTACCCTCGGCTGCGGTCCCCTTGAAAAAGTAAGGATTGGCACTGCTCAGAGCGAACTTCCGTGTGCTCTGATAGAGCGGGTCCGTCAACTCAGAGGCGCCGAGATACGGTAGGCTCAGCAGACACGGTGCATTCGCATCGTCCATCATCAGCACATTGCCGTAGCCGTCGACCTCATATGCCCAGATGGTCCCGAACTCTGGATGCTGGCACGTTCCATACTTCGTCAAGGCCGCGCGCACTTCCCCGCGCAGATCTTTGCAGGCACTCGCCAGTTTCTCATCCGATAGCACCTGAGTCGCAATCTCTCTCAGCTGTTCGAGCGCCTTTACTGCAAACAAATTCGACGGAATCAGGAATGGATAAATACACGCGTCATCCGATGGTCGGAACATTGAGTAGATCATTCCCACTGGGCTAGCGGGATTCCCGTACCCGTCCAGCGGCGGATTATCGAAGGGCACGAACGACATGCGTGCAAACGAGTACGTTCCCGGCCCGCCGAATCGTTGTTGCTCCCGAAACGTGCCAATAATCTTCCAGGCAGCAGCTTTCCATTGCGCGTCGAACGGTGACGTATCGCCTGTGTTGCGCCAATACCCATACGCCAGGCGTACGACGTAGCACAATGAATCCACTTCCCATTTTCGTTCCGCCACGCCCGGCGCCATGACTGTTTTGTCGTGCACAGCCCATCGCAGCGGTGGATCGGAGGTGTTACGTGTGAATGCATTCGCATATGGGTCGATCAGCACCATGCGCGCTTGGCGGCGTACTAACCCTTCAATCAGCAGTTTCAGACGGGAATCGCTTTTGGCAAACTGTAAATAGGGCCAAACCTGGGCTGCCGAGTCACGTAACCACATCGCATCGATATCGCCTGTCACCACATAGGTATCTGGCTTTCCCTCAAATGTGCCCGTATGGACTGTGGTGTCGAGTGTATTTGGAAAACAGCGCTCGAACATGGCCGCTAAAATCGGATCGGCGATCCGGGTCTTCATTGCAATGATGGTCGATTCAATTGCCGCGCAAGTGAATCGGCGTGCGGAAGAAGCCGTCCGCATTGATATGAACTCTGGCCCGGCCGCCCACAGACCAATGGGCCAGGAAATGAATGCTGTTACCGCCAAACCTTTCTGAATGACTGCTCGTCTAGTAACCCCAGCCAAAGCGCACCTCAATCCATCTGTTCGAGTTTTTGAAAGTTCCCCATGCATTTGCGCTTGACTCCACTTAGATACTCCGATCGAGCGGTCGGAAGCAAATCTGGAATGCCTTCGGCCGCTCAATGAATGATCACAACTGCAATCTACTGTCAGCTCACGGCTGCCCTGAGTAGAACTTATAACCGTCGCCGCCGAAGCTGGTCCAACCGTTCCAGGAGGCAGACCCGTAACCATTCGAACTTGTTTGCCAGTTCGAATAAATTCCATATGGACTTCCTGTGGGAACAGCGAAGAGTTGAATCCTTCCGTCGGCTGCCATGCCGGCAGTGAGGTAAGGATTCAGCACCATACTTCCCAACTGAGTCCAAGTTGAGGTCCAGCCGCTGCTGGTATTCCAGATGGTGTAGGCATGCCCATCGCTGCCGACTCCGAAGAACTGGAAGTTCCCATTGGCATTCAGGCCGACAACAAAGCCGGGCTGGATGGTCACCCCTCCACCGACATTGCCAAGGTTCTGCCAGCTGGTTTGCCAGCTTCCGCCATTCGAGCTTTGCAAGTTTGTCCACACATCGGTGTTGCTGGTGTCGACACCCCACACTTGCAGGTTCCCGTTCAAATTGCGCGCGATCGTCAGATATGGCTTGAGGGCCTTGCCCCCGATTTCCGCCCAACCGCTCCAGGCGCTAGCGCTGGTTTGGGTGTTGGTCCATACATTGCCGCTGGTGTCCACTCCAAAGATTTCGAGAAGTCCGCTCTCATTGCAGCCCACTGTGTACCCTGCCTGGACGGCCTGCCCAGTCACCTCAGTAAAGCTCGACCAAGAGGAACTGGGGGTACTTTGGGATGCATACCAGATGTTGCCGGAAGAATTGCGACCGAAAACCGTCATGCCGTAGAGCCCATTGAGCGCCTGCAGAGAAGCGAGGCCGCTGCTGGTGCTGCCCATGTCCGTCCAGCCATTCCAGCTCCCGGAGTTACCGACGACCTGCCAATTGACATACACATCCCCTGAAGTCGGGACAAATACTGCCTGTCCGTAAATGCCATTGATGGTTAGCGCCGGGCCCGCCTGGGCTACGACACTGCCCATGCTGAACGATGTCCACCCATTCCAGTTCGAGAGATCGCTTGCTCCGTCCGTTCCGCGCGATTGCCAGTTATGCCAAACCGTTCCGCTGCCATCTACCGCAAACATCTCGATCTCGTTATATCGGTTTTGAACGATCGGTCCGACAGATGCGGCGCCGCGAACTGCGACGGCGGCGATGAGCGCATCGACAGCAGAGGTCTGGCGAATTGGGTCCGCCTGGTCACATGCCGCATCCCAAATTCCGCCGAACTCGTATTCACCGGAGCAATTTGAGTCTGGTCCCTGCGCAGTGGACCAGATGCTGTTCGCATTGTTATCAATAAATGTTTGGTAGGTGTAGCTCGGCGAAACCGCGTAGAGAGCCATAAGGCTTCGCATGAAGATGCCCTTGAATTGTGGCGCTGCCGTACCGCTGATCCCATTTTGTTCTGTGAGGATGCCGTTCGTATCCACGAGGGTCGTGATGGCGGCATTGGCGATGGCATTTGCCTGCGGTAAAAGGGTCTGATCCTGATCGGCGATGTAGAGTTCCGCCAGCCCGGCTACAATCACCCCCTGATTGTAGGTGTAGGTCTCCGCACCGTTGTTGACGCAGGCATTGGGATTGGAATCATTCAGGCCATCGTTAATGAGGTTCTGCGAATTGATCATTCCCGATGCCTTGAACCAGTCCCATTCCGTCTGTGCCCAATTCAGATAGCCGGCTGATTGACTTCCAGTGGTGCGGTTCGCTAATTTTGCGGCGAGAAGAAGGAACAATTCGTTGGTAATCGCGTTTTTATAAGTTTTATAATCTGGCGATCCCGATTCATAATCCTGCCATACTCCGCCACCACATGTTGTCGTATCCCACCCATTAGTAGCGATATCGCTGAAGATAGTTTCCGCCATCGACAAATACGATGAGTTGTTCGTCGCGTCGTAGGCGTCCACCCAGCCCAGCGCCCACCATGCCTCATCGTCGCCCCAGCCATTCTCGAAGTTCGGGTGGCTCTCTGCGCCGGGAGTCACGGAAAATGTGTTGGAGAGCGCTGAAGTGTACGAAGTATCGTCAGAAACCCGTTCGTAATTCCCGAGAACGGTGACTGAGTTCGCCCAGTTCCACCATGCGGCCGGGGATGACCAGGTTCCGGTGCTGGTTTGGTACCAATCTTGAAGCTGTGAGATCCCATCCGCCGTCTTCTCAGGATATGTTTGAGCGTTCAGGTGAATCGTCGGAGAGATTGAAGCAAGAACGAGCGTGAACAGCAAAACCGAAAGGTGATGTGCCATTACATTCCTCCACGGTTAGATTTTGACAGTAACGATGTAACGTTATGCTCGAAGGGTGACGCTCCTAGCTTGGCTTGCCGAAACCCCTGGAGCCGGTCTGAGCATTGATGCCATTCAACAGTGGACGGTGACGGGCGGGGAAATTGCCGCGGGCTCCACCGCGCCGGCGCTCGTGGTGGGCGCCGGCACGACGCGTGTAGCGAGTGGCGGGAATTAAAAGGTCAGCTTCAGAGATCCCTGGCCTTCGCGGGCTTCCTTTTCCCCGGTGATAGTGCCGATCGCCGTGCTGCCAACGGTGGTATTCGGTCCGTTGGGGTTGGAGTGATTGAATGCGTTGAAAAACTCGGCACGAAATTGCAGATGCACGCGCTCGGTAAACGGGAAGGTCTTGTAGAGGGCCATGTTGTAGTCCTCGACTCCCGGATTCCGGATGGTTCCGTTGCCCACGTTGCCGAAATAGCCGCTAGGCGGTTTGACGAACGACGTAGTGCTGAACCACACGTTGCCGGAATTTTTCCACTGTTTGGGATACGTGACCGGAGCCGCAAGATTGGGCCGCGTTGCGATTCCGAGGCTCGAGCCGGTTAATCCCGTGCCCGACATTCCCATGGAGCTGGTGCCGCCGCTCTGCAGCGTCGTCATGTCAGAGTACTGCCATCCGCCCAGCGCTTCTTGCAGCCACCAACGGGAATGCTGCAAACGGGGCAGATAGTAGATGAGGCTGATGGTGAAGACCTGAGGGATATCGTTGCCGGAATTTCCGTAACTCACCGCGGTGTTGTACGAATTCTGGAACCCGCCAAAGTTGTCCAGGCCGTGCGCCCAGGTGTAGGCCGCCGTGAGGTATAGATTCTTGGTGGTGTGGTGCTTGAGGCTGAGTTCGAGGGCGTCCCAATTGCTGATGCCGATGTTCTCAAAGTAGGTGATGGTTCCATAGCCCTGATAAGGACCGTAGTAGCCGGCGACATAACCCTGCACATTGAGATTGGGGTTGAAGTCGTAGTTGACGCCGCTGATGGTTGTCGGCAGAGGCTGGTTGATATTGATGGATGCGCTGCCTGCGCCCTGCATGCTGCCCGCTCCGGCAATGGAGGCGATCCAGTTGGAGCCGAACTGCTGCTCCACGCTCAAGCTGTAGGTATGAATGTGGCTGGCACGGTAGTTCTTCAGATCTTCACCACTCACTCCGGGGATAGTGGCTGCGGTAGAGGCGCCAGCGGGGTCATCGAAATTGGAGGTGGCGAGATTGGTTTGGTTGATGGTCGGATAGCCCAGGCAGGCGCCCTCGTCGCAACCCTGGCTCGCAGTCTCGTAATACGTGAGGCCGTAGCCGCCGCGCAGTGACGTTTTGCCATTGCCATACACATCCCAGGCGAAGCCCACCACGGGAGCCCAGTAGTTCTTGTGCGAGCTTGTCAGGTTCAAAGGCACGCCGTTGGAGCCGTTCAGGATAATGCCATTGGCCAGGTTATAGCTGCCGGCAGCAGAGGTAATGGTGCCGCCGGTGTTGATGGTGGGCACCTGAGCCGAATTGAAAAGAGTGGGGTTGAAATCGTCGATGAACCCCGCCTGCTCGTTGGGCCATGGCATGAAAGAGTAACGCAAACCGCCTGAAACGGTCAGGCGGCGGGCCACCTGCCAGGTGTCTTCCACGTACGGCGAGGCGATTTTGTAGTGCGCATCGGTACGAACCCCGGCGCTCATCTGCGAGAAAGCGGAAGCCAGGCCCAGCAGATAGTCGGGCATCGAGTTCCCCGTAGCATAACCGTTGAACGTGAAAGCTCCCTGCACCTCATGGGGCGAAGCCCAGTGCCGCTCTGTTCCCAGAAGCATCGTGAACCCCGCCTGCAGGAAGTGCTTGCCATGCAGCCAGCTCCAATCGTCGGTCACCGTGTTGTGCAGTTCGGTGGCCCTGGGAACGATGTAGTTGGAGGACGTGCCAAACTTCGTCCAGGGCGAAGAGGGAGAGATGTTAGGCAGGTAATTCTGCAGATACGATCCCCGGTACGGCAGCGTCTGCTGGAATCCGGTCACCTGAGACAGCATGCGCGTCCCTCCAAAGTCGTGGGTGCCGTCGAAAATGCCTATGGACGCGCTGGTCTGATTCGTCATGGTCGGCGACAGAATCTGCGTCAGGCGAACCTGGAATGCCTGGTCGTCGGTTTCGAACAGGTCGTAATTTGTGGTCCAGGGGGAACCGAAGCGCGCAGCATTGGCGCCGGTAAAGGTCTGCTCTTCGACCATGTATTCGCCGGAGAGGCGTAGCTTCGCGGTCAGGTCGTGATCTACTTTGCCGAATACATCCACCTGGTCGGTTTTATTGGGGTTGGTATTCAGGTAGTCTGCTGAGGAACTCGTGGAAGTATACGTACCGCCGACCAGGTTGTTGGGCAGTGGCACCTCGGCGTTGAGCATCAGCAATGCATTCTGGTCCACGCGGTTGCTGGGAATAATCCAGTTGCCGTTGGAATCCTGCGCGAAGCAGGAACTGGTGCTGCCGGCCTTGCAGTGGCCGGAGGGAAGGTTGGGATCGGTTAAGTACGCAATTCCATACGGGCCGCCGATGCCGGGAATCGGAGACGCGCTGGTTCCTGGAAAGAGCAGCTCGTTACTCGGCGTACCCTGCCCGCGCATTGTGGCCAGCGGAGCCGCACCGGTGGTCTGCGCGCCCGCGGTCTCTTTCACCCATTGCTGGTTGAAATAGAAATAGGTCTTCGAGCTGTGCCGCGGGTAAAGATGCGGGACGAAGAGCGGGCCGCCCAGGTCGTACCCAAAGATGTCCCAGTTCATCACGGTAGGCGATTTGCTGAAGTACTGCGTCGCGTTCAGGTCGGTGTTACGCAGAAACTCCCAGGCGTCGCCGTGATAGGTACTTGTGCCGTTCTTGGTTTCAACCACAAAGGTGCTCGCGCCCATCAGTGTGTATTGGGCGCTGTAGTTGTTCTGCATAGCCTTCATTTCGGTGATCTCATCCGGATTGGGCGTGACGATGTTCTCGTCGTGCACCACGTTGGAGGAAATCCAGAGCCCATCCAGGTAATAAATCGCGCCGGTTTCGCCAGAGCCGGAGCTGCCAGTCGTCGTTCCGCCGTTCACCAGCAGGGTGTTCGTGGTGCTGTATCCGCCGGTACCCATCGTGGCCACCGGAGAGGAATTGACGATGCCGGGCATCAGCGAGCCGAGCTGCTCGAAGTTGCGGCCGTTCAGGGGAAGTTCCTGCGCCTCTTCGCCGGAGACGGTGCTGGAAATCTCAGGCGTGGTGGTTTGCACCTGAACCTCGGTGCCCGTAACGGTTACGGTGGTGGAAACGTTGCCCGGCTTGAGGATGGAACGCACCGTAAAGGTGGCCATCGGTCCGAGGTAGATATTGGTCTCGCGATAATTTGCGAAGCCGGAATCGGATACCGTGACTTCATAATGGCCAGCATCCAAACCGACCTGCACAAAATTCCCGACCGAGTTGGAAACCGTCTGTGTCACCGTCCCGGTACCCGACTGGACAATGGTGACCTTGGCGCCGGCAATGATGGCGCCCGTGGGATCGACAACCGTTCCATTGATGGTTCCGGTGGTGGTCAATTGGGCCATGCAGGAGGGAAGCAGGAAAAACGTCCCTATCCAAAACGAGCAGATAAGGAAAAAGCCTTTGCCTAGGACGCCCATGGATGCTGCGCGCCTCTGTTTTGCGGAATTCATAAAGAGCCTCCATTCGAAAGGGAGTTCGCTGGTCGTGCGATCCCCGGTATTGCCGGAACTATGTCCAGCGTGGGTCGATGGCGCCGACTACCCACCGAAATTCAAATTGGCGAAGAACCGGAAATTGACATCGCTGTCTGACATCGTTGTCACAGCGCGAGTAATCATAGGCTGGTTTTTGCGAAGATGTCAACAACTTTGTAAAAGAACATTCTTAAGGCGAGCGTGGTTTTGTATTTTTAGCCGAAAACTGAGCAGCCCGGACAAGAACAGAGCCGATACTTCGCTGCCTTTATCGATCTTCGAACCCTCTCGCGTCGCAACCAAGACACACTCCCAGCGGCACTTATCGCGCTACTTCGCTCACCCTGCTCACGGGCGAAACATCATGCTTCGGATGAGCAATGGGCTCAAGTGATCGGAGTTTCAAAGCTGGGCGCTCCCACCAGATCGTTTTCTACAGGATCGAAATGATCTTTAGCACCGCATCCGCAGGAGGCGCGAATCAAAAGCTGAGTGCGCAAGACTACATTCCGGCGATCTGAGTCTACTTCTCCCTTTACGCGCTCAAAGAGGAGCTTCGCCGCTGTTGTCCCGATGAGCTCCGTCGGTTGTTGAATCACGGTGATTCCAGGCGCGATTGTCTCTGCCAGATCAAATTCATCGAACGCAAGAAAAGCGAGTTCGGGGCCGATCTTCCGCCCTAGGCGGTGTAACCCGCGCAAGATCAGCATGCTGCACACCCAGTTCTGCGAAAAGATTGCCTCTGTCTGATATGTCCCAAAAACGTATTCGGCAAGCCAGTCGGGGGTTAGCATGGATTCGTGTTCCACCAAGCCAACACAAGGCTTAAGCGAGGAGCGAAGCATTGCTTTTCGGTATCCCGCAATTCTTTCGGCACAAGTGTAGAGTTGCGGGCGTGCGCCAATCGCAACGATTCGCCGCAACCCGTGCGCGATCAGGTGTTCGGTTGCCAGTTGCGCACTGCGCCGGTTATTGACTGTCACAGAATCGAAGTCGGCGCCCCGCACCGTTTGATCGAAGGTGACAATCGGCAGATCTCGTGGAAGACCGACTGAGATCGTGTTGGTTCGCCCATCAGCAGGTGCAATGATCAAACCATCCACTTGGCGTGAAACGAGCGTCTCAATTTCAGACCGCTCCGACTCCTCATCCCCGCCCGAGCTCGTGACAATCACAACATATCCGTTCGAGCGCGCGACTTGCTGCACAGCCTGAATCGCAGTGGCGGTAAACGGGTCTGAAAGATTGGGAACCACCATGCCGATCGCGGCTGATTTGCGCGCCTTAAGGCCCCGGGCCATTTGGTTTGGGCGATACCCGAGCCTGGTTATTGCTCGCTGGACAAGATTCCGCGTCTTCTCGCTAACGTACGGTTCTCCATTCAAAACCCGCGATGCGGTCTTCTGCGAGATCCCTGCTGTTTGCGCAACATCGGCCAGGGTCGGGACTCGATCCATGTCTGCCTCTCGGTTGAATCATTGCATTTTCAGAGACCGGTGTCCACAAATCCGTATTTTTCAGCTCCGATTATCCAGTTTGGATATACCCGAGTCCTGAATTGCTTTGGTTCACGTGCCAATGTTTTCGGAATCCATTTGCGGCCAACGCGAATCTTCCAGTAACATGCTTCGGAATGAAAGCCAATAGCTATCCGCTGTCGCCAAAGCTGATTTCCCTCTTGGCGGCCTTCCTTATTTCGATCTGTGTTCATGCTGTCGGGCTCACGCGACAACTTACCTGCGCGGCCCTCATTCAGCAGGACCAGCTCGCGGTTAAGACGCTTGAAGATTCTTTTGATGCCAAGACCGGGCTGTGGGGAAACCAGGGCTGGTGGCACGACGCGAACAGCCTGACAGCTTTGATCGATTTCTCCCGGGCAACTGGCGCGAAGCATTACTTGCCGGACATCGAGAGAACCTTCACCGCCAATATCGCGAAGCGCTTCCTGATAAACAAGTACTACGACGATGAGGGATGGTGGGCGCTGGCTTGGATCGATGCCTTTGACCTCACCGGAGATTCACGCTACCTGACAGCCGCCGGCGCAATCTTCAACGACATGACGACAGGTTGGGACGACACATGTGGTGGAGGGCTGTGGTGGACCAGGGATCGCACTTACAAGAACGCGATTCCGAACGAGCTCTTTCTCAGTGTCGCTGCAAAGCTGGCAAACCGAAGCAAGGGCACCCAACGGAAAGAGTACATCGAGTGGGCAGATCGCGAGTGGAACTGGCTGCAGCATTCCGCAATGGTCGAAGATGATCACCTTTTCAGCGACGGTTTAGATTCCGAGTGCCACGACAACCATCGCAGGAAATGGAGCTACAACCAGGGCGTAGTGCTGGGAGGTCTGGCCGAGCTTTCTCGTATTCCCGGCCACTCTGGAGTTCTGCGACAGGCGGAGACGATTGCCGACGCCGCCCTTCTTCGTTTTTCTGACGAAAATGGAATCCTGCATGAGTCCTGTGAGCCCACGTGCAGCGGCGACGGCACGCAGTTCAAAGGCATTTTTATTCGAAATCTGGCTCAGCTTAGCCAACGCTCCAACAATCCGCGCTATGCCAAGTTCATTTGTACCAATGCAGACAGCTTAGTTGAAAACGCGCAACTGCCCGACCATTCGTTTGGATTGATTTGGTCCGGCCCGCCAGGGAATAGCAGTTCCATCAGTCAGACTGCCGCAATTGATGCATTGAATGCCGCTATCTTTGCATTAAGCAGGTAATCTGTTTTGAGGCTCTGCCTCAAGGACAGGACGCGAAGCAAATTAACCAGCTTATGTGCGGCTAACCACGCATTCACTGAAGCCTAAAGCCGAAGATCAATATTCCGCTTTCACCCGGTTACACAGCTTTCGACGATGAAACCATCATAGTGCTGAAAGTGAAGTTATTGGCGCCACCTGGAGCTATTCAGCCTCGCTTGGAATCAACCTCACAAGTTCCACACCATGAGCGGCAACATTCGTCGAATATGCAGCGTCAAAGGAGCCAAGATCATGCTGTCGCCAGACATCGTGGACCTTCTGCTTTCCACTTAAGCCCAAATCGCTCCAGTTCACGGTAATCGTACGCGGCGAGGTCGTCAGGTTGAACAGCCCCACCCCCACCGACCCGTCCTCAAGCGGCTTGGCAAGAATGAATTCAGCGTTTGTCTTTTGCACAATTCCGGCCTGCTTTCCCAGCGGGTCCTGATCGATGTCAATCACTTCGGCGTTGCAAAGAACATTGCGCGTAAATGCATCCAGCTTGGTCATATCGCCAGAGAAAAAGAGCGGCGACGCCATCAGCGACCACATGGAGATGTAACTGTACTGCTCCTCCGGCGTCAGTTGCGTTCGCCGCGCGCCAGCATCTGTGTGCCGGGCATCGCCCACCGTTCCAATCAGGATATAGTCCGGGTCGTTCCAGCCTCCCGGGCCTGCGTACTCGTTATGCTCCGCATTCGCAAATCCGATGGAATAAAACCCGGGGAGAGAATTCGCTTGCGCCCAACCCAGATCTCCCGTGGTACGCCACGAGTTGCCACCAACCTGCCGCCCCCACTGCCAAACATCGCCCAAGCCGTACTGGCACATGTTCAGCACCACGTCGCGATCCAGCCCCTGTACAATCGCCCCCATCTTCCTGTACGGCGCCTGCAACGAAGCCAGCGTTTCGTCCTTCGCAATGCGGCCATAGGAGCACCAGTCATACTTCAACAGGTCAAATCCCCATTGCGCGAATCGCCGCGCATCCGCCACTTCGCGCTGATAGGATCCCTCGAAACGGGCACAGGTGAGGGGCCCGGGCGACGAATAGATTCCCGCCTTGAGTCCCAGCGAATGGATGTGATTCACTAGGCCCGGCATGTCCGCGAAACGCACATTGGGCAGGATTTTGCCGTGCCCATCACGCAGCAGCCCCTTCAATTCCGGATCCTCCGATCCCGGCTTCCTTGCCCAGCAATCGTCAATATCGACATATTCGTAGCCAAAATCTGCCATCCCCGAGGCAATCATTGCATCCGCCGCACTCCGAATATCTTCGGCGGTCACGTGACTGTAGAAGGTGTACCAATCGTTCCAGCCCATCTGCGGAGTCAGGCCGATCGTATTGCCAACCACGATCTTGAAGGTGCGGCTGTCTTCGCCATACGCGCTTGCGGCCTTGAGTTCGACCAGATACTCGCCGTGCTTTCCCGGCGCCTCGCCAGTGATGATTCCCGTTCGGCGATCGAGCTTGAGCGACGCCGGAAGATGCCTAGCTGAGAATCGAATCGGACGGATGCCTGTGCAGGGAATGCGATAAAGAAAAGGGTGATCAGGTCGCACTCCGTAAATCTTCGGCCCGTGAATGCGAGGCGCGTCTGGAGGCTTGGGAGTCCTAATCTCAGCAGTCTGTTGGCCCACTGCGTTCCTGTGCGCCACGCCTAACAGGATCATCAGTACTGCCAAAGCAAAACCTAGGCGATTCCGAACAACACTCACTCCGTTCCCTCGATTCGGCAACACGCGCTCCGCTCCCCGAAAACAAGAAGGATAGCAGCGTGTCAGCGCCGGTGCAAAAAATCGACATAGTTCCGGTTGAAACTGTGCCGCCCTGGACGGTAATCAGCCAGACACATTCTGGCAGTAGAGGAGGGTGTAGTAAGGTGGCCAGTGGGACGACGTTCCAGATGTATGAGGTCAATCGGAAGGGGAAGTGATGAGTTGGAAAGGACAGCCAAAGCATAGGCAAAAGATAGCGTCGCTTGCGTGGGTAACAGCGCTATTGATCGTTTGTGGGTTCCGGGCAACGGCACTGGGGGCAAGCGCGCAGGGATCGAATGGGCCAGGCAACCAAGCGCAGCCGCCGGGATTGCTGTTGGGCGCAGCATGGTATCCCGAGCAGTGGCCCGAGTTGCGCTGGGAGGCGGACCTGGAACTGATGCAGAAGGCGCACATCCGCGTCGTGCGCGTGGGGGAGTTTGCGTGGACAGCTCTGGAGCCGGAAGAGGGTAAATATGAACTGGACTGGCTGGAGCGGGCGGTGAACCTGGCTGGCAAGCACGGAATCTACGTGATTCTTGGAACGCCGACGGCTGGACCGCCGATCTGGATGGAGAGCAAGTATCCCGACATCATGGTGACAGATGAGAACGGCCAAAGGTATGCCGGGGCTACCCGTAACCACTACAACTGGTGCAGCCCGCGCTACCGCCAATTTGCGCGCGAAATAGACGAGCGGCTGGCGCAGCGCTTTGGGAATAATCCTTACGTGATCGGTTGGCAGATCGATAACGAGTATTCGAAGATGTCGTTCGATGACACGACGCAAGGACAGTTTCATGCGTGGCTTCAGAAGCGTTACGGGACGATCGATAATCTGAACCGGGCGTGGACCACTGCCTACGATAACCAGACGTATTCGTCGTTCAACGAAGTTCCGCTGGTGAGTGGAACAGTGGATAACAACCCTGGCCTATGGCTCGATTCGAAGCGGTTCACCAGCGATTCGCTCCGCGATTACCAGAAGGTGCAGATCGAAGCCCTCCGCAAGTACGCGCCGCCGCGGCAGAAAATCACTACCAACATGATGGGCTGGTACGACCTGTACGACCACTATACGGTTGCCAAGGATCTGGATATCGTCGGTTGGGATAATCCGCAAGTGAGTGGACGATTTGACCCGGTGCGTAACGGTGCAGCGCACGACCTTATGCGCGGGTTAAAGGGTGGCGACTACTGGGTGATGGAGACGACTGCCGGACCGCGAGGCGGCGGCAATGCGAGTGTCATGCTCGATAAAGGTGCGATGCGGGCCGTGATGTGGCACGACATCGGGCATGGCGCCGATCTGGTCAGCTACTGGCAGTGGCGCGATGCCCTGAACGGCGGCGAGCAGAATCACGGCGCCATCGTAGATGTGGACGGCGAACCCGATCCGATTTACCAGGAAATTGCGCAGGTGGGCCGGGAGTTTGAGAAGGCCGGTCCCGTAATCCGCGGCACCACCGTGGACGCGCACGTGGCGATTCTGCATTCCTATCCCGGCCGCTGGACCATCGATTGGCAGAGGATGAATCCGGCGTACGATGCGATCAATGCATTGACGAGCTACTATGCTCCGCTGCATCAGCTGGGCTACAGCATCGATATTGTTCCCCCGGATCGGAATCTTACAAAGTACAAACTGGTGATCGCACCCGCGCTAAACGTGCTTACGCAGGCAGAGGCAGCGAACCTCGAGAGCTACGTGAAGCAGGGCGGCCACCTGGTTCTGGGACAACGCTCGGCGATGAAGAATGACTACGATGCCCGATGGCCCGAGCGACAGCCGGGACCGCTCGAAGGACTGCTGGGGGCACGTGTCGAGCAGTACACAGCCTTGGGCGACCCGGTGGAATCGGAGGGCGTTTGGGGGACTGCCAAGGCGCAGATCTTCGCCGAACAGTTGACTGTGCAGGCTGGCGACGTGAAGGTCCTGATGAAGTACCGAGCGCCACGTTCCTGGCTGGATTGGCAGCCCGCAGCAGTGGCTCGGAATGTTGGCCGGGGATCCATCACATACGTCGGAGCGTGGCTCGACGTGCCCGGCATGCAGCGAGCCGTGCAATGGATCGCGAACGACAGCGGAGCGCAGCCTGACCTTTTCGCCGCGCCGGCGGGCGTGGAGGTTTACCGCCGCGCCGCAAAAGATCACGAGGTTTTCATCGTGGAGAACGACGGCAATGAGGAGCAGACCATCGACCTCCCTGCGGCGATGAACAACGTCCTGACAGGAGAAACCGTGCAATCTCTCAATCTACCGGTTTACGGCGTGGCGGTTCTGGAACGATGAGAATCGTGCGACCTATCTATCGCGCGGCCGGGTAACATCTTTTCCTACGCGAAGCACAAACCACAAGCGCGCCAACTACGACGCCTCGCATGGCTGCGACACGCGTCTTCGCTACAATGAGAGCAGACCCACTCTCGCTCGTTTTCATAGCAAGGAAATTATCTTGAGGAGCAATGGATGAACCGCTGCACAGCATCCAGAAACCGGGGATATGTACGTGGACCTGAAAACTCGAAACATCGCGACGGTCGCCGGAGTAGAGTACTTTCCGCAGAAAAACCGCAACGTTCTCTCCGTGCAGCGGGGAGAGGATGTCTTCCACCCGGATTTTGGAATGCGCTTCTACGAGTATTTTCGGTTGTTCGTTGGCTCACCTTGGCTCAACTGGCTCCTCACCTTGAATGTGGTGCGCCCGGCGAGCATTCCGTTCACGGACCCGATCCTCAAGCGAAGCTACACACCCTTGCAGTGCGTTACGCGGGTTCGTAGTATCGAAGTTCTGGAGGATGTGCCAACCGAGAATCGTATTCCACTCCGCGTTGACTTCGACGTTCAGGGTCTGGGGCGCTGGGGACACGAGCTGCACGCTTATCTACCAACAATGGAACAAAGAGGATCGTAACCTCACACGGGTCCCGCTTCCCGCTGCGACCCGCCAAGATGCTGGCAGGAAGCGGGGCCCCGCCTCCTGAAGAAATCCAACTGAAAGAAAATATAACTTCTTACGGATAGCCATCGAACGGGATCTAAGCCGATTGGCCGGTTATTTTCGGCCTGGATAAACTAACCGCCTCGCAGGCCCCGTACGGTCCAAATCAAACAGCTGCCGCAGCATTAACAGGGCCGCCGAACACTAATGGACCTTCCGACATGTGATCTACTTCTATCGGAACCTCTGCGGACCTGAATTCCCGCAGACGTCCCGCCATATCCTCGGAGCTCCTTTGAAGACCTGGCGAAAAGTCCTCATCCCGACCGCCATTCTGCTCGCCATCGACGCCATCTACCTGTAATCTTTCTACCTGCAACGCAAGAACCCGGGCGTGATCGGCGAGCAGGCGCAGAGCCAGAAGCCGTGCGCGGACAATCTGACCGTGGTGCGGATGAAGTTCATGCACACTACGACGACACGTTGAGCCTGGTGGGCACCAGCGTGTGGATGAAGAACGGCTATACGATGCCGTATTATCAGTTCGCCGGCGGCCACGTCGAGTTTCACCGCGTGGGCTGATTCCGGCCGATCAGCGGCTCGACATCGAGAAGATCATCAAGGCCGCGCTGCCGGCACATGAGGATGACGGCATGCGCCACGGCGCCCGCCAGGTCTTCGCCGTGTTCTCGGTGCCGCGCGACGCAATGCTCTACGCAACGCCGATTGGCATGATCGACGGCAGCGAGGAGCAGTATTTCTGCGACCTGCTCTTCTATTACGACGATCCGCGCACCATCTACGACTGGACCCAAGACTTGTGGGCGTCCATCGACGTGCACCAGGTAAAGCCGGGCATGAGCGAGCTCGAAGCGTGCACCGCTCTCGGCCAGAAGGGTCGAGACCGACGGCGGCAGCGAAGGTAACCGGACGTGACCTATGACGTGAACGGCAAACACTGGATGGTGACGTTCTCGCACGACCACGCGACCGCAACCAAGAGCGAGTGAGCGGCGCAGGGACACAGCGCTTCACAGTGAGATTCAGGTTCTCGCACTCGCGGCATTGAAGAGCAGGTATGAGGCGACCGGCAGCCGGGCATGGGCACGCGTGCCGCGGCGCTATAATTTTCTCAATATCCGATCTCTCCCGGTTCGTCAGGGCCGAAGGCTCAATATGCGCACAAACCGTCTCTGGGGCCGGGCCATCGCTTTTTTCAAAGCAGTTCTTCCTCGACGTCCTCGTGCGAGAAACACACTCACTGCAGCGGACCACGCCCGATTCTTCGCCGCCGCCGAATGTAGCCTTGATGACTTCTGCATCTTCGACGGCGTCCCCGACGCCTCCGGCGCCATCGTCGACTTCACATTCAGCTACATCAATCCGAATGCCGAGCGCCGGCTTCTCGGCGCAGCCTTGGTCTGCTCGCTCGGAGGGCTGGTCTTTGGCTACGATCTGGGCGCGCTTTCGTCGGCCAGCCAAAGCCTGCACGATTTCTTCGGCCTCGCTCCGGGCAGCTTTGGTCTCACCATCTCGGCCTCGTTGTGGGGAACGGTCTGCGGGGCGCCGCTGGCGGGCGCAATCGTGGACCGGCTGGGCCGGCGCACGCTCATCGCAGCTTGCGCGCTCGTTTATGGCCTCGCAGCCATCGGACTGGCCCTGCCGTTCACCGCCGCGTGGCAGGCAGTGCTGATGCTGCGCGTTGCCAGCGGCGCGGCCATCGGCGGTTTCACGGTGGGCTGTCCGCTGTATCTCGCCGAATTGGCGCCTGACCGGCTTCGTGGCCGGCTAGTAAGCCTTTTCCAGGTGCAGGTCGGCATCGGTGTCGTGGCGGCCTTTGCTCTGGGCGCGCTGCTGAGGGCTACGTCGGCCGCAGTCTATTGGCGCTGGTGCTTCGGCCTAGGTGCAGCGCCGGCAGCGCTGTTGGTCGCTCTGCTGTGGGCGCTGCCGCGCGATCCGCGGAGATCGGCACGGCAGTTTGAGGCGACTGAAGGCGTGACTGCCGCGCACCAGATGCCGCCCGCGCCTCGCGAGCGGCTTTTCCAGCGTAAATACCTGCGTCCGCTCGCCTGGGCCACAAGCATCGCCGTCTTCAACCAGCTCTCCGGTGTCAACATTCTCCTGCTTTATTTGCTCGATGTGCTCTTGAGCGCAGGGATGAGCCGGCTGCTAGAGCACACATACACGGTTTGGATTTCAAGCCTGAGCCTGGCGTTCACATTCGTTGGATTGAGCTTTGTCGACCGGCTGGGTCGCAAAGCCCTTCTGATGTTAGGCTCGGCCGGCATGTTTTCCTGCCTGGCGGCCCTGGCCCTGGCCATTCCGCGCCATATCGCACCGGTCGGTTTACTGATCATCCTCTCTGCCTACAACCTGTGCTTCGCCTTCTCGCAGGGGACGGTCGTGTGGGTCTATCTCAGCGAGCTCTTCCCGCCGGCGGTGCGCGGTGCGGGCCAGGGTTATGGCGTTACTGTGCACTGGGTGGCAAACGCCGCGCTCATTGGTCTGTTCCCACTCGTTCAGCATGCGGCGCCGGCCGGCAGCTTTTATGCGTTAGCCGCGATGATGGCGGTGCAGATCCCCGTCATCTGGCTTTGGTACCCGGAGACACGAGGTACCGCGCTTGGCGCCGTGGCGTAGACCTGCGGCGGGAGATTCCGGGTTTAACGCGTGTAAAGGGCAATGATCGAAATCGAGCGCGCGTCGAGATGCAACATTGAAGACATTATCGCTCGCTAGTTGCCAAACCGGGATCACCTCTCCGCCGCTGCACGTGGTAATTATCGAGCCCTCACAGATCATCATTGATCGATCGACTGGCTCTCCGCTTCATGGATGAGTCGCATGCGTGAAAATCGTTCGCAAAAGCCAGCCAACATAACTTTAAATCAGTTGTGCCGTAGACTGTGCCATGCCGTGCGCGCCCAAATGTGTCAAATCAGTACCTTAGGCGACCAGACTAGAGTGCTTTCGTGCGGGCTTATTCTAGAGGTAAATGCTTGACTCTATAGTGGTGGTCCTCGGCGGTCCGACCTCCGGAATGCTGATCCGGCATCAGCCAGCCCCGGGCCGCTTGATCGCTAATTTCACGGATTTGTGGTTGGCTGCTGTGCAGGAGGCGTGCTGGGAAAGTGGAGGGCCCTCAGGCGGAAAGCGGCCGGCAAGTATGCCGTATTGAAGCCGGCCTTCCACCGCGGAGGTTCTGACCTCGCAACGACCGTTCGAGGACGGTTCGAAATCCAGTCTAATTTCCTGATAGGCCCGTGTTTAAGCGTTGTGGAGGCCTTTTGAAACACTGCGAGCCGGACAGCCGTTGCGGGAGGCAGTTGAGCGCGCCACAGGGCCGAAATCCACCAGCTTTGGTCACCCCCTGGAGAACCTAGCGAATTGAACACTTCTCAGCAAGCTATTCTCATGGTCTAAGGGTTTTGGTGGATGGTGATCGGGATTGATCGATGCGACGCTCATCACAAGAGCCGGCCGGTGCAGTGTGTATGCTGCCCTTGGGTTGAAGTGGTCCCACCGGGAATCTTGCTATTTCGGGGATTGCAAACTTAAATGCTTCAAATACCAAACTTGAATACGGAACCGGCGGAGGGCCACAAGCCCCGTGCTGGTTCAGGGAAGTATCAAGGCCGCCGCAAGTTTGACGGCTCAATCATCATGATGTCTGCCGATCGAGATGTCGTGACCCTGCAAGAAGCAGCCGAGTTCTTTAAATGCAATCCGGCCACCATAAAGCGAGGGGCCGACCCATTACACATCCCGTACAAGCGAATGGGAAGCTTGTGGCGTTTTAGCCGCAAAGCTCTCGAAGCCTGGATGGCAGATGCCTATAATGACAAAGCCGCGTGAATGCAGGGACACACGACAAAGGCGGTGGGTTCAACCCCCATCGCCTTTTCTATGCCAGGCCTACTTCTGCAGCATGCCCTTTGGGACCAATTGCCACGCTACCTTGTTGTGCGCCCTGCGCATGTCGGCAACTGGCGTGTGCCCGTAGTCCATGGTCATGCAGATATCGGAGTGACGAAGCAAGTCCTTCTGGGTGCTGGCCGAGACACCATCACCGCCCAACCAGGACCGACTAGCGTGGAGCAGGGCATGCCATCCGACGTTGCCGAGGCCGAGCTTCGCCGCAGCGGGCTTGAGATGACTTTGGAGCAGCATGGACGCACTGCGAGGGCCACCGGTGCGGGAAGACGGAAACAGCCATTCACTATCCGATCCTTTGGACCGCCAATAATCAAGGACAGCCAATAGTCCTTCATCCAATGGCAGAGCTGCTCCTGACGATATCGTTTTGGTCAGACCTAATTTCCCACGCGTGAACTTGCGCTGGATAGTGATCTCTTTGCTTTTCCAATCAATGTCGCTCCATTGCAGCGCCACCAGTTCGCTGACGCGCAATCCCAAATCAGCGGCCACCAGCGTCATGATGTTGTGCGGCTCCGGAAGTGCCTGGATCAGCTTCTGGAAGTCCTTGATCGTGACTTGCACGATCTTTTTCTTCCGTTTGGTGGTTCCTTTGAGCTTCACGAGCGACATTGGGTTGCGTTCGATCGCGGGAATGAATTCGTGGAGAGCAGCCAGTTCAAAGCACTGGCTCAACACTGACCGAATCGACGCCTTGGTCGTAGGCGCCAATTTCAATTCGCTGAACCACCGGGCGACGGCCAGCGGCGTCACTTCACGGATCGGCGAGTGGGCAAATCTGGGAGAGATGTATTTTCGCAGGATGTACGTGCTGAGTTCGTTGGTGGAGTGATCACGGCCCGGCATGTGCTCAGTCTTATAGAGGTCGATGATGGCACTGAAAGCGGCGTCCACCTTCGATCGCACGCACGGCTTCCCGGTTCTGCTGAATTACCGAGAATTCAATCGCTTTGCGGACGTCCGACTCGTTCCGATATTCGGCTCCGCTGAACGTCATTGACTTCTGTACGCGCTTTCCGCCAACCCGCTCAGAGAACCTGACTCGCCACGCAAATCCGTGCGAGCACGGAATCCTGGTGATGCTACCATTTTGATAGCGTGCATTCATTAGCTTCATTTCACACCGCAGTTCCGACGATTTGGGGAATGAGGTCATTTTGTCACTCGGTAACCCAACGTGACCCGACCCATTTGCTTGCATCGTGTAAAGTACTGATTCTCAAAGTGGCCCCGTAGCTCAGGTGGATAGAGCAGCAGTTTCCTAAACTGCGTGTCGGAAGTTCGAGTCTTCCCGGGGTCACCATTCTGTTCTGTCATCCAAGCCCCGGCTTCCGCCAGATCTCTTCCTGCGAACGTCAAATTCTGACTTTGACTTCACGTCCCTTTCCAGCTATAAAAGTTGATGTCATGGAAATCGATTCCATGACATCACTGCTGCAGTCCTATGCTGCCGCACCACACATCACAGCAATCGCCAGGATGCTCGGGAAGGCGGTGAAAGTCCGCCACTGCCCCGCAACTGTGAGCGCACCTGCTTCGCCTCCCGTCATTTTGTGACATGGGGACGAAGGAGGAATTGAGCCAGGGCCTTCCGCACATTGCGGATCTGCCCTTTCAGCCACTGGAGTTGGACCCATAGGGCTCAGCTTTGGGAAGGCGGCTTGAATGCGCAAGTCAGGAGACCGGTCCTATGGCGTACGCACTTGCTTTCGCGTTCCGAGGGGAACGAAGGAGCCGTCATGCAGACTCTCGATTTCTTGCCCGCAGTTTCCTGCCGTGTGATGCGACATGCCGTCGCAGCCATTCTCTTTGGTCTTCTTGCCGCCGTTAGTCATGGCGCGTCCATCCACGGTGTGGTCACCGATGCTTCGGGCGCCAAGGTAACAGGCGCCAGCGTCTCTCTTGTCAGCAACGGAAAGGTCGTGGCGTCGGCGATGTCCTCGTCCGATGGCAGTTTCCAACTCACGACCGGAACCGCGGGCCGTTTCTTCCTCGTGGTTGCGGCCAAGAGCTTTCGTCAGTTGCAGACGCCGGATTTCTACGCCAGCCAGTTCGATTCGATCGAACGCAATCTGGTGCTCGAGCCAGCCTGGGTGCGCGAATCCATTGTGGTGACGGCCACCGGCGTTCCTACGCCGCAGCCGCAAACCAGCGCGGCGACCACCGTGCTCTCCCCGCTCGACCTTGCATTGCGCACGGACTTCGCCAGCGTTCTGCGGCTGATGCCGGGGGCCGAAGTTGTGCAAGCGGGGCAAATGGGGTCGCAAACCTCGCTCTTTGTCCGCGGGGGCGATTCCGATGACAACAAGGTCCTTCTGGACGGAGTGGATGCCGGCGATATCGGTAATCAGATTGACTTCGGCCCGCTTTCCACCGCGGCGGTCGAGAGTGCTGAGGTCTATCGCGGACCCGACTCGAATTTGTTTGGCGCCGGAGCTGAAACCGGCGTAGTCAGCCTGACCACGCCCCATGGCACCACCAGCTTCCCTTCCCTGCTCTTTGAGGGCGACGCCGGAAATCTCTCCGCCTCGCACGAGCAACTGCAGGTGGCGGGTGCGCACAAGAAGCTCGATTACCTGGGCGCCTTCAGTTGGCTCCAATCCGCCAACGATCTGCCGAACGACGAGTACCACGTGGCCACGACGGC
>CAZMWL010000039.1:0-32552 GCA_964569985.1 uncultured Occallatibacter sp.
ATCTGGCGCCGGAGGGATCGGTGATCAAAAGCACCGCCATCGATCCGTCGCTCGTGGGCGAGGACCATGTGTACCGTCACACCGGCCCGGCGCGCGTGTTTGTCACCGAGGCGGCGGCCATTCACGCCATCAAGACGGACGCGATTGCGCAGGGCGACGTCATGGTGCTCATTTGCAGCGGCCCGGCGGGCGCGGGCATGCAGGAGATTTACCAGATCACCTCGGCGCTCAAGCAATTGCCGCACTGCAAGAACGTGGCGTTGCTCACCGACGGACGCTTCAGCGGCGTTTCCACGGGCGCGTGCATCGGCCACATCTCGCCCGAGGCGCTGGCCGGCGGCGTCATCGGCAAGGTGCGCGATGGCGATCTGATCGAGATTGTCATCGATCGCGCGGCGCTTGCCGGGTCCGTGAATTTTGTAGGCGAAGCCGGCGAGAGCTTTGACGCTGCGGAAGGTGCGCGACGATTGGCGCAACGCAGTCCGCGAGCCGATCTGGCGCCGCACCCCGAGTTGCCCGCGGATACGAAACTTTGGGCGGCGCTGGTGCAAGTGAGTGGCGGCGTCTGGGGCGGTTGCGTCTACGATGTGGAGCAGATTGTGGCACGACTGGAGAAACGCACGTGAAGCTTTACCGAACCGCACAGAGCCATGGCCGCATTGCGAATGCGAGCTACGTGGAACACGAAGGGCACTACTATCGCATTCCCTTGGAGCGCTGGGACGCGATTGTGAACCATCCCGACCTTGCGGGGTATCTGGTGTCGCTGGTGGCGCGCGCGGAGCCGGCCGGTGAGTTCGATCCGCGAAAAGTGATTGCGCCTCTCGAAAGCCAGAGCGTGTGGGCCGCAGGCGTCACTTACTATCGCAGCCGCAGCGCGCGCATGGCCGAAGCCAAGAATGCCGGCGGCGGCAGTTTTTACGATCGCGTGTATACGGCGCAGCGCCCGGAACTTTTCTTCAAATCCAGCCCCGAGCACGTAGCCGGGCCCGGCCAGCGCGTGCACATCCGGCGCGACGCGAAATGGTCGGTTCCCGAGCCTGAGTTGACTGTGCTTCTCGACGCCCGCGGCCGCATTGTCGGCTACACCGTGGGCAACGACATGAGCTCGCGCGACATCGAGGGCGAGAACCCACTCTATCTTCCCCAGGCCAAGGTTTACGACCGCAGTTGCGCGCTGGGCCCGTGCATTCTGGTGGGCAGCGAACCGCTCCCGAAGGAAACACCCATCGCTGTGGAGATTGAGCGCGGGGGGGCGACGGTTTTCAGAGGGTCCACTAATCTGGCGGAGCTCAAGCGCCCGATTCCCGAGCTGGCCGAGTATCTCTTCCGCGAAAACAGTTTCCCTCACGGCGTGTTTCTGATGACCGGGACCGGGGTTGTGCCGCCGGATGAATTTTCGCTGGCTGCGGGCGACAGGATTCGCATCACCATCGATCCCATCGGCACGCTCGAAAATGACGTGGTGCAGGGCGGGCCGCTCGGGGCGCAAGCGCAAAACTAAGTGAGGAAAAAAGAGTGGAGATCGAGGAGGCGATTGCGCCAACACATGTGCCCGGCCGGCGCTGGCGCATTGCGTGGCTGCTCGGCATCGGCATCCTGGTCAACTACTTCGACCGCGTCAATCTCTCCGTATCGCACAATGCGCTGATCGGCGCCTTCGGCATCTCCGACGTGGTTTTCGGCTATCTTTCGAGCGCCTATAACTGGACCTACGCCGCGTGCCAGCTTCCCATCGGCGTGGTTCTCGACAAGCTGGGCGTGCGGCGCGTAGGGCGCGTCGGGACCTTTCTCTGGAGCTCGGCTTCGTTTGCGGCGGCGATTACGCCGACCCTGGGCGGCTTCTTTGGGGCGCGCTTCCTGCTCGGCGTGGGCGAAGCGCCGACATTCCCTTCGAACGCCAAGGCCATCGGCCTCTGGTTTCCGGCGCGCGAGCGCAGTTTCGCCACATCGCTCTCGGATGCAGCGGCAAAGTTTGCCTCAGCCATCGGGGTTCCGCTCATCGGCATCGTGCTCATTCACGCGGGGTGGCGCTGGAGTTTTGCGTTTACCGGAGCCATCAGCTTTGCCTACTTCATTTATTTCTGGCGCGTCTATCGCGATCCCGGCGACGACCCGAAATTGACCGAGATCGAGCGCCGTCACATTGCAGACCGCGACTCGCCGCAGGGCGTGCGGGAACACGAGGGAGAAAAAGCCTCTTCGCTGGGCCAGCTTCTTGTGCGGCGTAAAGTGCTGGGGCTCGCACTCGGGTTTGGCGCGTACAACTACGTGTTTTATCTGCTGCTTTACTGGCTGCCGGCCTATTTGTCGTCCACGCTGCACATCGACCTGCTGCATTCGTTTGCGTACACCAGCATGCCCTGGATCTTCGCTACGGCGACGGACCTCGCGATCGGCGGCTGGCTGGTGGACTCACTGGTAAAGCGCGGATGGAATCAGAGCGCGGTGCGCCGCGTGGTGCTGATCGGCGGAACGGCGTTCGGGCTGGGCATTCTGGGCGCGGCGCATGCGCAAAATGCCACCCAGGCCCTGGTGTGGATCAGCGTTTCGATCGGGGGTTTGGCGGCTGCTGCGCCGGTAGCCTGGTCGTTGCCCTCGCTCATCGCGGTGCGTGGCGACGTGGGGAAAGTGGGCGGAATCATTAACTTCTGCGGACAACTTTCCGGAATTGCGGCGGCGATTCTGACAGGTTACCTGGTGTCGGCGTTTCATACCTACGCATGGGCCTTTGCCGTCGCGGGCGCATACCTGGCCGTCGGCATTGCGGGGTATATCTTCCTGCTGGGAAAGATCGAACTGCCGGACAGGCTTCCGGGCGCCCAGCCAGCCGGCGCGGCGTAAGCAAGACTGAAGTCAACACGATAGCCCTGTGCGGCGAAAAGGTTTCTGGTTTCTGAGCGGAATCCGCGGGGATCGATTCGGGACCGGTTCCGCTGGGTATAGCACTTCTGGTGCATGCGCGGAAATTTGTACTCCTGTAATCTTGCATGATGCACAATGGGGAGATGGGGGAAAACCGTAGTGCCGCGTATTCACTTTCACCAGCAGTTGGCTGAACTCAAGGACAAGCTTCTGGCCATGGCCGCGCTGGCGCAGCAGGCCGTCGAGTCCGCGTTGGAAGCCTATCTGCGGCGCGACAAGGGCCTGTGCAAGTTTGTGAAGCAGAATGAAAGGGCCATCGACACCGCGCAGCGCGAGTTGGACGAGATGGCCTACGAATTGCTCGCCAAAGAGCAACCCATGGCCATCGACTTGCGTTTCATTCTGGCCGTAATCAAGATCAACGGCGACCTGGAGCGCATTGGCGATCAGTCCATGAGCATCACGCGGCGGACCAAGGAGATCCTGCCTCTGGGCGAGGTTGACCTGCCGGCGGACTTTTGCGCCATGGGCGAGTTTGCCGGGCAGATGATCCGCACCGCGCTGCAGGCTTTGCTGGAAGGTGACGCGCACCTGGCCGAAACCGTGCGCGAGATGGACGACGAGATCGACCGCATGAACCGCCGCGCGCATAGCGATCTGCTCAAAGTGATCGAGGAAAAGCCGCAATTCACGCAGCAGGCGATGAACGGCATTCTGGTGGCGAAGAACCTGGAACGGATCGCCGACCACGCATCGAATATCGCCACGGATGTGATCTTCTGGATCCGCGGCGCCGATGTGCGCCACGAACTGAGCATGGTCATCGACTGAGAAAGCAGCTGCTAGCTCCTAGCCTCTAGCTCCCAGCTTTCAATCTCCAATCCTCGACGTCCGTGCGGTCAGCGAGCGACGCCGCCCCTTTCGCAGGAAAGAGCTAGAAGCTAGAGGCTCAGGCTTAGACCCCAATCACCGCGCAAAGCTCCTTCACGGCTGCGGCGCTCTTCTTGAGCGCAGCGTCTTCTTCGGCTGTGAGCTTGATTTCGATAATTTGCTCGAGGCCGCCCGCGCCCAGCTTGCAGGGCACGCCGATGTAATAGCCGGAGATGCCGTACTCGCCTTCGAGATAGGCTGCGCAGGGCAGGATCTTCTTCTTGTCTTTGAGAATGGCCTCGGCCATCTCCACGGTGGCCGCGGAGGGTGCGTAGTAGGCGCTGCCGGTCTTGAGATACTTCACGATCTCTGCGCCGCCGTCGCGCGTGCGCTGGATGAGCTGTTCCAACCGCTCGGGCGCGATGAGCTCGGTGATGGGAATTCCGGCGACCGTAGAGTAGCGGGCCAGCGGCACCATGGTGTCGCCATGGCCTCCCAGGACGAAAGCCGTCACGTTTTCGACACTTACATTTAATTCCGCGGCGATGAAAGTACGGAAGCGCGCGGAGTCCAGCACGCCGGCCATGCCGATGACGCGCTGACGATTGAATCCGGCCTGCCGGTAGGCGGCCTGGGCCATGGCATCAAGAGGATTGGAAACGATGATGAGAATCGACTCCGGCGACTGTGCAACCACTTTCGTCACCACGTCGGACATGATCTTGAAGTTGGTGTGCAGCAGGTCGTCGCGGCTCATGCCGGGCTTGCGGGGAATGCCCGCGGTAATGATCACAATGTCGGAGTTGGCCGAGGCCGCGTAGTCGTTGGCGCCGGCAATGGCAACGTCGCGCTTTTCGATGGGCATGGCCTCGAGCAGGTCCAGCGCTTTGCCCTGGGGCACGCCTTCCACCACGTCAACCAAAACCACGTCGGCCAATTCCTTGGCTGCAATCCAGTGCGCGCAAGTGGCGCCCACATTGCCCGCGCCGACGATTGAAACTTTCTTTCGCATTTCCGTTCTCCTCGGATCCCATGGGGGCTAAAGCCCCGGTTCTTTTTAGAAATCTCTGCGGCACGACTGAAGCCGCGCCCTGTTACAAAACCGAACATCTTGTTGGCAGCTAGAGGCTAGGAGCTAGAAGCTGCTTTTACATATTCCCAATAATCCGCGTAGCAAACTCACTCGTGCCCACCTTGGTGGCGCCGGAAAGTTGCCGCTCGAAGTCGTACGTCACGAATTTCTGCTGGATGGTCTTCTCCATCGCGGTCTCGATCATCCTGGCCGCTTCCTTCCAGCCGATGAACTCGAGCAGCATCACGCCCGACAGAATCACCGAACCGGGATTGATGACATCCTTATCGGCGTACTTGGGCGCGGTGCCGTGCGTGGCTTCAAAGACCGCGTAGCCGTCGCCGATGTTGGCGCCGGGCGCGATGCCGAGGCCGCCCACCTGCGCCGCGGCCGCGTCGGAAATGTAATCGCCGTTGAGGTTGGGCGTGGCCAGAATGCTGTAGTCCGATGGGCGAATGATGATCTGCTGGAAGATGGAGTCGGCGATGCGATCGTTGACCAGGATCTTCGACTTCCACGCGCCGTTGCCGTGGCTTTTGCCGATGGAATCGAGAACCCCCTTGATCTCAGCGTAGATCGCATCGCGGAAGGCCTGGTTGCCGAATTCGAGGCCGGGTTCGATGAGCGCGGCGTTCTGCTCGATGGTGATGCCGGGGTTCGAGTCCACGTTGCCGAGAATCCAGCTCTCGCGCTCGGTCACGGTCTGCGCGCGAAACTCCTCGGTGGCTACTTCGTATCCCCACTCGCGGAATGCGCCCTCCGTGAACTTCTGAATGTTGCCTTTGTGCACCAGCGTAACCGTCTTGCGGCCGGACTCTAATGCGTGCTTGATCGCCGCGCGCACCAGCCGCTTGGTGCCGAAGATGGAAATGGGCTTGATGCCCACGCCGGAATCCGTGCGCACTCTCTTCTTGGTTTTGGCCAGGAGGTCGTCATTCAAAAAGGCGATCAATCGCGCGGCGTCTTCCGAGCCCTGTTTGAACTCAATGCCCGCGTACACGTCCTCTGTGTTCTCGCGGAAGATAACGATGTCGACCTGTTCCGGATGCTTCACCGGGCTGGGCACGCCCTGGTAATACTTCACCGGGCGCACGCAGGAGTAGAGATCGAGAATCTGGCGCAGCGCTACATTCAGCGAACGAATCCCGCCGCCGACCGGCGTGGTGAGCGGTCCCTTGATGGAGACGCGCAGATCGCGCGCCGCGGCCACGGAGTCGTCGGGCAGCCAGTTGGAAAACTGCCGAAAAGCTTTTTCGCCGGCAAAAATCTCATACCAGCGGATGGCGCGCTTGCCGCCGTAGGCTTTTTCCACGGCGGCGTCGAAGACGCGCTGCGACGCCTTCCAAATGTCGCGCCCCGTGCCGTCGCCTTCGATGAAAGGAATGATGGGATGGTCGGGAACGGAAAACTGCCCGTCCTTGTAGTCGATCGGCTGGCCATTTTTCGGCAACTCGAGCCCGTTGTATGTGCTTTGCATGTCTTTCAGGGAAGTCCTCTCGCAGGAACGATCAGATTTGAGGCTAACATCTGCAATTTAGGGGTGGCAATGGCGCTTCGAGAGGCGCCGGCTTCAGTGGGTTCCGGTTGGCTTCGTATTTTCGAACATCACGCGCAATACCTCTTTGTTTTTGGCGTAATCAGCGTGCGCTGCGCCGGGGGACTCAAAGAGCCCGAACCAGCGCCGTGCATTCTGCACGTAGAGATTCACAACGTCCACGTCGCCAATCCTGGGAACGCGGAAGGTGATCACGTCGCTGGGATCGCTCCACGCCACCACCTGGAGCTTCTTCCGTGCCTTCTCGTCGCCCGGGTACAAGGAGGTTTGAAAATCCGTCTGCATCTGCTTCCAGCGGTTGACGAGCGCCCTGAAATTCTCGGCGGGCGCCGTGGGGATCGGCGGCGCATTCAGCCCGCGATCCAGGAAAGCGGGAGCCGGCGGCTGTGTCGTGTTCTCCAGATTCGTGATCTCAAGCATTTGAATCTGGTTGGCGAAGAAATAAACCAGCGTGGTCCGCTGGAAAATGTATTGCACTGCGGAGTCATCATCGGCTGCCATTGCGGTCTGCTCGGCCGATTGCGCCGGCGCGGAGGCATCTGGATTGAGCGCGTTGAAGAATAAATAGGCGCCGAGGCTGTGCGTAACGCCGACAAACTCCTGGTCGAGGGTCTTGGCGTTGCCGCCCTTCCAGTTGTAGTGTTCGTTTGCCTCGCCCGCGCCCGGCGTCGCGGCGGCCTGGTTGGGATCGAAGGCGGCAGATTTGGCCATGAGTTGCCGGATGCCGTCGCGCAGAATGCCGTCGAGCTGCCCGGTGGCGAGCAGCACATCGGCAAGACCCCAGTCGACGAGATTGTCCTTCAAGTCCCGGTTGAGCCACGCGCCCCGCGGCTTGATCTTTTCGAGTTGCGCTGCGTCTTCGGGCTTGATCCATGCATAAAACCGGCTCGTTCCATCCGGATCCTGTGCCTTCTGGTCCGAGCAGAATTGCAGCAGTTCGGGGTCGGGCCCGGCAAGATGCGCTTCGGGAAGCATCACGCGGCGGCACTTGAGCGAAAGCAGCAGCGGCCACCAGTTGATCTCGTCCACCACCAGCACCGCGGCGTGTCCGCGGAGATGCACCACCCAGTGCACAACAAACGGCGCGGCCGCGTGCCACTCGTCGGCGCTCTTCCACACCGGGCTGCCCAGGTAGGAAAGCGTGGGCGGATTGACGCCGCCGGCAAACTCGCCGCGATCGGGAAACTCCACGCCCGCGTTTTTCCAATCCTCCACGTCACAGAGCTTGAGCCGGGTGCAAATGGACTCGCGCAGCAGCGAGGAATCGCCGGCGCCAATTTGGTTGATGCCGTGCACGTAGAGAATGTGCACGGGGTGATGGTCCGGCGCATCGAGTGCATCGCCAATACTGGTCAGGGTTGCGAGAGATCCACTCGCATCTTCAACGACCTTGGCGCGCGCTGGCGTAACGCCCCCAACCGCCGCCCCAAACGCCGTTACGACGAGGAGGATGCAGGTCAGCTTGCTAGTCGGCATCGATCGAAAACTCCGCCAGGAATCTACGCACGACTATAGCATTTTCGTTTTGCCGGGGCCCGAATAAACCCTCGGCCGGCGGCGCGGTGCGCTCCGAATCTGGCCCTCCGTCATGAAGCGCCGATAAATTTGCTCCGAACCTCTGTTCGCGCCCGCCAAGATGCGATAGACTCATGCGGGAACGTTCGAAATCTGTCGCAAATTTCACCCCCACGGAGGGCACATAGAAATTGGGAAAAAGCATGGTCCCGAAGAGGCTTTTCTTCACCAAAGGCGTCGGCAAACACAAGGAGCGCTTGACTTCGTTTGAGCTGGCCCTTCGGGATGCGGGAATCGCCTCACAGAACCTGGTGCGCGTCTCGTCCATTTTTCCGCCGCAGTGCAAGATGATTCCGCGCAAGGAAGGCCTCAAGTACCTGCATGATGGCGAGGTCGTGTTCGCAGTGATTGCAGAAAACTCCACGCGCGAGCCGCACCGGCTTGTGGCGGCGAGCATCGGCGTAGCCATCCCGGCCGACCGCAATACCTACGGCTACCTGAGCGAGCATCACAGCTTTGGCGAAACCGAAGATCAGGCGGGCGAGTATGCCGAGGAACTGGCTGCGGAAATGCTGGCCACCACGCTCGACGTGGAATTCGATCCCGACACGAGCTGGGACGAGAAAAAGGAAATTTACCGCATCTCCAACAAGATTGTCCGCACCAGCAACGTCACGCAGTCGGCCGTAGGCGACAAGCGCGGCAAGTGGACCACAACCATCGCCGCGGCGGTGCTGATCCTGGAAGAGTAAGCACTGCGTGCGGCAGACTTTTGGATTTGAGCTGCGGCTGGGATGGAGCGGTCCCCGCAACGATCGAGAGGAATCGGAGGCCAATTCCGCCGGCGCGGGGTTGGCCTTGCTGTCTGGGACATCACCGATAGGAGAGGATCGAGAGACAGAGCATGACCACCGCGGCAAAATTTACCGTCGCACTTGTGCAGATGCGCATGGGCGCTGACCCAGAGGCGAATTTCGCGTCGGCGGTCAAGCACATCCGCGAAGCCGCGCGGCTGGGCGCGCAGATCGTGTGCTTGCCGGAGCTGTTTCGCACGCAATACTTCTGCCAGCGCGAGGATTTGAAGCTGTTCAATCTGGCGGAGCCGATTCCTGGGCCTTCGACGAAAAAGCTCGCGGAGGTAGCTCGCGAGGCCCATATTGCGATTGTGGCGTCGTTGTTTGAGCGACGCGCGCCGGGGCTTTATCACAACACGGCGGTCACGCTGAATGCCGACGGCGAAATCGCCGGCCTCTACCGCAAAATGCACATACCCGACGATCCGCTCTACTACGAGAAGTACTACTTCACGCTGGGCGACCTCGGTTTTCAGGCTGTGGACACGACGGCCGGCCGCGTGGGCACCTTAGTGTGCTGGGACCAGTGGTTTCCCGAGGCCGCACGGATGACAGTGCTTCAAGGAGCGGAACTCCTGTTCTTTCCCACGGCCATCGGCTGGCACCCGGCGGAAAAGGATGAGTTCGGCGCCGCACAGTTCGACGCGTGGAGGACCATCCAGCGGGCGCATGCCATCGCCAACGGCGTGTATGTGGCTGCGGTGAACCGCGTCGGTCACGAGCAGGGCGACGTGCTGGGCAATCGCACATCGGGACCGGGGCTCGAGTTCTGGGGCGGCAGCTTCATTGCCGATCCCTTCGGCCGCATCGTGGCCCAGGCCGGGCGCGACACCGAGGAGATTGTACTGGGCGAAATCGACCGCGCGTTGATCGAGGACACGCGCCGCAACTGGCCCTTCCTGCGCGACCGCCGCGTGGACGCGTACGCCGGGATTTCACAACGCTTTCTTGACGCCGCCGGCACGGAGCCCAAAAACACCAAATAACGGGTGCCCCCGGTCCCTTGTCTTCGGGGACCGGGGATACGATGTGAGGGAAGCCCGACTTGATCGAACCCACTAAAACCCCGCGCCAATTGGGCTACCGCATGCCCGCCGAGTGGGAGCCGCACCAAGCCACCTGGCTGGCCTGGCCGCACAATCCCGAGGACTGGCCGGGCAAGTTTGCGTCCATCCCATGGCTCTACGCGGAAATCGTGCGCCTGCTCGCTGCGCGCGAGCGCGTGCACCTGATCGTCGAAGACGCGGTAACAGAGAAGCGCGTGGTGAGCATGCTCCAGCGTGCGTGTGCGGACCTCGAACAAGTGAGTTTCCATCGCTGGCCCACGGATCGCGGATGGACGCGTGATTCCGGCCCGATTTTTGTGCGCAACGCGAAGGGCCAGGCAGGCCTGACGAACTGGCGCTTCAACGGATGGGCCAAATACGACGACTGGCATCTCGACAGCAAGCTGCCCGGCCGCGTGACGAAGCTGCTCGGCCTTCCCTCCTGGCAGCCATCCGTCCAAAGCCAGAACGGTGCGAAGCACTGCCACTGCGTGCTGGAGGGCGGATCGATCGACGTGAACGGCGCGGGCATTCTGCTCACCACCGAAGAATGCCTCTTGAGCGAGGTGCAGCAGCGCAATCCCGGCCTGAGCCGCGCGCAACTGGAGCGCGTTTTCTCCGACTTTCTCGGCATCGATCAGGTCATCTGGCTGGGCCGCGGCATTGTGGGCGACGATACCCACGGCCACGTGGACGATATTGCGCGCTTCGCCGGGCCGGCGACGATCATTGCCGCCGTCGAACCCGATACGCGCGATCCCAACCACGCGCCACTGGCCGAAAACCTTCAGCGATTGAAGGCCGCGCGCACGCCTGCCGGAAAGCAGTTCACGATTGTGGAGCTGCCCATGCCTCGGCCCGTGATTTTTCGCGGGCAGCGCCTGCCGGCCAGTTACGCCAATTTCTACATCGCGAACGGAGTGGTGCTGGCGCCCACTTTTCACGATCCCAACGACCGCGTGGCGCTGAATCTGCTCGCCGAAGTTTTCCCGGACCGCGAGGTCATTGGCGTGCACTCCATGGACCTGATCTGGGGACTGGGCGCACTGCACTGCATGACCCAGCAGCAGCCCGCGGGAGCCCCGGCGGCGCTACCATCGAAGTTATGATCGACGATCGCGAAGCTATGGCCGCCGCATTGGCCGAAGCGCGCCTTGCCGCCGAAGCCGGCGAAGTCCCCATCGGCGCGGTGGTGGTGCGCGAGGGCGCGATCATCGCACGTGCGCAAAATCGCGTGCTGCGCGCTGTGGACCCCACGGCCCACGCGGAAATCGTCGCGTTGCGCTCGGCAGCCGCGGCGATGGGCAACTATCGACTCGCCGGTTGCACGCTCTATGTGACGCTCGAGCCCTGCGCCATGTGCGCCGGAGCCATGATTCACGCGCGGATTGACCGCCTTGTCTTCGCTGCCGCCGATCCCAAGGCAGGCGCGTGCGGGTCGGTCCTCGAGGTTTTGAATCATCCGCAGCTCAACCATCAGATGCAGGTAGAGCAGGGAATCGGCTCCGAAGAATCGGCGGAGTTGCTGCGGGGATTCTTTCGGGAACGGCGTTAGCTCCGCTAACCCCGCTGACTCCGCTAGTTTCTCGTCAGCTTCCTGATCCGATCTGCTTCAGCCGGCCACTTTGCCGCCAGCTCCGCGTAATTTCCGCTCTGGTAATCGGCGAAATCGAAGCCGGGCGTGACGGTGCAACCGAAGAGCGCCAGTTTTCCACCCTCCACGAGCCGCTCGCCTTGCCACACGCCCGCCGGAACCAGGATTTGGGGCCGCTGCCCAGCCTCCAGATCCGGTCCAAAAGTTAAAACAGCGGAGCTGCCGTCCAAAAACAATAGAAGCATCTCCACCGGATCGCCGAGATAGAAGTGAAAGATTTCGTCGGAAGCGACCCGGTGCATCTCTGAGAAGGTTTCCTCCTCGAGCAGGTAGTAGATGGCCGTGCCCACGGCCCGCACGCCGCGCTCGAGTCCTACATTGCGTTCAGACGTGTAGGTGCGGCGGTACCATCCACCCTCGACTGGATGGGGTTCCAGCTTGAGCAGCGTCTTAATTTCTTCTGCGGTCATCGCCCTCGTCGGTGGCCATCATCACAGAGGATAGCAGTGAGGCGGCGGTAAAATCTGCGTATGACAGTGCAGTTGTACGCCACAAGCTGGTGCCGCGATTGCCGAGCCGCCAAGCAGTTCCTGGATGCGCACGGCATCCCGTACACCGAGATCGACGTGGACGCAAACCCGGCCGCCTCGGCCGAAGTGATGGATCACGTGGGCAAGCGCGCGGTGCCGCAACTGGTGATCGACGGCGAGTGGTTCCAGCCCTATAAGCCCGGCCGCGGGCTACTGGTGGAAGAACTGCACCAGCGCCTCGGAATCCCTCGCGGATAAAGGCCTTAGCCTCGTACAATTTAATGTGGATGTGCGGTGAGAAGGACTTGTGCTGTGTGTTGCCTTTTTGTCGTTCTTTGGCCTGTAGCTTGTAGCCGGTAGCCAGTAGCTATTGAGGACTGCATAAGGAATGCCTGGCGTCCGCGCCGTAGGCGCAGTGTTAGTTAGCCCCGCGCTTTAGCGTGGGGAGAGCGGATCGCATATACGAATCCCGGAGTCCCGTAGGGACGGTGCAAGGGTATTTCCTTCCCACTGTCCAACAAAAGCTAGGAGCTGGAAGCTAGCAGCTAGGAGCTAAGTTTGATCGAACGCTACACGCGCCCGGCAATGGGCGGCATTTGGACGGAAGAGAACAAATACCGCTGCTGGCTGCAGGTTGAAGCCGCGGCAAGTACGGTGCTGGCCGAAGACGGCGTAATCCCCGCCGCGGCTGCCCAAGCCATCGCCACACTAGCCACCGTTTCCGCCGCGCGCGTCGCGGAGATTGAGGCGGAGGTCAAGCACGACGTCATCGCCTTCACGACCGCCGTCGCGGAGTCTCTCAAAAGCCAGGGCCTCGACGCCGAGTCGCGCTGGCTGCACTACGGGCTTACGTCCAACGACATTGTCGATACGGCGCAGGCGCTGCAGGTCAAAGAAGCATCGGCGCTGATCAAGGACGGAATTGCCGCGCTGCTGGCGGTGCTCCGGCGACGCGCGCTCGAGTTCAAGCACACGCCCATCATCGGTCGCACGCACGGCATCCATGCCGAGCCGACCACCTTCGGCCTCAAGCTGCTCAATTGGTACGCCGAGATGGAGCGCAACAATACCAGATTCGCCGCCGCGGCCGAAGACATGCGCGTCGGCAAGCTGTCGGGAGCTGTTGGCACTTTTGGTCACCTCAGTCCAAACCAAGAGGAAAAGGTGTGCAAACACCTGGGACTGAAGCCCGCGCCGGTGGCCACGCAAGTGATCCAGCGCGACCGGCACGCGGCCTACATTTCCACGCTTGCCATTCTCGGCAGCACGCTCGACAAGATCGCCGTTGAAGTGCGCCACTTGCAGCGCACCGAGGTGCGCGAGGCGCAGGAGTACTTCAGCGAAAAGCAAAAAGGCTCCTCGGCCATGCCGCACAAGAAGAATCCCATTACCAGCGAGCAAATCAGCGGATTGGCGCGCGTGCTGCGCGGCAATGCGCAAGCGGCGCTCGAAGATATTCCGCTTTGGCACGAGCGCGACATTTCGCATTCCTCTGTCGAGCGCGTCATCTTCCCCGATTCGACAATTCTGGCCGATTACCTACTTGCCAAGACCACGGATTTGATCGACCGCCTGCTCGTGTATCCGGAACGAATGAAGAAAAATCTAGAATCGACCGGCGGGCTCATCTTTTCAGGCCAATTGCTGCTCGACCTTGCCGAGGCCGGCATGTTGCGCGAAGAGGCGTATCGCCTCGTGCAGTCGCACGCCATGCGCGCCTGGAAAGAAGATTTGAATTTCCGTGACGAAGTTTCTCGCGACCCTGCGATTACGAAGCTGCTCTCGCCGGAAAAGCTCGAAAAGACGTTTGATTACAAGCGGCAGTTGGGCAACGTCGACGCAATCTTCAAGCGCGTGCTGGGAGAAGGCTAGAAGCTGAGGCTATGGATCTGACCGTCGCCATCACCGGAGCCTCAGGCGCGATTCTCGCCCGAGAATTGCTGCGCGCGCTGGAAGCCGATGAGCGCGTCACCCGCGTGCATTTCGTCGCGAGCGAAAACTCCCTCCGCGTGCTTGCGGAAGAACTTGGGGTCTCGGGTCGCAATGATCTGATCGAGAAACTGCTCGGCGCGGCCCCGACGAAAACCATCCAACTCGCCGACGCCGATATCGGCGCGCCCATTGCCAGCGGCAGCCACCCCTCGAACGGCATGATTGTCCTCCCGTGTTCTATGGGCACGCTCGCGGCCATCGCGCTCGGCCTGGCCAACTCGCTCATTGCCCGCGCCGCCGACGTCACGCTCAAGGAGCGCCGTCCGCTCATCCTTTGCGTGCGCGAAACCCCCTTCAATCGCATTCACCTGCGCAATATGACGCTGGCCGCCGAGGCCGGCGCCACGATCTTCCCCTGCATTCCCGCGTACTACGCCAATCCGAAAAGCTCGTCCGAGATGGCAAAAGAATTTGCCTACCGCGTGCTGGCGCACATCGGCCTGCCGCAGCCCGGCGCGTATGTGTGGAAGCCGGAAGAATAGGGACCAGGGACTAGGGAACAGGGAACAGGGAACAGCCGTCAACTCGCTGAATCCTGGGATGGCGGCTTCGCGCGCCGATCGACGGCGCTGATCCGGTCCAGAATCATCGCAATGTTCCCGTCCGGCACGTCGCGGACATCCACTCCATACAAAAGCATGATCTTCGCGTAGTACTCGTCCAGCGACCCCCCGAGCGTGAAATGCCACAGGCACGACTGATCGGAGAGCCAGGCATCTTCAACGCCCAGCACGTCGCGCACGAACTCGTCCGCGAGCGCCTGCCGGGCGGCGATGCGGTCCTGCGAAGCAAATTCGATGGGCACGTGAGTGCCCGGCCGCGGCTTGGCGGAACGGCGTGCGCACGCTTTCTTGAACCGCTCGTGCAGGTCAGCGAGTGCTTCCTCGCGTGTGCCGCCGAAGCCGTCGAGCCCCGTCCAGTTCACCACGCGCGCCACGCAGGCCGGCGAAGTAAAACGGACTTCATCGCCAAACGAATCGCCCGCACCCTCCTGCTTGCGCACGATGACCGGATAATCGTCCAGCTCCCAATCCGATTTCCGGAACGAAAGCAAATACTTCCAGCGCGCCAGCAGCTTGGCTGACCAGCTTTTTGTGGAGAGATTCCCGCTCATGGCACTTTTTACGATACCCCATGGCCGGCTCGCACCAGCGCAACATTTATTTGACAGCCGTGCATCGCCCCCTTGATACTGCCAACATGCTGAACTCAAGGGAATGCGGAACCGAGGTCATGGCCATGTGTATGACCCGTGGACCCGTCCGTGCGACCTTTGAGCGGCGAATGCGCTAAGCGCAACCGATTCTTCAAGTCGAGCGGCCCGGGTCCTAACGCGGATGCGGGCCGTTTTCATTGTGGCCCGCGGCTCCCCGTGCCGTTCCCTACCAATGAACCTACGAACCGAGAAGGAGACCATCATGTCAGAACCGAAGCAGTATCAGCTTGCCACCCAGGCCGTGCACGCCGGCCAGTCGCCCGATCCCGCCACGGGCGCGCGTGCCGTGCCCATCTATCAGACCACCTCGTACCTGTTTCAGGACGCGGACCACGCCGGCCGCCTGTTTGCGCTCAAGGAGTTCGGCAACATCTACACGCGCATCATGAACCCGACGACCGACGTCTTTGAGAAGCGCGTGGCCGCGCTCGAGGGCGGCGCCGCGGCTTTGGCCACGGCCTCAGGCCAGGCGGCGGAGACGCTGACCATTACTACGTTGGCGCACGCGGGCGAAGAGATCGTTTCCACCACGTCGCTCTACGGCGGCACCTACAACCTGTTCCACTACACGCTGCCCAAGCTGGGCATCGTGGTGCGCTTTGTGGATGCCGACGACTTCGACGGCCTGCGCGCCGCCATCAACGACAAGACCCGCGCCGTCTACACCGAGACGCTGGGCAATCCCAAGCTCGACGTGGTGGATATTGAAAGGCTCGCCGCCATCGCTCACGAGCACAAGCTGCCGCTGGTCATCGACAACACGTGCGCTTCACCGGCGCTGGTGCGGCCCATCGAATGGGGCGCGGACATCGTGGTGAACTCGGCCACCAAGTACCTGGGCGGGCACGGCACCACCATCGGCGGCGTGATTGTGGACGCCGGCAAGTTCGACTGGGCGGCATCGGGCCGCTTCAAGGAGTTCACCGAGCCCGATCCCTCGTACCACGGCCTGCGTTACACTGAGGCCTTCGGGCCGCTGGCCTTCATCCTCAAGGCGCGCGTGCAGGGCTTGCGCGACACCGGCGCAGCGCTTTCGCCCTTCAGCTCCTTCCTGCTTCTCCAGGGCATTGAGACGCTGCACCTGCGCATGGAGCGCCACTCCGCGAATGCTCTGGCTGTGGCCAGGCACCTGGAGCAGCATCCCGGCGTGGAGTGGGTCAACTATCCCGGCCTCGAATCCAGCCCCTATGCGGCGCGGGCAAAGAAGTATCTGCCCAAAGGCGCGAGCGGGTTGGTCACATTTGGAATCAAGGGCGGCTACGACGCCGGAAAGAAGCTGATCAACACGCTGGAGCTGTTCTCGCTGCTGGCCAACATCGGCGACGCCAAGTCTCTGGTGATTCACCCCGCGTCGACCACGCACCAGCAGCTCTCGGCGGAAGAGCAGGCGGCCACCGGGGTCACTCCGGAACTGGTGCGGCTCTCCGTCGGCATTGAAGACATTCGCGACATCCTCGCCGATCTCGACCAGGCGATTGAAGCCGCGAACGGACATAAATTTTCCGGCTCAGCCAAGGCTGCGGCGGCACGATAGGGCACAATAAAACAGATGGCCGACGCATTTAATAGCAGCGGCGCTTCGCCGCCGAAAACTATAGAGCCGACTTACGAGGGCGACTTCGTCGTCGACGGCTCCCTGCCGCTCGAGTGCGGCCATGCCTTGATCTGTCCCACGCTGCATTACGCCGTCTACGGCCGGCTGAATGCGGCGCGCGATAATGCCGTTCTGGTTTGCCACGCACTCTCGGGCTCGGCCCTTGTGGGCTCGTGGTGGCCAGAAATCTTCGCTCCCGGCGCGGTCCTCTCGCTGGAGCACGACTTCGTCATCTGCATCAACATGCTGGGCTCCTGTTACGGCTCCACGGGGCCCGGGTCTGTCAATCCCGAAACCGGCGAATCCTACGGGCCGGATTTTCCTCTCGTCAGCGTGCGCGATAACGTGCGCGCCCAATCCAAGCTCCTCGATTCGCTCGGCATTCGCAAATTGCGTCTGGTTTTGGGCGGGTCTATCGGCGGCATGCAGGCTCTGGAGTGGACCATCCTCCATCCCGAACGCGTGGAGCGCGCTCTGATCATCGGCGTCACGCCGCTTTCGGCCATGGGCCTGGCGCTCAATCACCTGCAACGGCAGGCCATTGAGCACGATCCCGAGTGGGCCGGCGGACGCTACCTGCCGCAACGGCCGCCCCGCCGGGGGCTGTCGCTGGCGCGCCAGATCGCCATGATCAGCTACAAATCCGCTCCGCTCTTCAACGAGCGCTACGGGCGCAATCCCGACCGCAGCGGCGAAGATCCCTATGTGGCCGAGGGCGCGTGCGGCGGTCTCATCGGCGGCCGATTCGACATTGGAGGCTATCTCGACCACCAGGGGAAGCGGTTCATCGACCGCTTCGACGCCAACGCCTACCTGGCCATTCTGCGCGCCATGGATACCTGGGATCCGGTTCGGGGCTACAGTTCACCCGAAGAAGCCTTTGGCCGCATCCGCGCCAAGATGAGCTTCATCGGCATCAGCACGGACTGGCTTTTCCCCGCGGTGGAGGTGCGCCAGTTTGCCGAAGCCATCCGCAAAGCCGGCGCTCATGCCGATTACCGGGAGATGGAGAGCGACCATGGCCACGACGCTTTTCTGGCCGAACAGGCGGAGCTGGTGCGGCTGTTGCAATAGATCCCCCTGCTCACGTTGGCGCGTGCGAGAATGAAGAACAGGCTCCTTGCATTTTGGTAGTTTGTCGGCAGTCGTTGGCCGCCGCTCCCGGGCGATCCGTTCCCGTCGGCGGCCGGCAGCATTACCGAGGTGTGGGACCGCCGGAAACCCTTGCGGCGAGTTGCTTGTCAGGGGCACTTTGGCTTTCTATAATCCTGCTACGCAACATTGTGAGCCGTGGTATCGTATTATCCGTTGCTGTACCCAGCCGTCAAGTTGGATGCTTCAACCTTTTCCGGCGAATGAGCAAATTGTGGTTCCCATTTCGACAGTTCCCAGGAGCACTGCATGAATAAGTTAGTCTTTGCATCTGCGATGGCATTGGCAGGCATGTGCCTTGTTTCCACGCCCGCACTTCGGTCTCAGGCCCCCGGCCAGACCATCCAGATTCAGGATCCGGCCGAGTTCAACAGCTATCAAAACGCCAGCACACAAAACGATCCGGCGCAAAAATGTGCGGCACTCGAGAACTTTCTCAAGTCCTATCCACAAAGCACGGCCAAGTCGGCCGCTCTCGCTCAGATGATGGATTGCTATAGCCAGTCCGGCCAGCCGGACAACCTTCTTAGCGCATCGACCCGCCTGCTGCAGGTGGATCCCAACAACATTCAGGCCATTTTCGCCTCTGTCTACGTGAAGAAGTCCCAGTGCGGCAAGACGCTCGACCCCAGCGGCGTGGCTACCGATCCGCAGACCTGCGACGATGCCGCGACACTGGCCCAGAAGGGCCTGACGGTTCCCAAGCCCGCCAGCACGTCGGACGCCGATTGGAAGGGCCTGACAGGCAACTACTATCCCATCTTCCATTCCGCCATTGCCTTTGACGACCTGGTCTCGAAGAAAGATCCGGCAGGCGCCATTAAGGAATACACGGCCGAATTGATGCTCTATCCGCCCGCTGACTGCGCCAAGCCGGGTCAATGTCTGGTGGACACCCTGCAATTGGCGCAGGCCTACTCCAAGCCTGGCCCCTCGAGGGATGAAGTCAAGGCCGTCTGGTTCTACGCGCGCGCCTGGGATTTCGCTCCCCCGGCCTACCAAACACAGATCGAGCCGCAACTCGAGTACCGCTACAAGCACTATCACGGCACGCTCGACGGCGATGCGGCCATCACCCAGCAGATCAACGCCATCAAGGCCCTGGCCCACGCAACCCTCTTTCCGCCGGCCGACTTTACCATCCCGCCTGCTCCGACTCCTGACAAACTTGCCCACCAGGCCTATACCAGCGGTGATCCCCACAACCTGAATCTCGAGGATAAGGAATTCATCCTGGCCAACGGATCTGACGTGGATGCTTCCGGACTCTGGGCCCTGCTCAAAGGCCAGCAGACGCCGGTACCCGGCAACGTGATCTCCGATCCGGCAACCGTGTTGAAGATTACCGCCATCACGGCCGCTTCGCCCAAGCCCAAGGAATTCCTGGTCAAGCTCACCAATTCCGTGGCCTGCAGCGCCGTTCCTGTCCCGCCCTCCGAACTGCATATCAAGGAAGCGCAGGAGTACATCCTGGCCAACGGCGTACAGGCCGATACCGACGCCATGGGCGATGTGCTCACAGAGATGCCGGCGCATCTGCGCAAAATCGAGATCGTGCCCTCGGTGACGGCCGTCAACGTGGCTGTGACCCAGGACGCGAAGGACAATCACAACGCAGATTTCATCGTCAACCTGAAGGAGCCGCTCTCCTGCAAGGAAGCTCCGGCGAGCGGCTCGATCCTCGGGGTGCAACCCGCTACCGAGTTGGATGGAACATACAACACGTACACCAAGGTTCCAGGCGCAGGCACGACAGGTCCCTCTGTGCAGATCGTGCTGGGCGACGGCTTCGTGCAGCAGGAGAAGAGGGCGGTCCCGGTGCATCACCCGGCAAAGCCACCCGCGGGACACCACGAACAGTAATGCCTTTCCGGTCGCGGAGCCCCGCAAATGGCTCCGCAACTGGCAAGCAACCAACCAATAGGCTTCTGGGATTCAAAGGGCGATCCGCATCAACGGATCGCCCTTTTTCTCAGCAGAACTGATCGCCTTTTTTCCCGTAGAACCGTCTGCATCGATGGTGCCGTGAAAGGGCACGACTTCACAGCTTGCTGAAAAACTCAACCAAAGGGGCCTTGTAACAAGGGCACGGCTTTAGCCGGGCCGATAAAGTCAGCAGAATGAGTTGGGCTTCAGCCCCTGCCAAATGATCCTTGGCTGAATTCGCTTCTTATTCGCACTTTTTCCGCAAGCTGTTCAGTCGTGCCGTAACAGGCACATGAAACCTGGGGCTTTAGCCCGTCAGGGACGCTTTGCAATCGGATCCGAAGATGTATGCAACCAGCTTTAGAAGCGAATCCCTCATCCAAAGGGCTGCTCCATGCAATGGCGCCCCACGCAGCGGTCGCTACTCTCCCAGCATGATGCGCTGGATGGACGAGGCGCGGCCGGTCTTTGCATCGCACGTGATGAGCGCGGCGCACATTTTGGGGTTTCCCTTCGCGGCTTCGAATTTGCCCGGCATGGCGGTGAGGAATTTGTGCAGCACCAGCTCTTTTTCGACGCCGATGATCGAGTCGTAGGGACCGCTCATTCCGACGTCAGTTTGGAACGCGGTTCCGTTGTGGAGAATGCGCTCATCGGCGGTGGGGATGTGCGTGTGCGTGCCCAGCACCGCGGTCACGCGCCCATCCAGATACCACCCCATGGCGACCTTTTCGCTGGTGGCCTCGGCGTGAAAATCCACCACGACGACTTTGGCCTTGATGCCGGCCAGCAGCGCATCGGCGCTGCGAAAGGGATCGTCAATCGGCGTCATGAAGACGCGCCCCTGCAATTGAATGGCGGCATACTCCACGCCGCTCGCGGTGGTGCCCTCAAACACGCCGTAGCCCGGCGACCCCGGCGGGAAATTCGCGGGCCGAATCACGCGGCGCGGCCGGTCCACACTCGCACTCACACCCGCACCATGGGCAGAGTTCATGTAATCGATCAGTTCCTTCTTGTCCCACACATGGTTGCCCATGGTGAGCACGTCTGCGCCCAGGTCGAAGAGGTCCTCGGCGATCTGCGGCGTCAGGCCAAAGCCGCCGGCCGCATTTTCCGCGTTCACGATGGTGAGCTCGACCTTGTGCGCCTCGCGCACGTGGCCGATGTGCTCGCGCACGATCCTGCGCCCCGCGCTGCCGAAGATGTCGCCGACGAACAGAATATTCAAGTACAGCTCCTAGCTTCTAGCCCCTAGCTTCTAGCTGCGTCAGCGGAGCCAGCGGCGTCTGTGGAATTGGCTTGGCTAGCGGAGTAAACGGCGCTAGGGTTGCTTGTCCTGCTTCAAAACCACCAAAAACCTTGTCATCCTGAGCGGAGGTCGCCGCAGCGACCGGAGTCGAAGGACCTGTGGTTGCTTTTCGGTCGCTCCGCCACAAATTTCCGTGCCCCATCCATTCGCCCGATTCTGGGCGAATGGGTGGGAAACCACGAACCTCAACCAGCCGGTTCTTCTGATCCCTGATCCCTGACCCCCGATCCCTGCTCTTTCCGCATCAGCGGAAAGAGGATCACATCCCGAATCGACTTCGATCCCGTCAGCAGCATCACCAGCCGATCGATGCCGATGCCTTCGCCGCCCGTGGGCGGCAAGCCATAGGCCAGCGCGCGCACGTAATCCTCGTCCATGGCGTGCGCCTCTTCGTCGCCATGAGCGCGCTCGGCGAGTTGCTGCTCAAAGCGCTTATGCTGCTCCACCGGATCGTTCAGCTCGCTGAACGCGTTGCCCAGCTCAAAGCCGCCTGCAAAGATCTCGAAGCGCTCGACATGATCCGGATCATCGGGTTTCTGCTTCGAAAGCGGCGAAACTTCAGTTGGATAGTCGTAGATGAAAGTCGGGTGGATGAGGTGGGGCTCGACGAGGGCCTCGAAAAGTCCGTAGATCACCTTGCCGAGAGATTCGCCTTCTCGCAGAAGGTAATGGGCCATTCCGAAGGCCTTCACCTCGTCGGCATATTTCATTTGGGCCGGGTCAAACGGGCCCGCGGCGACAACTCCGTCGTTTCCGATTTTCGACAGGTTGTAATCTGTCGTATCCACCAGAGAGCCGAGGAGAACTTTGCTGTTGAAGTCCGTTACTTTCGGCGTCGTTCCGCCTTCTTCCGGCCAGAACTTGACGATCGCCTCGACCATCGTCAGCCGTTCCCACTTCCCCAGATCAATCGTGTGCCCGTTGAATTCCGTCACCGTCGTCCCATTCACTTCCATCGCCACGAACTTGATCAACTCCTCCGTCAAATCCATCAGGTCGTGGTAGTTCGCATAGGCCTGGTAGAACTCGAGCATCGTGAACTCGGGATTGTGCTGCGTGCTCACGCCCTCGTTGCGGAAGTTGCGATTGATCTCATACACCCGATCGAGTCCGCCGACCACCAGCCGCTTCAAATAAAGCTCGGGCGCGATGCGCAGGAACAGATCCATATCGAGCGCGTTGTGGTGCGTCGTGAAGGGTCGAGCCGCCGCGCCGCCGGCGATGGGCTGCATCATGGGCGTTTCCACTTCGAGATAGCCGCGGCTATCGAAGAACGTGCGCAGTGCGCGCAGTACCTTGGCCCGCTTCACAAAGACTTCGCGGGCGTCGAGATTGGCAAACAGATCCACGTAGCGTTGGCGGTAGCGCAGCTCAACATCCGCTAATCCGTGGAACTTCTCGGGCAGCGCGAGCATGGCCTTGGAGAGAAACGTCAGCGTCTCCACATGCACCGTCAGTTCGCCGGTGCGCGTGCGGAACAGATACCCTGTGACGCCGATGTGGTCGCCCAGGTCGAGCAGCTTGTAAAGCGCGAAGGCCTGCTCGCCGACGGCGTCGAGCCGTACGTAGATCTGGAGGCGTTGTCCCTCCTGCTGCAGCGTGGCAAAGCCCGCCTTGCCCTGGGCGCGAATGGCCATGATGCGCCCGGCCACGGTGACGGTTACGCGGTTAGCCTCAAGCTCCTCGCCGGTGGCCTTGTCCCACTGCGCCCGCACCGCCGCAAGCGAGATCGCCGTCTCGCCTTGCTTTAGAGGGAAGCGGTTGGGATACACAGCCTGCCCCAGCTTTTCGATTTCCAAGAGCTTCGCCTGGCGCAGCGCAAAAAGACTCTGTTCAAATTCCGATTCGAACTCCATGCCTCTTCTTCTTCCAAACCGAGCGGTTTCCGTTACGGATCGAGGGTCCAACCGCCAGTATAGCGGCTGCACAGGCTGCGACTGGCCGCATCGCGCTGGGCCGCGTCCATCGTGTATAACCACGATGGTGCCCTACCACAACCCCATCCCGGAGCGGAAACAGCGCGGCAAGGCCGGCGGTGCGTCTGCAGACGACTCATCCCAGGGCGGGCTGGGCGGCGGGATGATCGGCGCGTGGATTCAAGCCGAAAAGATGATTCAGATCGCGATGGTGTTGCCCTGCGCGGGTTTCATCGGCTGGCTGCCCGGCTACTGGCTCGATCGCCACTTTCACCAGACGTGGATGGCGATGGCCGGAGTGGTGTTTGGCATCATCGCGGGGCTGGTTGCGGCCATCCGTATGGCGATGGTGTATGCCAATGATCCCGCAATGAACAAGTTGGACGAAAACGGGAACGAAGCGGACAAATCAGGCAAGACGGGAGACTCGGGCACGGCTTCATGAGCGATGAATTGCAGATTTTTTCCGACGTGACGGACGCCGATCTTGAGGGAATGCTTCACGACGCGATCCGTAACACGTTGATTTTCGGCGGTCTTGCATCCCTCGTGGTGTGGAAGGCAACGAGCTGGCGCGACGCCGCCATGCTGGCCACGGGAACCGCCATTTCGGCAGCCAGCATCTTTGAGTGGCGTCGGCTGGCGCGCTTTATTGCGGCCAAAATGGACAAGAAACGGACGCCAAGGGGGTCGGCTTTTGCGGCGGTTTTCTTTGTGCTCAGGCTCACCGTTTTCGCAGCAGCCATTTATGTTAGCCTGAAATGTTTCCAGGGCTCTGTGGTGGCACTCCTCTGCGGACTGGCTTTAGCGGTCCTCACACTGGTGTGGGGAGGGTTGCGCCTGCTCAGGGGCTGATGAACGGAACCATGGGGCGCGTCCCCACTCCGCGGGAAACGGAAAGACTCGATTTTTTCATGGCGCAAGCATCTGTATTAACGTCGTTTGTGGAGCACTTGCTGGGAGGGGTCCTGCTCAAGCTCTACTCGGCCCTTGGCATTCACCCTGCGGACGCTGCCACGGATCTGGCAAACGTCAGCGACGCGTTCAAGTATGAGGTTCTGATCGCGGCCGGCCTCATCGCTTTCTTTCTCATCGTGCGCCTCACGCTCTCCGTGGAGAAGCCCAACCCGGCGCAGCAGATCGCGGAAATGATTCACGGCTTCGTCGGCGACCAGGCGGAACAGGTCATCGGTCACGGCTACGAGCGCTTCCAGGCCTTCGTCACCTGCATCGGTCTCTTCATCGTGTTGAACAACCTGGCGGGGCTGATCCCCGGCGTGACCACGCCCACCAGCCAGCCCTGGGTGCCGCTGGGCCTGGCGGTCCTCACATTTCTTTACTACAACTTTCACGGCCTCCGCGTGCACGGTCCCATCGGCTACATGAAGCAGTTTGCCGGGCCCATCTGGTGGATGTCTCCGCTGCTGTTCCCTGTCGAGGTGATTTCCCACCTCGCCCGCATGATGTCGCTCACCATCCGTCTTTACGCCAACATGCTGGCCAGCGATTTGCTGACCCTGATCGCCTTTTCTTTCATTCCCTTCGCTTTTCCGGCGCTCACCCTGGGCCTGCACGGCTTCGTGGCGCTCATCCAGGCTTACGTATTCATGCTGCTGTCGATGATCTACCTGTCGATGGCGGTGTCGCACGAGCACTAAAAACAGTTGTCAGTTGTCAGTGGTCCGTGATCAGTAATTTGCTACCTGCGCGAGCCAGTTCCTATCCGAGGCATCTGCGCGTTCTGACCACTGATCACTGATAACTGACCACTGAAAAAAGATTCCGGCGGAGAGCGCTTCCGCTCCGCACCACGGAAGGCCGCAAGCGTGAGGGGGCCAAAAGCATTTTTCGGAAGAGCAGCGCGTCGGAGGCACTACCGTCAAGTCACCGCGACCAACAGGGAGCGGTGACCTTGTAGGAAGCGGCCAAGGGCACGTAGTTTCCGAAAAATGCCGAGCACGGTGAGCCTCAACCACCCACTGGCGGTCAATCTTTAGGGAAGCAGGAGAATTATGCGGAAACTTCAATATGTGTTCATGGCCCTGGCGGCGCTTTGCTTCGCCATCCCAGCCTTTGCAGATGGCGGCTCGCCCGCGATCAACATGGTGCCGATCGGCGTCGGCCTCGGCATGGGCCTGGCCGCCGGACTTTGCGGCCTGGGCCAGGGAAGGGCGGTTGGCTCGACCACGGAAGCATTGGCGCGCAACCCCGGAACCCGCGCCGGCTTGATGACCTTCATGATCATCGGCCTGGCGTTCATCGAGTCGCTCACCCTGTTCACCTTCGCCATGATTATCATCAAGGTGAAGTAAGCTACCGATTCACACAGAATGAAGCGGCCCCGGCAATTGCCTGGGCCGCTTTTTTCATGCATGAGGATTTATTTGCCGGAGAGCAACAGTTCGATGGCTTTCTGGTAGCTCATTCCCAGAGGCAGCGGCGCGTAGTTGGATTGATCTTCCGTGGTGTCAAACACACGGGTCTTGATGACCACCCTGCCGCTCATCTGCATCTGGAAGTGCACCGTCCGCCACTGATCGATTCCCTTATCCGGGCCCACGTCCGCCTGCTCGATCACGATCCAGCCGCCCTTGTTCAGCCGGCCCAGGATTCCCCAGCCAAAGTCCACGTCTTTTTGCACGTGGCCTTCGAGGCGCGCCACGCGAAGATGCACGGGATCGATCCAGATCTCCCCGGCCATGGCCGGCAAAACCTCCGTCTCCAGGTAGAGGGGAGTGAACGCGGGATTGGGCCGGAAGGTGAACTTCTCCACCTTCCCCGTAGGCCCCTGGCCGGGGCCGGCATCTTGATACAGAAAGGCGCTGGGCAAGGCGCGCAGTACCTTGAGTGCGCGTCCGGCGTCGTCGTCCTCGGCCTGCCTGCGGCGTCGCTGTTTGCCCGGATCGCCGAGCAGCGCATGGAGCCGTGCTTCCTCATTGCTTTCATCGGCAGCGCTCAGCGGCTTATTGTCGACCGCAGTCAACCGCGCTACCTCACCGTCGCGGGTTTCCAGGATCTCCTTGGTCGTAGTCAGCCGCGGACTGGTTTTGCGCAACAGGTAGCGCATGGGATGGCTTGCATCCTCGGCCGCATTCAACTCGTTGGCGAGCGCGCGGTCCACCAGGGCTTGACCCGTAAGGGTGGGCGCAGCCACGCCATGGCCTGAGGCGGGCTGGGCAAAGACCGGATTCACCCAGGGGACCGGAATCACCCATGGAGCCAGGAGGAGGAGGGCAATGAATCGGTTCACAACGATTAGTGTACGGTGCCAGTCGGCGCCGCAGGGCCCTCTTTCATTCTTTCAACAGCCGAACGGGTGTATGGTGGAGAAACCCGCGCAGAATCGGTAATTTTGCGCAGACGTGAATTGAACCCTTATGGCAGGGTTGATATAGTGCGGGCAGGGCCTAAAAGGCAGTGGGAAAGGGATCAAATCTATGGCAGCGGACAATGCTCCCGCGCGCATCGGGAAAACGATCGTGATCTGCGGTGAAGTGAAGGGCAAAGAAGACCTGATCGTGGACGGAAGGGTGGAAGGAACAGTCAGCCTGGCAGAGAGCCGGCTGACCATCGGTCCCAATGCCAATGTAGCGGCCGATCTTTCCGCCAAGGACGTACTGGTTTTGGGCCGGGTTCAGGGTAATGTTGTGGCCAGCGGGCGTGTGGAGTTACGCGCTGGATGCAACCTCGAGGGCGATATCCGCGCCCTGCGCCTGGCCGTCGAAGACAACGCCGTCTTTCGCGGCAAGGTAGATCTGACGCAGTCGGTTTCGAAAGAAACCGAGGGCGTGAACTTTCAGCACAGCGGCGCTATTTTCGAAAGCTGACAACTCGCGCCGGGCAATTTCTGAATCCCCCATCCGCACGTGTCCGGCCGTCTGAGGAATGCACTGTGCTGCGTCGTTGGTTCGACAAGAAACATAAGGCCGCTGCACCGCCTGAGGCCGCAGGGCTTACGGGGCCTCGCGTGGCGCGCCATTCCGGGGCATGGGCGGTTTTGCGCAAGCGCTTGCAGGCCGAACCGGGGCTGCGCATCATCGATACCGGCTACACCTCGCCCGCCAATATCAACTACCTCACCAGCCTGGGTCATAGCGTCTATCTCGCCGACCTTGTCTACGATGCCTACATGAGCGACTGGCGCTCGGGCAGCGACGAGGACGGCAACTCGATCTGGAACGTCGAGGGCTGTCTCGATCAATCGCTCAATCTCTCCGGACGCACTTATGACGTGGTGCTTTTGTGGACCGCGCTGGACTATCTGCCCGAGCCGTTTGTAGCGCCGTTGGTGGAGCGTCTGCGTTCGGCCATGAATCCCGGCGGGCAGGTGCTGGCCTTCTTTCACACCCGCACGCACGGCGAAGAGGCGGTGCGTTACCGCTACCATGTCACCCCAGGCGATGAAGTTGATATGCAGAGGACGAAGCAGTATCCCATCCAGCGCGCGTTTACCAACCGCAGCATCGAGCGCCTGTTTACGGGGTGGTCGGGACATCGGCAGTTCCTCGCCAAGGACAGCGTTTCCGAGGTCATCATTACGCGGTGAGGAAGGCAGGGACCTAGGGACCAAGAAGAAGCTCTCAGCCTTCAGCTCTCAGCTGACAGCCAAGACCCGGCGCAGGAGCTGAGAGCTGAAAGCTAAAGCTGAAAGCTGAGGAGGCATCATGAGCACATCGGACTCCACCCGCATTACCTGGCTCGGGCACGCTACGGTGCTGGTTCACACGGCCAGGGGAACCAATATCCTGATCGACCCCTTCATTGCGCATAATCCCAAATACCCGCAGGATTTTGAACTCCCGTCGAAAATCCACTACATCCTGCTGACCCACGGACACGGAGACCATATCTCCGACGCCGCGCCGGTGGCCAGGAAGCACGGATCGACCGTGGTTGCAGTCTACGAACTGGCGGATTACATCGCCGGCAAGGGCGTTCAGGAAACCATCGGCATGAACCTGGGCGGGACCGTGCAACTCGGCGATGTGGCCGCCACCATGGTCGACGCCAAGCATTCTTCCGGTGCGCAGGATGAAAAGGGCGTTCATTATGTCGGCGTTGCCGGCGGGTTCGTGCTGGAAGCGGCCGGCGGTCCGGTGCTCTACCACGCGGGCGACACCTGCGTCTTTGGCGATATGCAGCTCATCCGCGAGTTGTACAAGCCTGAGGTGGCCATGCTGCCGATTGGCGGCCATTACACCATGGGACCGAAAGAAGCGGCGCTTGCCTGCCGCCTCCTGTCGCCCAAGGTTGTCCTGCCCATCCATTGGGGCACCTTTCCGCCGCTCACAGGCACGCCGGAAGAACTGGGCGCTCTGGTTGAGCCGGGCGTAAAGGTGGTGCACTGGAAGCCGGGAGACGAGTACACCGCGTAAAGACAGGTTTCAGGTGTCAGGACTTGGCGAGCAGGTTTTCTGAAACCTGACCCCTGAAACCTGACCCCTGTTTTATTGGTCGCGCGTCTGCTTCACCGCGCGCGGGGAGGGCGTGATGCCACCGGGAGCGAGAGTATCCTGCGCGCCAATCCGCACCGAGGCAGGTGATCCTGCGCCGTGGCAATTGCGTAGATCGCGGAGGATGTCGTCTTTCTCTCGCGCGTACTGGCCGGCCAGCCGCGTCAGAGCGTAAGTGATGATGTCGCTGTGATGCAGGTCCCCAGCCTTTGGGTCGCGGCGCATGTTCAGCCACAGCCGGTGCACCAGCTGCACATCCGCGGGACTCAAAGAAGGCGCATGAGGCCCGATATAAAACACCTTCACCTCGCCATCGGGAGACACAACACAGAAATTGAATTGCCGCTTGGGCTCGGGCAACGCTTCCCAGGCCTGCCCCATGTAGAAAGCCTGTTCTTCGGCGGTCAACGATCTCGAACTGCCGGAGACCACCGACTCCACCTCAAGCGAGCTCGCTGTCTGGGTGAGAGCGGGAAAGATCTCGGCTGCCGGAACCACCAGGAGCGAAACCCTCTTGCCAAAGCTCTCTGCAACCGACACGGCTTTGGTAAAGACCATTTGCTCGTGCTCGCTGAAGCTCTGTTCTTCGGCGCTCAGGTATTCCGGTCCGCCGGCGCCCATGAGCCTGACGCTGACGACCACCACGTCCCGCTCATCGGTGCTGGTGTGCCCAAGGGTCCACTTGAGGGCCAGCGGATTGGCGGCATCGCGCATGGTCACGATCACGCCGCCGGGGCGGATGGCGACCGATTCCCGATCCACCGTGTCCTGGTGTTCCAACTGGAAATGGTCTTTCATTTCCTTGGCGGTCTGCGCGTGTTTCCGCAGGTTGATGCGCTCCGACACCGTAAACACGATGAAAAACGCGATCGCGAAAATAATCCCGCTCACCGTGGCAATCGATTTGGTGAACAGATTCACGGTCGCGGTCGCCAGCAGAACCATGAACACCGAGATCAAGCCGATGGGGATTTCGGTTTTTCCGACGCGGATGTTGGGCGGCACCTTCCAGCCGCGTTCGCCCTTGTACTTCCAGCGCAGCACCAGCATCGACAGGCTGTTAAATGTGAACGACCAGATCACGCCGAATGCGTACGCTTCGCCGAGCATGATCACATTGCCGCGGCTCGCGATGATCGTGAACATCTGCAGGATAAAAACCAGGTTCACGATGCGATAGCTGGTGCCGAACCGCCGGTGCGGCTTGCGGAACCAGTCGGTCAGCACGCCGTCTTCGGCCACGCGCATCAGCACACCGGTCGATCCGATCATGGAAGTATTGATGGCGCCCGAAAGAATCAGGAATCCGACCAGCACCACGAAGACGCGGAAAAGAATGCGCCACACCAGCGGTCCCACCATGAACATCGCGAGTCCGGCGATCAGATTGTCGGAATAGATGTGGGTCCGCTCGTAGTTGGGGATAAGCATCGACGCGAGCAGCGTGGCCCCGCCTGTGAAGATCAGGCTGTAAATCGCGATGACGATCGCCGCGCGCTTCAGGTTCCTCAGTTTCGGGTGCTCGATTTCGCGGTTCACCTGAGCCAGGCTCTCCTCGCCGCTCATGGCGAGGATGGAGTGGCCGAAGGCCATCAGGACGCCAAACAGGCCGAAGATCGGCAACCCGTGGCCTTTCAGGAATCCGAGCGCATCATTGCTGAAATGGAAATGGGAGGGGATAGGCGAAGGCGGAAGGTGGGCGCCGCGAATGGCAACCGAATAACAGCCCCACGCCAGCAGAATGATCACCATGACCGTGGTCACCTGCATCACGCGCAGCGCCTTGTCGCTCGACTCCTCAATGCCCTTGACGTTCTGCCACCAGTAATAAATCGTCACTGCCGCAGCCAGCAGCGCCGACGTGTAGTCCATGTTCAGCTGGATGGGATTGTTGTGCACGTCCATCAAGGCCGGCGGCAGCCAATGCCACTGGTTGGCGACAGTGATGAGTTCGTTGAGAAGGCCGGTAATATATTGCCCGGCGGAAACGCCGGAGATGGGGCCGGTGAGGATGTAGTCGAACATCAGCGCGGAAACGCTGAGCTTGGCGAAGCCGCCGCCGAGCGCTTCCTTGACTACGCGGTACACGCCGCCGCGCGTGAACATCGAACAGCTTTCCACGTACACCGCGCGCACGGCGAAACTGAAAAGCATAATGCCGAGAATGAACCACGGAGCCGCCGCGCCCACCGCCTGCTCGGCGATGCCGCCCGCGTAAAAGGCTGACGATCCAAGATCGTTGAGAACGATGGCTGCCGCGCGCCAGAAGGAGATAAACGTGAGCATCACGGAGGACGCCACGATCAACCGCACGCGGTCACTTGGAGGGGCTACGGTCGTTCGAGAAGAGGCCATCGCTTGAAAGCCGGCCGGGGAACCGGTGGTGAAAAACCTTCTGAGCGAAACCACCGCTCTGCGATGAGTCTAATTTTCAAACCGATGCGTGTCAACGAAATTCAGGCAACCTTTGTGCCCGTCCTGCATCGCGTTGTGGGGGCGCGGGTTTCAGATCGCTGCGATGGGCCCGAAAGCGGCCGCCAATCTACGTCACTTGACGGATACGTCATTTGACGTATACTGATGCCATGGGCGTCAGGAAAATGAACCTCGAGCAGTTTATGGAGTTCCTGAAGAAGCAGCAGGGCGAGCAAACCGCACAGCAATTCGCATCCCGGCTCGGCGTTTCTCCGCAGTACCTGAGCGACGTCTACAACGGAAGGCGGCCTCCGGGAGAGAGCATCACCGCCGCGCTTAAAGTCGAGAAGGCGGTGATCTATAAGCTGGCTACCCCCGCGAAAGCCGGCCCGTCAAGAAAAGAAGCGAAGGCGGAGGAGGAAAAATGAAGGAAAACTTCACGCGCATTGCGATCGTTCTGGATCGCTCGGGCTCCATGGAAAGCTGCAAGGAATCGACCGTGTCGGGATTCAACGAATTCATCAGAACGCAGCGCGAGCTTCCCGGGGAAGCCATGGTCAAGCTCGTGCAGTTTGACGACCGGTACGAAACCGTCTTCGACATGAATCTGAAGCTGTGCCCCGAGCTGACCCAGAACACGTTTGTGCCGCGCGGATCGACCGCGCTGCTGGATGCGCAGGGACGCACCATCGTCGAACTGGGCCAGGAGCTTGCGGCGCTTCCGGAACCGCAGCGCCCATCCAAAGTCATTGTGGTTACGCTTACCGACGGCCAGGAGAACGCGAGCAAGGAATACAGCCTGGAACGGATCGGCGAGTTGATCCGGGAACAGAGAGACAAGTACAACTGGGATTTCGTGTTTCTGGGGGCGAATCAGGATGCCATCGCGACCGCGGCGGCCATGAGTATCCCGCTGCCTTCGGCCATGAGTTACAGCACCAGCAAAGCGGGCATTGCGGCCACGATGGCGGCAGTTTCTCACTACGTCGGCGCGGCGCGTAAGGGTAAGGCCGCGGCCTTCTCGGAGGAGGACCGCAAGTCTGCGATGGAAAAGGATGCGTAAGAGGGGGCCGATCTGAGTACCGCCGGTCTCCGGACCCGCACATACCCGAGGATCGACATCGCGAGGTCAGAGCCCTAGTCTTTGCCGAACAGCTCTTTGCCATCCTCGAAAAAGCTGATCAGCACCACGATCGCCGATCCCACCAGGCCGACAAAGAACATCACTTCCAACACGCGTATCGCGAAGGTAGCGAATATCATGATCTCGATTCTACCTTAGGCAAATGTTTTACACTCGCCGATGTATGCAATCGTCATGGACGTCTGGGGCGAAGCTTTGGGTTGCCGCGGCTCTTTCCGCGGGCTTGCTGGAACTGCCGTTTCCACTGGCCGGACCCATGCCGCCCTGGCGAAGCGTCTTTGCGTGGTTCGGGTTAGTCCCTTTGCTGTGGGCTTTGCTCAGCAATCCGCAATCCGGAGAGCGCCATCCTCTGCGCCGTGGATTCTTTGTCGCCTATCTCTGCGGATTTCTCTGGTACATGGGCAACTGCTACTGGGTGCGCGACACCATGTCGCACTACGGCGATATGCCGCTTCTTGCGCCCACGCTGCTGCTCGTCGGCTACAGCCTCGTCCTCGGACTTTATTTCGGACTCTTCGGCCTGGGCCTGGT
>CAZMWL010000040.1:0-32501 GCA_964569985.1 uncultured Occallatibacter sp.
TGGGCGACAAGACGAGTTTCCTGGTGGCGCCGCTGGCGGCGGCGTGCGGCGTGGCCGTGCCCATGATCAGCGGGCGCGCGCTCGGCCACACCGGCGGCACGCTCGACAAGCTGGAGGCGATTCCGGGTTACCGCACCGCGCTCACGCTGGCCGAGTTTGAGGCCGTGATTCAGAAGTGCGGCGCGTCGATCATCGGCCAGACCGATCAACTGGCGCCTGCCGACCGCAAGCTCTACGCATTGCGCGACCGCACCGGCACGGTCGAAAATCCAGGCCTCATCTGCGCGTCGATTCTGAGCAAAAAACTGGCCGCGGGGTTGAATGGGCTGGTGCTCGACGTGAAGACCGGCTCCGGCGCGTTCCTGCGCAAGTTGCAGGACGCGGAGTTTCTCGCCGGCCTGATGGTGGCCACGGCCGAGTCCGCCGGCACCGAAACCGTGGCCCTCTTGACCGACATGAGCCAGCCGCTGGGACGCGCGGCCGGAAATTGGATTGAACTTGTCGAGTGCGTGGAGCTGTTGCGCAGCGCGCGGCCGGCGTGGAGTGAAGACTTGCGCGAGCTTTCGCTCATCCTCGCCGGATGGATGATCCATCTGGGCGGCAAAGCCCAAACCCCTCAGGCCGGTTACTCGCTGGCTGAAGCGGCACTCACCGACGGCGCCGGGCTTGCTGCCTTTATGAAGATGGTCGATGCGCAGGGCGGAGATGTTACGGTCTTCGACGATATGGAGGGCTTCCACAAGCCCGGCGCAACTCTGAAAGTCGATGCGTGGGAGAGCGGCTACGTGGCCGAAATGGATACCACCGCGCTGGGCTGGGCCGTGCAGCGTACCGGCGCGGGCCGCGAGAATGCCGGCGAGCCGGTCGATCCGCATGCTGGGATTCTTTTTCACGCGCGGCGCGGCGCACGCGTAGAGCGCGGCCAGCTTTTCGCAACCATCTATGCGACGAACGCGGAGATGCTCGCTGAGCCAGTGGAGATCCTTCATAAGGCGATCCACTTCTCCAAAACTCTGCCGCACGCAGTGCCGTTGGTGGGGAGGGTGTTTACACGCGAGGCGGCGGAGAGGTATCTCAGAGATCAGAGATCAGAGATCAGAGATCAGGCTTCAGCCCGATGATCCGCGTTTGCAGTTCTCGGCTTCAGGACGGGAAGCAGCTTGTTATGGGAGTCGATCGGTTATCATTTTTCATCTTCGGAGTTTTCGATGTTACGAACAGGGAACCGGCCGGAACCGGCGACTCCCACTGGGTCAACTGATCTCTGATCTCTGACCCCTGATCTCTGTATTCAGGAGGCAACTGCATTGGGGCGATTCACCGGAGTATTAGGAATTCTGGCCGTTCTACTGGCCGCGTGGCTGTTTTCTACTGACCGCAGGCGCATCCGTTGGCGCACCATTTTCTGGGGCCTGGGGTTGCAGATCACCTTTGCCTTCCTGGTGCTGCGCTTCGGCCTGGGGCGCGATGCCATGTCATGGGCGGGCGGCGTGGTCACCAATATGCTGTCGGCCACTTTTGCCGGGACGAAGATCCTTTTCGGCGAACTCGGGCTGCCCAACTCCGGCGCCTTCGGTGCCCTGCTGGGCCCCAACAAGGGCGCGATTTTCGCCTTTCAGGTTCTGCCCACCATCATCTTCATCTCCGCGTTTTTCGCGGTGCTCTATCACATCGGCGTGATGCAGAAAATCATTCGCGTGATGGCCTGGGTCATGCTCAAGACCATGCGCATCTCGGGCGCGGAAAGCATGAACGTTGCGGCCTCCATCTTCATGGGGCAGACCGAGGCACCGCTCACCATTCGGCCCTTCCTGTCGAAAGCCACGCGCAGCGAGCTCATGGTGATCATGACCAGCGGCATGGCGCACGTCTCTGGCGGCATCATGGCCATGTACATCTCGCAGGGCGTGGAGGCGCGCCACCTGCTTTCGGCCGTCATCATGACCTCGCCGGGAACCATCCTGATCGCCAAGATGCTGGTGCCCGAGACCGGTGTGCCGGCCACCGAAGGCAAGGTCGTGATTCCCAAGGACGAGTTGCACGCCGATGAAAACCTGATCGGCGCCATTGCCCGCGGCACCATCGACGGCGGCAAGCTGGCTATGAATGTCGGCATCATGCTCATCAGTTTTCTGGCGCTGGTGGCGCTGCTCGACATGATGCTGAGCTGGGTGCACGGCATGCCCTGGACGCACTGGGTGCCCGGCTCGCTCGGCCAAATCCTGGGATTCCTGTTCGCGCCCGTGGCGTGGCTCATCGGCGTGCCCTGGCACGACTGCATGGCCATCGGAAATCTATTGGGCACGCGCATGGCGCTCAACGAGGTCATCGCCTACATCGGTCTGGGCGCGCAAAAAGCCACGCTCATGCCGCGCTCCTTCACCATTGCCACATTCGCGCTGTGCGGATTCGCCAACCTGGGATCGATCGGCATGCAGATTGGAGGCATCGGCGCGCTGGTGCCCGAGCGCCGCAACGACCTGGCCAAATTGGGCGTGCGCGCCATGCTCGCCGGAACCATGGCCAACCTGATTTCGGCGGCGATTGCGGGAATCTTTCTGGGGTGAGCGAACAGGATGCCGGCCGCGGCGTCGTGTTTGCTTCGCCGGCCGTTGCGTGGTAGTTTGGTTGCGATCTCCGGAAATATGAAGCGGCGGCATTCCTCGCAAGGGACTTCCGCGCCGCTGCCGAATGAACCGAAGAAAACTCAATGGCTGTGGAGCTTGTATGCCTCGGATCGTTCTCGCCGGCGGGTTTCTGCTCGCCGTAATGACTGCCACCGTCGCCTTCTCACAAGACCAATCGCCGCAATCTGCTCCTGCAAATGCCAGTCTCGTGTCCGATTATCCGATGGACAGGCCCGGGATCTTCATTCAAGACTCGTCGTGGAGGGAAATCGCGAATGAGATGCCGGCCAAGATGAAGACCGCTCACGGCGTTGCCGCCTCACTTTCCTATGGTGTGGTTCCAGCCAAACTTGTCGAAGAATACGGAGGCGAACATGCGGCAACTCAGGTGGGCTCCGCGCAGCCAATCCTTTGCATCTGTCACATTCTCTCCTTGCCCGGTCAGCCTGTCATTGTGCGCCTGCACCCGAAGAAGGGGAGCCGCGAACTCGATGGCGGGAGAATGATTGTTTATCCGGTCGTCGGCGGGAATAAGATGGTCGACGCCAACAAGAGCGATCTGATTCCGGTGGACCAGGCGCGGCCCGAAGAACATGTTTGGCTGGTGCGTCCTCAGTCTCCCCTCGCTCCGGGCGAATATGCATTGATGCTGGGAACGCAAAACATCAACATTTATTCGTTTACCGTCACCGCGACGCCGGCTGAATCTACCGGGGCAAAATAAGAGCGGGTCACCGCTTAGAGGTTTATAACTCCAAGCGGCGTGCATGCGCCGTGCTGGCCGTTTGGGTCAATGGAGAAAAGACAACCGCAAGATCCTTCGACTCCCATCGCTGCGCCGTTCCGGCGCGCTTCGGTCGCTCAGGATGACAGGTCGTTGTTGGTGCGAAGTTCCTCGATAAGACCTATCCCGGATACGCCCCCATGATGTAGCCCTCGAGCGCCTGGATGGCGTGCTCCTGGCCGCTGATCACCCACTTCACCATGTCGCCGATGGAGATCACGCCCACCACCTTGTCGCCGTCGAGCACGGGCAGGTGGCGGAAGTGGCCCTGGGTCATCAGGTTCATACAATCGTCCACAGTGTGCTGCGGGCTGACCGAGATCACCGGGCTGGTCATGATCTCGCCGACCTTGGTGTCCCTGGAGGCGTGGCCCTTGAGAATGCCCTTGCGCGCGTAATCGCGCTCCGACAGGATGCCGACCAGCTTCTGCCCCGACATCACCATCAGGGCACCAACATCGTACTCGGCCATCAGCGACAAGGCGTGGTGCACGGTCTGCTCAGGGGAAATGGGCAGGATTTTGTTGAAGGCCTTATTCTTGAGCACCTGGTCAACGGTGTCGGTGATCTTCATTGGTTCCTCCATGGGCCTCAGCCAGGGATATGCCGCATGACCCCCGTGGTCATCGGGGGCCTTTGCCGTGGAAGAGAAGTATACGCTGGATTGCATTCCCCTGTCGTACCCCCTTTGCAGAACATGGGATGTGACACAGGTCACAAATTACTGTTCAGGTGGCATCTCAGGGGTTCATCGGGGTTTTCCGGACGTTCGATCGGGCTGTCAGGCAGCCGCTGTGCTCCGCAGACGCCGGATGCGGTAGATAACCGTCAGGAAGGTGACGGTTCCGCAGGTCAAAAAGCTGGCGCCAAGGCCGACGATGAGGGAGTTGTCGTGCTCGTAGACGCCGTGCACCACCCCGATCACCTGCAGAATGCAAAAGCCGCCGAAGGTGACCAGCGAAATGCCCTCATCGCTTTTCTTGCGCCACACGGCAATGGCTTGGGGCACAAAAAGAGCCGCATTGCCCAGCAATGCCAGGCCGAAGACAAAGGTAACGATTTCTCTCATAGATTGGAACCCGGATTAAGGGGAAGATTCTCCTAGTCGATGTTCTCATTTTTGAGCCGGGAAGGGGATTGGGCGGGCAATTGCAGAACGAAAAACCGTGGTCGCGAAATCAATCGCCAAAGCGTGCGAGGTTGCGGGCTCGCGCTTTTGCGGCTTCGTCTTCGCGGTTACGTGGCGGCGCCTGGGTTTGAAGCTGGCGGAGAAGGCGCTCGGATGCGGCGGCAACTTCGTCTACGGCTTTGGCGAAAGCTGCCTCGTTGGCTTTCGATGGCTTGTTGAACCCGCTGATCTTCCGCACAAACTGCAGGGACGCGCTGCGGATTTCATCCGGCGTGGCGGGCGGATCGAAGTTGAAGAGCATTTTGATGTTGCGGCACATGGGCGACCTCGCTTGATGATCGCAGAAAAACAGGGAGCAGGGAACAGGGGAGCGAGTCAGCAAGTCAGCAAGTCAGCAAGTCGGCAGGTCGGTGGCGAGTGGAGAGTGGTGCGATCCCACCCTTCCGGCAAAAGGACGCCGGAAGGATGGGGCACGGGGCAGTACGCTTCATCGGGACGCGCAGCTGCGGCTAGGACTCGAACGTGGCTCTGAACTGAATCTGCCGCCACGTTGTCGAAGTCGCCGCGATCACGCCCGCGGCGGGCGAAATCCCTGGTGTCACCGAGCAAAAAACGCGGGCGCCGGAATCCGCCGTATCGTTACTAGAACAATATCTTTAAACCCAGTTGAATCTGGCGGCTGGTGTTCGCCGTTGCTGAGATGACGCCGGGTGAGCCAAAGGCTGCGGCCGTGGTCTGATTGGCTGTGGTTCCCTGCGTGGGCCCTGCTGAATACACAACCTCGTTCGGCAGTTGAAGATTTGTGTGGTTCAGCACGTTGAAGAACTCGGCGCGAAATTGCACATGCAGCCGCTCCGTGGCCTGCGTGGATTTGAGCAGCGAGACATCCCAGTCCGCATAGCCGGGCCCCACCAGCGAATCGCGGCTGACATTGCCGACTGTTCCGTAGGCCGGGGCGGAAAACGCATTGGGGTTGAAGAACTCGGCCACGCGTGCTGCGGTGTTGCCGCCCGGATACAGCGACCCGTTGAAGCTCGAATTCCAGCTTGGCCGCACCGGGTTGCGCGAGTCGCCCGAGCCTGTGGGGTTGTAACCTAACTGCGGCGAAAAATGGAATCCGGTGAACAGATTCGAGATGGACGACAGCGACCATCCTGACAGCAACGCTTCCGCTGCGTGTCCGTCATTGGCAAACAGGGTCTTGCCGGCGCCAAAAGGTAGCTCGTAGGTGGCATTGATTGCAGCCGCGTGGTGAATGTCGGTGGCCGCTGAGCCGTAATCCAGATGCGGCAATGAAGGAACTTCCACGAATGCCGGGGTGTTGGATGAGACCGACGTGTTCCACGCTGAGCCGTCGTCAAGGTTCTTCGCCCATGTAAAGTTTCCCCGCAGTTGCAACCCATGTGCCAGATCATGCCGCACGTCAAGGATCAGGGCGTTGTAGTTGCCTGAGCCACCGGCCCACCATGAGGTTGTATTGGCCACCGCAGTGTTGGCCTTGGTGGTGTTGGGGTAGTAGATGGCGCCGTTCGCCAGCACGGTATATGCGGGCTCATTCAAGTCCCCATTCAGAATCTGGTGGTAACTGTGCGAGCCGTCGTAGCCAATCGAAAGCGACGTCGACGGGGCGATCTGCTGTTCGATTTTGAGGTTGTAGGCTAACAGCGTGGGCGTTCGAATACCGCTGTCAACTGTCGAAGGCGACACCAGCGGAGTGCTGCTGATTGGGTTCGCCACCGTGGTGCTGGAGTACGAATACACGGTGTTGAACGGCGCAGCCTGGTCGAGCCGATAGTCGAGAGCATCGAGCAAGGAATGGTGCAGGCCGGCTCCCGCCGTGACGCTGGTGCGGCCGTCGCCGAAGACGTTCCACGCCATGCCGATGCGCGGCTCGGGCAGAAAGATAGCGCGATTGTTGGTAATGGCGTTCCCAAGAATAGTGGGCGTGCTGGCGATCACGCCATTCGAAAATGTGTAGACACCGGCACGCCCCTGCGACTCACTCCAACCCGTCGAAGACTCGCTGCGAAATCCTATGCGAACCTCAAGCCGCGGAGCAGTGTGATAGACGTCCTCAATAAACGCATTCACAAACAAGGTCCGCCAGCCGAGCTCGGTGGTTTGCGGCGCGTAGGTGAAAGTCTTAATGGTGCCCGCAAGGAAAGTCGTCAGCGAAGCAAACGATGCCTGCCCATACTGATCCTGCGCGAGATTGTCGTTCGACTGAAGGCGCTGCAACCATACCCCTGCCTCAAGGCTGTGCTTGCCTTTTGTGTAGTAGGCATGATCGTCGTAGGTAAAAAGGTTGCGCGTAATGCCGTTGTTCGCACCCACGTTGGCGCCTGCCGTGGTGATTGACGATGCGCCATTCGAGGCAGTCGAACCCGCAATCACCACGGCATAGGTCGGCACGCCGGAGCGAACGCTCGGCGCCAGCGCCTGCTGGGCAGCAGGGACGTAGCCATAGAAGTAGTAGCTAGCCCGCGAAAAGCCGACGCGCGCCACATTCACCGCCCTGTTGAACGTGTGTTTCTCTTCGCCGCTCAGCACCTGCTCACGCAGCCGCTCCGATACATAGGAGTAAGGATCGGCCGATGGCGAAACGGCCGAGGAGTCATCCACGGTATACACGCTGGTGAAGGTGTCCTTCGAGGTCAGGTTTTGGTCAAAGCGTGCGGTGCCGAAGTCTTCGCGAATGTTCTGCGGCGCCGTTCCGATCCATTCCGCGATACCGGATGCCGAGCCATTGGTGAGGATTTCGGGACCGTTCGCGACCGGCCACAGATTCAGGAGCGGCTGCACGCTGCTCACGGCCTTGCCACGCGAGGTTGCATCCGGCACCAGTGTCACGAGGCTCTCGCCAAGGTTCTGGCGGAATCCTTCGTAGTTCGCGAATAGAAATGTCTTATCCTTCCTGATGGGGCCGCCCAGCGACGCGCCAAAGTCATCGCGCTGGAACTCCGGGATGCGCGTCCCGTCGAAGTAATTCCGGGCATCGAAGTAGCTATTGCGCTCAAAATCGTAAACCGATCCATGGAGCTCATCCGTGCCACCGGTTGTGATAATCGAAACTTGTGCTCCATCGCGCTTGCCGTATTCGGCTCCATAGGTGTCGGTCACCACGTTGAATTCGCGGATACCGTCGATTCCCAGCAGCTGTCCAGACGTTCCACCGGGAGTCACGTTGATCAGCGACGCGCCCGTGTATTCAACGCCGTTCAGCAGAAACAAGTTGTCCTGCGGCCTGCGCCCGCTGGCGCTGAACATGTTGCCTACTGACGAGTTGGATGTGCCGATGCTGCCGGAGCGCTGGCCCGTATAGTTCACCGTGGCCGGGTTGAGCGTGATCAACTGGTCGTAGCTGCGGCCGTTCAGCGGCAGCTCCTTCACCTGGCGCGCATCGATGAGGCCGGACACTTGCTGCGAGGTGACGTTGACGACGGGGTTGCCCGCATCGACTACCACCTCTTCGTGCACCGAGCTCACGCTGAGCGTGAAGTTGAGCTGCACGCTCTGGCCGACGGCTAAATCGATGCCCTTCTGCTGTTGCGGCTGAAATCCGTCGTGCGCCACGGAGACCGTGTAGTCGCCTACGGGCACGCTGGGCGCAGCATAGCGGCCATCCGCGCCGGTTACGAGCGTTCGCGTCGCGCCCGTCTCCGTCTGCCGCACCGTGACCGTGGCGCCGCTCACCGCGGCCCCCGTGGCGTCGTGGACGGTTCCGCCAATGGTTGCGCCCACAGTCTGTGCGCCGGCCGGAATTGCGACGGCGGCTGGGATGGCCACCACGAAAACAAGAAGAAATTTGCGAACCAGTCTTTCCTGAAATGACACGCTTGCCTCCTGAAGAATTTGCCAGGCCCGTTGCTGTGGGCTGCTGGGAATTTGCACCCGGCGAAAGCTCCCGTATAGGGGTTTCGTGCCAGCGTGCGTCCAAGTTGAAAAGGCGCTTGGGAATTTGCTAGCGGCTACAACAACAGCAGCGACAACAACGATTGGCCCGCCGGGAGGCAGGCACAAGCGGCCGCGCATTAGAGAGAAAACTCATCGTTGCATGCATTTTTGAAGAAGGGCCGAGTCTGGATGGCTATTCCGCCAAAGACACGAAAGCCGCGTCAGCACTTGGGCTGTCACGCGGCCTTGGAGTCGAACCTTAAAGTCAGCTCACGCACAAGGCCGGTGTGACGTGCAACAACACGCCCAACACACCAACGCTCCGAGCCCAAAACTCATATTCACTACGATACTGGCGGGTGCGATTTTGGTCAAATCAATTCACGGGGCTTCACTTTTCCGGGCGGCGGGTACGCGTGAGCATGCGCGCGCCCAGAGCGCCCCCCGCGATGGCAAAGAGCACCAGGGTCCCCATCAGGAAAGCGATCGCAACGAGGACCAGGCCGGCACGCCCTTCCGGAGAGATCAGAACGGTCTTGAATGCGGCAACGTTCTGCGCGTCGGCGCCGGTAGCGGTCACTTGCGCCTGCCACTGATTCACAAGACTCTGCCAGAAATCGTCGAAGGCGCTGCCCTGGTGCAGCCAGAAGCGCATGGCATAGAGGGAAAGCCCGCTCACGGCGGCGGCCGTCCAGCTTCCCACCACTCCAGTCACAAAACCGATGCGCGCGCCGGCGCCGACCGTGATCCACGTCGGCCGATGGCTGCGCGTGTAAAGCGCCACCACCCATGCAGCAGCCCCGCCCATCATGAGTAGCCCGATGATGCTCACCGGCGAAAGCATCGAACAGAGAATTCCGGTCGGAATCGCCAGGGGAAGGGTCGACCGCAGGGCCGAACTCCAATCGACCGAGTTCGCATCGCGTACGGCCTCGCCCCAGCGTTCACCCTGTCCGGCGTCGCCAGAGTTCTCGGCGGAGTAGACCAGCTGCGGCAGCCCGCAGTTCGGGCAAAAGCAGTTCCCGTCCTGCACAGTCTGGTGACAGCGGCTGCAAGTTAACTCCATATTCAAAGCCTATAGCATTGCGCCTGGCAACGGGAACTCGCGCGGAGGTCAGGCTGCATCGCGGAGGTTGCATTGCTGGATTGCGCGCGGCGAAGGTCGGGGGTCATGGGACGATCCCACGCCACAATCCACAGGAGCCAGCATCGAGACGGGGATAGATCGGTTGCAACAGAGCGGAGTGTTTGCGGGACGAATTCTGCGCAACGTCAGGAAGAAATCCCCGCCGCACGCAGTTTGCCGGCCACAATGTTCACGGCTTCTGCCACGGCCTGGTCGACCGTGAGGTGGGTCGAGTCCAGAAGCACGGAATCCTGCGCGGGTTTCAGCGGCGAATCGGCCCGGTTGCGATCGCGCTCGTCGCGGGCGCGCAAATCGCGAATGATCTCGTCCGGCGGCGGCGCTGCCGCGGACTCTTGCCCGCCCAGTTGATCGTAACGGCGCAGGCCGCGCACTTCAGGCGCCGCATCCAGGAAGATCTTCACCTCGGCATGGGGGAAAACCACCGTCCCGATGTCGCGGCCCTCCATCACCACGCCGCCCTGAGCGCCCAGTTGCTGCTGCAAGCGGACCATCCAGGCGCGAATCCTGGGAAAGATGCTTACGCGCGATGCCGCTTCCGTTACTAAGGGATTGCGGATGAGTCCGGTCACGTCCTCATCGTCGAGCACTACGCGATTTTCTTCTTCGCCGGGCTCGAGTCGAATCGATGTTTCCGCGGCAAGCGCTTCGAGGCCACTGCTCTGGTCCAAAGGCAGCCCGGCCCGGAGGGCCTTCAGGGCGAAGGCACGGTACATGGCGCCGGTCTCCAGATTGAGCAGGCCGAAATGCTGGGCCAGTTGACGGGCGATGGTGCTTTTTCCCGCTCCCGCGGGTCCGTCAATAGCGACAATGATCCTCGGCACTGAGATGGGAGATTGGTTGCGGTTTTCGTCCACGCTCATCCGCGTTTCCGTTTACCCGCGTTTCTTTGACCGCTGCCTGCTGGCAGCGGTAAATCCGTAACGCGTTCTGTTGCCCGCTTTTGCGGATGCGGTCAGGGCCGGCTTGCGGCGCGAGCGCGCGTCGGTGCGTGCGTCTTTTCTGGCAACCGCTGGCCTGGTGACCGCCGTGCGCCGTGAAACCGGCCGCGCCGAGGATTTTGCCGCCGGCTTGCCGTTGGCCGTGTGCCCGGTGCGCAGGCCGTGTGCCGTGGCCGGCTTGGACTTGCGCGAGCCGTTGGCCCCATTCGCATGGGCGCCATTCTGCTTGCTGTGGCCGTTGCCATTTCCGTTCTTGACCGTGCTGTGCGCCCAGCGCGCCGGCGCTGCATGGCGGGAGCTGCCATTGGAGCGCGCGACGTTGCTCCGCGTCGCGCCGCGAGCCACGCGGCCCTTCGAGGAACTTGATGCGGGCTTATGATTGCGGGCGTGCGCCGGCTTGCGGCTGAAATGCGGCCGCACGGCAGACGGCTTTTCTTCGGCCTCGGCTGCGATCCGGGGCGCGATCTCCGCCGGCTTGGGAGTTGGGACTGGAGTTGAGATCGGCGCGACATGCGATACCGGCGCAGATGGCTCGTGCGTATCGAACTCCCGCTCGTAGGAGCGCAGGAATTGCGCCGAAGCCGGCATTGACGAACTCGAGTAGGAGCCGCCGTAAATCGCGCCGGGAACCGTGAACTCGGGCAGTGTTCCCGCCACGTAAAAGTGCGGGGCGTGTCCCATGGAAATCGTGTGCACCTGCCGCGTAGCAACCAGTCCGCGCAGCACCTCGCGCACCTTGCTGCGCGCCGTCAGCGGAGCCAGGAAAAGTTCCACCTCTTCCATGCTGGCGGCGATCACGGCCTGCAGATAAATCGAAGCCAGCACCGAAATCGCGGTGACCTGCGACGTGGACGCGCCCTCGGCGATGGCCTTCTGGTAGCGCACCCGCAGCAGTTGCCATTGCGGCGTGCGCCCGGGCGCGGCAATCACAGGAATGATGCGCAGTTGCTGCCACAGTTCGGTAATGGCGCGCAGAACCGCCGATTCCGTCACCTCCCGCCCCAGTGTGTGCTTCAACTGCGGGATGGTGGCGTCGCCGGCTTCAAGATGCTTGTAGGCCTGGATGGCGAGCGGAGAAACCGCGCGCGAACCGGTTAGTTGCGGGCTACGCCGCCAGTCGCGGTCGCCACGCAGGGCGTAGACGTAAGGCAGAACCCAGCTGGCCACCACAAAATCGGGCTGCTCGCCAGGCTGCCCCTGCAAATTCAGGCGCACAGCAACGCCGTCGGTCTCCAGGCGAACCAGCAGGTCCTCGGCCAGGGTGACCATTTTGGCAGCGGGAGCCGCGCTGCGTTCACCGGCTACAGCTTCAACAAAAGAAGGAGCGACAAAGGTGGCAAACTGCTTCCGTGGGAGGAACAGGCACAATCCCGTCTCCTCGATCCACGTCCGGGCATCCTCTAAAGTGAGAGTCCCGACACCGTTCTGGCGCATCCTTTCGGCGCGCGATGCTTCCAGTTGTTCTGCTGTCAAAGAAAAACCTCACTTCCAGGCTGGCGAAATCACCCGCCGGTGCTGCTCCTAGGAGCAACCCGGCTGCCTACCAGAGATCCCAATACACCCTCGGGGGATCCTAAAGACGATGGAAGGCCCGCAGGATTTCCTTCCAGGAATACAGCAAAGCTATTGGACGTCCATGCGGGCAACTGGTTGGGTGATCGGTCTTCGCAAGCTCTAACAATAACCATTCTATACGTTTTTCATCAAGAGCGGTATTCACTTTGATGGCCGAATGGCAGGCAATGGAGGCGGCGATGCGCGAACGCAACCGGTTAAGGGCCTCATTCGGCGCGGGTTCGCCCGCTTCGGCGGCGGATTGTTCGATGACTTCGCTCAGCGTCCGCTCCAGCTCCGCGCCCTCCAGACCCACTGGAGCCGCTTTTACGGCAAGTGTCTGTGGCCCAAAGGGTTCCATCTCAAAACCGTTGGTTTCAAGCTCCTCGGCAATGCGCGCGAACACCACCATCTGCTCCGGCTTTAGCTCCACCAGCAAGGGCATCAGCAGGCGCTGCCGCTGCACCTGTTCTACCTGGCGATCGCGCAGGATCTTCTCAAAAAGCACACGTTCGTGTGCAACGTGCTGATCGATGATCCACAAGCCGTCGTCGCCGGCGGCCAGAATGAATGACTCGCGCAACTGCCCGAGGGGTCTCAGTGAGCCCAGCCGGTTCAGGCTGCTGGCCGCCTGCTCGGCTTCAACTCCGGCTGCTGCCGCCTCCGGATTCTCGTCGTAACCTATTGCGCCGTTAAGACTTGGGCTGCACGTTTCAGCCCCGGGAACCAACGTTTGCGGGAAGAGCGCTTTGGCCGCTTCGCCCCATGCCCCGCGGTCGAAGCTGCCGGCCCCGAATGGCTGATTGCCGGGCAGGCCCTGGCTTGTAAACGGCAGTTTGCCGGGAATGGGAGTCGGCGCTGCCGGCGTCAGCCGGAAAGGCTCGGCGCCCTCGTGACCGCCCGCAAACGCCTCCGGATCGGAATCGGGCGGAAGTGGGGGCGCGGCTTCGCCGGGAGGCCCCGGGATGGGCGAAGTCGCCGGGGGCATCAGCGAGGGGCTGGCCGAGGGCTGAGAGTCGAGCGCGGCCAGGAATCCTGCCGCCGGCCGCGCCTTGATCAGCGCCGTGCGCAAACTGTCGCGCACAAAGTCGTGGACAAGGCTCTGCTGGCGAAAGCGTACTTCGGTCTTGGCCGGGTGCACGTTCACGTCGACTTCTTCGGGCGGCATCTCCAAAAACAAAAGCACCACCGGGAAACTGGTTGGCGGAATCACGTTGCGATAGGCCTCCGTAATCGCGTGCAGCAGCAGCCGGTCTCGGATGAGGCGCTTGTTCACGAAGATATAGATCGAGTTGCGATTCAGCTTTTGCAGCTCGGGCTTCGAATAGAAGCCGCTGAGCCGCAGCGTGCCGGGCTGGCGCGGCGTGTCGTCAGGATGCTTTTTCCACGGCGGCGGTTCGGGCAGGCCCACATGCGCCAAAGGCGCTTCGGCGGCCAGGGGCAGTAGTTGGCCGAGCGTTTCTTTGCCAAAAATCTGATAAATGCGCTCAGCGGTGCGCGTCACCGGTGGCGCGGAAACGATGGTGTGGCTCGCCGAAACCAGCTCGAAATGCTTCTCGGGATGGGCCAGCGCGTAATGCGTCACTAGCGCCGTCACGTGCGCCAGTTCGGTCGATTCCGCGCGCAGAAATTTGCGCCGCGCCGGCGTGTTGAAGAAAAGATCGGAGACGGCGAGCGTGGTGCCGCGGGGCAGAGCCGCGTCTTCCACGCGCAGGATTTTGCCGCCGGCGATTTCAACCCGAGTCCCCGCCGATGCTGGGTGCCCCATCCATTCGGCGGCTTCATCGCCGAATGGGTGGGAAGGCGCAGATCCGGCCGCGGACTCCAGCGTAACCCGCGCCACCGAAGCGATCGAGGGCAGCGCCTCGCCGCGGAAGCCCAACGTGGCAATCGAAAGCAGATCGTCGGCCGTGCGCAGCTTGGAGGTGGCGTGGCGCTCGAAGGCCAGCAAGGCATCGTCGCGGTTCATGCCCTGCCCGTCGTCGCTCACGCGGATCAGCTTGCGTCCGCCGCCTTCCACCTCCACACGAATACGCGTAGCCCCGGCGTCCAGCGCATTCTCCAGCAACTCCTTCACCACGGAGGCAGGACGGTCCACCACTTCGCCCGCGGCGATCTGGTTGGCAACCTGGTCGGGAAGAATGCGGATCCGGCCCATAAGAGATCAGGGTAACGCAAGAGGCAAGAGAGCAAGTCCGCAGGTCGGCGGGTCGGCTTGAAGTGCCGGCGGTTTCCGCCGAGGCGTTCGCGATCGGGAACGCGGATTCACATCGGCTATTGCTCGCGATTCAAATTGCTCTCCACTACCTTCGTCGCTTCTCCAGGCTCTCCGCCGCCAACCACGATCAGCGCAACCTCGCCATCCGGCTGGATCAATACCAATGCAGGTAGTTCGGCAAAATAGTCAACCGCACTCACTCCCAATTGGACCGGGAGTTGCGACATGGAGTTCATCGCGGCGACCGGAATCTTGATCTGGAAACGCTCGATCATTTCCTGGACCGCTTTCGGCCTGTAATCCATCTCAACTGCCACCACCGCCATTCGGTCCTTCTCCTTCTCGGCCAGCGAGAGAATTTCCGGCAGCCTATCGACCGAAGGGGGGCACCAGGAGGCGCCGAAATCGATCAGGATCCATTTGCCTCTGTACCGCTCGAACGTAATCGACCCATTGTTGACGGTCTCGAATTCCACGTCTGGAGCGCTGAATCCTTTTGCTACGTGAGCAAATAGCTTTGTCCCGGCAGGCGAGTAATCTCGCGCGGGCATGTCGCGGATTTCGATCTCCCGGCCAAAATCCGCCCGTTTGATGTATGCGGTGATGCCGCGCCGATACCCCTCGTTAAAATAGCTGGCCATCTGCATAGGTCCGGTTTCAGATGCATTCTTCCCGTCGATTCGGATGATCAAATCGCCCTTCATCAGGTTCCAATGAATCTGTCCGGGCTTTTTCTCCTGCACGCGCCAGCCGTGTTCCTCATGAACAATCGAAATATTGCTCACCACTACAACAGGTTGAGGATGCGCTGCGGCATACTGCGCGGCAAGAGCCATCGCTGGCAGCGATAACAAACATTGCACTGCAAACGTAATCTTCATTCTCGATCCAGAATTCAGGCAATTGTACCGCTCCTGAGATGGAGGACAAAGCGAGATAAGCTTTTGTGCCGAAAAGGACAGCGCTTCAACTGGAAAGCAAAAGAAGTACCGCCGGCCAGGAGACTGGCGGTGCCGTGTTCGGCGACCTGTGGGGAATCCGGGCTAGTTCGATGCCGGCGTGTTGGCCTTGGACGGCGGCTTCACCTGTGCCGTTGCCGGCTTGGCTTTGCCGCGCATAGCGGGCGTCGCCGGCGCCGGTGCAGGCGTCGTCGGGCCCTCCAGCATCGATGCCTTGCGGATCACCGCTTCCGGCGCCGTGGTCGTGAAGCCCGGGTTGTTGGTCAACTGCGCCCCGTACCACTGCGGCGGCAGAAACCACCTGGTATCCCCGGCCGCGCTCATGTAGTCGTAGATCAACTGCATGTTGGCGGGCAATCCGGCGCGATCCCGCTCCGAAAGCGCCACGTAGGCCTTCAATTCGCTTGTAACCTGATCCTTGTTCGCAGGATCGCCCTCTTCGATGAGGGCCACGGCGTATTCCATGTGGGCCGCCGGGATGGCGCCGCGGTCGGCATCCAGCTTGAGAGCCGTAGTCAAATGACTGATCGCATCCTGCCGCTCTCCGGGGGTGCGCGCCGTAAGCCGTTCCAGCTTGGCCAGATAGAAATGAGCCGACGCATCGTCGGGCCGCTGCGATACGGCGCTTTCCAGGTTCCTCTTCGCCACCGCGAACAGATCGTAATCCATGGCCAGGATGCCGTTGTCGCGACGCACCGCGGCGACTATGGGCGTGAAATCGGGACTGGCGGGATTGAACCCCTTGCCCTTCACGCGCAGTTCGATTTCGGCCTTCAGAGGGCCACTGATGAGCGTCTCCAGGTGAGCCTCGCGCCCTTTCACGCGCGGTGCGCTGCCCATGAATCCCAGGCCCATGCGCGAGTCCGCCGTCACCACCTGGTTGAGGGTGGTGAACAGGTGATCGATCTCGCGCGGATCGTATCCCTCTTCCAGCAACAGGTGCATCGCCATGTCGTCGGCATCGTCTTCTTCCTTGGTTCCCCAGATCACCGGCTCCAACTGCGGATGAATGAAGTAGTGCCCCACTTCCATGCCCGTGGCCAATCCCGCGCTGCCTCCGAGCAGGGAGCCCATCCGCAACGGGATCAGCGCGCCGCCCAACCCGGCGCCCATGACCATGGAGCCCACGTCGCTGACAATCTTTTCTTTTTCCGCCTTCTCCTTGGCCAACTCCATCTCAACGTGTTTGTCGCGAATCCGCAGGTAGGCCTGCCGCAGTTCCACGTGCGCGATCTCGTGCGCCAGCACATAGCTCAACTCGCCCTCCGTGTCGAGCATGGAAAGCAAGCCGGTAGAGATGTAGATGGTTCCCGTCGAAAGCGTCAGTGCCTTGGGGATGGGATCGTAGAGGACGCGGAACGTGTACACGTTGCCGGAATTCTTGGGAACCAGCCGCTGCCCCACATGATTTACGTAGCTCTGGATCACCGGGTTCACGTACAGCCTTTGCCGGTCAAACGAGTCGCCGGCAATCGTGTCCTGCGCCATGCCCCAGTTCTCGGTCAGATTGATGCCATACGCCAGCTGCATATCGTTCTTGCGCAGCTCATCCCATTCCTGCTGAATGGCGTCCGCCACTTCGGGCATCTGCTCGATGCGCGCGATCTTGTCCTTGTCGACGTTACTCAGATCCGTTGCCGCATTCGGGTCCTGCTGAGCGTTTTTCTTCTTGCCGGTAATGGCGTTGCCGAGATTACTGATTTGCGAAATGCCAGACGAAGACGTGGATTGCGCGGGCAAGATCGCACACAGCGTCAGGGCACAAAAGGCGCTCAAGAGAAGTCTTTTCATAAGACTCTCCTTTCACTTGTGGCTCGGCGCCGGGAAACGCCGCCGACCTTGGGATAGCTGGGGGGAGGCCCGGTATCCCAGAGTATAGGCTTGGTGTTTTCGAGCGTCAACGAGAGTTTGGCCGCGTCCTTGGCGGCGTTCCGGCCACAGAATGCGTCTCAAAAATGGGACGGATGGCGCGCCGAAAATGACGCTTGCGCCCTCACGGCGCCGGCAGGATACACTGCCGCGTTGATACCGCATGTAGAGACGCATGCCCGTAGTGTGACCCAAGGCACATGCCCATGACGGCCGCCACGCGAGAATGATCTTATGAGTCCCGGTGTACCCACGTTCTGCCGGGGAGGAGAAGCGATTCATGAGCGATCTTGCCACGTTGGCTGAAGCCGGTGCGGTTGATCCCCTTGTTGGGCATCCCGCGGACTATCACGTTTTTGATAAGTTCATCGAGCGTTGCAAAGCCCTGCCCGCCATTACTACGGCCGTGGTTTGGCCATTGAGCGATGTGGCGATGAAGGGCGCGGTGGAAGCCGCTGCTGCTGGTCTCATTGAGCCCACGCTCATCGGCCCCGGCGCCGCCATGAAGGCCCTGGCTGCAAAGATCGGCGTCGACATCGGCAAGTATCCGATCTTGGAAGCCGAAACTGAAGCTCAGGCGGCTACGGCAGCCGTGGTGATGTGCCGCGCGGGCGAAGCGCTGGCGCTGATGAAGGGCAGCCTGCACACCGACGAGCTTTTGAAGCCGGCCATGCAGCGCGATACCGGGCTGCGCACGGCGCGGCGTATCTCGCACGTGTTCATCATGGATACCCCGGCCTACGCGCGCACCCTGCTCATCACCGACGCGGCCATCAATATCACGCCCGAGCTTGAAGACAAGATTCACATCGTGCAGAACGCCATCGACCTGGCGCATGCGCTGGGCATTCCCGAGCCCAAGGTGGCGCTGCTCTCAGCCGTCGAAACCGTGAATCCAAAAATCCAGTCCACGCTCGACGCGGCCGCGCTCTGCAAGATGGCCGACCGTGGCCAGATCACGGGCGGCATTCTCGACGGGCCGCTGGCTTTCGACACCGCGGTCAGCCAGAAAGCGGCTGCCATCAAGAAGCTGGTTTCCCCGGTCACCGGCCAGGCCGACATTCTCGTGGTTCCCGATCTCGAGAGCGGCAACATGCTGGCCAAGCAGCTCGAGTACCTCGGCGGCGCGCAGCTGGCCGGCATCGTGCTCGGCGCACGCGTGCCCACCATCCTTACCAGCCGCGCCGATTCCGCGGAAACGCGGTTGGTCAGCTGTGCGGTCGCAGTGCTGCTGCACTACGCCGCGCATCCGGCGGTGAAGGTCTAAGTCTTTAAGAGCCTTTAGAGGAACCCACCCGTGCCCCACCCTTTCGCCCGATTTTGGGCGAAAGAGTGGGATAGCACTTGCCCGGTTCTGCGTCTGCGCGCCTTTTGGAGCTTTCGCGGCTCTCTGCGAAACTCGAAGTATGTCGCAATCGTTGCCCACGCTGATTTTTGACCTGGACGGAACCCTGACCGATTCGAAACCCGGTATCCTCGGCTGTCTGCGCGAAGTCCTGGAGGCTCGCAAAATCAGCGGCTACGGCCCTCTCGACCGCTTCATCGGGCCGCCGGTGGAGGAGTGGGCTGCAGCGTTATTGCCCCACGGCAGCGCGGAGGATCACGCGGCGCTCGCGCGCGACTACCGTACCTGTTACGACCGCGCGGGTTGGAGCAACAACTCGGTGTATCCCTGCGTGGTGGACATGCTGGCCGAGTTGCGCAGCAACGGCTATCCGCTCTACGTATGCACTTCGAAGCATGAGCACTTTGCCGTGCGCATCCTCAAGAGCTTCGGCATTGCGCAGCATTTCAACGCCATCTATGGCGACAGAATCGACTACGCTAGCCACAGCAAGAGCGATCTCCTGGCGCTCATTCTGAACGAGCACGCGATCGACCGCGCATCGGTCTGGATGGTGGGCGATCGCAGCTTCGACATCGAGGCCGCGCACAACAACGGCATTCGTTGCCTGGCCGCCGCGTGGGGCTACGGTGCCCCGGAGGAATTGGCGCTTGCCGATGCGGTTGCGGCCACGCCCGCGGATGTATTGCCGATTGTCCGGCCTCCGGCGCCCGCCTCCGCCACGGCGCCGCACATCGCTCTGGCTTAGAGCCGTTTCATCACGGCTGTACCCATTTTGGGGTGCCCCCGGTCCCTCGCTTCTGGGGACCGGGGACGATGGCGGTAAGAGCGCAGGCTACGCCTTTATTGGAATCGTTCAGCCGCGCGGTTCGCGACAGCATCTAATCTTCCGTGTCAACGCCAGCGTCTATCATGAGGCTGGCCCTTTCGATTCGGTGACAGGAGGCCGCGCGAGACTATGCCCTCGACCGACGCATCCCCCATTGCTGCCGCTGCCGGCGGCAGTTTCTTGCTTGAAACCCGCACTCCCGCCGAGATCTTTACCCCCGAAGACCTGAACGAGGAGCAGCGCCAGATCGCAGCCACCGCGGCTCGCTTCGCGCGCGAGGAGATTCTGCCTCGCGTTGCGGCCATTGAGGCCAAGGAACCGGGCGCGATGCCGGCGTTGTTGCGCAAGGCCGCCGAACTGGGGTTCGCCGCCATCGATATCCCCGAAGAATATGGCGGCATGGGGCTCGACAAGGTGAGCTCCACGCTCATCACTGACCACATCTCGGTGCTGGCCAGTTTCTCCACCGCATTCGGCGCGCACATCGGCATCGCAACCCTGCCTCTGGTTTGGTATGGAACTGAAGCCCAGAAACAACGCTGCCTGCCGAAGCTCGCCACCTGCGAGTGGATCGGGGCGTATGGGCTTTCCGAGGCTAGCTCAGGTTCCGACGCCATGAACATCCGCACCCGCGCCACGCTTTCGCCCGACGGCGCGCACTACATCCTGAACGGCGAAAAGCAGTGGCTCACCAACGGCGGCACCGCGGACCTCTACACAGTCTTCGCCAAAATCGACGGCGAGAAGTTTTCCGCGTTTTTGATCGAACGCGGCACGCCGGGCATGACCGTCGGCGCTGAAGAGCACAAGCTGGGAATCCGCGGCTCGTCCACCTGCCCATTGGTGTTGCAGGACTGCAAGATCCCCAAAGAAAATCTTCTCGGCGAAGCCGGCAAGGGCCACCACATTGCCTTCAACGTGCTGAACGTGGGCCGCTTCAAGCTGGGCGTGGCCTGCATCGGCGGCGCACGGCACGCGCTCGAGGCCATGATCCGCTACGCCAAAGAGCGCCACGCCTTCGGCAAAGCGATTGCGGAGTTCGGGTTGATTCAGCGCAAGATTTCGGCGGCTGCGACCAAACTTTACGCGGCTGAAAGCATGGCCTATCGCACCGCGGGCCTAATCGATGCGCGTTTGGCAATGCTTACTGCGGAGAATCCCGAACAGCGCATCGATGTTGCGCGCAACATCGAGGAATACGCAGTCGAGTGCTCGATCCTCAAGATCTACGGATCGGAGATGCTCACGCTGGTGGCCGACGAACTCATCGCCACCATGGGCGGCTACGGCTATACCGAGGAGTATCCCGCGGAACGCACCTACCGCGACGCCCGCATCAACCGCATCTTTGAAGGCACCAACGAGATCAATCGGTTGATCATCACCGGCTGGATGATGAAACGCGGCCTAAGCGGCAAGCTGCCGCTGCTCGCGGCCATCAAGCGCGTGATGGACGAGGTCACGGAGCCGCCTTCGTTCGACACCGCGGCAAGCTCGGGAGAGCCGCTGACCCGTGAAGCAGAGATTCTGTCCAAGACCAGAAAAACAATGCTCTTCGCCGCGGGCGTGGCCAGCCAGCGATTCCTAACCGGTCTCGAAGACCAGCAGGAGATTGTCGCCGACCTGGCTGACATGATCAGCCAAGTCTATGCGCTGGAGTCGGCACTGTTGCGCGCGCGCAAGTTGGCCGCAGCCGGGCGCAATTCTGCCGAACCCGCCGCAGCCATGACCGCACTGCTGGCCGATGAAACCATGGCGCTGGCCGAGCAGGCGTCGCGCCGCGTGCTCGCAGCCTGCGGCGAAGGCGACGCGCTCATGACGCAACTCGCCATTCTGCGGCGGTTGGTGCGCTTCACTCCGGCCGATGCTGTGGCCTTGAGCCGCACCGTGGCCAGGCATGCCATCGCGCTCGAACGCTACCCGGTCTGAATCGCATGCCGCCCACGCCAGACGCTCGCCCCACCCTCCGCCTCGCCCTCGATGCGGCCGAGAAAGTTCTCGCCGAAGGTGCGCATCCCGAGCGCGCGCGGCGCGACACCGAAACGCTGCTCCTGCACGTGCTCAAAATGAATGTGCCGGACGCGAACCTGGCGTGGCTCATTGCGCACGATGGCGAGCCGCTTGCGGCCGATGCCGCCGCCACGTTCTGCGATCTGATCGAACGCCGCCTTGCCGGTGAGCCCATCCAGTACATCACCGGAGAAGCCGAGTTCTACGGATTGCCCTTCCACGTAAATGGCGACGTGCTGATTCCGCGGCCGGAGACGGAACATCTTGTGGAGACGGCGACTGCGCTGGCCGCGAAGCTGAGGCTTACTGGCGCGATTTCCGAGGTGCGGATTGTGGACGTGGGCACGGGCTCGGGCGCGATTGCCGTGGCGCTGGCCCATGCGCTGCCGTTCGCCCAGATTGCGGCGACCGATATTTCCGCTGCGGCTCTCGCCGTGGCCAAAGCGAACGCCGCGCGCCACGGCGTGGCGGATCGCGTGCGCTTTTTCGAGGGCGACCTGCTGGAGCCGGTAGCGGGCGAGCACTTCGACATGGTCGTCAGCAATCCGCCCTACGTGCCGGAGAGCGACCGCAACACGCTCGACGTTGAAGTACGCGATTACGAGCCGGCGCAGGCGCTCTTTGCCGGTGAGGACGGCCTGGCAATCTATCGCCGTCTCATTCCCGCTGCTTTCGAAGCGCTCGTTCTCGGCGGATTTTTGGCGCTCGAGATCGGCTACGGGCAGCAGGAGGCCATGCAGGCGTTACTCAAGAAAGAAGGCTTCGCCGGAATCGAATTCATCGCCGATCTCCAGGGCATTGCCCGCGTGGCCGCTGCCCGGCGTCCGTGAATCCGATTGCGAGATAGGTTCCCCCTGGGTCCGCGCCGGCAAGCGGCCTCCAGCCGGACGTCAATCTGGCAGCTAGGGTTTCGGTTCGGGCGAAGGTAGTTGATCCGAGCTGGGCGGTTCTCGCTCCACCATGACGATTTGTTTAACCTGGTTGCGATTGAAGTGCTGAAGATTCCCACCGATTCGCACAACAACATCCATTCCGGTAATCGAATCAAGGTCGCCGTTGAGTACGCTGCCATCGCGCAGCACGATGGTGTCGTAGCGCGACGCACCCAGCTCATAACTGACCGAGCCTCCAGAGACGTCGTCCGGACCGACTTCAAGTGGGAATGTTCCTGAGTTGAAGCCATCCTTGCTGAATCCAAGTTGATGCTTGCCGATCCCGACGCCAATCAGTTTCGGTGTCGCACCGACGTCAATTCCGTCAACCTTAAGGTTTGCACCTTGCGGAACTGAGTTCACGGTCATTGTTATTTTGCGCGGGATGTCGGATGGGGCGAGAACCGACACCGATACGGGCGCGCCTGACGCGTTGAATGATATCTGGAACTTGGCTGATTGGTCCGGCCCGAGGTTGTCAACCTGCATCCAAGCCTCGCCAATTCGCACCTGCTTTTTGTCGAGCACATAAATCGAAAATTTCTGGCTAGGAATGAGCTTTCCTGAAAGGTTCTCGGCGGTGACGTCGGTGACAAATGTCTTCTGGCCGGCCATAGAGCCAACGTCCTTGAACCTGTTGAACGTGAATCGCAGAATTGGCGTTCCGGTGCTGGGCCAAGTGACGACCTGCGCTGGCTCAGCAGCAAACGCTCCCATGGAAAAGGCAATCAGGAAGACTGGGACGAAGAACTTGCGGATGAGCATTGACGGCTCCAGGTGGAAAAGGTGGGGAAATTATATCAACGCGACGGGTTGTTTCCAGTATCCGGTCCTCAAGCCCGCCCAGTCTTGTTCAGTTCCTTGTAGAAGCCGAGGTCTTTGCCTGAAAGTAGCTTGGCGATGTAAGCAATTTGCCCGTAGTGCATGCCGAAGTGCTCGACTACGTGATAGACCACATAGACCCCATTCGTGTGATAGCCCTGCACTTCGTACTTCGCCAGCAGCTCGGCGGCCGTCAGGCGATCGAGCACTTTGGCCGCTTCGTCAAGCGTGGCGCCCAGCCGGTCCAGCAACTCCTTCACGGTGCCGCCTTCCTTGGCCGCGAACTCAGCAGGGCGGTCGCGCTTGTCTTCGTCGCGGTTGAACGACGTCACCAGCCACTGGCGCACATTGCCGTTCAAGTGCAGCAGCAGATTGCCGATCGAGTTCGAGGCCTCGTTGGGCCGCCACCAGATCTGCTCCGTGGTGAGCGATTCGACGCACGTTTTTATCCGCGGCCAGTGCTGGCCGAAGAGAAGTGTTCGCGAGGAATCCAGAAACAGTGCGGTTAGATCCGACTCTTTTTCCGCCATCGATGTTTCGTCCTTCCCAGCCGCGTCCGAATGCAACAGGACCGCCGCCGCTAGATCAGCTCGTAACCCGCGAACCAGTAGCCGATCTCGAAGGCGGCCGTGTCTTCGCCGTCGGAGCCGTGGATGGCGTTCTCCTGGATCGATGCCGCAAACTTTTTGCGGATGGTTCCTTCCTCGGCGTTCGCGGGGTTGGTGGCGCCCATCAGCTTGCGCAGGTCCACGATGGCGTTGTCCTTCTCCAGGACCATCAGGATCACGGGTCCCGACGACATGAAGTCCGTCAAGGCGTCGAAGAACGGCTTGTCGCGGTGCACGGCGTAGAAGCCCTCCGCCTCCCGCTTGGTAATGGATTCCTTCTTGATGGCGACGATGCTGAATCCGGCCGTGTCAATTTCGGACAGGATGGCGGCGGTCGCGTTTTTGCGGACCGCATCCGGCTTGATGATGCTAAACGTGCGTTGTGGCACTGGAAACTGCTCCTCGAAAGGGAAATTTACGCTGATTTCATTGTAGGGGTGCCCAGGGAGGGTCCGCCGCTGCTCTGTGCCCAGCGCAGCCGGCGCGGTTTTCCACAGCCCGAAACGCGGTACTTTGGTAAGGGGGTATCGGCCCTCAAAACATTTATTACAGGCACGTTACGAAAGTTTTTTCGGAGGCCGAAAGGCCCCAGGTCCCCCCAAAGTTACCATCGCGCACTGTCCGCCGGATTAGGGCTATATACCACAAAAGGCGTATGTAAGCGCCTGTTTTTGTGCTTTCAATTTCCCCGTTTTCTGGTAAAACTTGATTGTGTTCAAAAGTGTTCTGGGCGCGGTTACCAGGTTTCCGGTTACCAACGACCCGATTTTGGGGATCACTTAATGATTGCAACTGTCCTACAAATTGCAGCTGTCTTGGCCGCCGTGCTGTATCTGGCTCGTTGGCGCAATAGTGTGCAGCGTCGCAATTCGCAAACGTGGGAAACCTTGCTGGCTAGCCTGCGCCCCGAGTGGAGCGCACGCGAGTTGAGCGAGCAATTTCTATGGAAAGAGGGCTTGAGCGCCACGCCTGAAGATGCCTGGCAGCGTATGGATGGTCCCCGCGGCCTGTGGGTGATGTACCAGAATGCGCGCGTCATGCTCGAAATGGCGGATTACGCAGCCAAGCATTGCGAGGGTGTCGATCGTCTGCTCATCGAAACCCTGCGCAGCGACGCGATGCAGATTCGCGTGTGCGTGCTGACGGCTCTGGTGCAATACGCGTTCACTCACGCCGGCGAAGGTGTTCGCGTGAATGCCTACCGCGCCGCCGCGATGTACACCGGCATGGCGGCCCGCATGACGCAACTGCTGCAGGATTACGCAGCCGTCATGGTTCCGGATTTCGTCGCAGCCATGTAACCCGGCATCTCCTCCCTCACAAACACCGAACCCCGGCCAAGGCCGGGGTTCTTCATTTGGTGCGAGTTTTCTTGTGCGGCCTTAAGCCTGATTTTCCTAGAGGAACCTGTTGATGGTTCCGTACTCGTCGTCCGTGAGCCGGAAACAGAGCGCGGCTGCGGTTTCTTCCACCTGCCGCGGGCCGCGGCCGCCCACAATGGCCGCGGTAATGGCGGGGTTGTGCAAACACCACGCCACGGCCACCACGCCGGGCGTGACGCCGTGCTCGTTGCCGATGGTGCGCAGCAGTTCCACCAGGCGCAGGTTGCGGCTCTGGCGCGGCTCGCTGAACTCCACGTTCTTGCGGCGCCAGTCGTCCGGCGGCAGACCGGCAATGCGCTCCGCGGTCATCTTGCCCGTGAGGAGGCCTGAGAGCATAGGCGAATAATTGACGACGCCGATGCCGTTCTCCCGCACGAAGGGGAGGATCTCCGCCTCAATCGCACGGCGCAACATGGAATAAGGCGGCTGCAGGCTGGTGATAGGCGCGATCTTTAGGACGCGCTTCATCTGGTCCACATTGAAGTTCGACACGCCGATCCACCGCAGCTTGCCCTGCTCGCGCATACGCGATAGCGCCTCCCATCCCTCTTCGATCTCGCTGTCGGGATTGGGCCAGTGGATTTGATACAGATCGATGGCTTCCACTTGTAGCCGCCGCAGTGAGTCTTCCACCTCCTCGGCCAGCGACGCGGCCTTGAGCGAGTTGTAAATGCTGCGGTCGGCGTGCCAGCGCATCGAGCATTTCGTGAAGATGTAAGGCTTGTGCGGCGAGGATTTCACGGCGCGGCCGACCACTTCTTCCGAATGGCCCAGCCCATACACGGCCGCGGTGTCGATCCAGTTGATGCCCAGGTCGAGTGCGCGATGGATGGCCGCGATGGAGTCGTTGTCGTCCTGGGGGCCCCAGCCGTATTTCCAGTCGCCCCCGCCGATGGCCCATGCGCCAAAGCCGATGGGGCTGAGTCCGAGATCGGAGTTGCCGAGAGTGCGCAGAGAAAGCGAACCGGCGCGTGTCATGTCACAAACATAGATGATTGCGGAGGGTGGAGCGGCGCGAAAAAATCGGAGAGCTGGTCAAAATTGCACAGCTTTTATTGCCCCGACATCGTACTCTGCCGACTTGTGCACTCCCCAGAGCGGCGGCAGCGTAGCCGGACGATCCGGCCTTCCTCCAGAGGGCAGCACACCCTTATTCGTTGCCGCCGCACCTGCTCCAATTCCGCCCCGGTAAAGAGTCCACAGATCAGCTTGCACCCCGGATCGCGGATGATGCGGCGCACTCGGTGTGCCGTTTGAATGGAACGAACCCGGGATGCAACGCGCCACTATTTCGATTTGGCAGCCAGAACCAATGCGATCGTCGAATTTGCCTTTCCGCGCTGAATCGTCACTTCGAGCTGATCGCCGCTCTTGCCAAACAGCATTTCGTTGGCGGCTTCTCCTTTGCTGGCGGTTAATGGCTGGCCCTCGACTGCGGTGATTTGGTCGCCAGGCTGGATGCCGGCCGTGGACGCGGGAGAGCCGGACGCTACCGTTGTGATCAGGGCTTTGCTTTTATTGGTGAGGTCGATCTGGAAGCCTGTTGAGCCCAATTGGTCAGCCCTGATAAATCCAAACGGCTTGAAATGCGAGTAGCAGGTTTCAATGGCGACGGGGGCGGCCGGCCCCGCGCCGATGCAAGGAGCGAACTGGTTTTGCCAGTCGATCATGTCCTTGACTTCAACCATAAAACCGGAAGCCGTAGGTCCTTTTGGCGCTGTCTGCGAGCCGCGAACCAGGCTCACGCTCACAGCGGAGCCACCGCGCTGCAACGTCAGGTGCAATGTGTCGCCGCGCAGGCCGAACACGGCCTTGGTGGCCATCATGCCTGGAGTGGGCGCCACCGGTTTGCCGCCCACCGCTGTGATCGTGTCGCCCACCTTGAAGCCGGCGCTGGCGCCCGGCGATTGCGGATCGACCGCGGTGATTACGCCGTCGCTGCTGCCGCTGGTGCTGACGGTGAGCCCCGAGTATCCGATCTGGCTGCTGACGATGAAGCCCGCCTGCTGAAAGATCGTGATGCACTTCTTGACCACAGGAGCGGCGACCGGGCCAATGCCGATGCAGGGCGCGGTTGCACCTTGCGGGTTTATCAGTTCAGTCTTAACTTGCCCAAACCCCTGGGCCACTGCGCAGGCCAACACTGCTGCAGCCAGAAAACATCCATGCGTACGTGCCAAGACAACCTCCAGATCGCGGCGAATTCGGTGTGCCCATCCAGCGCTTGCTGGTGGATCGACAGAGAGGGGATCGCCGGTAGCTGTTTTGCATGGTACGCAATCCAACTGCAAAACGCAGCAGAAATATTTGAAAATTGGGAAGTGGCTCTGACGGGGGGCGTCGTGAAATGCAGGTTCTTCGATTTGTTCGCCGGCAACCGTCTCGCTCAGGAATCCGGCAGTTCCTTGTTGCGCCCTTTAAGTCGCGGCTCTAATTCAAAAACATGGTGCGGTACAGCGTGTCCCGTTGCACGGGCTTGAATCCGGCATCGCGGATGATTCTCCGCAGCTCTTCTTCCGTAGTGCAATTCGAGGTGCCCGCCGCCTTCACCACATTCTCTTCGAGCATCACGCTGCCCACGTCGTTGCCGCCGAAGTGGAGGCCCACTTCCAGCACCTTCAATCCCTGCGTCACCCAACTGGCCTGCACGTTCTCAATGTTGTCGAGATAGAGACGAGAAATCGCCAACACCTTGAGATATTCGACGCTGGTCGCTTCGTCCCAGCCGCGCCCGCCCAGCGCCGTGTGCTTGGGCTGGAAGCTCCAGGGGATGAAGGCCGTGAATCCGCCAGTCTCTTCCTGCAGGCGGCGCACCACATCGAAATGGTTAACGCGCTGGTCGAAGCTCTCGCCCACGCCGAACATCATGGTCGCCGTGGTGCGCATGCCGAGCTGATGCGCCGTGCGGTGCACGCTCACCCAATCGTTGGTGTCGCACTTGAGGCGCGCGATGCGGTGCCGCACCTCGTCGTCGAGAATCTCCGCGCCGCCGCCGGGGATCGAGTCGAGCCCTGCGTCGCGCAGGCGCGCAATGGTGGTGCGCAGGTCCAGGCCGGAGTACTCGGCGATGGCCAGCACCTCCGATGCTGATAAACAATGCAGCCAGATTTGCGGAAAGCGCTGCTTGATGCCCTTGAACAGCCGCTCGAACCAGTCGATCTTGAGATCGGGATGAATGCCGCCCTGCATCAGCACGCCGGTGCCGCCCATCTCGAGAGTCTCTGCGATTTTGTCGAATATCGTTTCGAAGTCCAGGATGTAGCCCTCGTCGGCGCGAGGGTCGGGCTTGCCGGCTCGCGGCAGCGGGCGATAGAAGGCGCAGAAGGTGCAGTACTCGGTACAGAAGTTGGTGTAGTTGATGTTGCGGTCGATGATGTAGGTAACCACGCCCTCGGGGTGCAGGCGCCGGCGCACGGCATCCGCCTCAAATCCCAGACCGATCAGGTCGGGAGAGTGGAAGTAGTCCAAGGCTTGCTCGCGCGTGATCGGCATACGTCGATTTTACAGGGAACAGGGACCAGAGATCGGGCGGGCTCATCTGCGGCGGAACAGGAACAGTCCGCGCGTCAGCAACGGGCGGCCTTGTGTCCGCGCCAGGTTCGACGCCGTTGAAACCCCGCTAAACAGAACGAAGAAGTCGAGAAACGCCCTGAAAAATCCTTTGTTCTTTTCGGAACTCATCGGGGAAGAACCTCACGCATCGATGCTTTGGCTTGCCCATCCTATCCCCTGATTCGATGGCCGCAAGGCCCGCGCGGTTGCAAAATGGCTTCCGGCCTCGCCGTGCCCAATTCCATGCGGCTAGGCCCACACAAACGTGGCTTTGTCTTTGTCCTTGCGGGCGTAGCTCACAGGAATAACCTGTCCGTGCATCACGATATAGACGCCGGGTGCGACGAGGCGCGCCGCAAGCAGGCTTTCTGTCAGGTTCTGCAGGCCGTCCGAGCCCTCGAACCCCAGCGGCGTCATGGCTCCGGTCAGAATGATGGGAACCCTGAGATCAGAGAGCGATTTCTCGAGGAAGCGGCCCGTTTCGACCATGGTGTCGGTGCCGTGCGAGATCACGATGGGCGCGCCTTCCGCTATCAGCCCCGCCACGCGATCCCTGACCTCGGCGCGATCTTCATCCGTCATCTCCAGGCTGTCTTTGTTCATCAGGTGGATGGTGTGAATCTCGGCGTCAGGCAGCCGCAGCATGCGCAGATAGCGCTCCAGCTTAGCCGCGCGATTCTCCACCACGCCGCTTTGCTCGGAGTACACCTTCTCGATGGTGCCGCCGGTCGAGATTAAATAGATGCGCTGCATGTCCGCTTCCTGAGTGAATTTGCTTCTATGCGCCGTAACGCTTCTGATGCCAGATCCACGCGGTGCGAATGATGTCGTCGAGTTCGGTGTAACGCGGCTTCCATCCCAGCTCGCGCATGGCTTTCGCGGAGCTTGCCACCAGCACCGCCGGATCGCCCGGCCGCCGCGGATGAATCTCCGCAGGAATGGGGTGTCCTGTAACGCGACGGGCCGACTCCAAAACGTCTCGCACGCTGAAACCTTGACCGTTACCAAGGTTGTAGATGAGGGGGTGCTTCGGCTCGCTTCCGGTAGCCAGCGCGGCCAGCGCCAGCAGGTGCGCGTCGGCCAAATCCGAGACGTGAATGTAGTCGCGAATACAGGTTCCGTCGGGCGTCGGATAGTAGTCGCCGTAGATGCGAATCGAGGCGCGCCGTCCCAGTGCGACATCGAGAATCAGTGGAATCAGATGCGTTTCCGGCTGATGCGATTCGCCACGCACGATGCCTTCAGGACCCTCCGCGGCGCCGGCCACATTGAAGTAGCGCAGCGAAGCATATTCGAGCCCGTGAATGCGATTCAGCCACGCGAGCATCTGCTCCACCAGGAGCTTGGATTGGCCATAGGGATTGGTGGGAGCAAGACGCGCATCCTCCTGAATCGGAATGCTTTGCGGTTCACCGTACACGGCCGCCGTGGAGGAGAAAACCAGCCGTCGCACGCCGCATGCGAGCATGGCCTCGAGTAGCGAAAGGGTAGAGGCGGTGTTGTTGCGAAAATAGATTTCCGGCCTCTGCATTGACTCGCCCGCCTCGATGAGCGCCGCAAAGTGGAGAACTGCATCAAACGGTTCATGACCATTGCGGGCGGTGGTGAAAATTTCCTCGAGGTGGGACCGGTCGCTCAGTTCTCCCTCAATCAACTCCACGCCGGCCGGCAGCAGGTCGCGGCGTCCGTGGCGCAGGTTGTCGTAAACAACGGCCTTATGACCGTTTTCTGCCAAACATCCCGTAACGGTACTTCCGATGTACCCCGCACCGCCGGTAACCAACATCTTCACGAAAAGACTGTCCTTTCCAAGACGGTTTAGGTTACTTTGAGTCTATAGGAGCAGTGCCTGACCGGGTGGTGATAAGAGCCTCCCGGCGGTCATTGCCGATGCCGGGAATTGGCCCACGCGAGTAGCAGATGTACGGCGCTATCGTATTCCGAGCGTGGGGAACCGGAACCCCGATTTTGCACTTCGGAATCTTCGCTTTTGCCGATTGCAACGGCCCGATTCCATAGTAGTTGCCTTGGATATGTAGTGGAGGGATTGAATGTCCGAAGGCGGGCCAGCGGGTCGTTGCGGCGGCAGGCTATGCGCGGCGAGAATGCGCCGGGGTTGCTCCTTATGGGTCGAGTCCCCAATTGGGCTCCGGACGAGGACTGCGAAAAAACGTATAATGGTGTCATCCCCCTTCCCAGCTTGGCAGCCCAGCTTTAGATGGTTCGATTGGTGGGGTTTGGCCCTCCGAATCCGGGGAAAAAAAAGGATGCCGTGTTGCTTTGAACGCGGAACTGTAACGGCGCGGCATTTTTTTGCCGTCATATTCATGGGCGGAAGCGCTCTCCGGACGCCATGGTGGCTTTACCAGAAAATCAATGAGCGCAATTCGGGTTCCCTGGCGAATGGTCGCCATTGTTCTTGCCGATATTTGTGAGCGTGCTATCGATTTTTAGGCCGCTGGCAGCGGCCCCAAGCGAGGATTGAAACATGTCGATGAAATATTCCCCTGGGCGGACGAACTTTGGCCTGCTTCCCGAGCCGGAGGGAAGGTCTCTTTCATTTGTCATCAGCTCGAGTCTTAACACGGCGATTCTTATCACCCTTTTGCTCGCCGGCATGATGGCAAAGCACGTGATCCAGCAGCACTATGAGATGACGGAGCTGATTATCCCCAGCACTCCGCCGCCTCCCGAGCACATCAAGCAGCCTCCGCCGCCCCAGGTGCCTCCTCCACCGGAGCCGCCCAAGGTGGAATTGCAGCCCCGCCAAATTGAGATGCCGAAGCCCAAGCCGGAGCCAAAGCCCGTCCAGATGGAGGCCAAGGTGAACATGCCGGCGATGCAGGCCAAGCCGCAGATCGTTCTGGCGCCGCAGCCTCATGCTGCGCTCACCGCCGCCATGCCCGCGCAGAACAACAATAACAAGCCCTCCACCGCGCCGGTGCACCTGGGTGAAACCTTCGGCGTCACGCCGAACCCCAATGCGACGCGTCCGGCCACCGTCTCTGCCATCGGCAATCCCTACGGCGGCATGAATGGTCCCGCCATCGCGCCCCACGGCGTGGTGGGATCGACCGGGATCGGGAACGGAACCAGGTCCGGCTCCAACTACGGCACGGTGGGCAGAGTCGCCTCGGCCGGCATTCCGGGAGCCACCGGCACCTCCAATTCTGGATCGAACTACGGCCATGTGGGTTCGGCCGGAATTCCCTCCACCACCCAGGTTGCGGCCGCGCCCAGGCAGGCTGTGGAACCGGTGGCGACCAATCTCGAAGTGCTCTCCAAGCCACCGGTGCAGTACACCGCGGAGGCGCGGCAGTTGAAAGTTCAGGGCGATGTGGTTCTGCGCGTTACGTTCCTGGCTTCAGGCCAGGTTGTAGTGCAGGGCGTCGTCCACGGGCTCGGCCATGGACTTGATGAAGAGGCGCGCCGCGTGGCGCAGCAGATTCGTTTCCGTCCGGCAACGCGTGACGGCCGGGCCGTAGATGTCACCACCACCATTACCATTACGTTCCAGTTGGCGTAGCATCAAGATTGTCGGTTCACGTGGACTGTGCTCAGCCCCTTCCCCAGCAATGAAGCGCCGCAAGGCGCGGTCGGGGCAAGGCGCGAAAGCCAGATATTATTTGGCGATGTATTAAACCAGGAGTTTCACATGACGTTTCGGAAGATCCCCCTCGCCCTGCTGATCATCAGCCTCGGAGTGGGCTGTGCGTACGCAAAGAAGGAACCCAAGTACGAACAGGCCCGCCAACTGACCCCCGAGCAGGCTGCGCTGGTCCAGAGAGCTATTGCTCAAGAGAAGGTGCTGATCAAGAACATTCAGCAGCGTACGCCGCTGGTGGAAACCTACATTCAGGACACCAAGCCGGACGTGAAGCTCTACGAAGTCCCCATCGCGG
>CAZMWL010000041.1:0-32253 GCA_964569985.1 uncultured Occallatibacter sp.
GCGAAACCACCAGGTCCACGTCGGGCAGCGCTTCCACAATCTCCAGGCCGCACGTCGCCTGGCCGGCAATAATCTGTTCGTCGTCGTAAGGAGGAATGACGATGTAACCGTGCGCGCGGACCAGTTCTTCAGCCTTGGCCAGCCGCTCGCTTGAGGCCACGCCCACGTCCACAATCTCTGCGCCGAGCGCCAGGGTCGCGGCCCGCTTGACGGCCGGCGCGTTCGACGGCATCACGATCACCGCTTTTGCGCCTACTTCGCGCGCCGCGTAGGCCACGCCCTGCGCGTGGTTGCCGCTCGAATAGGTAATGACGCCGCGTACGATTTGTTCGGGGGTGAGTTGCAGAATCTTGTTCGCCGCGCCGCGAATCTTGAACGCCCCGATGGGCTGCAGGCTCTCCGCCTTCAGCCAGGTCTCCCGGTCCGTTCCGTGGCCGGAGACGCCGGGAAATGCGGCACGCACCAGCGGCGTTTTCATCGCGATGGACGCAATGCGCGCCGCCGCCGCGCGGATGGCCTCAAGATCGATCAGAATTTGAGCGTCGGTTGCCACGGTTTTCGATTCCATTGCAGCTACAGTATCGCGCATCCGCCCTGGCAATGAATCTCACCGCCAACCGCGCCGCAAAACAAAAGGGCGGCAGCCTTGAGCTGCCGCCCTTCAGGCATAGCCTGCAGTTAAAAGGTGAACTTGGCCGCTACCTGGAGCTGGCGCGGTCCGTAGAGGGTACCTGATGTGGTGGTCTTGACGTTGAAGGCGTTCGCGCCTGCTCCCGTATAGGGGCTGAAGCAGCCTTGCAGCGTCGAGGTGGAAGGCGCAGCCCCTGTAGCCGAGCACGTCACCTTGGTCCCCGAAGGCAGCGTGATGGTGCTGGAGGCCGCCGTGTAGGCGCTATAGGTGGAGTTCACGCCCTGAACGATGGTCTGATTCAGCGCGTTGAATGCGTCCAGGCTCAGATCCAGCGACATCCCCTCACGGATGGCGAACTTGCGCGCGAGGCGCAGATCCGCATCGTTCCAGCCCGGCATCGGAATGCTGTTGCGGCCGATGTATGGCGGACGGCCGTTGGTAGCCGAACCCGAACCCGAGCTCATGGCGCCACCATAGATGCCACCGTCATCGGCGTAGCTGGAAGCCGAGGTGGAACCGGAGTAGATGGTGCCGGAGATGCCCAGGTAGACCGGCTCTCCGCCAGAAGCGATCTCGCTGCCCGACAGTGCCCACCCGTTCACAACCTGGCGCACCAACGCGTTCCCGCTGCTGAAGGTCGGCTGATACAGGAAGGTCAGCGTGAAGCGATTGCGGATATCGGTGTCCGAAGGACCGTTCTCAAGGCGGATGTTGTTCGGATCCAGCGGCACGTCGCCGCCGTAGAAGGTACCACTGTTGCCGCCCACCTGGTCAGTGTCCGTGGCGCGGGCCCAGGTGTAGTTCGCCACGAACTCCAGGCCATTGCCGAAGGGCCGGTGCAGCGTAACGGCCATGGCGTTGTACCAGGTATTGGCAACGCTGAAGCCGGTATTGAACGTGGCCAACTGCGAGCTCGCGTTCTGCGCCGCGCTCGCAATCAGGTAGCGGCGATCCGTGGGCAGGTAGACGGGAACCGTCATCTGCTCGAGCAGATTGCCGTTGCCGTCGACCACGTTGTAGGTCCTGATGCCGTGCGGAGTCTGGCCGATCAGCTGCGCGTCGACGAAGACCGGCAGGCGCATGCCGCGGGTGCCAACATAGCCGATCTGAAGCGACAGCCTGCCCGGCAGAAGCTGCTCAACGGAAAGATCCATCTCGTGCGAGTACGGCGGCACAAAGTTGGGATCCAGACCATGGAAGCTCTGCGTGCCCAGGTTGCTGGGACCCCCCACGCTGGGAACCTTGCCTCCGGTCGGAACCAGTGCCGTGCTCAGCGAGGGTCCGGGGGGCAGGAACGGAACGTTCGGATACTGCTCCGTGGTTGAGGTGGTAAATCCCGTGCAGCTGGCTTCGCAGCCGGAGTAGTTGTAGTTGACCTGCACCACGCCGTTCTCTACGCGCATGGCATAGTACGTTGAACCCTGGTTCAGGGCAGTGTAGAGGCCATAGCCGCCGCGCACCACCGTTCCCGGCCACACCTGGTAGGAGAATCCGATACGAGGCGTCACGCGGTCGGCTACATTCTTGATGGTCTGGGTGTACTCAGCAGAAATCGGATCGTAGTTGTTGTTGATGAGGCCCGGCGCGGGAGTGAGTTGCACGTCGTAGCGCCCGCCGAATGTCACCGTCAGCTTGCGGTTGACCAACCAGGTATCCTGCGCGAAAAAGTCGAACATGTTCATGTAGAAGTCGTCTTTGCCCTGCGTACCGGGCGCGGTGTTCACCTGGTCCACGGTCTCCACAAAGGTGTTGTAGTGGTAACCGGCGTACGAATCTATGTCGCCCGATTGCCCTTGGAAGGCGTCGGCAACCCAGTCGGCGAACTCCGCCGCATTGTTGGTGCCGCCGTATGCGTAGAGACCGCCGCCCTGGTAGAGGTTGATCATCACCTCGTGGACGTTGTTGATGTCGCCGCCGAACTTGAGCGTGTGACGGCCCCTGACCCAGCTGAATACATCCGAACCCTGAATGCGATGCTCATCCGGCTCGGCGATACGGGGCAGAGCGTTGGGCATACCGAAGGTGAGCGTGCCGATCGCCACCGAAGGACCCGCATCGTTGGCGCCGGCCGTCTCCAGGTCGCGGCCCCACTGGCCGTGCACCTGGTTCACCATGGTGTTGTTGATCGTGGTGGTCAGGCCGCCCACCAGGAAACGCTCGTGGTAGTACGTCGGACCGTTGGTCGTCGGCGAGCTGTTGGAGATCGCCGCTGTGGCGGTGTAGCCGTTGGTCTGGCTGAAGTCGGCGAAATTGAAGTCGACGAAGGCGTCGTTCTTGGCGTTGATGTGGTAATCGAGACGCGGGAAGAACAAATTCTGCGTGGAATAGCGCGACGGCGCCGCCTCGCCCTCGTTGATCAGGAACTGAATCGCCGCCTGGCATTGCGTGCTCGAGACCGTCAACGGGCACTGCGTCGGCGAGATGATGGTGCCGGCGCTATTTCCCGCCGTGGGTGTGAGCGTGATGGTGTTGGTGTTGTAGTAGAGTGCGCGGCCCACGCGCCGGAAGCCGTCGAGGGTCAGGAAGTAAAACAGCTTGTCTTTGATGAACGGGCCACCCACCGAACCGCCGAACTGGTTCTGCTGGTGGGTCGGCTGGGTCAGCAGCGCCGCCGCCTCAACCGGAACACTGGACGCGGAGCCGTAGAGTGCATTCCACTTCGCATACGGATCCAGGGCGTTCAAATTCGGGTAGCGCAGAAAGTAGAACAGGTCGCCATGCAGATTATCCGTGCCGTTCTTGGTGATTGCATTCACCTGGCCGCCCGCCGCCTGGCCAAACTCCACCGAGTAGTTCGAGGTCTCGGCCTGGAACTCCTTGATCGAATCCAGCGAGTAGACATAAGGCGCGCCCGAAGCGCGGCCGCGCGCCTCGGCAAACAGCATCTGGTTGTTGTTGGCGCCGTCCACGTAGTTCTGGTTGTAGAGGCCGCTGATGCCGTGGAAGCTGATCAAACCGCTGGTGCCGTCCTGGGTCACGTTCGGGGTGAGCAGCAAGAAGTCGCTCCAGTTGCGCGCATTCACCGGAAGGTTTGCGATGACTTGCGAGTCGACCACCTGCGACACTTCAGTCTTCTCGGTGTCCAGGATTTGGTTGACGCCGGAGACCTCAACCGTCGTAGTGGCCGTACTCACCTTCATCGTCAGGTCGATGGTGAGCGTTTCGCCTACCTGCAGCGTGATGCCCTTTTCCTCCACCTTGCCGAAGTTGGCTGCCGTGGCGTCAATTTGGTAGTGACCGGGAAGCAGGAACGGCGCCGAGTAGAGGCCCGCCGAGTTGGTCATGTAATTGTGCGATATGCCGGTGTCGACGTCGGTGACTGTCACCTGGGCGCCGGGGATCACTGCCTGATTGGGATCGGTGACTGCTCCGTTGATGGTGCCTGCACCGGAAGTTTGCGCCTTCGCGGAAACACCGGTAAATGCCACGAGAAACGCCGTCAGCGCGAGTGCGGCGAGATTTCGCTGGGAACACAAATTCCAAACCTTCGTCATGGGCTCTCCTCATCAAGTTGGTGGGCTGCATTTACATCTTCGGAAGGACGGTGAAACCATGCCGCAATTTAAAGATAAGGCGGCAATTCGAGCCAAAAGCCCGGGGAATCTCCTCTTCGTCAAAGAAAGAGGAATCCGCGGCTATGGCAATTCTGGAATGCTGTCCCTGCTTGCGTTTAACGATCGATCAGCAGTCATGGGGTACAGCTACTTTGGAATTGCTATGGCCCTGCTTGAACCAAGAAATCGGCACACTTCCCGAAGATGCCCTCGATACCGTTAAAAGTAACATACGGCGCGCAAAAATTGTCATCATTATTGCATAAGGAAATGCAATAAAAACTGTGGAGAAAGTTACCGCAACCTGCCGCCCTACTCATACGCCAGCGCGTCAATCGGATCCTTGCGCGCGGCCATCCATGCCGGATAGAGCGCCCCGCAAATCGATCCCACGAAGGCGATCGCCGAAGCACGGATCATCCACCCACCCGTGATTTCAAACTGGTGCGTGGGCAGGAAGTGGATGAAGGCCAATTGAATGCCAAAGGTGCCGGCAATTCCCACCATGTCTCCGGCCACCGCCAGTACCGCGCACTCGCGCAGCACCACGCCCACAATCGTCAGCTTCGACGCGCCCATCGACTTCAGGATGCCGATCTCCCGCGTGCGCTCCAGCACCGCGGTGTACATGGACTGGAAGATCACCAGAAACCCGATAATCACGGCGATGCCCGTGACGATTTTGAGCGAGAGATTGAAGCCGGGAATATTGCTCGGCGTCATCTGGTCGAGCCAGCTATCCACCGTGGTCAGCGTGTTGTTGCCAAAGCCGCGGGTCGAGTGAATCTCCTGGTAAACGACGTTGTCGTTGGCTGGGCTGTCGCACTTGATGTAAAACAGCGAAGCCTTGTCTCCGGCGTCCACCAGATCCTGCATGGTCTCGAGCGGAATCAGCTTGCGGCCGCCTTTGCCCTGCTCCACAACGCCCGCGATGCGGAAGGGGTGGTCCATGATCGTCATCGTGTCGCCGACCACGTAGGGCTTTCCCGTCGCCGGATTCGTGCTGCTGGCCTGAATATCGTCAATGATCACATCGTACGGCATCTGAAACTTGCCGCCGGAGAGATACACAAACGGTTTCAGCGCATTGAACGTGTCGTAGTCAATGCCGTAAAGAATCTCGACGTTCCCAACGGTCGAAATCTTCTGGATGGCCGGGGAAACCACCGCGACGTGCGGCATCTTGCGAATCACTTCCGCGTCCACGACCGGCAGGGATATGCTGCCCACCGAGGTAAACATGCTGGCGTTCGAGGGCAACAACATCAAATCGGCGCCAATGCCGTTGGTGCGCTGCTTCTGGTCGTTCAGCATGCCCATGAAAACGGCCACGATCGACAGAATCATAATGACTTCAATGGCCACGGCAAGCACGCTGATGATGGAGCGCAGGGGGCGATGCAACAGATTGGCAAAAATGAGCTTATTCATGTTCGCGCCGGACTCCTGAGGCGGGAAAAACGCCGCAAAGTCCGCTTTAAGGGTAGCAGACAGTGGTCAGTGGCCAGTGTGAGTGTGAGTGTGGAGTGTGGCTGCATCTGTCCGGCACACTCGCACTCACACTCGCGCTCCTCCCTGGCCCCAGCCTCTGTTCCCTGTTCCCTGTTCCCTGTTCCCTTGGTACCTTGGTACCTTGGTGCCTCGGCCCTGCCTTTCCGCCTTTGACCGGAAGCAAAACCGGGTTTATTGTGAAGTTACTTTATTTCCGGGGTTTTGACCCCCTTATTGGTCTCCGATGGGGAGCTTTGGAGAAGACCTGCGCAAGGAACGCCTGACGCGGGGCGTTGCGCTGGAGGACATCTCGGCGGTCACCAAAATCACCCAGCGGCACCTGGTCGCGCTGGAGCAGGAGAGGTTTCGCCTGCTTCCGGGCGGCATTTTGAGCAAAGGCATTGTGCGGGGCTACGCCGGTGCGCTCGGCCTCGATCCCCAGGACTGGACCCAGCGCTTTCTTCAGGCCTGCGACGCTTCAGGCCAATTGTCCGATTCCGATGACGATCGCGGCTGGACAACATTTGCCTCCAACGTTGGTAAGGCGCGCATCCTGCACCGCGAAGCCGTCGAAGTGCGCCTGCGCTGGTTCGGCGCCATTCTGCTGGTTCTGGCGGTGGCCGCGGGCGGCTTCCTTGCCTTCCGCTACTACGGCCTGCGTGAGGGCTGGTGGTCCACCTTGCTGCCCATGCGCGAGATTTCCGCAGTGATCGATGGCGCGTGGAACTGGACCGCGCATCACTGCGCGCGCCTGCTCGCCTGGCTGCAACGCTAAAGCAACGCCATTGCCCGGTTCAGCCCCTCCATTCCGCTTCATTCTGCCCCTCAAAATGCGCCGTTTACCCGCCATTGTCTGCCATACACTGCGAGCCTTTGCTCCCGCTACCCCGCCGCAATTACCATAGAAAGGTTGCATCATTGGGTTTGATCCCGCCGTAGGGCAGGATGAGTTTCTGCAAGTGGGAAGGAGTCTTTCAAAGTTGAGCGACCGTTTTTTGTTTACCTCTGAATCCGTTACCGAAGGCCACCCGGACAAGATAGCCGACCAGGTCTCCGACGCCATTCTCGACGCCTGCCTGGAGCAGGACCCTTACAGCCGCGTCGCCGCGGAAACCCTCACGGCCACCGGCCTGGTGGTCATCGCCGGCGAAATCACCACCAAGGCTTACGTGGATTTCCAGTCGCTGGTGCGCGGCGTGATCGCCTCCATCGGCTACGACAATGCCCTCTACGGCTTCGACTCCAACACCTGCGCCGTGATCTCGACCATCAACAAGCAGTCGGGCGACATCGCGCAGGGCGTTGACACCGGCGGCGCCGGCGACCAGGGCATGATGTTCGGCTACGCCTCCAACGAAACGCCGGAGCTGATGCCCGCGCCGATCTCGCTGGCGCACAAGCTCTGCCGCCAGTTGACCGCGGTGCGCAAGAGCGGCAAACTGCCCTACCTCCGCCCCGACGGCAAGAGCCAGGTCACAGTGGAGTACGGCGAGGATGGCAAGCCCGCCCGCATCGACGCCGTCGTGATTTCCAGCCAGCACTCCGAGGCCATCAGCAACGAAGAGCTGCACGCCGACATCCTCAAGCACGTGATTCAAGCCGTGCTGCCCGCCAAGTGGCTCGACGAGCACACCAAGTACCACATCAATCCCACCGGCCGCTTCGTCATCGGCGGGCCCATGGGCGACACCGGGCTCACCGGCCGCAAGATCATCGTAGACACCTACGGCGGCATGGGCCGGCACGGCGGCGGAGCATTTTCAGGAAAAGATCCGACCAAGGTGGACCGCTCGGCGGCCTACATGGCGCGCCACATCGCCAAGAACATTGTGGCCGCGGGACTGGCGGAAAAGGCTGAGGTCCAACTGGCCTACGCCATCGGCGTCGCCGAGCCTGTCTCGGTTCTCGTTGAGACCTTTGGCACGGGCAAGCTGAGCGAAACCAAGCTCACCGAACTCGTGCGTAAGAACTTCTCGCTGACGCCCAAGGGCATTATCGAGAGCCTGAACCTGCGCCGGCCCATCTTCCAGAAGACCGCCGCCTACGGCCACTTTGGCCGCACTGAGCCGGAGTTTACCTGGGAAAACACCGACAAGGCTGCCAAGCTGGCCGAGCAGGCCGGCGTGGCCGTGGCCGCAAAGTAGCCGCTCACCGCGCGCAATGCCCAATCGGTAGACACGACCATGGGATCCGCCAATCCGGCGGGTCCCATTTGTTTTTCGCGCTCCGCGCGCCCATGCCGTAGAATTCTCCGGGATGCTGAACTGTCTTTTTGTAGCGGAGAAACCCATGCGTCTAACTGCGATCGCCGTACTTTTGCTTGGCTCGGCCGCCCTGTCGGCCGCACAAAGCCCGGGCCCCCAGCGACAGGTCCCCGTCGCTGGGGTGGAAAGCGGAGCCAACTGGACCTACGAAGGCAAAACCGGACCGCTGGCCTGGGGCAGGCTCGATCCCGCATACGAGGCCTGCTCGAAGGGCCACGAGCAGTCGCCGATCAACATTCGCAGCACTCACCTCGACAAGAGCCTGCAGCCGCTCGAGTTCCACTACATTGCCGGACCCATGACGCTCGAGAACACCGGCCGCGGCATCGTTGCGCACGTCGATCCCGGCAGCACGATGGTGGCCAACGGCATCCGCTATCACCTGGTCGAGCTCGACTTCCACCACCCCAGCGAGCACCCCATCAAAGGCAAGCTCAGCGACATGGAGATCGATCTTGTGCACCGCAGCGACGACGGCAAAGTGGCGATTGTGGCCGTGCGCCTCAACCAGGACCGGGGATTTCCCAATGCCCTGCTATCGAGCCTGTGGGCGCAGTTGCCCAAGAAGCCCGGCGCCAGCGCCAAGGTGACCGACCTGGTGAGCGCGGGCGGCCTGCTGCCGGAAGACCGCGGCTACTGGACCTACCTGGGTTCCATGCTCACGCCGCCCTGCGCCGAGGGCGTGCGCTGGTTCGTCTTCCAGGATGACCTCAGCATCAGCCGCGATCAGTTCCGCGCCTTCGCCAATCTCTACAAATTGAACACGCGGCCCATGCAGGACCTGCACGGCCGCAGGATCGAAGCCAACGAGTAAGGTAGGTTTCAGGTTTCAGGTTTCAGGTTTCAGGTTTCAATTTTCAGGTTTCAGCTTTTAGCTACCGGCTTTCTGCAATGGGCGTGAGCTGCAATCTAATCTCGCCGCGTACCGCCTCCGCTTTCACGTCGGTCAAATCCCGCACCAGATGATGCGCAGCGTCGAGGGATTCGATGGGATGCGAGAAGGTGGTTGCGACCACAGTGCATCCCGCATCGCGTCCGGCCTGCGCGCCGGAAGCCGAATCTTCAAAGACCACGCAATCGGCAGGTGCCACACCGAGCAGGGCGGCTCCCGCGAGAAACGGCTCGGGATGCGGCTTGCCGCGCGTGACGCGGTCCGCGGTGACGAGGCGCGCGGGCACGGGAATGCCTCCGGCGGCCATGCGGATGCGCGCCAGCCGCTGCGTGGCGCTGGTGACCACCGTCCAGCGATCCGCGGGCAACGCGGCCAGCAGCGCCAGCACGCCGGGCAGCACGGTGAGCCCCTCGTTGTCGGCGATTTCAATGTCTTCGATCACTTTGAGCTCGTCCTCGGGGTCGAGATCGGGACGCAGAAGGCCAATGGTCTCGACCGCACGACGGCCATGCGCGGTTTCTCGCGTCAGAGCGGCGTCGACGTTGCGCAGATGCGCCCATTTCGTCCAACTGCGCTCCACCGATGCGATGGACGAAATGAGAATGCCGTCCATATCGAAGAGGATGCCTTGGCAATGGATGAGAACAGGGGAGGAAACTGCGGGAGAGCGCATAGTTCGATTGTATGGGGCATGCCGGAAATGGAGGTTCGTGCTTTCCCACCCTTTCGCAAAAAGCGCGAAAGGATCGGGCACGGAGATTCCTGTGCTTGGTGGAAGTTGAAAGAGCCACGAGCGATTAGCGCTTCGCGGCAGTCTGCTTCGGCGCACCGAAGCTAACCAGCGGCGGATCGCTAAAGGTGACCGTGGCTTGGACGGATTTCTTGCGCGCGCCCGTGGAGACGAGGTTCTGCTCGAGCGTGAGGCCGCCGTTGGCGATGGTCGCGTCGGCGGTCCAGCGGTCGAAGCGGCCCAGCGCCGCCGGAACCGGTCCGGCTTTGGAGGATTCCGAGGGCTGGTTGCCGATGGCTCCGCGCCGGCACTCGAAGTGCAGTGCGCCGTGGGCCGAGACCGCGAGATCCTCGCCGGTGTAGCCGGAGAACTCGATTTTGCCGTTGCCGTTCAAAGGCGCCCCGGCCCAGCGCAGGCCGAGCAAGGCGCCGATGGAAGGGCCATCGAGCTTCTGGAAATCGCCTTCGAAGGTGTAGGCCGGCTTGTCTTGCTCGGTGGCGGATTTCGAGAGCGATCCGGCGAGGTGAAGTTTGCCGTCGAACAGGCCGGCGTCCAGGCTGGTAATCTCCACGCCCGTAGGCAGAACGCGCAGGGCGGCAGACACCCCATCGAGCGTGACGGGGCCGAGAACCAGCGAATCCGCTTTCACCGTGCCCTCGAGCGCGGGCCAGGGCGGCGATGCGGAGGGACGCAGGCGATTGATGAGATCGGACAGCAGCGTAGTTTTTTCCTTTGCGCCCAGCAACGCGGATTCGAGCAGGCCCGCGTCGAGATCGCCGAACTGCATTTGGAACTGCGCCGTGCAAGGCTGCGGCACCGGAAGACTGGACGGGCAGGACGAAGACCCGGCCAGGGGCACGCTCAGGCTGACGGTTCCCTTAAGCGGACCGTAGGAGAAATCGACCGGATCCCAGCGCAGGCTTGAGCCGTCCAAATGCAGCACGGCCTCGGCAATCTCGACGTGGTTGGCCAGATAATCGGCCTTCCAGTTGGCATTGCGCAAGGTCACGGTTCCCGTAAGCGAATCGACTGCGGGAATGGCGGCAGGGCCGACCGACGGCGCTGGAGCAGGCGATTCTGGCGCGCCAGCCGCAGCGGGCGCGGCGCCCGGCGTGACGGCGAGAAAATTCTCTTCCGGCGGCATCCACGGCCCTGCGGCGATGAGGTCCACGGCAAGCGGCTCGCCGGCCAGCGCGGCCAGCGCCTGCGATTGCGGAATGTCCGCGGCGTGGGCCAGCTCGCGGGCGCGCGCGATGGCCGCTTGGCCACGAACACCCACCTGATAGCCGGCCAGCGAGAGGCGCAGATTGAAGACCAGGGGCGTGTCGCCGCCTGCGGAAATCGCCACGGTTCCGGTAAGCGCCGTGGCCGAGGCGCGCGGAGCAGCCGAGGCCTCGAGCGTGATTTTGGGCGCCTGCACGGGACGGCTGAGTCCGCCTCCCGTGAGCGCGAAATCCGCGACCGTGAGGCTGCCGGTAAGCGGGCCGGTTGGCTCCACGGCGGCTTTGACCCCGTGCCGCGGTTTTGTGGATTTCACCGGCTGTGCGGTGCTGCCGGTGCCGGAGGCGTAGACGATCTTTCCGCTGACGGTGCCGCTGGCTTCGAGGTCGGGATCGAGGCCGCCGCGAAGGGTGCGCAGCACGTCCAGGCCGGCTGCGACGGGAATGCGATCCAACTCCACAGTGAACTGCGGCGGGGCGTCGAGACCGAGTTTTTCGCCGCTCAGGTGCACGCGGCCGTCGCCCAGGGGCGAATCGCAGGCGAGATTTTCCAGGCTGTGGCGCGTGTAGTGGTACAGCAAGGCGCAGTTGGCGTCGAAGTCCAGCGGCGCGGCGGGAGCGAACTCGGCGCGGTGCACGCCGGAGGCGCGCAAGCGCATGGCGATTTGCGCGGCGTCGGCGGTGCCGTCGATGTGCAAATCGCCCTCGAGGTCGCCGCGCCAGCCGGGATCGGAGCCGGCAACGAGGCGGGCGAGCTGGCCCAGACGTGCTTCGCGCCAGTTGAGGTCGAGATGCACCGGCATTTCGCGCAGTGCGGGAGCAGAGCGGACACTGGCCTCCATGCGCACCACGCCGGTCTCTTCCTGATAGAGGCTCACGTCGGTGCGCGCGGGTTGGCCGCGCAGGCGGATGCGCCACTCGCCGGGACTCGCCTGCCAGAACGAGATATCGGCGTTGAGCAGCGAGAAGGGCAACTTCTCCGCGCCGTTCTTGAAATTGATGCGTGAGTTCGTAGCTTCAAGCGAAGGCAGGCGCAGGGTGCGGCGCGAGCCGGCGTCGCCCGATCCGTTTGCGGATGCGCCGTTGCCATCAACAGAAATGCCGGTTTTGGCAGCGGCGGTGCGGAAAATGGGATCGAGGTTCCATTGCCCGGCCGCGGCGCGCACCAGGTTCAGGCTCGCATCGTCAACGCTGATCTTGTCGATTTCGAGCCGTCCGCGCCACAACGCAAGCAGGCGCAGCGAGGCCGTGACTTTGCTGGCATGCAGCACCGGCTCGGCGCCGTAGGCGGGATCTTCGGCCACGCTCAGGTCGGAGAGCACGAAGCCGGGCCAGGGCAAAAGCCGCACTTCCACCGAGGAAAGCCGCACCGGCCGGCCCAGCGATTGCGCAATCAAGCGCGTGATCTGGCCTTTGTAATGGCTGACGCTGATCAGCGGAGGCACCACCAGCGCGAGCGCGAGGAGCACGACGACGGCCAGGGCCATCCACAGCCGGCCGTGCGATTCTTTCTTGCTGGCAGCACCGTTTGTCATTGCGTTCCAGGGATCATTCTATTCGCTGCCGCGAGCTTCCAGCTTCTAGCTGCTAGCTTCCAGCCCGGTCGCGGAAGAACGGCCGTCTGCATGAAAGCGGAAATCAGGTTCTGGCGGTATGCACAAAATCCGGCTCACGCGTTGAAAAAGCTAGAGGCTGGGAGCTGGAAGCTGGTAGCTGCTTTTTTCACCGCGTCACGTGGAACGTGCGCCTCCAGCGCGTGTCCGAGAAGAAGTGCGTCACCACGTGGCCCATCCAGGCCAGCTGTTTTACGATTCCGGTCTGTTCCAACTGCTCTTCAGTGGCGTTGAATGACCAGTAGTTGAACAGCGGCCGGCCCATGATGTTCTCTCTGGGCACAAAACCCCAGAAGCGAGAATCGGCGCTGTCATGCCGGTTGTCGCCCATCATGAAGTACATGCCGGGAGGCACGACGAGCTCGCCGTCGACCACGTGGCTGGGAAACTCGACGGCCCACGACTCGGGGATCAGATTGCCGGGTTCGGGATCGGGAGGCACGGAGGGAAAATCGTCGAGGAACTGCTGATAATTTTCGGGCGTGGTGGGTTGAGCGAATGGCTGGATTTGGGCCACGCCGTTGATGCTGACGATGCCGTTGTGCAGACGGATATGATCGCCGGGCACGCCAATGAGCCGTTTGATCAAAATCAAGTAAACCGGCTGCCCGGTTACCGGATCGGGGTCAGTGACCGGCTTCACGAAGACCACAATGTCGCCCCGCCGCGGCTCACGATAGTGTACCAACGGCATCCATTTTGTGGCCGGAGAAAGGGTGATGCGATCCACAACCAGGTGATCGCCCACCAGCAGCGTCTTTTCCATCGAGCCCGAGGGGATGACCATGTTTTGCGCGAGAAACGTAAGAATGAACAGGCCGACGACGAGCACCGAACAGATGCTGGCGACCGCTTCAAACGGCGTCTCTGTTTCTACGGCCTTCGCGGGTTGTCGAACGGGCGCTTCCGTTGGCGAATTTGTTTTGCTCATCGAAGATTCCGGCTCTTCCATGGAAACGGCGATAGGGCCGTCTTGTCAGCGCGTCACGTGGAACGTCCGGTTCCATCGCGTCTCGGTGAAGAAATGAGTCGCCATGTGAAACATCCGGGCAATGCGCGGGCCAAGTCCGGTTTGCGTGTAGTCGTCTTCAGTGGACTTGAACGACCAGTAATTGAAGAGCGGCCGTCCCACGATGTTTTGCCGCGGCACGAAGCCCCAGTAGCGCGAGTCGAGGCTGTCGTGCCGGTTGTCGCCCATCATGAAGTACATGCCGGGAGGGACCACGAGCTCGCCGTCAACAATGTGATTGGGAAAATCCTCGATCCAGGCGTCGGGAACCTGGGGATTGGGCTCGGGCGGCCCTCCCCCGGGAAATTCGTCGAGAAAGGCCGAATCGCCCGATCCGGGATCGTCGGAACCATCCTTCGGCGGAGGCTGCGCAACCCCATTGAGAATCACGATGCCGCGGCGCAAGTGGATGTGGTCGCCGGGCACGCCGATCAGGCGCTTGACCAGGAAGAAGTACTGGGGTTTGCCGTCGGCGTCGAGCTGGGGCTCGGCAACCGGCTTGATAAAGACCACGATGTCGCCGCGTCGCGGCTCGCGATAGTGCACCAGGGGCATCCAAGTCGCGGGCGGAGAAAGAGTGATGCGATCCACCACCAGGTGATCGCCCACCAGCAGCGTGTTTTCCATCGAGCCCGAGGGGATGACGTAGTTTTGCGCGAGAAAAGTGAGAATGTAGAGACCGACGACAAGCACCGAACAGATACTGGCGACCGCCTCGAAGGGCGTTTCGTCGGCCTGGTTCGCAACGGGAGCGGCTTCCGACCGCTGGCCGGAAGTTTCTTTCTCTGCTCGCGTCTTTTTCTTTGCCATGCGGTCGCTCTTATCAGTGGTCAGTGGTCAGCGTTGGTTTGCGGTCGGTGTTTAGCCAGGGTGCCCAGCGTTCATTGGTCCGCGATTCGTGGCCAGTCTGTTCCCAGCAGCCAGCATCGGGAACTGACCACTGACCACTGATCACTGACCACTGACCACTGTATTTCTAATGCACTACGTGGAAGATGCGCCGCCAGCGCGCAAACGCCGCCACCTTGGCGGCAAGTTCCCGTTCGTGTCCGAGTCTATCATCCACGGGAGGCTGCGCCGGCTCCGGCAGAATCAGCTCCACGTCGCTGGGCGAGGGGCGGTCCAGCGAGAAATAAATGACCAGCGGACGGCCCACCACGGCGTCGCGCGGCACAAATCCCCAGTAACGCGAGTCCTGGCTGTGATTGCGATTGTCGCCCAGGACGAAGTATTGGTCCGGAGGCACAACGATTTCGCCGTTGTGGTTGAGGGTTTGCATCTGGTCCCACCACCGGGTGTCGACCTGGGGTCCCGGAAGAGCGTAGAGCTCGCCGGGAAAGTTGTCGCGCGCGGGATTGGGCGCCGCGGGTTCGAAGACCGCGTAGGGCTCGCCGAGGGCGACGCCGTTGATGAACACCTTGCCGCCGGCGATGCGCAGCCGGTCGCCGGGAAGGCCGACCACCCGCTTGATGAGCATGGGCGGATAGGGATGGTGGAAGACGACGATGTCGCCGCGGGCCGGGCTGCGATAGGGCAGGAGCCAGCGGCCAAGGCTGCCGGCGGGCGCGTAGGTCTGCTTGTTGAAGAGCACAAAATCGCCCACCAGCAAAGTGCGCTCCATGCTCTCGGAGGGAATGAGCAGAGGTTGCACGATGAAGGTGAGAACAAACAGCGCCACCACCACGGTCTGCAGGAGCGAAGCCAGCGCCTGCGGCAAGGTGGGCAAATGCGCGCGCCAGTGCGCGAATGCGCCAGGCGCCGGATGGGGAGCTGGCGCGGACGCCGGATTCGCCGCTGGGGAAGGATCGCTCATGAATCCGGCGGCTCCTCGTTCCCCGTGCCGATCTCCGCGTCGGTCTCAGCGTCCATATCAGCATCGGGCGGAGGTGCGCCGGCGGCAACCTCCAACATCTCCAGCGCGCGGCGCGCGGCATCCTGCTCGGCGAGCTTCTTGGTGCGCCCCATGCCGCTGGCCATGGACTTGCCGCGCTCTCCGGCCTCGCCTTTGACGCGCACCTCGACCAGAAAACGCTTGTGATGGTCGGGGCCGCTCTCGCTTTTGACGCGGTAGACGGGAGCCCCGGCGCGCGCCGCCTGCAGCCGCTCCTGCAAGGCCGATTTGTAGTTGCCCAGCGCGGCTCCGGAGCGCAGCTCGCTGGTCAGGCGCTCGGCAGCTTCGCCCATCACCTGGCTGCGCACAAAGGCCCGCACCGGTTCCAGGCCGCCATCGAGATAGAGCGCGCCCATCACTGCTTCCATGGTATTGGAGAGCACCGTGCTCTTGCGCCGCAGGCCGCTGCGCTCTTCGCCGCGGCTCAGGCGCAGATACTTGCCCAGCCCGATGGTCTCCGCCACCTGCGCCATGCGCTCGCGGCTCACGAGGCCTGAACGAATGCGCGTCAGCTCGCCCTCGCGCCATTCCGGGTGCGCGATATACAGCGCCTCGGCCACCACCAGGCCCAACACCGCGTCGCCAAGATATTCCAGCCGCTCGTTGTCTTCGCAGCCCGCAACATGAATCGCGCCCGCCGCCTGAATGCTCACTTCGGCCTGCGCCAACTCGTGCGCCAGAGATCGATGCGTGAGCGCGCACACCAGCAGCTCAGGACGCGAAAAGCTATGTCCGAGCGCCGCTTCAAGCTCATCGAGACCGCACTCCATGCGCACTTCGCCCACGTTCCACCCTTCACTACACATTCTGACGTAGAAGCCGCACGCTATGCTCCATGGAAAAGCCCATCCTTGCCGGGATGCGACACATGCGTTCTTCGCGGCGCGGCAAAGTGAGGAATTATTGCGGCTTCGGCGCGCCCTGCTGCGGCTGCGATGCGGGCTTGGGGGCTCCGTTATCCGGAGCTTCTTCGTCCGCGTCCTCATCGCAGCTATGGCCCTTCACGGCAAATGCCGTCTTCACGCCGCGTTCCGCGTTCAGCCGTGTATCGAGCTGGCCGTCGCGCACCTCCAGGGCCGCTTTGTACTCGGCCTCGGCCTGGTCGCGCTTGCATTCAAGGTCGAGTATTCGGCCCAGATAAATGTGCGACCAGGCGAGCAGGCGCTGGTCTTTGCTGGTTTCAAGCGTCTTTTCGAACTGCGCGACCGCCTCGCCGATGGTTCTCTCGGCATCGTCTTCCGATTCGCCGGGATGCACGCTCAGCATATCGGCGCGCGCCAGGATGAAGTGCGCGCGTGCCGCATCGGCCACGCTGGAAACCGTGTCCGTCTCTTGCGCCAGCACTTTTTGCGCGATGGTGCTGGCCGCGGCAATATCCCCTGTCGACAGCCGTGCCTCCGCCAGGTCCAGCCCCGTCAGCTGGCGCGGCCGGCTGCGCTGCAACACGTCCTCGTCGGCTTCCTTGTCGAACTCGGTCTCGCGCGCGCGGTGCACCTGCTGGTCCACGTCCATGCCGTAGACCATTTCGCCCAGGATCTCTTTCAAGCTCGTGGGGTCCTTTTCGAACTGGATCAGCTGCCCGTAAAAGTATTGCGTCAGCACGAAGCCCTGGCGCATGTCGTGCTGCACGGTGGCCCACTTCACGGCGTCCACCCGCTGCTGGTAGAGCTCGCGCTCGTGCTCGTAGCGCGGCAGTTGCGAGCGGTCGATGCCCGCGGGAATCTTGTACTCGGGAACGCCCGTGTCCATGGTGCGCGCTTCCACCGCCTTGATCAGGCACTCCACGGTCAGAGCCGTGGTATCGGAGCGGAAACGGAAATCGAGCGGCGCGTCCCTTATTTCTTTAAGGATGGGCTGCTCGCGCTCCAGGGCGTTGGTCCGCGCGTAGAGCAGCGGATCGATCATGTAGTGCAGATAGGTGTGGCGCACCGACGCCATGGGAATCTTGCCGTTGACCGGGGAAACCACCACAATGTAATCGGTCCCATAGATGCGGGCGTTCACCGTGCCCGGCGAGAGCTGCGGCTCAATCACCACAATGAACCTGCGCCCGTCGTAGGTGGCCGCCGGCATCTTCAGGTAGAGATCGGTGTCCACGATCATCTGCGACAGCGGATCGTGCACCTGGGCCGCCTCTTCGTCGTAGGCATGGTGCGTGGTCAGCCAGATGGCGTGCAGGTCCACCGCGGCCGCGAATGCGCGCAGGATGGGCACCACCTCCGCCACCTGCGTCGAGTCGGGCGGCATCTCAGTCAAATCCGCGGTAATTTCGAGCTCCGGCGGCGGCGTCAGGTAGAGCGAGAGTGAGATGTACTGCGCAATGTCCAGCTCCGTGCCGGTCATGCGGTGCTGCGCAATGTAAAGGCAAAGGGCATCGCGCTTTTGGCGGGCGTCCTCGCTGTCGGCGAAGACCTTGTTCATCTCGTCCCGCACGCGCTCGCGGATCGGCGAACTCTCTTCAAGCCCTTCGTCGTAGCCGCACGCGTTCAGCCCGGCCGCCATCACAAACACCGGCTCCGCGGGGATCAGCGAGACCGTCGGTCCCGCGGGATCGATGAGTGTAGGCGCCTTTTCATGCGCAAACATCTGCGCACTGGAGGAGTTGGAAGAGCTTGAGGAGGTCTGCGCAGCGGAGACGTGGGCCAAGCCGGCCAACAAACCCAGAATTGCGCCGGAATGAAGAACGAAAGACTGCGTGAAACGAAACGTCATTGAATTGCCCTGTCTGCAAGGCTAGTTAAAGTCAAGCTGGCTCTATGATAGACGCGCGGGTGTTGGGGATGTGTGGTGTCCGGGTTTTTTCTGGACACCTTGGGGGTTTCGGGGCACGTCCGGTTGGGCGCTCACGTGCATCTTAGCGCTGGCTGTGCTGGCTGTCACCTGTGACCTGTTTTGGGGCAGTACGAAGGGCCATGGCCGATGGTAACTTGCGGTGCAAAAGTGGGCGGTTCGGCGCGGCGGAGCCGCGCCGGGGCTACGGGGCGTTGGCCAGCCACGAACCTGCGCATGCGCGGCTGCAGAAGTGGCGGACACGGCGGCGTGTGCCGGTGAGAATGTTGAGGATGATGTGGACCTGAGCAATGAGCGTGTGACATTGGCTGCAACTGAACCGGAACGGATTTGTGCCTTGGGCTTTCATATGCTTGCCCTCCTTCTCAGGCTGTCTTTTCACGGCGCGTCAAGGGCGTAGCGAAGCGGAGCGGGGAACCCGCGCGAAGCGCCCTTGACCGCCGTGGCACGATGGTGTCCACGGGGGCAAGCATGCACGGCTGTTGGTGTCCGGGTTTTTGCGCGGCTTTTTTCTGGCCGCGCGTAGGGCCGGAACGGCCCGGACAAAAAGAGAGAGATTTTGTGCTTGCTTTTGTTTTTGTCGTGCGGGATCTAGCGCGGTGTTTTTCGCGGCGGGCCGAGTGGCGCGTGCGGTGCTGGCGTTCCGGGGATTTCCGCACGCGCCACGAGGACCCGGCGACGGCGGCGTGCAGGGCGCGTTGCCGTAGGCGACGTTTGCGCCCGTGGCACGACGACGACGCCGGGCGCGAGGCCCCCCACCGGGACCGCACGCGCCGTTTGGGTCTTTTGAGAGCGCGTGCGGCGCGGGCTGCGAAGCGGCTGCGCGGTGGGGGGCCGAGGCGCCGCCGCGTGGGGGGTCTGGGGGGCGGATTCCACCTGCGGTCGCTGTCGCGTGGTTTGTCCGCGCCGCCCCCCACGCATGCGAACGAGGCGCGACCGCGCGCAGCGCGGCGGCACGCGCCCTTTTTTGTGGGGCGCGTGACGGGAGAGCGCCGAGCACCTTGTATAGCATTCCTCGTGGGCGCGGCGAAGCCACGCCGGGCCTTTTATCTATGGCTGTTTATAGTTCTCTGTTCGGGGTGCTGTGGGCTGGCTGCGGTGTCCGCTGTTCGTCCTGGCTGAATTGTGGGGCTTGTTTCAGAGCAGAGCGAGGCGTTCCAGCGTGGCGGCTAGCGCGTCGAGGGCCATGGGGAGTTTGTAAATGATGGCGCGTTCGCTGACTCCTGTGGCGTCGGCTGTCTCCTTGCGCGTGTGCCCGAGGTAGTAGGCGCTGATGAGCATGGACTGGTCGAGGGTGCCGATTTGCGCGAGGGCTTTTTCGAAGTCGAGGGTTCTGACAATGCGTGCGTCGGCGTCGCGCTGGCGGCGTTCGCGGTAGCCGTTGCGCTTGTAGATCCCTGAGATTCCGGCGCTGATTTTCGTGCGGTCGTCGCGCCACTGTTTTACGTGCAGCATGGCGATGGCCTGTCGTGGTGTCATGGCGCGGGTTCCTTTCGCCGTTCGCGGTCTTCGGGGCTGAAAAGGTTGTCTATGGCGGCGAGGAGTGCGCGGTTCTCTGGCGTGCCGGCCGGTTTGTCGATGCTCTCGCCGATGGCGATGAGGAGGGCGCGGAGTGATGCGGGGGAGCCGGGTTCCGGGGTGTCGTCGTGGGGCTTGGGTGCGGCGAGCCATGCTGCCGCGGCGGGCGCGGCTGCAGCCGCGCCCGGTGTCTTGCGGGGTTCGCCAGCTAGCGCCGCTGCTGCCGGGTCCATGCTGGCGAGAATACTACGGGTTGTGGTGCGTGGCAAGCGCACCACTTCCTGTTGTGTTTTTCAGTCGCCGGGGCAGGCCGCGAGGATGCGGCTTGCGATGGCGCGGGCGTCCTCGTACATCTGCGCCGCGTCCGTCTCTGTGCACGTGTCCCAAAGCTCCTGTGCGCTGTGGCTCAGGATGCGTGCGAGGCGTGCGGCGGCGGCGGGCTGGCGCACCAGCGGCCCCCATGGTTCGGCCTTGCCGTCGATGATGACCTGTCCGGCGCGTGTGGGGTGGGGGGTGGTCATGGCTTTTTTGGTCCTTTCACTTTGAGGGTGGCGAGTGCAACCTGCGCCGCGTACAGGAGTTGGGAGCCGTCGCGCCCGTCGAACACTTCAAGTTGAATGCCCTGCGCGGTGCAGGAAATTGCGGCGCGGATGGATGGCAGCGAGTCCATTTTCGGCATGGCGAGTTTGTATGCGACCTGTGCCATGCGCAGCGCCTTGGCCGCTGGCAGGCCTTTGGCGTTGGCTTGGGCGTAGGCATCCTCCCACGCGTGGCGGCAGGCTGTGAGGGCTTTGTCTGTGCGGCTGGTGCGGTCGCGCGGCGGGCAGGCGCCAGCGTCGATGGCAAATGTCTGGTTGTGTGCCAGGAGGGCGAGTCTCATGCTGATTGTTCCTTTCGGGTGACGAGGAATGGGCGTTTGATGGCTTCGAGGTTGACGCGCTGGACGGGTTGCAGATCGTGGTCGAGGTACCAGATTGTCGATTGCAGGCTGCGGTGTCCGAGGATGGCTTGCACGTCGCGCACGTCGTGGGTGTGGCGCAGCATGGCGACTGCCGTGGTGCGGCGCAGATCGTGGGGCACGATGTGGCGGGTGATTCCGTTGGCGCGGCAGAGTTTTTGGAATGCCGCGCGGAGCGGGGTCGCCAGCCGGTTGCTTGCGGGGTTGGGGGTGAATTGTTTTCCGGGGCGTCGTGGCCAGAGTTGGTGGGTGAAGGGCTGGTCGACGCGGAGGTCGCATTGCTCGATGAGGGCGCGGACTTCGCTGGTGACTGGCAGCATGAGTCTCGCGCCGTGCTTTGTGGTGAAGCGGAGCTCGCCGGTTTGCGGGTAGTAGTGGGATGGCCCGAGTTTGGCCGCTGTGCCCGAGCGAATGGCGAGGTCCGAGCAGAGGAGAATCCAGAGCCGCAGATGCGGCGGGGCGGTGGACACCAGCCGGTCTATCTCTTCGCGTTCGGCAGTGACGTTGCGGGGCCGGACGCCGGGATAGTGGCGGATGTGCTGGTCGAGTTTGGGTGCGCCGTGATTCTCCCAGAGCCAGCGGAGGAGCAGTCTTATTGCGCCTGCCTGACCGGCCTTCGTGGTGCGTTGATACGCACTACGCGCGAGTGAATCATCGATTTCTTTGGCGTGGGACGCGGCGAGTTGGTGCGGCGGGATGCTGCCCGCTGCTGCGATGATGGCGCGGGCCGCGCCGCGATTCTTCCATTCCCGGTCTTTGGCGAATGCGGCGAGTAGGACCCCGGCAACCGTATTCCTCTCGCCTGCTTTTTTGGGTGGGCTAGCTCTTTTTGTTCGGCCTCGAATTGCAGGGCCGCGCGTTTGGAGGTGGAGGATTTGCGGATGCGGTTGCCGTTGGCGTCGCGCCAGTCTGCGTAGAACCTACCTTGCTTTTCAAACATGGTGTCCTTTCTATCTGCCCCGTTTCGCGTGGCGATGTGACCTTGGGCACCCGCGTTTGGGTTGCGGACACCGTTGGACACCAGCGGTCACGCGAAATCCCCTGATGGGTGTTGGGGATGGGCTGATATGGACACTAGCCTGCAAGGCTAGTTAGACGCACCAGCGGGGTCAAACGGGTGCGAGGCAGGGACCAAGGGAACAAGGGAACAAGGGAAAAAGGGGAAAAGGAACCAGGGCCGCCTTGGCGACGCAAAAAAGAAATTCGATTGGGCGTAGAATAGCTTCATGAAGTTCCGGGTCGCAATCGCTCTGCTCGCGCTTGCCATGCCCACCCTTGCGCAGCGCGGCGGCGCGCACGGCGGATTCTCCGGCAGCCGGGGATTTGCGGGCCACGCCGGCTTCTCAGCGCCCTCCGGATTTTCACGCCCTTCCGGTTCTCAACGACCGGCACAGCCATTTCGCTACGGGGCTTCGGGTTTCGCGGGATTTCGACAGATGGGCCCGCCGAATCGCTCCAACCTCCGCATTCCCTACAACAGAAACCCATTCCTGGCGGGCCGTCCTCCGAGCTATGCAATGGGCCGTCAACCGGCATCCGCCCAAAATCGCACATTGCATCGCGGTGGCAGTTCGAACGGTGACCTTTTCGCCAGGCGCAGACGGTCGTTCAACAATTGGTATGTCTCCAACTACCCGACATGGCCCGGATATGCCGGCCCCTATCTAATCGATCCGGGATTCTACGATTGGGACGATTCCGATAACTCTGCGGATAACTCTGGTTATCTCCAGAGCGATGCGACTCCCGATGACCTGGCTCCGTATCCAGACGATGGCTACGGCCCGCCCGGAGAGATTCCGCCCGCGAGCGCGCAAGATCAGCAACGCGCCTTCGCCGGACCAGCGTCCGCGTCCGGGCAAGCTCTGACGGTGATTTTCAAGAGCGGCCGTGACCCCGTGAAGATGCAAAACTACATGATGACCGCAAAGGTCCTCACCGATCTCGATTCCCGGCACTACGAGCAGATTCCGATGGACCAGATCGATGTAGTAGCAACCCGGTGGGCCAACAGCGCCGCCGGCGTGCGATTTGAAATCCCCGGCGCCTCGCGCGATTGAATCCGTGACTTCGGCAAGGCCGGCCCCAAGCGCTCGAAACCTCGCCGAGACAAGGGAACCGCTTGCATTGGTTGGGCGGGTGGCCCGGTCAAGTTCTTTCACTCCTAATTCTCCCTCGATGGATTGTGCCCCATCCAAGCCGCGTCTTTTGCGGCTTGGGTGGGAAAGCACGATCGTTCGCGTTCCCTCAAGCGCACTCCCTCCGGCAACTGGTTGCCCCGCCAATACGCTGTCCATTGCGATTCGACCTCGACCGTGCCCTCCATGCCGGTTGCGTAATGCCGGTAGCTCGACCACAACCAGTCTTCGGGCTTCTCAGCCAGTCCGCGAACCACGGGATTGCGATGGATGTAGCGGATCACCTCGGAGCGGGCCTGCTCTCCGTGGACATTGCTGTCGTAACAGCGGTCTTGCCAGAACTTCACGCGCGGTCCCCGCAGCTTGCGCGAGGTCATCTGCTTAAGGGCTTTGAGAAACTGCGCCAGGAGAATCTGCGGCGGTTCATTGACAAGAAGATGGATATGCTCGGGCATCGCAACGTAGGCGTAAACTCGCGCATGATGCCTGGCGCGCGTCTGTTCCAGCACGGCCTCGACCGTCTCCCTGGCTTTCGGCGTTTCCAGCAGCGGCAGGCGGTGAAAACAACTGAAGGTGATGAAGTGCAGAGACTCTGCCTTTTGAAACCGCTTCAGGCCGCTCGGCATGGCTCGATCCTCGTCCGGCCACGATCTTATCGCAACCCCCGCTCATCGCAAAAAACGCGATGAACGGGGCACAGCTTCTCAACAATCAGAGTCATCCTTCAGGGGCGATGACTGGGCCACCTGCGCCTCGCGGCTAACAACAGCACGGGCGGATTTCAGTTCGGAGAACTGGCTCCGTCGCTTCTTGGCATCTGTTTCCCAACCGTTCCCGTGGGGAACTGCCTTAGCACCATGGAGTGCAACGTGAAATAGAGGACGGGTACGCTCAACAACACCGACACGACGAGGCCGCCTAAAGCACCCTTCGGGTCCATGAGGCTGAGTTTAACGCCGGAGTACGACACGGCAACAACCACAGCAACGCCAAAAAGGGCCGTGCTTACGCCCCACCCGCGTGCCAGCCGTTTGGAATCCATGCCCCGCTCCCTCCATTTTCTCAGCCACCAAACAAGTGGCATAAAGATTACCCCAGGCATAGCGCAAGCCAGGTATGGGCCCGCAAGCTCGCTCGCAGTCTTGTTGAGAACCTGCTTGGCTATGAAAAATGGCCCAAGTTCCAGCGCAAGATAAATGCCAAGGCCCCAAAACAGCCATACCCAGAGACTTTCCCACGCTCTTGAGATGGATATTCTCATAGTCCGCTCCCTACTCTTGGCAGGTGATGGCCTGCTTGATACCCGGAATCATCTCTTCTGTCGCTACCTTATAAGCGCCGTAGCCCAGTGCTGTGCCGCCGCCAAACAGGCTACCTCCGCCGAAAATACCAGCCGCACATGCCAAAGGTTCCCCAGGTTCCGGTGTAAGGCACGTGGCACCAATGATGAATCCTCCGGCGGCATAATGAAGCGCGGCGAGGTTAGACATTATCAGCGTGGTCGAAAGCCCATCAGCCGCTTTTAAGATTCCAGCTATACGAGTCGAGGAATTGCAAGGTGGCTTCTGAGGTTGTTGTGGCGTCGCGTTATTTGGGGCAACGCAATAGTCACATACCGACAGCCTTTAGAATTTCGCACACGATTACAAAGACCATAAGCGCCATCGCAACAGACACGACGTTCTTTTTCCCGCGGATCAAGGTGATCCACAAAAAACAGAAAAACACCATGAACGCGCCAACGTCGTTACGAATGTTTGTGGCTAAACCATTCCACCGCGCGATCAAGCGCACAAGAAAATGCAGCCAGACCGCAAGCAGAAACAAATTGGCAACAACAAAAGCAATCTTCTCGCTCTTGTCACTCCTAATCCATTGCAATTGCATCGTCTCGCTTCCTCCTAGTCCACAACTTGCGGATTGCTACTGGCAGAAGAGGCCATAAAACGTGGCTTCGGCCATGCCAGTCCAACCGAAGAGTGCACTGACTGGGTTCGGCGGGGTCTTACCTCCACCAGTAGCCGCAAAAGAAATAGCAAGATCGGCCGCCGCGCCGTGTCCTATTTGGCTACATGTGGGGAGGGTGAAAGGGTGGGACCAGGAGTTCCCCTGCGGTTGCGGCGGCGTTGGCGGAGTCGGAGGCGGATTACTTGGGGCGTTCGGGGTCGAAACTGTTCCATTTAGCATTTGTGACGTGCCAGAGTCTGTAGGTGCGAAGCTCATCCAAGTGTTCCCAACAGGATCACCGTTGTAGTCGTATAAATCGCCGTCTGCGTCCTCCGTTACGCCGCCTCCATACCCGTCCCGCATGGCGGCATCCCAGACATCACTTGAATATGCGTAGGTTCCGTAGGACGAACTTACCCAGTCAAGGAGAAAAAACTCCCCACCAGGGGCTCCGCCGCCGCCCTCCAATCCCCCATCACTGTTATTGGGACAGTAAATCGGTGTGCAGGCAGGGATCTCCAAGCCCGATGGATCAACGGCTGCTAGTGGCCGATTGGCCGCATAAACATACCGGTTGAAGCTCTGCGGGTTACCGAGCCGATAGCTCCCGATGTACGGGTCGGGTGACATCCAATGCCCCTGGGCGCTGGAATACTGTCTGAACTGGGCATGCTCGGTGTCGGACTCGTAATCGTGATCGAGCAAAGCGTAATGATAGGCGTCCAGGTCAGTCCCCGAGGTTGTCGTTAGACCATCGCCGAACGGCAGGGATGTGAAGGTCGCTTCCACGCCGCCATTATACGTGGTGCGCATCCGCTCCGTGCCCAGCCAATCCTGGTGCTGAAAGTACGTCTGACCGCCCGCATAGAATGCCACCGGCTGCGAGCCCCAGTAGTACTGGCCGCGAAGCTCGGTTTGTGTGCTCCCGTTCCATACCGAAACCCGTTGCCCGTTGGCATTGAAGACAAATTGAATCGTCCCACTGCTCGTTACACTCTGCACCCGGTGGTTCAGAGCATCGTACACATACCGCGCCGTCGCGCCGCCGTCCACCTGCGTGACGTTGCCTTCGGCGTCGTAGGTGTAGGCATGAAAGCTGTCGGCGGTCATATTGCCCGCGGCATCGTAGCAATACTCGCTCCAGTTCGGCGGGTTGCAGTTTGGGCCCTGTTGGATCTGGTTGGTCGCCGTGTTGAAGCCCAATTGGAAAATACGGGAAAATACGGGGACATGATACCTATTCCCCTATTTCCAGATCGCACGTCGTGTCCCTGGCCGTAGGCCGGCAGCCAAAATCGCTGTCGGCGCACAGCTCGAATTGAGGTGAATAGGTATCATGTCCCCCAACTCCAAATGCGAGGGACCGGGGATAACGGATGACTTAGGTCTCGCCCTTGATGCCCGGAACGATTTGACCCTTCATAAGTCGGCATCGGTTTACAGATTCTCCTGAACAACCACGTTGCGTGTCGCTAACAGCCCAATGCTCCCATCGACAGCAACCTGCACGCCGGCAACCGGATCAGCCCCGCCCCTGACCCCTGATCCCTGACCCCTGATCCCTGATCCCTGACCCCTGATCTCTGGCAGCACCGCAAGCCGGCCAAGCCAATTTCCCTCATAACCCGCTCAAAACACTCCGCAAAATCCGCCCGCCGAATTGCAGAGAATTATCCCCATCCGGCGCACAATGAAACCAGCGATCGGGGATCAGGGATCAGAGGGCCGGGGCCCTTGCCCCCGAACCATAAACCACGAGCCCACCACAACCTAAATCATTTTTAATGAAGACTTTACAAAAGCTTCTCTATTAGAATCACGAATTTACAGAGAGCCCCCACCACGTAAACCATTTACCGTGAAGACTTTAGGCTCAAAGTGGGGGGGGGTGCGGGGTGGGGGGGGAGGGTGGGGGTACTGAATGATAAACACCTGCCAGGACGCCGGCAAACCGGGCGGGGGGGCACCGATCTCAGACGCTCGGTCCGCAGCCCGGCCCCTGCCACGGTCCCCAGCGAGCGATTTGGGCTCGATGGGGGTGGCTTGGTCCCGGTTTTTCTGTTCCCTGTTCCTATCCCCGCACGGAGACGCCGGAGAAGGACAACACAGCCAATCCGCGAACCGGCTGGCCGAAGAAGCGGGCTGGCGCAAAGCGGCTGAACAGCAGCAGGTTCTCCACTTCAGAGCGCGTGGTGGCGTCGGTCGGTCCCGAAACAATGCGGTAGTCGTACACCTCGCCCGAAGGGTTGATGCAGACCTCGACCACGATCGGACCGGAGATAGCGCCTGTCTCATTGCCGCCCTGCGCGTTGGAAAAATAGAGCAGATGCGGCGCGGTGGCATTGCCCAACGGCTCATCGGGCGTAGCCGAAGCGGTTTCAGGCTGGGCGAGCATCGAAACCAGAAAAACGATGGTGCCCAGCAGCAGCACGGCACTGGCAAAGCCCGCGCCAGCCTGCAACAGGAAAGGCCCTACAGTGTTTCTCCACACCAGATCGAACATGGTGAAGATGCTACGGCGGCTGCGCGCGCGTTCCTGGCTTACCGCGACGCGAATGCGCAGCGGCAGGTCCGCCGGCTCTTCCACCGGGCCGAGGCCGGCCAATGCGGTTTCGAGAGCGCGCAGCGACTTCCACTCCCGCGCGCACTCTTGGCACGCCTGGAGATGTGCGTCCATCACCTGCATTTCCCGTCCCGTCAACCGGCCATCCAAATAGTCCGTAAGTCCCGACTGCATTTGATTGCAGTGAGTCATCGCGCCTCCTCTCTCAGGGACAGTTCCATCCCTGCCAGCGCTTTGTTTCGCAAGCCCGGCTTGAGCGCGACCAGCAGCTTACCCAAAAACGCGCGCCCACGCACCAGCCGCGACTTCACCGTTCCCAGATTCACCCCTTGCATTGCCGCCACTTCTTCGTATGAAAATCCCTCAATGTCGCGCAGGATGAGGGTGCTTCGGAACGGCTCCGGCACCTGCCGTAACGCCTGCTCCACGTGCGCCCGATTCTCCTCATGCAGGGCCGCTTCAAACGGCGACTCCGACGGATCGACCAGCATATCCTTCAGCAATACCGGCCTTTCCTTGTTGCTTTCCCCGATCTCCTGCTCGATGGGGATCTCGTGCTGCTGATGCCGCATCCACCAGCGCCTCTGATTCGACGCCTCGCGCAACGCGATGCGGTAGATCCAGGTGCGCAACGAAGACTCGCCGTGAAAACCATGAATGCCGCGGAACACCTTGACGAAAACTTCCTGGGTCAGGTCGGCCGCATCGGCCTGGTTGCGCACGGTGCGCGCGAGCAGTGAATAAATCGGCTGATGGTAGTGTGCGATCAGCCACGCAAACGCCTCCTCCGAGCCCGTCCGCAACTCTGCCACCAGAGCCGCTTCGTCGGGTTGGAGCGCGAGTGCGCCGGCAATATTGCCCATGGTGAGGTCCGCCTGCAAGTCAGTATCCCCCCACGTTATCGCACTTCATCCATCGCTTGCACCCGCCTGCATCACAGTCGATTTCCAAGGAGACGCGGGCGGAAGAGCCGATGGCATTTTGAGCCGCCTCCAGCGCTGTTTGACGCCGGAAACATCCAGCTAACCCCGGTGCGAGAGCGTTGGCGTTCCTCCACGCGACCCAGGCACCTGCTTAGTTAGACACCGATAGGCGCGAAAGTGTTCCCGGTCAATTGGGCTGCGGGTTTTGGTCCGACGAACACTCTGTTCATGACTTGAAGCTGACAATAAAGGGGTTAGACCGTAAAGACGATTCTGCGGCCCTTTTCCACCCGACTCCAGGCGGACTCGACCTCTGCCAACGGGACTGGTTCGACGGCGACCGTCAGCTTTCCAGCCGCGGCCATTTCGAAAAGCTTAGGAATGGCGGCCAGGATGTCTTCAAGAGGAACGGCGCCAAAACCGCTTCCAAGGAGGGTGAGATCGACGCTGCGCAGGGCTGCGCCGGGGAGGGTGATGGTTTTGCCCGCGCTTTCGCCCACTTCCACGAGGCGGGTTTTGGTGGTGGCCTGCGCCTTGAAGCCGCGAGCGAGGGCTTCGAGAAGCAGTTCCGTGGGCCGGCCCCAGAGATAGTCGATCACGACATCGATGCCGGAAGCGGCTTCGGCTGCGAGTGCGTCGCGGATTGAGTCTTCGGGCTGGGCAAGAGCGATGATTGCGTCCACATCGGCCCCGGCCAGAGCGTCGACGTTGCGGCCGGCGGCAATCACGCGCTTGGCGCCCAGCAGGCGCGCCGACTGGATGGCGAGTTGGCCGGCCACGCCTGTCGCGCCCATAATGAGCACGGTTTCTCCGGGAGCCAGGGCGGCGCGCTCCTTCAGCGTGAGCCAGGCCGACATGCCGGGATTGGCGATGGCTGCGGCCTCGACGTCGCCGAGTTTTTCCGGCAGCGGGATGCACATCTTGCGTGGAGCCGGGGCGATCTCGGCCATGGTTCCCCATGGCTTGCGGAGAAGCCCGAAATACACGCGGCTGCCGTCGCCGAAGACGCCGACACCATCGATGCCGGGGACCGAGGGGACTTGGTTGCCCTTCGCGCTCGCGTAATGCGAGCCGCTGGCCAAGGCCCTCACGATGGGATGCAATCCGGCGGCGCGCACGCGCACCAGAACTTCGCCGTCTTCGGCCACGGGATCGGGAAAGGATTGATACTTCGGCGCTTGGCCGGGGACTTCAACGACCGCTGCCTGCATACAATTTGCCTCCGGGGGAAAGCCGCTCACATGATTCTGCATTTTAGAGTAAGGCCAACGCACTCCATTGGTCTCATCGGCTGGAACTTTCGATTTCTCGGCGCGCGCGCTTACGATGAAATGCGGAGGCGTTGCCATGTTTACCGCCCAGCCGATTGGATTCATTCATAGCCCTTACCTCAAGACCTCCGCCATTCCCAAAGGCCCGGGGGCCCGGCATGACGCCGAGGGCGCAATCGAATTGCTGCGCGAGTACGAGCCGGGGCTGGCCGACATCGAAGGCTTTTCGCATCTCTATGTGCTCTGGGAGTTCGACCGCGCCGATGGATTCGATCTGATCGCGCATCCGCCCACCGACGAGCGCCGGCCGCATGGGGTTTTCGCGACGCGCTCGCCGCGGCGGCCGAACCCGATCGGGCTGACGGTGGTGGAGTTGCTCGGTCGCGAAGGCGCCTCCTTGCGCGTTCGTGGAGTCGACATGCTGGATGGTACGCCGGTTTTGGACATCAAGCCGTATCTCTCCTGCGTTCCGGCGGAGAAACTGCTGCGCGGATGGCTGGCGGAGGCGGAGGCACGAAAAGCCGCGTTGCAAAAAGGCTGAACGCGCATCCCGCCGTATAATCGACTCGATTTGTCGAATGCATTCAAGCCCGGTGACGTGATTTCCTATATGGAGATGTGCTCCGCTGTTGGTGTCAATTTGCAGCGGGGAATGAACTATCGCCTGCGTGGCGACAGAAGCGTCATCCTAATGAGCGTTCGACCCGGGGCTCCCTACGCGGACCGGGTTGAGGATGAGGGAAGAACCTTGATTTATGAGGGGCACGACTGCGCGAAGACCGCAGATGTCCCCGCTCCGAAACGCATCGACCAACCAACACACAATCCGGGTGGCTCGTTAACGCAAAATGGGCTATTCGCCGAATCTGTGCGCCGATACAAAGAAGGAAAAGCGCCGCCGGAAAGAGTGCGCGTCTACGAGAAAATTCGGTCTGGAATTTGGGTCTACAACGGAACGTTCGAGTTGATTGATTGCTGGACGGAGACTTCGGGAGAACGAAGGACCTTCAAATTCAAGCTTAGATTCTCCGTTGCAGAGGATTCCCTTCTTCCGGCGGCCGCTTCATCAACGCTAGAAGACGACCGACTCATACCAAGTTGGGTCAAACTTGAGGTCTGGAAGCGCGACCAGGGAAAGTGTCGCAAGTGCGGAACAAACGCTGGGCTCCATTTTGACCACATCATCCCCTATTCAAAAGGCGGGTCTTCCAAGGACCCTGCGAATGTTCAAATCCTTTGCGGGCGACACAATCTAGAAAAACGCGACAATATCGAGTAGCAACGGCTGCTCGGTAATGCAATCCGTTCTACGGAATTCCCAGTAGCTTATGCGTCTGCAGGCTCATGCGCCAGCGCGGGTGATCGAGGCAGTACTTGAGCGCGGCTTGCGTGTTTTCCTCGCGCAGAGGACCATCCATCGGTTGCAGGAAGAAATGGCGGAACTGGAGCGACTCGAACGCGGCCGGGTCGGAGTTAGATTGTGAGCCGGGTTGCGGATACACCAGCTTCAGCTCGTCGCCGGTGCGCTGCTTGAGCGCCGCGCCGGCCTTGGGGCTGACGCAAATCCAGTCGAGACCCCACGGAGCCGCAATGGTTCCGTTGGTTTCGACGGCAATCTCAAAGCCGCGCGCACGGAGAGCGTCGATGAGCGGAGGATCAAGCTGAAGCAGGGGCTCGCCGCCGGTGCAGACGACGAAACGAGTGCCGGAAGCGTCGCTGCCCGGCCATTTTTTTCCGACGGCGGCTGCCAACTCCTCCGGGGACGCGAACTTTCCGCCACCGGGACCGTCGGTGTCAGCAAAATCCGTGTCGCAGAACTGGCAGATCGCCGATGCGCGGTCGGCCTCGTTGCCCGACCAGAGATTGCAGCCCGCAAAGCGGCAGAAAACCGCGGCGCGTCCCGTGTGCGCGCCCTCGCCCTGCAGGGTGTAGAAGATTTCCTTGACGGCGTACATAAAGGCAGCCTCTAGCTACTAGCTCCTAGCTTCTAGCTCTTTCGTACAGAAAGCAACAGTCTTGGCTCTAGCGAGAAAAGGCTGGAGGCCAGGAGCTAGAGGCTGGAAGCTGTTTTCCGCAGTGGGTCCGCGATTCCGTTCTCGCGGAACCCCTTCTGGCGCAGCAAGCACGAGTCGCACTGGCCGCAGGGCGCGCCTGCCGGCCCCGGGTCGTAGCAACTGCTGGTCAGTCCGTAGTCCACGCCCAATTCGGTTCCCGTAGCAATGATCTGCGCCTTGGTCATCGCGATGAGCGGCGCGTGAATGCGGAGATGCTGGCGGCCTTCGACGCCGGCCTTGGTGGCGAGGTTGGCCATTTTCTCAAAGGCCTCGATGAATTCGGGACGGCAATCGGGATAACCGGAGTAGTCAAGCGCGTTGACGCCGAGAAAAATGTCGCTTGCGCCCAGCACTTCGGCCCAGGCCAGCGCAAACGAAAGAAAGATGGTGTTGCGCGCGGGCACGTAGGTGATGGGAATGCCGTGGGACATTTCTTCGGCATCGCGGCCTTTAGGCACGTCGATATCGTCAGTGAGTGCCGACCCGCCGAAGGCGCGGAGATCGATCGTGGCGATGCGATGCTGGGCTACGCCGATGGACGCGGCCACACGCTTCGCGGCTTCAAGTTCCCAGACGTGGCGCTGGCCGTAAGAAAACGAAAGCGCGTGGAGTTCGTAGCCCTCCGCTTTCGCGATGGCGATCACGGTGGCCGAGTCGAGGCCGCCACTCAGGAGAACGACGGCGCGCTTGGGAGTGGTTTCCATCACCAAACCGCCTACTTCAGATCGGCGCCGCCGCGGCCAATGTCCATGGACGGCGGAATCGGGTTGCGCTCGTCGATGTAGGCTTCGATGCA
>CAZMWL010000042.1:0-30388 GCA_964569985.1 uncultured Occallatibacter sp.
AATTTTGTGCACGGTCGGGTGGGCTCTTATCTCGTTGGAAATAGGATGGTTGAAGGGAATTGGAGGGTGGGGAGGGGTTGACAGGCAGCGTTTTTTAGGAGGAATCCGTGGCGTGGCAAGGTTCGTGCGGACCCGGATCTCAACGACGCTGCGCCGACGCGGCTGCCAAATAGGATTGGCAGAGCAGCACGAGGTGCTCTTTCAGGTTGCGGACCGCGGCCGGCGAAGTGCCCGACTCGAGGGCTGAGCGCATCACGCCGGAAATGGCGGCCAACATCATGTCGATGACGAATCGGTCCGGCATCAACTTCGCGTCGGGCGCGGTGTGCATCATCGTCTCCATGGCCTTCCGCGAGCGCTGCACCGAGCGCTTGACTATGGCGGGACCGCCGACGTCAGCCGCGACATGGTAGAGAGCTACGGAGACATCGGAACGCGCCATTTTTGCGTCAACAAACGCCTCCACCACGTGCCGGGTCATCTCGGCCAGCGGCTTGTGATGCGCGCGCACGCATGCGGCCTCGACTTTCCCGGTTACATTTTCCATGTGTGTTTCGAAAACGGCAAAGAGCAGCGCCTGCTTATTGGGGAAGTACTGGTAGAGTGTTCCCACCGAGACGCCAGCGCGGTTGGCGACGCGCGTGGTTGTCAGGCGGTCGGCCCCGTGGCTGAGCAAAACCTGAATAGCGGCCTCACAAATGGCGCCTACGGTGACCGTTGCGCGGGCTTGAACGGGCGTCTTTCTTGGCTCAAACGCAGTGAGAGCGGGTGAGGTCATAATGCGAAGTGCGAAACTGAAGAATCCTTCATCTAACAATTGTAGCAAGAATCCTGCGCAAAAAAATGGACAACAGAAGAGGAGGGCAGGAATGACGCAACAGCAAAACCTTGCCGGCAGCTTCACCTTGCCGGGCACATCCCTGACCGTGAAGCGAATGGGCTATGGCGCGATGCAGCTTGCGGGGCGGGATGGCGACAAACTGGTTTGGGGACCTCCCCCAGACGTCGAAGGGGCAATCGCGCTGCTGCGCAAAGTGGTCGCGAGCGGCGTGAACCATATTGATACGTCCGATTTTTATGGCCCCCATGTCACGAACCAGATCATCCGCAAGGCGCTCTCTCCTTATCCCGACGATTTGGTGATCGTGACCAAGATCGGCGCGCGGCGTGGGGCAGATGGATCGTGGATACCGGCTTTGTCGCGCGAGGAGCTGATTTCGGCGGTTCACGACAATCTCCGCAATCTAGGCCTGGAAGCGCTCGACGTGGTGAACCTGCGTTTCATGGGCAGCGGCCATGGGCCTGCGGAAGGTTCGATCGAGGCGCCGCTCACCGTGCTGGCCGAGTTGCAGCAGCAAGGCCTGGTTCGTCATATCGGGTTGAGCAACGGAACGCCAGCGCAGGTTGCGGAAGCCCGGCGGATGGCGCCAATTGTGTGCGTGCAGAACCATTACAATGTGGCGCATCGCGAAGACGACGCGCTCATTGCGGATCTGGCACGCGATGGCATTGCCTACGTGCCGTTCTTTCCGCTCGGTGGTTTTTGGCCGCTGCAGTCGGCGGCTTTGTCCGACGTGGCGAACGAGCTTGACGCCACGCCGATGCAGATTGCGCAGGCGTGGCTCCTGCAGCGCTCGCCGAACATCCTGGTGATTCCGGGAACATCGTCTCGCGAGCATTTTCGCGAGAATCTTCAGGCAGCGGCGCTTGAAATTCCTGCCGAACTGCTTGCCAAACTGGACTCAATCCATCAACAAAAGAAGGAGAATTAAGATGCGTGTTTTCGTTACGGGTGCTACAGGATTCATCGGTTCCGCTGTGGTTCGGGAGTTGCTTGATGCAGGCAACACGGTGCTGGGCATGGCGCGATCGGATGCGGGAGCGAATGAGTTGAAGGCGGCAGGCGCCGAAGTGCATCGCGGATCGCTCGAGGATCTGGACAGCTTGCGCAGCGGAGCGGCAAAAGCGGATGCGGTGATTCACCTCGGATTCGTTCACGATTTTTCGCGGTTCAAAGAAGTCTGCGAGATCGACCGGCGGGCCATTGAGGCGCTCGGCGGCGTGTTGGCCGGGTCCGATCGCACGTTGATCGTGAGCGGCGGTCTCGCGCTTGTGACACAGGGTCGCGCTGCCACGGAAGACGATGCGCCGCCTCCGGTTTCCGATGCCACGCCGCGCGCTTCGGAACAGACCGCTGCCTTGTTCGAAAAGCGCGGAGTGCGAGCCATGGCCGTGCGCCTTCCCCAGGTGCACGACACCACGAAACAGGGCCTGATTACGTATTCCGTCCAGATTGCCCGCGAGAAGGGAGTTGCGGCATACGTCGGCGAGGGAAAGAATCGCTGGGCAGCGGCGCATCGCCTCGACGTTGCGCGGCTTTACCGGTTGGTGCTGGAGAAGGGCCGCAGCGGCGCCCGATACCACGCAGTTGCGGAAGAGGGCGTGAGTACACGGGAGATTGCCGAGGCCATCGGCCGCGGACTGAACCTGGCAGCCAAGTCGATTTCGCCGGAAGAAGCGCCGGGATATTTTGGCTGGCTCGCCCGCTTCGCCACTCTCGATCTCATGGGCTCGAGCGCGAAGACGCGCAAAGAGCTGGGATGGGAGCCGAGCGGGCCGGGAGTGATCGCGGATCTTGAAAACCTGGAACTTGCGTAAGCCTGAACGTTATTGAAGTGAGGATCAAGCGTACACGTGCTGACCTGGGGTTCCGGAGGCGGGACTCGGGCGCCCGGTCTTGCGCTGAGTTGAGAGAGGCGAGTTGGGGTTTGTGCTTTCCCACCCTTTTCGCAAAGAACGCGAAAAGGATGGGGCACGGGGAACTGTGCGTGGTGGGGTTCGCCTAAAGGCAACCGCGGGTCCTTCGGCTCCTCGCTCCGCTCGTCGCTCAGGATGACAGCCTATTTTCGGGCTCAACATGACGAACAGAAGATTGGTTGATCTTGCCGAATCGATTACTCCAGCAGGGAATCGACAAATTCTTCTGGCGAGAACTCGAGCAGGTCGGTCATTTTCTCGCCTACGCCTACGTAGCGGACGGGGAGATTGAGTTCGCGGGCGATGGCGACGGCGATGCCGCCCTTGGCGGTGCCATCCAATTTTGTGAGCAGGATGCCGGTGACGCCGGAGGATTGCGTGAACTGGCGGGCCTGTTGGAGGCCGTTTTGGCCTGTCGTTGCGTCCATGACGAGAAGGACTTCGTGGGGCGCGCCGGGAACCAGACGCGCAGCCGTGCGGCGCATTTTGTCGAGTTCATCCATCAGTCCGGATTTGGTGTGCAGGCGGCCGGCGGTGTCGACGTAAAGCTCGTCGATGTGGCGCGCCTTGGCGGCTGTGATGGCGTCGTAGAGGACGGCCGCGGGATCGCCGCCCTGTTTGGTCTTGATCATCTCGACGCCGGAGCGTGAGGCCCAGACTTCGAGCTGTTCAATGGCGGCGGCGCGGAAGGTGTCGGCGGCGCAGAGCAGAACGGAGCGCCCTTGCGCGCGCGACCAGGCGGCGAGCTTTCCGCTGGAAGTGGTCTTGCCGGTGCCGTTGACGCCAACGAGAAAGGTGACCTTAGGCGGCGCCTGTGGCGCGGCGGCTGACGCTTGCGGGGCGCGCAAAATGGCAATCAGCTGTTCCTTCAAGAGCTGGCGGAGTTCGGCGCCGCCTTCGATCGCCTGATGGCGAGCGCGGTCGCGCAGCGCGTCGAGGATGGCGGTGGTGGTTTGGACGCCAAGGTCACTGGTAAGCAGCGCGGCTTCGAGATCGTCGAGGGCGCTTTCGTCTACCGTGCGGGTGAGAGCGGCGATGTCGGCGATTTTTTGGGAGAAGCTCTCGCGGGTGCGCGAAACCGCCTGGCGCATGCGGTCGAAGAGGCCTTTCGGGGGCGCTTCTTCGTCGGATTTTTCAGGTTCGTCGTTGCCAAATAGCTTTTGGATCATTTCTCTCTTCAGTTTAGCGGAGGGAGCAAGGCAGCGAGTCAGCGAGTTCGCGAGCCGCCAGGCAGCCAGAGACGCGTGCAGGTCCGGAGACCGGCGCTACAAAAGTTCAGCGGTGCATCTCCGTTCAGGTGGGGGTTGTGGCCGTCCAGGGCGGGCGGGCGCAGTTTAGCGCGAATTGGTTCGGAAAGGTTGACGGGTTCGATATGCTTTAAGAGTAGGCCGTAAACCGTGGGGAAGAAATGACTAAGCCGACCATTCATGCGCTGGGGAAGATCCTTGAAAGCCGCATCGCCATCCTTGATGGGGCGACGGGGACGACGATCCGCGCCTACGGGATGAAGGAGGCGGACATTCGCGGAGAGCGGTTTAAGGACGCGACCAAAGATCTATTGAACAACGGCGACCTGTTTTCGCTGACGCAGCCGGAGCTGATCGGCGACATTCACCGCCGGTTTCTTGAAGCCGGTGCGGACATGATCGAGACCAACACCTTTGGGGCGACGAGCATTGCGCAGAGCGAGTTTTTTGTCGACGATCCGCGCGAGCGTGGCCTCCGAAAGGATCCCGAGTTTTATCAGAAGGTGATTGACGATCCGTTTCTGAAGGGACTGGCGCGGGAGATCAATGAGCAATCGGCGCGGACCGCGCGGGAATGGGCGGATCGCGTGGCCAACGCAAGCGGGCGGCAACGGTTTGTGGCCGGAGCCATGGGGCCGCTGACGGTGTCGCTGTCAAATTCTCCTGACGCCGACGATCCTGGATTTCGCGTGGTGACCTTCGACCAGGTAAAGGCGGCATACGCCGAGCAGGCGCGGGCGCTGATGGCGGGCGGCGCGGATTTGCTGCTGGTGGAGACGATCTTCGATACGTTGAATGCCAAAGCGGCGCTGGTGGCGATTCGCGAGGTGTTCGACGCGGAGGGTCGGGAGTTGCCGGTGATGATTTCCGCAGCGGTGGGACGCGGCGGCGAAACCATGATCTCGGCGCAGACCATTGAGGCGTTCTGGAATGCGGTGAAACATGCGAAGCCGCTGGCCGTGGGATTGAATTGCTCGCTGGGGCCCGACCTGATGGCGCCTTTTTTGCGCGAACTTGCGGAGAAGGCCGGGGTCGCGGTGTCGTGCTATCCCAATGCGGGCTTGCCGAATCCGCTTTCTGCGACGGGCTTCGATTTGGGGCCTGAAGACATGGCGCGGTACCTGAGCGAGTTTGCGCGCGAAGGGCTCATCAACATTGCCGGCGGGTGCTGCGGCAACACGCCCGAGCACATTGCGGCCATCGCCAAGGCGCTTGACGGGGTGCCTCCGCGCAAGCTGGCGGCGAATGATGAGGAAGCACGCGCGATCGAGAGCGCGGCATGAATCAGCGAGTCGGTGAGTCAGCAGGTCAGCAGGTCAGCGCCACGCGGCCGCTGCGGTTGTCGGGGTCGCAGCCGTTTACGCAACAGATCGGCGTCTTCATCCTGATCGGCGAACGGACCAATGTGGCCGGATCGCCGAAGTTCGCGCGGCTGATCAAAGACGGCAAATATGAAGAGGCCGTGAGCGTGGCGCGGCAACAGGTGGAAAACGGGGCAAATGTTCTCGACATCTGCATGGACGAGGGCATGATCGACGGCGTGGCCGCGATGACGCGCTACCTGAAGCTGCTGGAGAGCGAGCCGGAAGTCGCCAAAGTGCCGTTCATGGTGGACTCCTCAAAGTGGGAAGTGATTGAGGCGGGCCTGAAATGCATGCAGGGCAAGGGCATTGTGAATTCGATTTCGCTCAAGGAGGGCGAGGCGAAGTTCCGCGAGCACGCGCGGACGATTTTGAAGTATGGCGCGGCCGCGGTGGTGATGGCTTTCGACGAACAGGGCCAGGCTTCGAGTTACGAGGAAAAGATCCGCATTTGCGAGCGCGCGTATCGCATTCTCGTGGACGAGGTGGATTTTCCGGCGGAAGACATCATCTTCGATCCCAACATTTTGACCGTGGCGACGGGGATGGAGGAGCACAACAACTACGCGGTGGATTTCATCCGCGCTACGCGCTGGATCAAGGAGAATTTGCCGCATGCCAAGGTGAGCGGCGGTGTGTCGAATGTTTCGTTCAGCTTCCGCGGCAACAACAGGGTGCGCGAGGCGATGCATGCGGCGTTTCTGTATCACGCCATTGCCGCGGGGCTCGACATGGGCATTGTGAATGCCGGAATGCTGGAGGTGTATGAGGAGATCGAGCCGGAGCTGAAGGAATTGGTGGAAGATGTGCTGCTGAACCGGAGGCCCGATGCGACCGAGCGGCTGGTTACTTTTGGCGAGGCGCTGAAGGCGGCGGGGACCGCGGGCGCGGGCGAGGAGGCGGAGAAAAAGGCTGAAGAGTGGCGCAGCGGCACGGTGGAAGAGCGGCTGAGCCACGCGATGGTGAAGGGAATTGACACGTACATCGAAGCGGACACGGAAGAGGCGCGGGCCAAGCTGGGACGGCCGCTGAGCGTGATTGAAGGGCCGCTGATGGCGGGCATGAGCGTGGTGGGCGATCTGTTTGGCGCGGGCAAAATGTTTCTGCCGCAGGTGGTGAAGAGTGCGCGCGTGATGAAGAAGGCCGTTGCCTATTTGACTCCGTTTATGGAGGCCGAGAAAGCACAAATGGCGGCGGCGGGCGAGGTGGTGCGCGTGCAGGGCAAGATCGTGCTGGCGACGGTGAAGGGCGACGTGCACGACATTGGCAAGAACATTGTGGGCGTGGTGCTGGCCTGCAACAACTACGAAGTGATCGACATGGGCGTGATGGTGCCCGCGGAAAAGATTCTGGAGCGCGCGCGTGAAGTGCGGGCGGACATTATCGGGCTGAGCGGATTGATTACGCCATCGCTCGACGAGATGGTGCACGTGGCGCGGGAGATGGAGCGGCAGGGAATGAAGCTGCCGCTGCTGATTGGCGGCGCGACCACCAGCCGCGCGCATACGGCCGTGAAGATTGCGCCGCATTACAGCGAACCGGTGGTGCACGTGCTCGATGCCAGCCGTGCTGTGCCGGTTACGACGAGCCTGCTGAGCGAAGACGGCCGCGCGGAATTTGTGGCGCAGCATCGCGCTGAATATGACGCGCTGCGCAAGGCGCACGCGTCGCCGCGGCGGAGCGTGGTTCCGCTCGCAGACGCGCGCGCGCGGCGCACACCGATCGAGTGGCGCGCGGAGGATTTACCCGCTCCTGAGTTTCTTGGCGTGCGCGTGCTCGACGATTTTCCCCTCGCGACGCTGCGGGAGTTCATCGACTGGAGCCCGTTCTTTCATACCTGGGAATTGAAGGGCGTTTACCCGCGGATTCTCGAGGATGAGCGGCAGGGCGAGTTGGCGCGGCAGATTTTCGCGGAGGCCAATGTGCTCCTGGACCGCATCATCGCGGAGAAGTTGCTGACGGCGCGCGGGGTGTACGGGTTTTTTGCGGCCAACTCGGTGGGCGACGATGTGGAGCTCTACACGGACGGCGGACGCGACAAAGTTCTGGACCGGGTGCATTTCCTACGCCAGCAATCGGATCGGGAGGGCAACGAGCCCTGCCGCTCGCTTGCGGATTTTGTTGCACCCCGAGAGACCGGGCTTGGCGACAGCATCGGCGCCTTCGCGGTGACGAGCGGGTTCGGATTGAAGAAGCTTGTGGAGCGGTTCAAGGCCGCGCACGACGACTACAACGCGATCATGGCGGAGGCCATCGCGGACCGATTGGCCGAGGCGTTTGCGGAATGCCTGCACAAGCGCGTGCGCGAGGAGTGGGGCTACGGACGCGAGGAGAATCTGCGCAACGATGAGCTGATCCACGAGAAGTATCGCGGCATCCGGCCGGCGCCGGGTTATCCGGCGTGTCCCGATCACACGGAGAAGGGCACGATCTGGCGCCTGCTCGACGTGCAGGCGAAGACAGGGATCGAGATCACCGAAAGCTTCGCCATGTGGCCGGGGTCGAGCGTGAGCGGGTTCTATTTCGCGCATCCCAGCAGCCGCTACTTCAGCTTGGGCAAGATCGGCCGCGACCAGGTGGAAGATTACGCGCGGCGCAAGGCGATGAGCGTGGCGGAAGTGGAGCGCTGGCTTGGGCCGAATTTGAATTACGACCCAGCGGAATGATTTTTGCGCTCTGCCACGGAAGGCAATTCCGGCAAACACCTATTTCAGTGACATCACTTCGGCGCGCTGGTCGTCATTCAGGAAATGCGATCCATTAACCGCACAGTCGAAATGCGCCTTCATGGATTGGCCTGCGGACTGGACCAAGACGCCAAGGACCCAGCCTAGGCCACCCAGCAGAAAGCCAGCCAGTGCAATCGCGACGCCGCCAAACACGCCAATCACGGAGCCAGAGCCAGAGCTACCGAAAACCTCATATCCGGCATACACAAGAATGACCCCGGGAATAAGCGCAGCCATCTTAACGGTGGCGCCAAAGGCATTGATAGCACGGGCGTGGACGTAGCCTTCCCGATAGCGCTCCATCGTTTGCGCAGAACGGTCCTTTTGCGCCGGCCGATTTTCGTGCGCCACCCGATGCGCCGTAGGACTCACGTCTGTCGCCATCTGCGCAAATTCAGGCCGAAGAGCTGCTCCGCAAAACAAACAGGACGATGCATCGCCTTCAATTTCCACGCCGCAAGATGGACAGTGGATCGTTTCAGTCATCGAATTCTCCTAGGATTTCTGTCTTTTGTAGAGAGCCCAAAAATAGTTAGCAAGGCTAACCAGGAAGAGGATGAACAAGACGCCATATGTTGCGCTCATCGCGCGGTAATTGAGTTGCTCCCAGAAGGAGTTGAAGAAGGTCTTGCTAAGGAAATATGACGCTTGATAGAGCAAAAGAAGCATCGTGCAAATCAAGGCAAAAAGCGTTGCCTTTTTCATGTTTTCTCCTTGGATGGCTGTTCGCAGAACCTTTAGGGCCCTGCGAGGATGCGGTTAGGGGATTGGCAAGCAATCTACACCCCTGCGGCCACCTGCATCAAGTGTTTCGCCAAGGATCCTTATTGTTAAGGAAGTGGAGCGCTGGCTTGGGCCCAATCTGAATTACGAGCCGGAACGAGCGTGACGCGCGGAGCGGAAGCCGATCACCCGGACACGCCGTGACGGAATTTACTGCGCAGCCTGAGGAACGGGCGCGCGAGAAAATTGAACGAACAGGACGAGACCCGTGTGGCAGTGCGCGGCCCCGCCCCGCGAGCCGCCCGGCATTTCAGCGGGGAACGGAAGAGGGAAGCCGGACGGAATAGATTGTGTTGGCGCGTGGGGGAAGCCACGTCCAATAGGTCGCGCGGGGGGGACTAACCTGTCCGACGCATTGGCCAGGATTCGGCGAGACAACATAAATGGGTTTCAAGTGAGGCGCTTGACTGATAGGGAAAAAATCAATCAGGCCTTTGCCGCAATTCGCAGGCACGACGAATGCGGGCTGCGGCACGTAGGCCCCTTTGGGATTTCGGATCCTGGGGTCATTGACATGTCCCACCTCTTCGATTTCTGTCCATCCGTCAAATTCCCACGGCCCAAGGATGGCGGTCGCGGGCACGCCGCCTGACCGAATCTCATTGATTACGGATGCATAGCCGCGATATTCAGCAAACTTATCGTGCGCCGCTACAACACTGAAACCGCCAAAAATCAAGACAAGCAAGGCGCATGTCCATGGCAGATTCTCTTTCACTCTTCGTTGGTAGTAGAGGGTGAGGACAAGGAGGAGAATGGCGAGCAACGGCAGGAGATGCCGGTCGTAAAACTCAAGCAGCAGCCCCCTTGTGGCCAGCAAATATATGTAAGCCGCGCAAAAGGGACCGAGTACAACGCCGAGTTGCGGCCATGAGAATGATGCAACTTCCTCTTGAGATGCCCTTGGCTTTTTTGCGCCCGCGAAAAAGCAGACTTCGAGGCTTAGAATGCCCAACACGATCGACCCCGTGAGGAAAAGCCGAAGACCATCACGCAGCAATGTGGCCTGAGCACCTCCAGTTACGATGGCATTGAGTCTTAAGAATGTGGAGTCGGTCATGTAGTCGTTAAGAAAAGGGGCAAGCAACACCAGCTTGCTGCCGGCCAGGTGCAGCGCAATTCCGGGGACCACGAAACAGAGAATTCCAGCCGCGAGCACGGCCGCCGTGTGGCGACTCCATGACCGGAGAGAACGGGCGAACATGAGGAGCACGGGCAGCGCCAACAGCATCAGCTGTCCTGCGCCGCAAAGCGCGACTCCCACCAGATAGTTCAAGGATTTCAAATCGGTTCTCCCGGGGAAGGGAGATTCTGGAACGGAATACGGTTGCTGGGCCGACCAATGCATTGTAGCCACGACAATGCCGACTCCGGCCATCCAGCTTAGGCATCCAACTACGAGCGCACGCCGCTTCTGCCTCATCAACCACAGGGTAGAGGGAACCATTACCAACAAGCCCAGCCATGCAATCTGCCGAGCCGTCCCCCCCAGCGCGTTCAACAGCGCGGCGAGGCCGATCCAAGCCGCGGCAGAGCGTTCACTCTTCGCCTGCAATGCGCGCAAACACATGTAGAGGCAGACCACAATGCACAGGACGCCCGCCACGTCGTTCATAAAAGTAAAATCCAGAGGAAGGCAGAGCGGCGAAAGAACAAAGGTCATCGTTGCCAGGCTTGCGTTCCAGGAGTTGACGCCGGCGCGCACAAAGGTGAGCTGAAGCAGGAATGCAGTCGCCATGGCCTCGATGATGGTGCTGAAGCGAACCGCCGTGAAGGAGAATCCGAAAAGCTTGATGAACAATGCTCCGAAATACGCCTGCCAACCGAGCATCGGGCTGCCCCAGCCGTTATATGCGATGCGGCCTGTCTGAGCGAGCATCTGCGCCGACTTGATATAAGACCAGTCGTCATAGATTCCAATCTCCGCATAGGGCCGGATCAGGAAATAGCAGAGAACAAGGGATGCCGCGCACGCCATTGCAGGCAGGTAGTTCCTCACTCTCGCTCGCGACATCCGTTCACTCCTGAGACCGGGAGTTCCGGCCACGATCACCATTTATTCTAAGGGGCGTCGCTTTGAAGACGGAATATGGCCGGGAAAGAATAGCCCTCAGCTCCAAAACGAGTCATCGCCGGGATTTCCATTTTGACTTTCGGCTGCAAGCGAATATACCAGCGGTTGCCCCCGCCCTCCATCTTCTCTGCATCCATGCGAAGGCCAGAGACCCAGGCGTGCCCAGCAAGGCCTTTGCGGGAACCCATAAGCCATTATTCGCACCATTTCGAAGCGACTTCACGGACACCTCTCCCTCAACTCCCCTCGGTCGTCCAGATTGGTTTCGCCGCGTGCTACGCCTATCCGGATGTGCGCGTGAGCCATGCAGGATGTCCTCTGGTTGGTTGTGGATTTGGCCACCGGCTTCATTCCGGGGCGCGAACCTGACGGAGGGCAATCCGGGCGCGATCGCAGCCGGACGCATGATCTGCGCGCACAACGCTGTCAGGTGGGTCGCGATTGAACCACCGTGAAGCGCTCCTTGATACGTAGAAACGGTTTTTCGAAATATTGATACGAAAGATGGGCCACGGCAATCGTAAGCAGCGTCGCCAAACTGTCAATGATCAACGCATCCACTGATTGCGGAATGTGAAAGTGTGCCAGGAGTGCGAACGACAGTCGCATCATCGCTACATGGAACACATACAGCCCGTAGGAAATCTTACCAAGATAGGTCAACCACCGGGGAACCCTGGCGAGCCCCAGCGCGGCGAAGAAAACCGCTACGCAGCCTGCCAGCGCCATTCCGTATCCGAGTAGAACGAAGCGGATGCCGATCCCGGAAACTCCGTCCGTTCCAATGGGCCCAATCCACACGGCTCCAGCAAACATCGCAATGCTGAGAGCCAACAGCAGGACGCGGCTCACGCGGCTCCTTTCGGGTACGCCACGGTGCACGTAGAGCGCAATCGACGCGCCGGCCGCGAAAAACAGGAATTCCACCGGGGTGTCATACCAGAGCCACCATCCCCTCGAGGAAAAGCGCAGCATCCACGCCGGGGCCATGGCTGCCAACACAACGGAGGCTGCCAGGATCGCGCGTTTCCCGCCAAATTTCATGAGCGGCGGCCAGATCAGGTAAAACTGCTCTTCGACGGAAATGCTCCAGAGATGCGCGGTCAGGGGCCCGAGCTGAAAGCCCCCGGGGAACCAGTTGGCGACGAAGAAGGCCATCTCGAGCAAGTGAAGCCGCGAGACATAGATTTGATGGCGAAGAAGCGATACCACAATCAAGGCCGCGATGGCGCCAAAGTAGAGCGGCCAGATGCGGAGAGCCCGCCGAATGAAGAACAGCCCCCAGGAAACATTGTTGGTTTGTTCCCGTTCGCGGAGCAACAATTCCGTGATCAGATAGGCGCTCAACAGGAAAAACAGCGATAGCCCATACGCTCCCATCCCCCGGATGACATTGAGCGGACCCGGGAAATTCGGGCCGTGGTGAACCAGAACGAGAAGGAAGGCAAAGAACCGCAGGGCGTCGAGTTCGGGCCGGTAAAACCTGCCGGCCGGGTTTCGGCGCGGTTTTGGTTCCGGCTCTTCGGCCGGCATGGTTGCGTGCGTTGCCGGACCGCCTTCCGCATGGCCGGTCATCGGCGTACCGACCGGGCCTCCAGGTCCATCGAGGTCGTTGGTGCGCGTCGTGCCGGAATCCCGTTTGATTGTGGGTTTGGTCACCGGCGTCATTCTACGGTACGGGCATCAAGCAGAGCAATCAGAACGGGGCGGACGGAAAGTTGCGAACCGCGTCAGGACGGCCGCAGCCTTCGCCTCAAGGCGATGCGCCGCGAGCGTTATGAGGTGCCAAAGGCGAGATGCCCGATTACTTTTGAAAAAATGAATTAGAAGCTTTGCGGAGCTCTCCCGGCGGCCGGCTGGTAAAACATGCCCGCTACTACTGGCTGTTGTTCGCGGAGAGCCATCTGACGCGGCGTCTGTTCGCAATCGTGCTGCGGCGGAATTTGGTTTTGCCGCCGCCGGCCGGATAGGCGCGGCCGCCAAGCGAAACCAATCTGAACGACGGAGGGGGTTGTGGGAGGGGCGTCTGAGAAATTGCTTCGAAGTCAGGCAGGTCAGGGCTCGTTGGCCTGGACAGAGGGCCCGCGGGGCAGGAAGTGGGCTTTGCGGCAGGAACGAATACGAAAAAGATGGCGAGCCGGGCGCTCAGGGTTGTATTCTTTCGTTTCCGGGCAAGCAAAATGGAAATTCTGATTCGATGTCGCGCAAACTTTCGCGATAGGTCGGTTGTGCGAGAGCCATGGTGAGAAATTGATCGCGACAGGGGAAGCCGCGATGATGCGCGTCGCCGCTTTAGCGGGCTAAGCATTATTGAAATTCAGGCCAAGGAAACTGGTCCATCAACCGGGCGAAGATCGTCTGTTCGTTGTTCACTTCTCACTGTCTATGGCTGGGAACAAGCGCCATAAAATTCAAATCGAAAAAACACAATGCGACGCCATCGCTTTATCCATATGCGGTTTACGGATGCGCAGGGAAGCCTGGCCGGACACCAGTGATGCAAAACCATAGGAACAATATCGGCTTGCTAAGGCTAGTTTTTGCTTCGCTCGTGATCATTGGTCATGCGCCCGAGATGACAGATGGCAACCGCTTGCGGGAGCCGCTCACGCGTCTCTTTCACACGCTTTTGCTCGGTGAAGTTGCAGTCGATGGGTTCTTCCTTTTGAGCGGCTACCTGATTTCGCAGAGCATGTTCCGAAGCGGCTCATTGCGCGAGTACGTGAAGCGCCGGGTATTGCGGATCTATCCGGCGTTTGTGGTTTCGTGGCTGTTGTGCGTGTACGTTCTCGGGCCGCTCACCGGTGGGCATCCAGGATCGCTGGGGTTGCGTCCGCTGTTTTATATGGCGCTGTTGCAGCCGCCACCTTCTCTTCCCGGGCAACTTGCAGGCCTGCCACATCCCGTATTGAACGGCGCAATGTGGACCATCCAGTACGAATTTGGGTGTTACCTAGCGATCGCAGTTTTTGGCGTTCTAGGGCTGCTTCGCCGCCGTGGGCTCATGGTGGTGGTGGCTGCGGCAGCGGCGGGCAGTTTAATCGGCGCCCATTGGTGGGGGGTGCTCCAATCCTATAGGTTCCACGAAGCGATGCACCTGACGGTCATGTTCATGATGGGAACCCTCTTCTTTCTGTTTCGCGATGCGCTCATCGCGCGGATGGATTGGAAGCTTGCTCTTCTGTCAGGCCTGGCGGCGATTCTGCTGCTCGGCGATCCTCTGCTTGCTCCGTTCGGGATGATCACATTCGGCGCTTTGGGGATCTTCTGGCTGTCCTTCGAAGCGCCTCTGGGATGGCTACAGAAGGTGAACAACCGATGGGACATCAGCTATGGGGTCTATCTTTATGGATGGCCGATCGCGGCGTTCATCCTCTGGCGTTACCGTCATATTTCTCCCTGGACGCTGGCAGCGGTATCTTTGCCCGCCGCAATGATCGCGGGAGCGGCAAGCTGGTGGGGTCTTGAGAAATGGACGAAGGACCTTTTCAAATCGCCTTCCCGTCAGCTGCGCTGAAGCGAAATCGTCCAGGGGGCTTCAATGCCCTCGCCCCCGCTGAGCGTTCCTGATCCTTCGAGCTGGGCGGTCGTTCCGGAATGCTGTTTGATTGTGAGTTTGGCCACCGCCTTCATTCCAGGGCGCGAACCTGACGGGCGGCAATCCGGGCGATTCGTGGGCGGAAGTCAGCTACACGGACACGCCGTGACGGAATTTACTGCGCAGCCTGAGGAACGGGCGTTCGAGAAAGTTGAATGAACAGCTGGATACCGCATAGATGGCGAGCAGACGCCACAGCAAAGACGCGATGCGGGCAGCGGAATTCGGCTCAAGGAAAAGCTGTTGCCAGATATACAAGCTATAGGAAAGTTTGCCGACGTGGGTGCAGACGCGCCAGTTGAGCACGCGGTAAGCCACGCCCGGTTTGCCTGCAATGACAACGAGAAGCGTGAGTGCAATCGCGAGCGCCTCGAAGGTAGGAAAGATGAGGCGGATGATTGCGTTGGCGCGCGAGTGGTTGGCGAAATGACTTGACAGCACAGGGTCGGCGAAGAGTAGAAAAAATGAGGTTGCGAGAAGCGTAGGCCAGACGGGGATTTTTCTGATCCGTGCGCTCTAGGCAGGGGACTCCAGCAGAAATGCCGCAGCGCATCCCGCCATCAAAATATCGATGCGGGTCTGAAATGCGGTCCCAACCACGCCGCGCATGGAGGGGAGCGCGTAGTAATTCACGATCTGGAGAACAGGCCCTGCAAGCGCGAGAGTCACTGCGAGCCGGGCGGCGTGCCTGGGGCGCAAAAAAGCAAACAGGCTGGGCCAGACAAGGTAGAACTGCTCTTCCAGGCTCAGAGACCAGGTGTGCGTGAGCCAATACGCATATTGCGGCGAATGGCTCCAGGAGAGCGGGTAGTTGTGCGTGAAGGTGAACGCGCGAAAGATATCGAGCCACTCGATCGAGATCACGTGCGCCGCTTTCAGCACGCTCACCGTGAGCAGGAGAAGCCAGAACACGGGAAGGATGCGAAGAAAGCGCCGGATATAGAAGTTATGCAGAGAAAATGCGCCAGTTGCGTCCCGCTCGCGAATCATGAGCCATGTAATCAGCAGGCCGCTAATCACGAAAAAGATCGACACGCCCAACTGGCCGAGCGCAAAGAAATAATCATTTTGACGGCCGAAGACGCCAGTGGCGTGGGCAACGATCACCAGCAGGATGGAGATCGCGCGCATCCCATCGAGAGACGGCAGATGACTCTGCAGGACCGGAGGGGCGGACGCATCTAAATTTGGGCTCCGATCCAGCATCCCGTCTCCTTGAAGTGCATTGTCTTTTCTGTCAATCGACCCGATTGGCCGCGCCTCTATTGGGCTGCCTAAGGTAGCGGTCGGCGTGCAGCACTAACCCGCTGACTGCGGCTATTCTTGCACCGCGTCCTACCGGATTCCCAGGGCCTCCATGCGAGCCGACCCGCTCTGCTCCAGAATCACCGGCATTCCGTAGCGATACATAGCCTGCCTGATTGAAATTGGATTTTCTCATTGAGGGTGTCCTGATCCCATTGCACAAGCTCAGCGATAGCACCATTGGCGTAGCCCGATTTTTGTTCACAAGAGAGATTCGATGGGGACTTTTGTGATGGAGGGGTGCTGGCCGCGGGGCGTGAGATCGCCTTTGAGGCTGGCAAGGACATGTCGCACAAGGTCGATGCAGCGGGTGATTGCGTCGCCGCGGACGGGGTGTTTTTTGGGGGCTTCAGCGGGAGGGGCGGCTGGAGCGGGCTTTGCGGCTTCGGGGTTTTCGTCGGCCCAGCGGGCTAGATAATCGGATTGCTGAACGCCCTCTTGCGATGCGTTCGCGCTCTTGACAGTTCTGCACAAGACGTGGAGGTTGGTCCAGGTGTCGAGCTCGATTCTTTGGCCATGCGCGGGCGGGGAGACGCGGTACCAGAATTTTTCCGGGGAGGTTTTGGCAAGGAAGATCTGGGTATCGCGGTAGCCGTTTTGAGGACTGTAGAGAGAGAAGAATAACTCCGGAGAGAACTGCCAGAAACCGTGGCCGCAGAAATTGTTGGCGGGGAGGATGTGAAGGATTTGTCCGCCTTCGGCGCAGAGCTGGGAGAGATTTTTGAAAGCCTGCGACACGACGTAAATGTGCTCCAGAGTGCCGAAGTCAAGGACGGTGTCGTATTGGGGAAATTGAGCCGGCAAGGGCTGGTTCATATCCACGATATGGTTGGCGCCCTCGTAGGGGGAGTAGTCAAATGATTCAACGCTGTTGGCGGCGAATTGATGGCGCAGGAAGTTGTCGGCGAATTGCTCGTGCTTGTAATTTGCCGGGAGGGGCAAGAGTGCTCTCAGGCGGCCTTCGGAAATGTCGAGGCTGAGTCTGCCGAGGGTTGCAACATTGCCTAAAGGAGCTTTTTTAGCCGCAAAACGCAAGAATTGCACTGCGTTGAACTCGATGCCCACCGTGCGTGCCTCCGAAGTATTGGACTATTATCGCCCGTTTGGCCGATTAGCAACAGGGCAAACACAGAAAAAGCGGTTACCTGAGAGAAGGCCATGATCCCGACTGTCTGGCGACGCACCGGAATACTGGACGTCGCACTGCCCGGCCGGAAAGAGACTGCAACTGGGCGGGCGGGCAGGGAAGCGGCGGAGGCAAGGCGCGCAAGGGCCGGCCTGAGCGCATGCGCACGTGCTGGACGAGTCCGCAGCAGACGCTGCATGGCGATGCGCAGGAAGCGCATGAGGCGCCAAAACAGAGGCGTCCGGTTACCTTTGAAGAAATAAACTGCAAACTCTCAGAAACTTTCCCGGCGGGCGGGGCGTGATGCGCGCCGGAGCCGGAGGCCGTTCCGGGATGAGCGTGCGCGGCGGAATGGGGCGGCGATAAGCCTGGGTGACCGGATGAAATCTGCCCTCGTGTCCTGGGTCTCCCAGATCTGACGGGCGCGTTGGGGATTCATCCCGAGTCATCCCGCCCTCGCCCTCGCGACAAAAACGTCGCGAGGGTGGGGTGTCGGCAATTCGAAACAGCGCTCGACTGCGGGCGGTTCGGCTTCCGGCCGGTGGCTTTTTATTCTTCGCATACCGCGGTTTCTCCGCGGCAAATCCTTCGATGAAAACCGTGTTACAGCGCAGTGCGGGGATTTGCGCGGTATTCTCTTGCGCTTGACCTGTCTTTCATCACGCGGCGGCATACTGATGGCGTGATCGCGCACACCCGGCACACGGTTCCGCTGCAACTGGACCTCAGTTCGGCTGCGATACAAGACATTGCATTTGGAGCGGGCAAGGTTTCGCCGCCGTTGGCGGAGCCTGCTTTGCGCATTCATGCCGACGTGGGGCGATACCGTTTGCGGCTGGCCGCAACCGCGGAGGATCGCGAAGCCGCGTGCCGATTGCGCTTTAAAGTTTTCAACATCGAGCTGGGTAAGGGGTTGGAAAGCTCTTACCAAACCGGACTCGATGTGGATCGTTTCGATACAGTGTGCGAGCACCTGCTGGTGGAAGACAAAGCCAGCCGGCGCGTGGTGGGAACCTATCGCATGCAGTCCGGCGAAACGGCGGCGAGACATCTGGGCTACTACTCCGAACAGGAGTTTTGCCTTGCGCCGTATGAGCCGCTGCGGCCGGGAATCCTGGAACTGGGCCGGGCCTCGATCGATCGCGAACACCGCACTCCGGAGGTGCTGATGTTGTTGTGGCGGGGCATCGCGCAGTATGCTACCGACATGGGGCTTCGTTACTTGCTCGGCTGCTCTTCTTTGAACTCCAATGACCCGGCGGAGGGTTGGCGGATGTATTGCCAGCTTGAGAACTTCAGGGTTGCCAGGGAGTTTGAGACGACGCCAACCGCGGCGTATGCGAGTCCCCCGGAGCTGCGGGATGCTGACGCACAGCCGTTGCCCTGCCAGACCAATCGACCAGGTTTTCTCGCCACGCCCTCCATGCAGGGCAAAGTTCCCAAGCTGCTCAAGACCTATCTCGCCATTGGCGCGCGCATTGCCGCGCCGCCGGCCTGGGACCGCGAATTCCGCACCATCGATTATCTGACGCTCCTCGATCTCAAATTGCTCTCGGCTGCCGCGCGCAACCGCTTCCTGGCTCCGCTGACCTCGTGATGCTGCGGCGGGTCCGGCGCGCTGTGGCGCTGGTGTTCGCTCTGGCGCTGTGTGTGGCGCGTTACTGGCTCAAGCGCATACGCGGTCCACTCACGCTGGAGCAGCGCGCCGAGTGGCTGCAACAGGCGGCGCGCACCATTCTGAAATGCCTGGGCATCGGATACCAGGTGGAAGGGCAGCAGCCGGCCTGCGGGCTGGTGGTGGCGAACCATCTAAGCTACCTCGACGTCGTCATTATCAGCGCGGCGATGCCGTGCTTCTTTGTGGCCAAAATGGAGATCGACGGCTGGCCGTTCTTCGGCAAGGCGGCGCGCACGGGAGGGACGATTTTTGTCGACCGCTCGAGCCTGGCCAGCGCCATGTCGGTGGCCGAGCAGATTTCCGAGCGGCTGAGCCTTGCCGTGCCGGTGCTGCTGTTTCCCGAGGGCACGAGCACGGATGGAGCGCAGTTGCTGCGCTTCCACTCGCGGCTCATCGATCCGGCAACCACGGCGGGCGCGCCGATTACCGCGGCGGGACTGCGCTATGAGATTGAAGGCGGCGTGGAGGAACGCGAGCTTTGCTGGTACGGCGACGAGAGTTTTACCACGCACCTGTGGAAGGTATTGGGCGTAGTAGGCTTCTCGGCGCAGCTACGCTTCTTCGAGCCGCAGATCTATCCAGACCGGCGCACGGCCGCCGACCAGACCCACGCGGAGATCACCGCCTGGCGCGAAGCCAACGCGCTGGAATTCGAGACGGCCGAAGCTGCGCATTGACGAAGGAATCCGCGCCAGCGCAGGGGCGGACACCGCGAGCGGCAGCGCATAGGCGAAGTCGCGAGCTGCTTTTTTGGGGCAACGGCCATCGCGCTTCAGAAGCGGAAGAGATAGGAAGCCTTGACGAAGATCTGGCGGCCGTCGTTGAGCATGAGTCCGGCCCGAGGCGGGATCGTGTTGTTGGGGTCGCACGCGCCGCTGGACAGACGATTGCAGAGGCTGCGATCGAGATTCTGCAGGTCGTCGCTATAGCCGATATAGACGGCGGTGCCGGGGTGTGGCAGCCAGGTTAGAAGCGCCTGGGAAGCGAATTCTTTCGCGCGCAAGAGAGAGGTCTGCGCAGGATTCGCCAGCGTGGAGTCGTACTCCGCAACCACGCGCGCGGAAATGGAACGCGTAAATTGATAGTTCACCACGCTGCGCGTGCTCTGCGCCTCATAGACGAACGCGCCGTTGGCCACCGCGTGATCGCGATCGAGCAGATAAGTGTTGTCGGCGGTGAGCTGGCGAACCGGCTGCACGGTAAAGAGCAGCTGCACGGTTTCCTGGTTGAGCAGCGAAGGGATCTGTCCCGTGGCCGGGTTGTAGTTTACGTTGCCGCTGCGGATGGCCTGCAAATTGAAGTTGAATTGCGACCAGGGCGCGCCACGGAAGACGAATCCTCCAAAGTTCTCGGTGAAGTTCTTGAAATCGGCGAGGCCTGTGTAGTTGAGCGGGCTCACGGTGTCGGAGTTTTCTCCGACGATGGGAGCGATGACGATGTTGCGCGGCAGCAGCCAGAAGGGATCGAAGGTGGAATAGTGAAAGACGCGGTCGCCCTGGTGATCGAAGGCAATGTTCTGGTTGGTTTCGAGGCCGAAGCTCTGATAGAAGCGGTTCTTGGGAAACCACTGGTAGGTGGCGTGGGTCTGGTTGTTGCGGAAGTTGGAGGCCTGGATGAAACCCAGCTGGGTTTGAAAGCCGGTACTGGCGTCGAAGAAGTTCTCCTGCATGTTGAAGGCGTGGCCTGAGCGCTGCAGTTGGAAAGCGCTGGCGGGGCCGGCGCTATACGTGGGCGGCGTGCCGCTGTCCTCGTCGCCCATGGTGGAGCTTTCCACCATTTGTCCCCACGCGGTCCAGTGCTTGTCCATGCGCGCGGTAAAGTCGATGCCGCCGATGCGGTTCCAGCCCTGGCCAAATTCTTCGTCGGTGTAGATTGCGCCGATGCTCGATCCCTTGCCCACATCTTCAGAGACGCGGCCCACCGCGACGGTGGCATGTTTTCCGTACAGCGGGTCGCCGGGCGCGACGGTCTGCCCGGGCTGGCGATCGTCGGTGACAAAGAGTCCAACATTGGTGTGGTCCATCTTTCCTGTGATACGGACGCCGTACTCGGGATGCACGATGTTGCGGGTGTAGATGAGATTGATGGGCGTGACGAAGTAGTTGGCATTCTCAAGAAAGAAGGGCCGCAGTTCGGGGAAGTAGACAGGGAAGCGCTGATCGACGGTGAATTGCGGCTGTTCGGATTCAATATCGCTGAAGTCGGGGTTGATGGTGGCGTCGACCACGATGCTGTCATTCAGGATCAGCTTGGCCTCGCCGCCATCGGTGCCTTCAAAGTGGCGCGAGCTGAAGTAGGGATTCGTGGGGTCGATGTCGATGAGGGAGCGCTCGTTTTGCGCCAGCGTGTAAGGGTTCAACTGAAAATTGTGCGAACCGCTGACACCTTCAATGCCGTGCAGAATGCCTTCCTGGCTGAGGACGCCGGTGACGCTGGCGGCTACGCGCGGCCAGAAATCCTGCTCGGAGTTGCGCGGAAAATAACGATCGAACACGATGCCCCAATCCGATTCATTGCTGCGAAAACGGAGGCTGCGGAAGGGAATGGCAATGAGCGCGATCCAGCCGTCTTTGGTGACGCGGCCTTCCGAGTCCCACACCGTGTCGTAGCTGAAATCAAGGCCGTTGGCTTCGCTCCAGGAGGCGTCGGCCTGCACACCGGCGGGGTTGACGCGAAAGGCTGTACCCAGGCGCCGATCGCGAAAGGGATCGAGGAGCACGGCGACGCCGTCGTCGTTGAGGATGTTCTCGCGGCGCGCCAGATGGCTGCGGATCAATTCGGGATGGCGGTCGTAGCAGATGAAAACGAAATAGAGCGTCGATTTGGTGTGCGCCATCCATACTTCGGTTTTTTCCGTGGCGGGTTGGCCGTCGAAGGGCGCGTTCTGGATGAAATCGGAGACGTGCGCCAGCTTGTCGCGAAGATCGGCGCGCGGCTGCATGTTGGGGAAGTCGGCCAGGTGCAGCGGGCGATCGATGAGCGGAGCGGCCGTGTCCTTGTTCTGCGCCGTCACGGCCGGCAACTTCGCTGTCGTCTGGGAGGACGTCTTAGGCGCGGCCGCGGGCAGATTTCCGCACGCCAGGCACAGTAAGATTCCGCTCGCCCAGGTCCTCATGATATTCAGGTACGCGATCTATCTCGCCGCGGTTCCTTCACGGGCAAGATGCTGTGGAAATTGTTACGAGAAGCATGCAAGGTCACAAGGGTTCATCATCATGGATTGTGCGGCTTGGCATACCGTGATGTGCGATGAAGATTGCGGAATCTCCGCATCGCTCGAACTCGGGATGGGGCAAGATCCGCGCAAATAGAAGGGCGCCGGCAGAGTCTGATGGAAAAGAACTCACGATGGATGGGCGGCCGCCGGCGGGGCGGTGGAGCCGCGGATCACGAGACTGGTGGAAACCAGGAACTCGCGCTGCATTTTTGGATTTTGAGGGTCTTCGGTCTGCTGGCGCAGGGCTTCAAAGGCGGCCCGCGCCAAATCGGCGCGCGACAGGCGAATGGTGGTGAGCGGCGGCAGCGTGTATTCGGCGAAATCCACATCGTCGAGCCCGACCACCGAAAGATCCTGCGGCACGCGCAGCCCGGCCATGTAGGCCGCGCGCAGGACGCCGATGGCGGTCATGTCGTTGGAGCAGACGATGGCGGTGGGGCGCGTTGCGAATTTGCGTAACTGCTCAAAGCCCGCGACGCCGCCCTTGAGCGTGTGGTCGCATTCGATGATCCATTGTTTTTGGAACGGGAGCCTGGCGGCTTCGATGGCGGCGCGGAAGTCGTTTTCACGCGTGATGGCCGAGTGCAGACTGTAGGGGCCGGCGAGAAATCCGATGGCGCGATGCCCGAGCCCGGCGAGATGGCGAATGGCGGCGTGAATGCCGGTGGAGTAGTCGAGAAGAATGGTGCTGGCCTTAGGGTCGTCGAGCTTGAATTCGGCCAGAACGATGGGAACGCCGCGATGCACAAGCTGGTCGAGCACGGGTTCCTCTTCGCCGAAGGTCATCACGGCGACGCCGTCGACCTTGCGCTCCAACATGCGGCGCGCGCATGCGGCCAGCACTGCGGGATCGCTATTGGTGGAGCTCACCAGAATTTCGTAGCCGTGAGCGACCGCGATTTCTTCGAAGCTCTGGATCAATTCGGGGAAGAAGGGATTGGTAATGTTTTCGACAATGATTCCGAGCAACCTGCTGCGGCCGGAGACGAGGGTGCGCGCGTGGGTGTTGGGCAGGTAGTTGAGCTGTTTGATAGCTTGCCAGACACGCTTGCTGAGGCGCTCGCTGACCAGCGGAGAACCGTTGATGGTTCTGGATACTGTGGCGATGGAAACCTTGGCCACGGCGGCAACGGCGCGAATGTCAGGAAGTTTGCCGGCGGTTTTGCGGGCTGATTTTCGAGGCACCAACTCATCCTAATGCAGAGAATGCGACGCGAGCGGGAAAAGTGCCGGGGGTTTTCCACCGGAAGCAGCGGCGCGTGGGGCGCGCGCAGCTAGGCGCCTTCAGAGATCAGCAGGCGCAGGTCGCGGAGGTTGTGGCCGGTGGGGCCGGTGACCACGGTATCGCCGATGGCGGTGAAGAGCGGGCAGGCGTTGAACTCGGCCAGCGACTGCTCGGGATCGAAACCGAAGGCGCGGGCGCGAGCCACGGTGGTGGGGTCGGCGATGGCTCCGGCGGATTGCGTATTGCCGTCGATGCCATCTGAGCCGGCGCTGAGGACGGTGAGGTGCTGGCCGGGATACTTGGCGAGATCGAGGGCGCAGAGTAAAGCGAACTGTTGATTGCGGCCGCCCGCACCGGGCGCGCGATTGAGAGTGACGGTCACCTCGCCCACTGAGATCAGACAGAAACGGGGATACTTGGCGCGGTAGCCGTGAAAGCGCTCGAGCAGATAGCGGGCTGCGTCGGCATAGTCCCAATCGTCGCAAGCATTGTCGACGATCACGTGGTAGCCTGCATCGCGCGCCAGGGTGCGCGCGCTCTCCACCAGATCGTGACTGGAGAGCAGAATCTCAAAGACCGAATCGCGAAAGGCCTCGTCTTCGCCGCTCATGTTGTCTTCCGCAGTCGTGGGCCGCGGCGGCTCGGGATCCGCCCACGGCATTTTGTGCGGGAGGAACGAAACCCTCCGGGCTTTGCTGCCGGGCGACTCGGGGAAGTCTTCGCGCTCAAAAAACGAACGAATTGAGAGCGGAAGTTTTTCCGCGAGATCGTATTTGGCGAGGAGCTCGCGCACATCGGCCACGGTGGAGTGGTCGGGCGAAGTGGGCCCGGACGAAAGGGCATCGAGGGTGCGCAGAGGCACATCGGGCAACAGGAGGCTCACCTTGGCTGCCTCCGGAGCGGCCATCGCCAGCCGGCCGCCCTTGACCGCGGAGAAATGCTTGCGCAGCGTGTTGACCTCGTTGATGGGCGCGCCCGATGCCAGCAGCAACTGGTTGAAGGCGATGGTGTCATCAAGGGTGATGTGCGGATCGAGCGGCAGCTCGAACAGGGCCGACCCGCCGCCGGAGATGAGGTAGAAAACGATGGTGTCCCTGCGGGCCTTGCGCAGCAGCGCGAGCGCGGCGCGTGCGGCGGCAAAGGAGTCATCGTTGGGCAGGGGGTGGCCACTCTCAAAGTAGCGGAAGCGCCAGTTGCGCTTGGTGGGCAACTGGTTACTGGCGCAGATGCCGCGCAGTCCCTTACGGCGCTTCATGCGCTCCAGCAGGATTTCGAGCATGGGTCCGGCGGCTTTGCCGAGCGCAATCACGAACACGCGCTTGTAGGCGGAGAGATCGATGGTGGAGGGGCCGCTGCCGTCGGGCAAAAGGCGGTGCAGAACCTTGCCCTCGAAGCGCAAACGGCGGTCGAAGGCAGTGGCGATGTTGCACGCCTTGAGCGCGCCGGTGAAGATGCCGGTAGCCGCGGCGTGCTGGGATTCCAGAGCGGTGTCGCTGACGGGCGTCATGGCAAGGGCTCCTTCAACCAGCCGGCAAGAGCGCGTTGCATCGCTTCCAGTTGATCGGTAAAGAAATGGTCTGCGCCGGGAATAAGGATGAGGCGCTTGGGTTCGGCTGCGGAAGCGGCTACCTGGAGCAATTCCTCAGCGGGCGCGAAGGGGTCGCGATCGCCGCTGAGAAAGAGTTTGGGGATGGCGAGGTTCTGCAAGAAGGAATACTCATACGCGGGGCCCGGGTCTGTGGTGGGCAGACCGAGAGCGACCAGTGCGCGCACGCCGCGATGTGCTGCGTCGAGAAGACTGGATGCCCGCAGCGCCATGGCCGCGCCAAAACTGAAACCGGCGACGACGAGGGGCAGGTTGAATTCGCGTTCCAGCCAATCCATGCCGGCAAGCACATCGCCGGTTTCAGCTTCGCCGTGGTGCGCGCCTTCGCTCAAGCCGGTGCCGCGAAAGTTGAAGCGCAGTACGTGACCGCCCAGGCCCCACGCGACATCGTTGAGCACTTTCATGGCGTAGTAGACAACCTTGTTGTGCATGTTGCCGCCGCCCAGTGGATGCGGATGGCAGATCAGTGCGGCAAATTGCGCATGGGGCGCGCCCTGATTCAGCACCGCTTCCAGCTCGCCGGCCGGGCCAGCGAGCGTTAGCCTGCGTATGGCGCCTGCGAAGATCGTCTGCTCCGTGTGAAGCGTGCTGGAGAAATCTGCGCTCACGGCACTCGCCTGTCGTGTCGCGTGCATGCCGCGATCCTGATGGGGAAAGATGGCATTTTGCGAGGCCATGGGTACGGGTTGCCTTTTGGCGTTCCAGGTTGGGCGGATGCGGTGGTGGAGTTCATTCCACCCCTCATTTTACGCTGGCCGGAGCGCATCAACAGGGAGGCCACGGTGGGCCTGGCACATCGGAAGTAACGGGAGCGGTGTCTGCGATATTCTGACAACATCATGATGAACGATACTTCCATACGCGCTGCTCTTGACCCGATCGCGCTGACCCGCCAGTTATGCGAAATTGAATCAACGACCTACCACGAGGGAGCGGTGGGGGATTTTCTGGCAGGGTTTCTTGGCGGGCGGGGCTGGGAAGTGGAAAAGACTCCCGTGGCGCAGCCGCCGGACGGCGCCGCAGGCCCGCGGTGGAACGTGTATGCCGGGCCTGAGGGACAGACGCCGGATCTGGTTTTCTCCACGCACATGGACACGGTGCCGCCGTACATCCCGTTCAGCGAGGATGCGGACTTCATGTATGGGCGCGGAGTTTCCGACGCCAAGGGCATTATTGCGGCGCAGGTCGCCGCTGCCGAAGCGCTGCGCGCGGCGGGGTTTCGGATTGGATTGTTGTTTGTCTCCGGCGAAGAGCGCGATTCGGCGGGCGCGAAAGCCGCGAATCTTGCGCCCAAAGGCAGCCGCTTCCTGATCAACGGCGAGCCCACGGACAATCGCCTGGCGCTGGCGTCGAAGGGCGCATTGCGCGCGGTGTTTCGCGCGACGGGCAAGATGGCACACTCGGCGTATCCCGAACTGGGCGAGAGCGCGGTGCACAAACTGGTGCAGGTGATGGCGAAGCTGCTGGAACTGGAACTGCCTGTCACGGAAGACGTGGGGCCTGGCACGTTGAACATTGGGCAGATTCACGGCGGCCACGCACCCAACGTGATTGCCGACAAGGCCGAGGCGCAAGTGCTGGTGCGGCTGGTGGGCGATTCGGCGCCGGTGCGCGCCGCGATTCTGGATGCGGCGGCCGGCCTGGCGGAAGTGGACTTCACACTGGAGATTCCTTTTGTGCGCTTGCGCGCGGTGAAGGGATTGCCCACCATGATCGCGAAATTCACCACCGATATTCCGCAGCTCTCGAACTGGGGCGAGCCGCTGCTGCTCGGCCCGGGAAGCATCCACGTGGCGCACACGCCTTTTGAGAAGCTGGCGAAGAAAGAACTGCGCGAAGCGGTCGAGCTTTACATTCAGGTGGCGAAGCAGTTGCTCGCGTAATTTGGCGATGGCTTCCTGATCGGTGCGGGTCTGGAGACCCGCGCTACAGCCGGTCTTCCACCCCAACGAGCCAACGGCGGGCTCGTCGGGGGCCCCGGTCTGGAGACCGGCGCTACTGATAATTTCCGATGAGGACGAAGGGCGCCCAGTAATACGGATGGGCGTAACCGAGACTGGATTGCGTGGCCGACGGCTCAGTGGTCTGGAAACCGCGGCCGGTTTGTGCGCCGGTGGGCGCCGTTGCGCCGGGTGAATCGCCGGTGCTGGTTTGCGTGGCGTGCGGGGTGTCGGAGGTCGGGGAGCCGCGGCCGGTTTGGGCGCTGGCGACAAGGGAAGGGCCCGCTGCGATTCCGTCGCTGGGAGCGGCGGCGGGACCGTGAGCGGCAGTGTGGATGGATGCGTCGGCAGGGCGTGGTGTGACTGCGCCGTGCAGGAAGGCGAGCTGGGCCTGGCGCAGCGCCTCGGCTTTGCCCTGCGCCGGGTTTTCGACCCAGCGCGCATAAAAGTCGCTCATGATGTGACTGGTGCTGAGATCGTTCACGTCCCAGAGCGTGGCCAGCACGGCTTCCGCCTCTTTCTGCTGCGCCACCATGCCGAGACCGTCCATTTCGAGACCGTTGCGGCTTTTGTAATCCTTTGCGGTGCTGCATGCCGAGAGCGTGAGCAGGCGCGTGCCGTGGAAGACGACCGTGGAGTTCTCCATGTCAGAGAGATTCCAGTCAAAGCCGTTGGGATCGCCGGTTTTGTCGCCGCCCATCAGCAGGTAAGGCTCGTCGCCGCTGCCCGCGATGAGAACGAAGTGACTGGCAATGTGCACCACGGAGAATTGCTGACCGGATTCAAGTTCCGACTTGAGCGCAGCCAGGGTGAACTGCTGGTCGGGCAGCAGAATTCCCTGCATGGGGCCGTGCGAATCGGGAGCCGAAGGATCGCGGACTACGGAATCGAGTTCGGGAAGCACACCGGGAAGCGCAGGCATGCCGCCGTAGCTCTTCGACAGGCCCATGGCGAGCGCGTGGGGCGGTTGGCCATGGGCGAGCGGGGAATCGCCGATGTGGCCGTAGCTTTCGGGAGTGAAGAGAACGTTGTGAAAACGCTCGACCATGTAATGGTTGCCGTCGTAGAGCGCGCCCATGGGCACGTAGCGGAGCGCATCGTCGAGCGACCAGAGCAGCGTGGGTACGCTGCTTTGCGCGGCCGCAAGGGTTTTCAACTCGCCTTCAAGCGGAGCCACGATCATTGCGTAGAGTTGGTTCAACTGGGGGCGCGGATCGGTGGAGGGCGAACTGAGCACATGGACCGCTTCGAGGGCGCGGGCGCGCAGATCGGCAGACGAGGCCGGCAGCTCGATCTTTTTGCGCGAGTTGGCTGTGACCACGATCGCGAAGGCATGATCGTCGCCGAGCAGCAGACGAATGCCCATCACGTTTGGACCGAGCTTGGCGAGCGAGTTCTGAAGCAGGCTCTTTGTGGTGTCCGCGGCGGCGTGGCCGGGAGCCGATTGCGCATCGAGCTCGGGAAAGATTTCGTTATAGAGCGTGTCGTGAATTTCCTTGCTCACTTGCGCCATGTTCGCTTCGAGAGACTTCAGTTGCGCGTCGTCCTCCGGCGTGTGTGTGGGCTTGGCCTGAATCTGCGCGCAGGCGAGGCTCAGCTCCTCGATGGTCCGCGCTTTCTTTTCGATATCGGGCAGCGCGCTTTCGGCTTTTTGCTGCGCGGGCGAGAGCGCGATGGGCTCAAAACCCCTTCCAGCGTTTTGCGCCGCGCCGGCAACGAGATCCTTCAGTTCCTGTTCTTTTAACAGGTCGAGAATCTGCTCCGCTTCGCCAAGCCGCCCGGCCTCGATGAGCAGCTCGGCCAACATGCGATACACCCCTGACTTCGATTGCACGAATCCCGATTGCAATTCCTTATCGAGCCCGGAGATGTTTTTGCGAATCTGCTGGTAGGAGTTGACGGCATCGAGCCCGAATAAAATGGCCTCCTCGGGTCGATGCTGTTTGCGGAAACCGAGCATCATGGAGTTTTCAACCGCGGCCTCGATCTCGGGATCGGCGGTAGCCTTTGCCAAACCCAATGCAGCAACGGCGCTGGCAAAGGACTGCTCCGGCTCACCCATCTCGGACCAGGCCCAGGCAATGGTCATGAGCGCGGTGGCTTCGTTGCGCTCATCCTTCACATCGCGCCAGAGGAGGAGCGCCTGCACGTCGAGATCCATGGCAGCTTTCGCGTCATTCATGTCGGAGCGATCGCGGCCCATGGTATTCAGGACCATGGCCTGGCCGCGCCGATTGCCGGTTTCGCGGAAGATGGGCAGCGCCTGGCTGCCGTAGTCGAGCGCCTTCTGCGGCTGTCCGAGATCGGCGTAGGCGCGGCCGATGTCGCTGAGCGCCATGGCTTCGCCGCTGCGGTTGCCGGTTTCGCGCCAGATGGGCAAGGCCTGGTTGTAGTAGTCCATCGCCGTCTGGTGCAGGCCAAGGTCGCGATAGAGGCGGCCCATGTCGTTGAGCGTGAGCGCTTCGCCCTGGCGGTTGCCGGTTTCGCGCCAGATCTGGATGGCCTGGTTGTAGACCTCGAACGATTTTTGTTTCTGCCCCAACTCGGCGCAGGCCGGACCCATATCGTTGAGCACCAGCGCTTCGCCGTTGCGCTCGCCCGCCTGGCGGAAGAGAGCGATGGCCTGGCCGTAGTCCTTGAGCGCTTCGATGCCCTGGCCCATGTCGGAATAGGCGCGGCCCAGATTGTCGAGGGTTCCCGCTTCGCCGTCGAGGATGGCCGTGGCGTGGGAGGCGGCCGCTGCCTGCGATGGGCCGGGTGAAGATTGGCCGCTGTTGTTGGGCGAGGGCGTTGCGTTGTCAATCTGACGCCAGATCGCCATCGACGCGTTGAGATTCTTGAGCGACTCGTCGTGGTCGCCGAGATTGTTGTAGACCTTGCCGATGTAACTGAGCGTGGCAGCTTCGCCACTGCGCGAGCCGAGAGTGCGCCACATGGGCAGCGCCTGATTGAGGAGCGCGAGGGCCTTGTCTTCCTGGCCGAGGTCCGTGTAGACGCGGCCCATGGTCATGAGCGTGGTTCCCTGGCCGAGCAGGCTGTTGGCTTGCTGCTCGATGGGCAGGGCTTCATTCAGGTCATCGAGCGCCTTTTGCAACTGGCCGGAGAGCCGGTAGAGCGAGCCGAGAATGTTCAGCTCGGTGACGACCGTGCGCATGTCGTTGCCGGCGCGCGCCTGCGCCAGCTTCTGCTCCTGCTGGGCGATGGAGTCTTTGAGGGAGGGGGTTTGCGCGGGGGAAGCAGCAGCGGACAGGCCTGCGGAGAAGAAAATCGCGAAACCAATCGTTCTGAGGCGTTTCATGGCGTGCCTCTCCAGGATTAGGTTACGGCTGCACGTTGGCCGCGCTCGTGGCCGGCGAGCGCAGCGCAAAATCCGCATCCGCAGAGCTGCGATTCATGACCGGATGCTGATGCGCGCCCTGAGCGGAGACGCTTTGCGAGACTTGCTGCGCCACGGAGGCGTAGACCTGGCTCAGCGGCGTCATGCCTTTGCCATTTTTGAGCGCCTGCAGCAGATAGTAGGTAAAGTAGCCGTGGCGGAGCTGGTTGCTTTCGAGCGACTCCTCGTCGTTTTGGCTGGCGGACATCACAATTCGGCCTGTCCCCAAAGACATGTGGGCCAACATGGCTTGAGCCGGGGCGGTGTTGGCGAGTTTTTCTGTTGTCGCGGGCGCGCCGGGGCCTACCGCACCGCCGCTGTAGCAGGTGTCGAGGAAGACCACGGTGCGCAGGGCCTTCATGCGCG
>CAZMWL010000043.1:0-27715 GCA_964569985.1 uncultured Occallatibacter sp.
GTGCTGATCTCGAAGGCCAAGGCTCCGCCGCGCGAGCGCCGTGGCTTTGCCGGATTGGGCACCGTGGATCCGTTGAAGGCCTCGAAGAAGGCGCAGAAGAAGAAATAGCTTCTAGCTGCCAGCTCCTAGCTTCTAGCTCGATTGAGGCGGAACTGGCGGTAGCGGCTAAAGGGTGATTTTTAAGTGCGATGAGTTGATTCCCTGGTCTGGGCAGGAACGGGCTAGAGGCCAGGAGCTGAAAGAGAACACGATGGCAAAAGTGGATGTAGTGAATTTGAGCGGCAAGAAGGTGGGCTCGATGGAGCTGGCCGACGCGGTGTTTGCGCCGGAGCAGGTGAACGAGGCTCTGTTGTGGGAGGCGGTAAAGCACTATCGCGCCTCGCTGCGCCAGGGCACGCACAAGACCAAGAGCCGTACCGAAGTTGCCGGTTCCGGCAAGAAGCTGTGGAAGCAGAAGGGCACGGGCCGGGCGCGTATCGGTTCGGTGCGCTCGCCCCTGTGGCGTCATGGCTACACGGTCCACGGACCTGTGCCGCGCAGCTACGAGTATCCCTTCCCGCGCAAGAAGCTGCTGGGCGCACTGCGCGCCGCGCTGGCCTCGAAGCTGGCCGACGGCAAGCTGATCGTGGTGGACTCGCTGGAGATCAAGGAAGGCAAAACCAAGCTCTACCGCGAGGCGCTGGACAAGCTGAACGTCACGCGTACGGCGCTGCTGGTCGAGAACGGCAAGACACTGACGCAGTCGCTGGTGCTGGGCGCGCGCAACTTGAAGGGCGTGGAGCTGGTGCTGAACAACGAAGTGCATCCCTACGACCTGCTGCGCTACGAGCGGGCGATCTTCTCGAAGGCGGCCATCGAGCAATTGGCCGAGGTGCTCGTGAAGACTGCTTCGAAGCGCAAGGCCGCCCATGCGGATGCTGCCAAGGAGGTTGCGTAATGCCGACACTCTATACCGTCATTCGCCGCCCGGTGATCACCGAAAAGGGACTGGGCGTAAAAGAAACTGAAGGCACGCTGGTGTTCGAAGTTGCGCCCGAGGCCAGCAAAACCGAGGTGAAGCAAGCCGTGGAAGCGCTCTTCAAAGTGAAGGTGGCCGCGGTGCGCACCACGAATGTGCTCGGCAAGGAACGCCGCCGCGGCAAGTTTACCGGCTACAAGCCGGATTGGAAAAAGGCGTACGTGAAGCTGAAGGCCGGCGAGAAGCTGCCGGAGTACGTGAGCAACCTTTAAAGCAGCCACTAGCTGCTAGCTCCTAGCTTCTAGCTTGGTTCGTGCAAGAGCGAGATTCCGAGGGGCGAAAACAGATTTTGGTTAAGCAGGATGGGCTAGAAGCTAGAGGTTAGAAGCTAGCAGCTCATCAAGGAAAAAGACGATGCCAATCAAAACATACAGACCGGTCACACCGACGCTGCGGTTTCAGACCTCGCTGACGACCGACGATCTGACGACATCGACGCCGCACAAGCCGCTGCTGACGACGCGCAAGCGCACGGGCGGACGCCGCAACTCGGGCGATCTGACCATCCGCCATCAGGGCGGGGGACATAAGCAGAAACTGCGCGCGATCGACTTCAAGCGCGAGAAGTATGGCGTGCCGGGCAAGGTGGCGACGATCGAGTACGATCCCAACCGTTCAGCGCGTATTGCCCTGGTGCACTATGCCGATGGCGAGAAGCGCTATATTTTGCAGCCTGTCGGGCTGAAGGTGGGCGCCACGGTGACCTCCGGTCCCGAGGCCGACATCCTGGTGGGCAACGCGCTGCCGCTCAAGAACATTCCCGCGGGCACGACGGTGCACGCCATCGAACTGCGTCCGGGCAAGGGCGCGCAGATGGCGCGTTCGGCCGGCGCGCAGGCGCAGTTGGTGGCGAAAGAGGGCGAGTACGCCCTGCTCAAGCTGCCTTCCGGCGAGACGCGCAGGGTTCTGGTGGAGTGTATGGCGACCATCGGACAGGTGGGCAACACCGATCACGAGAACATTTCGATCGGCAAGGCGGGCCGCAATCGCTGGCTGGGTATCCGGCCGACGAACCGCGGCGTGAGCATGAACCCGGTCGACCATCCGCACGGCGGCGGCGAGGGCAAAACCTCCGGCGGGCGCCATCCGGTGACCCCGTGGGGCCAGCCGACACGCGGCTACAAGACGCGCAACAACAAGCGGACCGACGCGATGATTATCAGCCGCCGGGCGAAGTAGAAGAGCAGCTTCTAGCTACTAGCTTCTAGCTGCTAGCTAATGGTTGCGAGGTAAGAGATTTCAGGCAATAGCCGGCCGATAGCGGGAGCAGGAAGATGCTAGAAGCTAGGAGCTAGAAGCTAGGAGCTGTTTTTATGGGACGTTCGACAAAAAAGGGGCCGTTTGTGGATGCGCACCTGATGGTGAAGGTGGAGGCGCTGAACAAGGCCAACGACAAGAAAGTGATCAAGACGTGGACGCGGCGCTCGACGATCTTTCCCGAGTTCGTGGGCCACACCATCGCGGTGCACAACGGCAAGAAGTTTGTTCCCGTGTACGTGACCGAGAACATGGTGGGACACAAGCTGGGCGAGTTTGCGCCGACGCGCACGTTCAAGGGACACACCGGCGGATCGAAGGCTGCGGAGACCACGGCCAAGCCGGCGTGAGGAACAGCTTCTAGCTGCTAGGTTCTAGCCTCTAGCTCGAACGAGGGAGAACAGGCGGCCGAGGCAAAGAGGGATTTGCCGGGTTTGGCCAGCGTGAAGCGGCTCCCGGCACGAACGAGCTAAAAGCTAGGAGCTAGAAGCTAGAAGCTGGTAGCTGGTTTTCGAGGAAGGCATGAGTATGGCGGTTCAAACAAGGGAATACCGGGCCACGGCGAAGTTCCAGCGCGTGTCGCCGCAGAAGGCGCGGCTGGTGCTGGACCTGATCAAGGGGCGCGGGGTGCAGGAGGCGCTGGATACGGCGGCCTTCACCAAGAAGCGCATCGCTCCGGTGGTGCACAAGCTGCTGACCTCGGCGATCGACAACGCCAAGTATGTGGCCGGCGAGCAAGGCATCGATCTCGACGTGGACAATCTCTACGTCAAGAATGCCGTGGCCAACGACGGGCCGCGCATGAAACGCATTCGTCCCGCACCCATGGGGCGGGCGTACCGCTACCAGCGCCGGCTCACGCACATTGAGCTTTCGGTGGCCGAGCGCCAGGTGGCGCCGGGATTGGTGACCAAGGTAGAGGAGCCGGCGCCTGCGCCGGAATCAGCGAAGGGCGCCAAGGCGAAGAAGGTTGCGCCCGCGGCGGCGAAGAAGCCTGCCGAGAAGAAAGACGCAGAGAAGAAGACTGCGCCGAAGAAAACGGCAAAGAAGTCCAAGTAGAAGATTTCGCGCGTGGCGAAAAATGCGCCACGCGGAAGAAGTTTTGAGAGGGAATGTATGGGACAGAAGGTCCATCCTTACGGATTCCGGCTGGGAGTCAACAAGCCGTGGCGGTCGCGCTGGTTTTCAGAGCGCGAGTACGACAAGCTCCTGGTCGAGGACGTGAAGCTGAAGGCGGAGTTGCGCGAGAAGCTGAAGGCCGCGGGCGTGAGCTCAGTGGAGATCGAGCGCCCGGGCAACAAGCTGCGCTTCCTGATCCGCACGGCGCGTCCCGGCATCATCATCGGCCGCAAGGGCGCCGAGATCGAGAAGCTGAAGACCGAGCTCGGCAAGCGCACCAACCGCGAAGTGTTCATCGACATCATCGAGGTGAACAAGCCGGAGCTGGATGCGCAACTGGTGAGCGAGAACATCGCGCTGCAACTGGAAAAGCGCGTCAGTTTCCGCCGCGCCATGCGCAAGAGCGTCGATTCGGCGCTGCGCTTCGGCTGCAAGGGAATCAAGGTGCGCGTTTCGGGCCGGCTGAACGGCAACGAGATTGCGCGCTCGGAGTGGTATTTGCAGGGGCGTCTGCCTTTGCACACGCTGCGCGCCGATATCGACTACGGCTTTACGGAAGCGCACACGACCTACGGCGTGATTGGCGTGAAGACGTGGATCTATCGCGGCGACATTTACGAGCAGAAGCGCCGCCAGGTTCCGCCGGTTGGGAAGACGGCGTTTTAAAGGCAGTGGTCAGTGATCAGTGATCAGTTGTCAGTGGTCAGTGATTCGTGCTGCGGTTGAATTTGTGGTTTATGGGTAAGGCAGTTGCAGAGATCGTCAGTGGCAGTTGATGCGCAAGTGATGGCAAGGACGAGCTGACCACTGATCACTGACAACTGACCACTGTTTCGAGGGTTTCGTTATGTTGATGCCGAAGAAAGTGAAGTTCCGGAAGCAGCAGAAGGGCAAGCGCCGCGGCAAAGCGTGGCGCGGTTCGACGCTGTCGTTTGGCGAGTACGGTTTGAAGGTGATGGAGTGCGGTTACATCACCGACCGGCAGATTGAGGCCAGCCGTGTTGCCATGACGCGTTTCATCAAGCGCGGCGGCAAGATCTGGCTGCGCCTGTTCCCGGACAAGCCGATCACCAAGAAGCCGGCGGAAGTCCGCATGGGTTCGGGCAAGGGCGCACTGGACCACTGGGTGGCAGTGGTGCGGCCGGGCAAGATCCTGTTCGAGATGGAAGGCGTGACGCCGGAGACAGCGGCCGAGGCTATGCGCCTGGCGTCGCACAAACTGCCGCTCAGGACCAAGTTCGTGATGCGGCCCGGCGCGGAGAAGACCGCGGTGAAGGCGGCGGAGTAGGAAAGCAGCTGCTAGCTACTAGCCTCTAGCTTCTAGCCTTTTCGTGTTGGAACGAGAGGCGCGGGCAGAAGCGAAATGAAGCTAGAAGCTAGTAGCTAGAGGCTAGGAGCTTAGGAAAAATGGAACTCGCAAAGATGCGGAATTTGAGCGACGACGAGCTCAGGCACCAGGAGAAGACCTCTGCGGAGCAGTTGTTCCGGCTCCGCTTCCAGGTTTCTCTGGGGCAGAACGACGGCGTGAAGAAGCTGCGCCAGTTGCGCAGGGAGATTGCGCAGATCAAGACCGTGGCACGGGAGCGCGAACTGGGCATTCACGGCGAAAGCCAGGAAGCGCAGCCGGCTGCCGAAGCCAAGATTGTCAAGGCGGAAGAGCCCGTTGCGGCCGTTGAAGCCAAGACGCCGAAAGCGACGAAGAAAGCCGCTCCGAAAACCGCTGCGGCGGCGAAGACCAGGACAGCGAAAGCGAAGGAGGCCGGCAAATGACGGCGACTGAGAAAAAGGCGGCTGCGCCCGCGCCAACATCTGCGCCGGCATCCGCTTCAAGACGCAATGAAAAGGTCGGTCAGGTAGTTTCCACCAAGATGCAGAAGACCATTGTGGTCGCGGTGGAAATGCGCAAGGCCCATGCCAAGTACAGGAAGATCATGCGCACGACCAAGAAGTTCTACGCCCATGACGAGCAGAGCTCGGCGCGGATGGGCGACGTGGTGCGCATCCGGGAAACGCGCCCGCTGAGCAAGCTGAAGCGGTGGTCGCTCGAAGAGATTGTTCGGCGGTCGGCGCTCGGCCAGATTGAAGACGCCGTGCTTCCGGGCGAAGTGGTACCCGCCGAGAAGTAAGGCTGCCGAGAGGAGAGAGAAACCATGGCTGTACAAATGAGAACCATGCTCGCGGTGGCCGACAACTCCGGCGCGCGCAAGTTGCAGGTGATTTTGCCGCTGGGCGGCGGGCTGGGCGCGAAGGCCGGTTTGGGCGACATCGTGACGGCGGCGGTGAAGGAAGCTTCTCCCGACGGTACGGTGAAGAAGGGCAAGGTGGTGAAGGCGGTGATCGTGCGCACGCGCAAGGAGCACCGGCGCCGCGACGGCACCTACATCCGCTTTGACGAGAACGCGGCGGTGGTGATCACGGACGATCACGAGCCGGTGGGCACGCGCGTCTTCGGACCCGTGGCCCGCGAACTGCGCGAGAAGAAGTTTTTGAAGATTGTGTCTTTAGCGCCTGAAGTGGTGTAAAGACAGCTTCCAGCTCCTAGCCTCTAGCTTTTTCGTGCTGGACAGGGGATTGGGGTAGAGGCGCAATGGAGCTAGAGGCTAGCAGCTAGAAGCTAGTAGCTGGTCTTGGAGAAGAAAATGGCGAGTTTGATGATTCATCGCAACGATACGGTTAAGGTTCTTACCGGCTCTGACCGGGGCAAGACCGGCCGTGTGCTGCGTGTCTACCCCGACAAAGGCGCGGTGCTGGTGGAGCACGTGCGCGTGGTCAAGAAGACGGTTTCGAGCAAGGGCGGCCAGCGGACCAAGGGCGGCATTGCCGAGCAGGAGTCGCCGATCAGCGTGTCGAACATTGTGCTGGTGTGCCCCAACTGCGGCAACGCGCGCGTGGGCCACAAGGTTGAGGGCGAGTCGCGTCTGCGGATTTGCAAGAAGTGCGGGCAAGAGCTGCCCACGAAGAAATAGCTTCTAGCTCCTAGCTTCTAGCTTTTCGTGCTGGAGCAAGGACTGAGGCGGGAGCGAGATGAAGCTAGCAGCTAGAAGCTAGTAGCTGATTTTGAGAGTCACTTCCGAAACGGTATACGGGCGGCAAGCCCAATCCGAGAGCCGGAAGAAAGAGAGCAGAGAGATGGCGGCAAGGTTGAAAGAGAAGTACCACAAGGAGATCAAGCAGGCGCTCCAGAAGGAGCTCGGGCTTGAGAACGCAATGGCGGTGCCACAGCTCAAAAAGATCGTCATCAACATGGGCCTGGGCGAAGCCACGCAGAATTCCAAGCTGCTGGATCCGCTGGTGGCCGATCTGACGCACATCGCGGGCCAGAAGCCGGTGACCACCAAGGCGAAGAAGTCGATTGCGGCCTTCAAGGTGCGCACCGGCAATGCCATCGGCGCCATGGTGACGCTGCGCTCCGACCGGGCATACGAGTTTCTCGATCGCCTGATCTCGGTCGCACTGCCGCGCGTGCGCGACTTCCGCGGCGTTTCGACGAAGAGTTTCGATGGGCGCGGCAATTACACGCTCGGCCTGCGCGACCAGTTGATCTTTCCGGAGATCGACTACGCAAAGGTGGAAAAGCTGAAAGGCATGAACATCACGATCGTGACCACGGCGAAAGACGACAACCAGGCGCGTGCGCTGCTCAAGCACTTCGGCATGCCCTTCCGCCAGGGCGCGTAAGGACAGCTTCTAGCTTCTAGCCTCTAGCTTGACCGAGGTGGAACGAGCGACTGAGGCAGAACAAATTTGAATTCGGTCTAGTGGGATAAGAAGTGAATTGCCACGGACGAAGCTGGAAGCTAATAGCTAGAAGCTAGTAGCTGTTTTCAAGGGGTTTTATGGCAACTACTGCAAAAAGAGTGAAGGACGCGCGGAAGCCGAAGTTTTCGAGCCGCAAGCACAATCGCTGCCAGCTGTGCGGGCGGCCGCGGGGTTTCCTGCGCAAGTTCGGCGTATGCCGTTTGTGTTTCCGGGCGCTGGCGTTAAAAGGCGAGATCCCCGGCGTCAACAAGTCGAGCTGGTAGCAAAACAGGTGTCAGGTGTCAGGTTTCGGGTGTCAGTTGATCTTGCTGCACGTCGCTGTTTCAACTGAGCCCTGAAACCTGACACCTGAAACCTGGAACAACATCCCCGCAGGTTCCCGACCGACAAGCGGCGGGCGAACGGGGGATGAAGGAGAAGGAATGAGTCTGACCGATCCAGTAGCAGATTTTCTGGCGCGTATCCGCAATGCGATCCGGGCGCGTCATCAGAAGCTCGATGTACCGGCTTCGAAGCTGAAGACCGAGATTGCCCGCATCCTCAAGGAAGAGGGCTACATCTCGAACTACAAGGTCCAGGATGAGGAAGGCAAGCTGGTGCTGCGCGTGTATCTGAAGTACGGCGGCACAGAAGCGGCCATTCGCGACCTGGCGCGCGTTTCGCGTCCCGGCTGCCGCGTGTACGTTGGCCGCGACGATATCAAGCGCGTGCAGGGCGGGCTGGGCATTGCGATTTTGACGACGCCCAAGGGCGTGATGACGGGTCGCCAGGCGCGCCGCGAGGGTGTAGGCGGCGAGTTGCTGTGCGAGGTGTGGTAAGGACAGGGATCAGGTGTCAGGTTTCAGGGATCAGTCGGTGCATTGGCACATTGATCGCTGCGGCAAAAACGAACTGACCCCTGACCCCTGACCCCTGATCCCTAAAACCTGTTTTTCGGGCTGCAGTGGAACGAAGGCGTGTTGCAACCGATCATTGAATACGGATCACGGCCAACGGCTTTTTCGGGACTCGCAAGCCAAGAAGGAATTTGAAGAATGTCGCGCATTGGAAAAAAGCCTATCCCGCTGCCGGCGGGCGTGAAGTACACAGTCGAGGGCAACACCGTATTGGTGGAAGGCCCCAAGGGCAAGGTTACGGCGCTGATCGCCGACGGCATCACGCTGAAGACGGTGGGCGCGAACCTGGAGATCGAGCGGGCGAGTGAAGACAAGGCCGCGCTGCACGGGCTGACGCGCGCCCTGGTGAACAACGCCGTCGAGGGCGTGACCAAGGGATGGACCCGGGAGCTGGACATCGTGGGCATCGGCTACCGCGCCGAGTTGAAGGGCAAGGGCACGGTGGTGTTTACGCTGGGCTACTCGCATCCCATCGAAGTTCCGCTGCCGACGGGCATTGAAGTGACCATCGATCCCAAGCAAACGCACCTGACGGTCAGCGGCGTCGACCGGCAGAAGGTGGGCCAGGTGGCGGCTGACATGCGCTCCTTGCGCAAGCCGGATCCGTACAAGAACAAGGGTGTGCGCTACTCCAACGAGCGGCTGAGGAAGAAGGCCGGCAAGACCGGAGCGAAGTAAAGCAGTGATTAGTGGTTAGTGATCAGTGGTCAGTTTGTTTGCGCTGAGTTTGCCGTGTACTGATCACTGAACGCTGTTCACTGACCACTGGACGAAATCCGAACGGGGCCGCGAGGCGGTTCCGCTGATAGGTGAGAGAAGACGATGATTACGCAGACCAAGAGAAACGAGATTCGCAAGAACATCCACTCGCGCATCCGGGCGAAGCTGTCGGGGACGACGGAGCGGCCGCGACTGAATGTGTACCGCTCGCTCAACCACATTTACGTGCAGGTAATCGACGACCAGAAGGGCGAGACGCTGGTCTCGGCCTCGACGCTGCAGGCGAAATCGAAGACGGGCGGCAATGTGGCGGCGGCCAAAGAGATCGGCAAGGCGATTGCGGAACAGGCCGTGGCCAAGGGCATCAAGCAGGTGGTCTTCGATCGCGGCGGCTATCTGTATCACGGCCGCGTGAAGGCGCTCGCCGATGCGGCGCGCGAAGCGGGGCTGGAGTTTTAAAAGCAGCTCCTGGCTTCCAGCTTTTCAAGCAGGAGCAAGGGCAGAAGCGAGATGGGGCTAGAAACTAGCAGCTAGAAGCTAGAGGCTCAAAAGGACAGCAATGACAATGTTGACGAAGAAACTCGATGCCAACCAGTACAACCTGAAGGATCAGGTGGTGTCCATCAATCGCGTCACCAAGGTGGTGAAGGGCGGCAAGAACATGTCGTTTGCCGCACTGGTGGTGGTGGGTGACGCCGCTTCGGGCGTGGTGGGCTACGGATCGGGCAAGGCCAAAGAGGTTCCCATGGCGATTCGCAAGGGAATTGAATCGGCCAAGAAGAACCTGGTGAGGGTTCACCTGACCGAGACCACGATTCCGCACCAGGTGCTGGGCCGGTTCGGCTCCGGCCAGGTGCTGCTGAAGCCGGCGCCGGAAGGCACGGGCGTGATTGCCGGGGGCGCGGTGCGCGCGGTGATGACCTCGGTCGGAGTGCAGAACGTGCTGACCAAGAGCCTCGGTTCGCCCAATCCGCACAACGTGATCAAGGCTACGTTCGACGCGCTGGCGCAGTTGCGCGACCGGGCCGATGTGGCGGCGGCGCGCGGCAAGCAAGTGGAGGATCTGTGATGGCCGCAACCAAGAAAATTCGCATTCAATATTACCGGTCGAAAAACTCCACGCCCGCCAAGCACAAGGCGGTGGTGAAGGGCTTGGGCTTTACGCGCCTTAACCAGATCGTGGAGCGCGAGGACACCGAGTCGATACGGGGTATGGTGAAGGCAGTGCCGCACCTGGTGAGAATTCTGGAGAAGTAGGCTTCGCAAGCTTCTAGCTGCTAGCTTCTAGCTCCTAGCTTTTCCTGCTGGGCAAGAAGATTTCGGCAACGGCAAGATGAGCTAGAGGCTAGGAGCTGGAAGCTAGAAGCTGTTTTTACAACGCGAGTCGGCCGTTTGAGCTGCCGGCGTTATAGCGAGGAGCATATGGCAAAGAACTTATCGAATTTACGCGCGCCGCGGAAGGCCAACACCGGGCGCAAGCGTGTGGGCCGGGGCATGGGATCCGGCATGGGCAAGACCTCGACGCGCGGCCACAAGGGCCAGGGATCGCGTACCGGCTCGAGCCTGATGCGGGGATTTGAGGGCGGCCAGATGCCGCTGCACCGCCGGCTGCCCAAGCGCGGATTTACCAACATCTTCCGCACCGAATACACGGTGGTGAACCTGGACCGCATTGCGGAGCTTGGCGTGGCTGAGATCGGCCTCGACGACTACCGCAAGCTGGGCCTGGCCTCGAACAAGAAGGCGCTGATCAAGATCCTGGGTTCGGGCGAACTCAAGACGGCGATCACCATCCACGCGCACAAGTTTTCCAAGTCGGCGGCAGAGAAAATCGAGAAGGCCGGCGGCAAGGCTGTGGTTCTGGGCGGCGAGACGGCTCCCGCGGCGGCATAGTTCCCAGTTGTCAGTGATCAGATTCATCCCGGTGATGCGGAACGATCGAGGGGCGCGGAAGAGACTGGCCACTGATCACTGGCAACTGATCACTGTTCTGTGACGCAACGCACGTCCGCGGTTCCCGGGGTTCGGTAGTCTGAACACCAGGGAACGCCGGATAAGATGGGATCAAACGACGATTCGAGGCACGAGTCAAAGCACGATCCAATAGTACGAATTGACCGGCGCAACTAGGGGCGCCTGAAGCGGATAACCCGATATGCTTGAGAAGTTTCTCAATATCTTCCGGATTCCCGACCTGCGCAAGCGGGTGCTTTTCACTGCGTTCATTTTAGCCATCTACCGTCTGGGCGCGTGGATTCCCACGCCCGGCGTGAACTCGAACCAGCTGGAGATCATGTTCAACCAGCAGACCGGCTCCATGTTTGGTCTGATGGACTTATTCAGCGGCGGCACGTTGCGCCGCATGACGATCTTCGCGCTGGGCATTATGCCCTACATCACCGCGTCCATCATCTTTCAGCTTTTGACCGTGGTGTATGAGCCGCTGGCGCGCATCCAGAAGGAAGGCGAGCTGGGCCGGCGCAAGATTACGCAGTGGACGCGCTACGTGACCGTGGTTCTGGGCGCGTTGCAGTCGATCGGCATTGCGGCCATTCTTACCAAGCAGGGGCTGGTGCTGCATCCGGGTCCCAGCTTCATCCTGCTGACTGTAGTCACGCTCACGGCGGGCACCGCCTTCATCATGTGGCTGGGCGAACAGATTACCGATCGCGGCATCGGCAACGGCATGAGCCTGCTGATCTTTACCGGCATTGTGGCCGGGCTGCCGCGCGGCGTGGTGGACCTGGTGCAGAAGGTGCAGACCGACGCCTGGGGACCGATGTCGTTCCTGGTGGTGCTGCTGCTGGTGGCCGGCATGGCCGTGGTGGTGGGCTTCATCGTCTTTGTGGAGCGCAGCGAGCGGCGCATTCCCATCCAGAGCGCGCGGCGCATCGTAGGCCGGCGCATGATGGGCGGCCAGTCGAGCCACCTGCCTTTGAAAGTGAACTCCGGCGGCGTGATGCCGATCATCTTTGCCAGCTCCATTCTCTCTGCGCCGTTGCTCTTCGGCCAGGTGGAGTGGGTGCAGAACAACCGTTTCCTGCAGCCCATCCTGCAGGCGCTCGCACCGGGCTACCCGTGGTACGAGCTGCTGAATATCCTGGCCATCATCTTCTTCGCGTATTTCTACGTGTCGATTGTGATGCGACCCGACGATATTGCCGATAACTTCCGCAAGTCGGGATCGTTCATTCCGGGGATCCGGCCGGGCAAGCGGACCAGCGACTTTATCAACGACATTCTGACGCGCATCACGCTGGTGGGCGCGCTCTATCTGATTCTGGTGCAAATGGTGCCCACCTTCCTCATTTCGGGCATCCGCTTTGACAAGATTTGGCTTATCGGGAGGTTCTTCGAAAATCTGCCCACCTTCATGATTCACGGCATGAACGTGAACTTCTACTTCGGCGGCACTTCGCTGCTGATCGTAGTGGGTGTGGCGATGGATACCGTTAACCAGATCGAATCGCAGCTGATCATGCGCCACTATGACGGCTTTTCCCCGCGCTCCGGTCGCATAAGGGGAAGGAAAACCTGGTAATGTCTTCATCTGTATCATCTGAGGTTTCAATGGAAAGTGGCCGGGTAACGGAAACGAAAACCGTACCCGGCCCGATTCTTTTGCTGGGAGCTCCCGGGGTGGGCAAAGGCACCCAGGCCAAGGAGTTGGTCAAGATCTGGAACATCCCGCAGATCTCGACGGGCGATCTGCTGCGCGCCAACGTGGCCAAGGGAACAAAGCTGGGCATGGTGGCCAAGCAGATCATGGGCCGGGGCGAATTGGTGCCGGATTCCCTGGTCAATGAGATGGTGGCGCTGCGGCTGCTGGAGCCGGATACGGCCCGGGGCTACATTCTGGACGGGTTCCCCCGGACCTTGGGCCAGGCCAACTGGCTGGATGGGCGCCTGGCGACGCAACCCGAGTGCCTGCCGGTGGTTGCTGTCAGCATTCAAGTGAACTATAATCAGTTATTGCGGCGCATTACAGGGCGCCGGAATTGTCCTGTCTGCCAGACCATCTACAACGTGTATATGCATCCTCCCCAACGGGATGGATTCTGCGATGTAGAAGGTGCAGCGCTGATCCAGCGAGCCGATGACACGGAAGAGGTCTTCAAGGAGCGCATGCGCGCTTATGTGGCCCTCACCGCGCCTGTTGTCGAGCACTACCGGGCTCAGGGGCGATTTGCGGAAGTGGATGGAGACCGGCCGATCGATACGATCGCGGCCGGAATTGTTGCCGCCGTCGAGCGGTTGCGCCATGTAGCGTAACCATCGGGGCGGGTTTGTGCGTAAGAAAGTTGTCAGTGATCAGTGGTCAGTGATCAGTTGATGGACGCCATTACAGGCTGCATCAACTTCTGCGAAGCGCTGAAACGGCAACGTAAACATCGGTTGTTTGGAATCAGTTTAGGCCGTTGGCTACAGCACGATCGAACTGATCACTGACCACTGATCACTGAGGGCTGGTTTCGTGGCTGTGGTATTGAAGTCGTCCCAGGAGATCGAGAAAATGCGCCGCGCCGGACAGATTGTCCGCGAGGTGCTGGAACTGGTGCGCAGCAAGGTGAAGCCGGGCGCGTCCACGTTCGATCTCGAGAAAGCCGCCGAAGCGCGGTTGAAGGAACTGGGCATCAAGGCAGCCTTCAAGGGATATCACGGGTATCCCTGCGTGCTGTGCACCTCAGTCAACAGCGAGGTGGTGCATGGCATACCGTCCCCCAAGCGGGTCCTGAAGGAAGGGGACATCGTTTCGGTGGACTTCGGCGTGGTGGCGGACGGCTACTACGGCGATGCGGCGATCACGGTGCCGGTAGGCGCCATTGATGACAAGGCCGCGCGGCTGCTGAAGACGACCGAAGAGTCGCTCAAGGCAGGCATTGCGGCGGTTCGTCCCGGGGCGACCCTGGGCGATGTGGGAGCCGCGGTGCAGAAGGTGGTCGAGGGCCAGGGATTTTCCGTGGTGCGCGATTTTGTGGGCCACGGCATCGGCGTCCAGATGCACGAAGATCCGCAGGTGCCGAACTTTGGCGAAGCGGGTCAGGGCATGAAGCTGAAAGTGGGCATGGTGATCGCGATCGAGCCCATGGTGAATGCCGGAAAGCCCGATGTGAGAGTGCTGGACGACGGCTGGACGGCCGTGGCAGCCGATGGCAGCATGAGCGCTCATTTTGAGCACACGGTTGCGGTGACCGCAACCGGAGCAAGAATTCTGACCGAGTAGCAATACTCCGGTCCAAAAGGCAAAGGCGCGCGAGCGCCAAAACCCCAAGGCGCATAAGCGCCAGAAGTGGACACTGATTGTCGAAGGAAGATGCGATTGAGGTAATGGCGACCGTCCTTGAGACGTTGCCCAATGCCATGTTCAAGGTCAAGCTCGAGAACAACCACGAAGTCTTGGCCCATGTCTCGGGAAGGATGCGCAAGAATTTCATCCGGATTTTGCCCGGCGACCGCGTGGCGGTGGAGCTGAGTCCATACGACCTGAATCGCGGCCGGATCGTGTACAGATACAAGTGAACAGTGGTCAGTGATCAGTGTTCAGATGGTTCGTCGCAAAACCAGCGGCGTTGGCTGGCAACTGAAAACTGAGAGCTGTTTTCGGAGAAGGGTAGCAAAGGAATGAAAGTCCGGGCATCGGTAAAGAAGATTTGTGTGAAGTGCAAGGTGATTACTCGCTCAGGCGTAGTTCGCGTGATCTGCGAGAATCCCAAGCACAAGCAGCGCCAGGGATAAGCAAGACCTGGCAGGGATGGGGACTTCCAAGACGGGTTTCAGGTGTTAGGTTTCAGGGATCAGTTAAAGACCACGGTAGTAGCAAGGTCGAACCGATCCCTGAAACCGGAAACCTGGCCCCTGGCAAGAGGCGAGTTAGCCGAAGTCAAGGCTTGCGATGAACCTCGGAAGACGCTCCGTTAAACCCGTGCGAACCGGTTGAGGCCGGGGGCACATAACCTAGAGAAGGAACTGAGAATGGCACGTATTGCTGGCGTCGATCTGCCCCGCAACAAGCAGGCAAGGATCGCGCTCACTTACATCTTCGGCATCGGCCAGCCTCGCGCGCTCAAGATTCTGGAAAAGGCGAACGTTGACGCCTTCAAGAAGATCCAGGATCTGGGCGAGGACGAGGTGAACCGCATCCGCCAGGTCATTGAGGACCAAGGGGACGTCGAAGGCGACCTGCGCAAGGACGTCTCGATGCACATCAAGCGCCTCATCGACATTCAGAGCTATCGCGGCCTGCGCCACAGGAAGTCCCTTCCCGTGCGCGGCCAGCGTACCCACACCAATGCCCGCACTCGCAAGGGCCCGCGTAAGGGCACGATTGCCGGCAAGAAGAAAGCGACGGGGAAGACCTAATGGCGAAACCAGAACAGAAGGCCGAAACCGGCAAAAAGGGCAAGACCAAAAAGTTCAAGAAGCGCGAGCGCAAGAATGTGCCGTACGGCATTGCGCACATTCAGGCCTCGTTCAACAACACCATCGTTACCATCACCGACCAGATGGGCAACACGCTGAGCTGGAAGAGCTCGGGCTCTCTGGGCTTCCGCGGTTCGCGCAAGGGCACGCCCTTCGCGGCGCAGCAGGCGGCTTCAAACGCTGCCGGCATGGCGCGCGATCACGGCGTGCGCATGGTGGATGTACGGGTCGCCGGTCCGGGTTCGGGCCGCGAATCGGCCATCCGCGCGCTGGCTGCCGCGGGCATCGAAGTAAAGACCATCCGCGACGTGACGCCGGTGCCGCACAACGGCTGCCGTCCGCCGAAGCGCCGCAGAGTGTAACAACGGTGCGAGTGCGAGTGTGAAGTGTGAGAAGCTGTCACACTCACACTTCACACCCACACCTTGGAATCAAACGGATCGCGACGAAGCGCCATAGGCGTGTAAAGCGATCGTCATCCGAAGTCAGGAGAAGAAATGGCACGTTATACCGGACCAGTTTGCCGCCTTTGCCGTCGCGAAGGCACCAAGTTATTTTTGAAGGGCACCAAGTGCCTCTCGGACCGCTGTCCCCTGGAGAAGCGCAACTTCCCGCCGGGACAGCACGGCAAGGACCGCAAGGCCAAGATCGTGGGCTACGGCCTGCAACTGCATGAAAAGCAGAAGGCCAAGCGCATGTACTTCACGCTCGAGGGCCAATTCCGCGAATACTACGAGAAGGCCAACCGCGCGCAAGGCGTGACCGGCGAATTGCTGATCCAGCAGCTCGAACGGCGCCTCGACAACGTGGCCTTCCGGCTGGGCTTCGCCATCTCGCGCCGTCAGGCGCGACAGGTGGTGCGTCACGGGCACGTGACCGTGAACGGCCGCAAGGTGAACATTCCTTCGTACCAGGTGAACGTAGGCGACGTGATTGCCATCCGCGAGAGCGCCAAGAAGCTGGTGATCGTGGAGCAGGCCTCGCAGTACGCTGCACAGAACCCCGTCCCCGCCTGGCTGGAAGCAAATTTTGAAAACATGACCGGGCGCGTGCTGCAGTTGCCCAAGCGCGCGGACGTCAACCTGCCGATCAATGAGCAGTTGATTGTGGAGTTGTACTCGAAATAACAGCTACTAGCTTCTAGCTACTAGCCTCTAGCTTTTCCGTGCTGAGTTGACGAACTCAATTCCCGCACAACGAGCTAGAAGCTAGGAGCTAGAGGCTAGAAGCTGCACTTCAAACCAAGGAGAACTTGCGCGGCCGCCGCAAAATGCATCGCGACGTACATGCCGCGCGGGAAAAGAGAGACGCATATGTTGTGGAGAGGATTTCAAAAACCGAAGCGCCTTGCAGTCGATGCCGAGACGCTTACCGACATCTACGGAAAGTTCAGCGCCCAGCCTTTTGAGCGGGGCTTTGGCACCACCATTGGCAACGCCCTGCGCCGCACGCTGCTCAGCTCCATTGAAGGCGCTGCCGTTACCGCCGTCCGTATTGAGGGCGTGCTGCACGAGTTCCAGTCCATCACCGGCGTGGTCGAAGACGCGACCGACATCATCCTCAACCTCAAGCAGGTTCCCTTCAAGCTCGCGGGCGAAGGGCCCAAGGCGCTTTACCTGCGCGCCGACCAACCCGGCGTGGTGACCAGCGGCATGATCGAGGCCGACGGCGACGTCGAGATCCTCGACAAGAATGTGTACATTGCCACGCTCTCTGAAGGCGGCAAGCTGGACATGGAAATGCGCCTGAAGCGCGGTCGCGGCTACGTCTCGGCCGACAAGAATTTCGACGCCGACCTCGGGCTCGGATTTATTCCGGTGGATTCCGTGCACTCGCCGGTGCGTCGCGTGAATTACGTGGTCGACGCCGCCCGTCTGGGCCAGATCACCGACTATGACAAGCTGACTCTCGAAGTGTGGACCAACGGGGCCGTGCTGCCTGCCGACGCCATCGGCCTGGCTGCCAAGCTGCTCAAGGACCACATGAACATTTTCATCAACTTCGAAGAAGAGATCGAGGCGGAAGCGCGCGGCGAAGAAGGCCGCATCCTGCTCCGCAACGACAATCTCAATCGTTCGGTGGAAGAGCTGGAACTTTCGGTCCGCAGCTACAACTGCCTGAAGAACGCCAACATTCAGACCATTGGCGAACTGGTGCAGAAGACCGAAGCCGAGATGCTCAAGACCAAGAACTTCGGCCGCAAGAGCCTGAACGAGATCAAGGAAATCCTGGCGCAGATGGGGCTGTCGCTGGGCATGAAGATCGACGAGCAAGGCAACGCGGTGCCCGGGCCCACCAGCATTTCGCCGCAGACCGCACTGGCTGCGGGCTTTGGCCGTTACGACGACGAAGAAGAACCACTCGACTCGGTGGATTTGCAGTTGCCTACCGAGACGGAGAATTTCTAAGAGCAGCTACTAGCTCCTAGCTTCTAGCTACTAGCTCTTCCTTGCGGGATCGGAAGTTATGACTCTCCGCAACGAACCTAGAAACTGGAAGTTAGGAGTTAGATGATTCAAGCAAGCCAAGATTTGAAAGAGCTACGCGATTCTAGCTTTTGGTGCAGTTAACAGATTGTCGATTCCGCGGCAATCGAGCTAGAAGCTAGGAGCTAGAAGCTAGGAGCTAAAAATGCGCCATCGCAATGCAGGATTCAAGCTCGGACGCAATACCAGTCATCGCAATGCACTTTTGCGCAATCTGACCACGTCCGTCATTGAAGAAGACCGCGTGGAGACCACCGTGGCCAAGGCCAAGGCGGTTCGTCCGCACATCGAAAAAATGATCACCCTGGGCAAGAAGGGCGATCTGCACTCGCGCCGTCAGGCGCACGCTTTCCTCCGCACCGACGACGCCGTCAAGCGGCTCTTTGATGTCGTAGCTCCGCGCTACGGCGACCGGAACGGCGGCTATCTGCGGATCATCCGCACCGGTTTCCAGCAGGGCGACGGCGCCGCCAAGGCGTTCATCGAACTTCTGGGCGCCGAAAAGCAGCTGGAAGTGAAGCGCCAGAAGCGCGCCGACCTGAAGGCCAAAAAGAGAGCCGAGCTCGAGAAGCAGCTCGAAGACCAAAAGAAGGAAGCGGACGAACCCGAGGGCGGCGACAAGGCCGCGTAGGAGCGGCTGTCCAGGCAGTTCGACCTTCCTCCAATACAACCGACGGGCGCATCCCCTCCAGGGATGCGCCCAATTCATGCGTATCTCATCATTTGTGGTATACTCTCGCCTTCATGGGAAACTAGATAAAAATGCTGAGCTGGTGCGGGGATTGCACTCCTTCACGATCGGAGACGCTTTCGATGCAAGTCCGTAGTCGTAGTCTGTCAGCTTTCTTTCTTCCTCTTGCAGCGCTAATCGTAATCCTGCTTTCCTCCTGTGGGCCGAAAGCAAGGATCGTCGGCAAGGTCACTGATGCGTTTGGCAAGCCTGTCGCAGGCGTAGACATTTCAATTCCCTCGACCACCTTCAAGACCACCACGGACTCTTCCGGGGAGTACGTTCTTCCATTTGCCCCGGGGAAGTTTACCGTGGTCTTTGCGAAGGCCGGAATGACGGGTTTTACCGTTGATGAAGAGATCGCAACTGAAACCAAGGTTCCCCTGGCCGATGTGACTTTGTACCAATATCCATCCGCTCCGGGGTTTTGGTTGATCGGTCAGGATAGCTACATTGCCGTCGAGCCGTCGCGACTCGCCGGAAAGGCTGACCCTGACCGGGTTGACGGGGACGCAATGAAGATTCCTTCTCAGCCCACCATCTCGTTCCTTGCCTACCGTAACGAATCACTGCGCCCCGTCGCGCTTGCGAGCGATGGAACGCTGATGACCCACAGAGTGGGAACGGTATTCGCCTTCCAGTGGCAATATAACTGGGTTGAAGACAACCAGGCGAAACTTGCGAAGGACCTGCAATTGCACAAAGTTGCGATTGAATCTGGACAGATCGCGTTTGCCACGGTCAGAGAGGTCGTCGGGCATAATCCTGAGATTGGATTTGGATGGAATGTTCGGAATCCAGTCTATCGCGTGGAAGTGAATGGAGAATCGAAATAAGTGTTACGCCCTTGCTCGTTTTGAGATATTTTGCGATGGAAGTTCTGAGGGCGATGCACCTGAAATTCGTTACAAACTTGCTATAAAGCCTATTCGTCAAAAGGCGGCGAGTAGCCTCCCGCTTCGCGGGAATCACAGATTGGCAAGTGAACGCGTGGTTGACTGCGATTGGCAGTGTCCAGAGTTTTTCGCACGTTTGTTCTTCGTTGGCAAGTTGGTTGAGATCACTGATTCATTGCTCGTTGCATGACCTTCATCGCGATTGCCTGCTTCGGTCCGACGGGGAAGAAAGGGGAAATCTCATCGAGCGCGTGCGCACATTTCGTTATTCCCTTGATTTCCGCTACCAATGTGATCTGCAGCACAGCAATTTGGGTGAAAGAGCATTGACTCTGTTATGCAATACGGTCGAGCTAGTTGTTAGAAGGTTTCTCGTTTTCGCTGGACCGCTGTAGTTTCAATCCGCGCGCAGCGAGTTTTTGTGCGGTGGCCGTCCGGGTTGTTGAAAGAGCCGTCGCGGCATCGCCGGACAATTTTGAGAAAAGACGGTGCGGCGATCGTATCCGCCGCAAAGTTCTTTCGCGACTTGGTGCTTGTTTCATTTCAGATCTGCTCCAAAAGTAATCGCTCACAAATGCCGGAGGGGCAGCTTGCGCACCGAGCACCTGGGCCAGAAAATCACCATGGATTCATCGGTCATTTTTCCGCAGTTCGCTCATGAATCGGCAGATGTGCGCGAGGCAGGACCGCATCCATATCTTGATCTTGCCGGCGCCGAGATGCATGCTGAGCCGCAGCAGGTGGACTCGGAGGCGCTGAGCTTCCAGCTTTTTATGCTCAGTGGCGGCTGCCAGGCATTTGACCCCTTCCGGAAAGGGCTGAGCCCCTGGACGCGGTCGACGGCCAAGCGAGTCTTCGATTGCGTGTGCGTGCTGCTCTCGCTGCCTGTGGTGGTTCCGCTCCTGTTGGCTATCGGCGCGGCCGTGGGCCTCACGTCGCGAGGCCCGGTTCTATTCCTGCAAAAACGCGCGGGCATGAACCGCCGGACCTTCACCATCTTCAAGTTCCGCACCATGGTGCACGTCGCAGGCAAGACGCATCCTCTCATCACCACGCTGCACAATCAGCGCTTTACTTCGATCGGTCCATTTCTGCGCCGCTGGAAGCTCGATGAACTGCCGCAGCTTGCGAACGTGCTGCTGGGGCACATGAGCCTGGTGGGCCCGCGTCCCAAGATGCCGGAACACGTGATGTTCGAATTGCCCTGCCGCCCCGGCGTAACGGGAGCGGCGACGATCGCATTCGCGCAGGAGGAGGCCATACTTGCCCGTATTCCCCGGGAATGGCTGAACGGCTACTTTCGCGATGTTGTGCTCCCTGCGAAGCGGCAGATGGACGCGGAGTATCTGGCGCAAGCCACGTTTCTCTCGGATCTCGGGCTTCTCATCAAGACCGCACTGCGCCGCTGGAATTCCACGGCTGCGGAAACCTCCATCGCTGCCGCGGCGCTTGAATTCTCAAGCCGCAATGTCAAGCCGAGAACGCCGGACCCGGCTTCCGCCGTGGTGCAGATGCCGATCCCCGCCCGGGCAAGCCATGGGCCCGCGGTCGAACGGGCCACCGCGGTATAAGTCCGTTGCAAGGAACAGCGGTTCTGCAATGGCTGCGCACCTTGCACACCGCTGAACAGTGCACATGCATTGCAGAGCCGCGCTAAAACGCGAAAGTGAAACTGGCATCTGCGCCGGAATTCCCGCGTGGATTGCGGCCCGGAGCGCCGTGGAGCGTATTATTTTTCGCGGGCTGGCCGCGTGCGATGGAACAAGCGCAGATAAATGCAGGCAATTCCCATCATGAAAGCGGCGCCGCAGCAATCCAGCAACACGTCCCAGGGCGAACCCTGGCGGTTGGGCAGGAAGGTTTGATGCCACTCATCCCAACTGGCGACCAGTGTCGTTCCGAGCATCGCCAGTGCCGCCTGGGAGAGGAATCGCGCGTCCGGGAGGGTCATGCGCCAGGCGCGCAGCCACAGCAACCCCAGCGTTCCATAGCCCAGGAAGTGGCCCGATTTGCGAATCAGATGATGGAGAAGATTCCATGTCGCGTCGCTCAACTGGCCGAAGAACAGTTGCACAAGCCAGCGCAGGGGATGCGAGGTGCGGTCCGCGCCGAGAGCCGGGGTCGACTCCAAGGTGATAACGGCGATGCCAACGGCCACCGGCAACCATGCGCTGAGCCAGAACTGGGGCCCCCGCGGACAGGTCTTCGTCCGCGGGGTGGAGATCAAAACTCCGCGCCGCTTACTCGACATGGTAGTTGGGCGCTTCGCGCGTGATGATCACATCGTGCACGTGACTCTCACGCAACCCGGCGCCGGAGATGCGCACAAACTTCGCCTTCTCCTGCAGCTCCGCGACACTGCCGCAACCCAGATAGCCCATGCCGGAACGCAAGCCGCCGACCAGCTGGAAGACCATGGCTTCGAGCGGCCCACGGTAGGGAACGCGGCCTTCAATGCCTTCGGGAACGAACTTGGCCAGACGGTTTTCATTGGCGCGCTCGCGCTGCACCACGTCCCCGGCCTCACTGTTCGGACCTCCCAGATCGGATGAACCCTGGAAGTAGCGCTCGCCCGAGCCCTGGCTCATGGCGGTCAGCGATCCCATGCCGCGATAGGTCTTGAAACTGCGCCCCTGGTAGAGGATGGTTTCGCCGGGGCTCTCGTCCACGCCGGCGAAAAGCGAGCCGATCATCACGGAGCTGGCGCCCGCGGCAATGGCCTTGGTGATTTCGCCGGAGTATTTGATGCCGCCGTCGGCAATCACCGGAATGCCGTGCTTGTGCGCGGCGCGGTACGCTTCGGCAATGGCGGTAATCTGCGGCATGCCTGCGCCGGTGACCATGCGCGTAGTGCAGATGGATCCCGGACCGATGCCGACCTTGATGGCGTCGGCGCCGGCGTCGATCAGCGCCATGGCGCCTTCGTAGGTGGCCACGTTGCCGGCCAGCAGGGCGACGTCGCCGAAGCGCTTCTTCACTTCGCGTACCGCATCGAGCACGCGCGAGGAGTGCCCGTGCGCTGAATCGATGGCCAGAGCGTCTACGCGGTTGCGCACCAACTCCGCCGCGCGCTCCATGAAGTCGCCCGTGGCCCCGATGGCTCCGCCCACGCGCAGCCGGCCCTGATCATCCTTGCTCGCGTTGGGATACTTCAACTTCTTCTGGATGTCTTTGACCGTGATCAGGCCCTTCAGCTCGTACTGGTCGTTCACCACCAGCAATTTTTCCACGCGGTGCTTGTGCAGGATGCGCTCTGCCTCTTCGAGCGTGGTGCCCACTGGCACGGTGATCAGATTTTCCCGAGTCATCACGTCGCCCACGGGAATTTCGGTGCGCGTTTCAAAGCGCAGATCGCGATTGGTGAGGATGCCCACCAGCCGCTTGCCTTGCGTAACGGGCACGCCGGAGATGCGGTAGCGGCGCATGATTTCGAGCGCGTCGCCGATGGTCTTTTCCGGGCCGATGGTCACGGGATCGACGATCATGCCGCTCTCAGAGCGCTTCACCTTGTCGATTTCGCCGGCCTGGTCGGCAATGGAGAGGTTGCGATGCACGACGCCGATGCCGCCCAGTTGCGCCATGGCGATGGCCATGCGCGATTCCGTGACCGTATCCATGGCCGAGGAAATCAGCGGGGTATTGAGCGTAATCCCGTGTGTCAGTTGGGTTTGCGTGCTCACATGCGCGGGCACCACCTCACTGTAGGCGGGCACCAGCAGGACATCGTCGAAGGTCAGGGCTTCAGGAAGATTATCTGGCAGCATCATGTGTGAATGCTCCTGGCGAACCAGGGACTCATGTCCCCGGCCGGCAGGAGCTTCACACTATTGTAGCGGAGGGGTTCGAGAGCGCTTGTGATGCGCAAAAAACGGCGCCATTTAATGGGAAAATATATGTTACTATAACTGGAATGCTCGAACTTCGGGAATATCGCGACCGGGACGGGCGCTATCTATTCGGCGAATGGTTCGACCGTCTCAACTCCGAAGCTGCCCGGCGTGTGGCTACGGCTCTGTACCGCCTGGGGCTGGGAAACTTCTCGAATGTGAAAGGCCTCGGCGGCGGGGTTTTCGAATGCCGCATCGACTTCGGGCCGGGCTACCGCGCATACTTCGGCAAAGACGGTGAGCAGATTGTAATTCTGCTTTGTGGAGGAACGAAGCAGCGCCAACAGAACGATATTGCAATGGCGAAGGAATACTGGCTCGACTACAAGCGGCAAAAGAGGAGCGACCCATGGCGTTGACTCGAGATTTTCGGCAAACGGTGCGGATGCGCGTGCAGCGGGACGAGAAATTTCGCCGCGGATTACTGCGTGACGCAATCGAGGCGCTTCTGGCAGGAGAGAATGCGCTGGGCCGTGAGATTTTGCGCGACTTCATCAACGCGACGGTGGGATTTCCCTCGCTCGCGGACAAGACCGGAATTCATGTGAAGACCCTGCACCAGATGTTTGGACCCAAGGGCAACCCGACCGCAGCGAATCTGTTCCTGATCATCGCCAGCCTGCAGGAGCAGGAGGGCGTGCGGCTGCGGGTGGTAGCGTAGGGTCAATTCGTGCAAGGCCCCCGATTTGAAATAGGACGTCAAGAGAGGGCGCATCAACATGCATCTTCGACTAGATCGAGATCGAGAGGCGAGCCGGAAAGTTATCCCATGGCGCGACAATTCCTCGTTTGTCGCCACTTTCTATGCGATATTGACCGCCATGGTCGGTGCGATTATGGCATTAGCAATCGGGGATCTGAAGATAGAAAGGAACTGGTATTGGCCAGTCGGACTCCTCGCGCTTTCTATGGTTTCTTTCATTTTGGGGCTCGAAAAATGCGGCGAGGCGATGGATGAGGACGATGTCGATAAGTATCTTGCGTGGCTCCTAGCCTACAACCTTGGCAGCGTTGCCATGTTCCTCGGCTTGGCCGCCTATATCGGACTACACTATTGGCCAACGGTGGATCAGCCGAATAACCAGGCTGGATTGCCGCTACTTATCGCGGTCCTTGCCGCAGCAATAGTAGTTTGCCAAAAGTGGTGGAAAGATATTTGGTATCTTCTTTTCGCAAACCAGGCCGAATATGAAGCATATCGCGAGGAACTGCTCGGCGATCGTAAGCCGGAGAAAGAATTGGATTGGCTAATGCGGCTGCATGGCTTCTTCCGGCAGTTCCAGAACAAGAAAGTAAAAGGAAAACCTCATGCCTGACACCGAGAGCTTTACACGGCTGAAGCCGTCACCGATCCACGGAATAGGGGTGTTCGCAATACGCGACATTCCGATGGGCACGAATATCTTCAAGGACGATCGGTCAGAGATGATTTGGGTGGATGCGGCAGAAGTTCAGAAGAAGAGTGGAGAAATTAGAAGACTCTACGACGACTTCTGCGTGCAGGAAAAAGGGAAATATGGGTGCCCAAATGGGTTTAATAACTTAACGATATCTTGGTACATCAATGAGCCCCCTGAGGGCTGCGAACCGAATGTTGAATGCGGCGGCGACTATGACTTTTTTGCAGCGAGGGACATTAAGGCGGGAGAAGAGCTAACTGTCGACTATTCCACATACAGCGAATAGCTCCGAATCGCCAGGCATGGCTTGCGCGTGGCACGCGCATATTCGCCTCGAACGGCCCATCGAAGGCACCAATTCTGCTCACCTCTTCAGCGGCTTACGCGCGAAGTAATACGCAAGCGCCGTGATGCTACGCCACTCGGGGCTCGCGGTGGCGTCGGGCTTCCCTGGAACCGCGCGGGCGACCTAAAGCAAGTCCCCTAGCTCCTCGACAGAAAGCTCAACATCGCGCAGGATCGCACGCAACAGACCAGGACCAATCGTCTCAGCGGAATGGACAGGAACAGTGGTGGTTCTGCCGTCGGGGTGGCTGAGAATGACGTGACTCCCGCGGGTCCGCTCCACGACAAAGCCTGCTCGTCCGAGGGCGCGGATGAGTTCTTTTCCCTTGAGGCGTGGAAGGCGCGTCATACAGAGACTTGCTGAATGCCTACCAGTTCAAGCGCGCCGGGAGAGTTCTTTTCCTCTTCGAGGCACAGGGCGATGACCTCGCGCACGCGCTTCATCAGGGTGTCGAGGCTTTTGGCTTGCGTGTGGCAGCCGCGAAGGGCGGGAACGGTAGCAACGAGATAGCCCTCCTCGTCTTTCTCAATCACGACAGTGAATTTTCTACTGGGCCTCATGCGCTACCTCGCGTACTTACTTTATCACGATACGCTTTCGCGAATATGCCCTGAGCGGCAGCCAACTCTGCCGTTGAGCGGTCTATCGAAGCCATGGATCCGGTCTACTTCTTCAGCGGCTTCCTCGCAAAGTAGTAGAGCGAATACGCCAGCAGCGCGAACGCAACCACCGACACCCACTGGTTATAGAGGAAGGTGTGCGGCCAGCCGATGGGGTTGGATTTGTGGAAGGTGGTTTCATAACCCTGGAGACCGACGCCGATGAGGCCCACGATGCCGCCTGCCGCGATCAGACCCGAGGCATAGAGCGAGCCGGGCGAGACGTCTGCGTCGGACTCTTCCGAGTTGCCGGAACGCTTGCCGGCCCAGTCGACCAGCGCGCGCATCACGCCGCCCACAAAGATGGCCAGCGTGGTTCCGATGGAAAGATAGGCGCCCACGGCGAGCGAGAGCGAACGGACGCCGAGCAGTTCGATGGCGATGACGAGAAAGACGCCGAGCATCACCAGCCCCCATGGGAGCTTTTGGGTGAGGATGCCGTTGATGACTGTGGCCATTAACTGTGCTTGCGGCGCCGCGGCATTTTCACTGCCGATGCCGGGGATCCAGTGCACTTCAATGCGTCCCGTGGTGGGTGAATAGAGGTATTTGCCGTTGGCCAGCTCCGACGAGCCAATTGCATTCAGCACAATGTACTCGCTCTTGCGGTGCATGGTGGTGGAATTGTCGGCGGCAAGGACGGGAAACTGATCGATGAGGCCGTGCACGTCGCGTTGAATCTCCACGCCGGGATGCGAAGCGTTGATGTCCCATGCCTGCGGCGCGGCGCGGAAGGTCTGCAGGCTGGTATTCATGAGCTGCAGCGTGAAACCGATGGCGATGGTGGAGACAGCGATGCCGATGAGAAAGGCAAAGCGCTGCAGCTTGGGCGTGGAGCCGACGAGGAAGCCGGTTTTCAGATCCTGCGAAGTGTCGCCCGCCTCGGCCGATGCGATGCAGACCACGCCGCCGATGGTGATGGCCAGCGCGCCGAAGGCTGGAGCGGTCCAGCCGCTGACGAGGAAGATGGCGGAAGTGGCCATGAGGGTGGCGATGGTCATGCCGGAGATGGGGTTGGCCGAGCTGCCGATCAGTCCCACGATGCGCGAGCTCACGGTGACAAAGAGGAATCCAAATGCGACCACGAGAATAGACGCTGCAACGTTCGCGAAGAGGCCCACCTGTGCGCCGGGGACGGGCTTGAATTCGAGGAAGAAGAACATGAGGACGACGAGCACAATGGAGCCGATGATGGCGGTGCTCATGTGCAGGTCGCGCTCGGTGCGAAGGGGCTCAGCCGCAGCAGTGGAACGGTGCCGCATCTGTGCGAAGCCGGAGCGCAGCGCGCCGACGATCGTGGGCAGGGTTTTGAAGAGTGTGATGAGTCCGGCCGCTGCCACGGCGCCCGCGCCCATGGGGCGAATATAGGTGATCCAGAGATCGCTGGGGCCCATTTGCGCGATGGGCACGGTGCCGGGATAGATGGGATGCGGCAGATCCTTGCCGAAAAAATAAATGAGCGGCATCAGGACCAGCCACGAGAAGACGCCGCCGGCGAACATGGTGCCCGCGGTGCGCGCGCCAATGATGTAGCCCACGCCCAGGTATTCCGGCGTGGCGTCGGCCTTGATGGACGCGCCTTTCAGCACGTGCTGCAGGCCCAGGTCGGGCTGGTACTCGGGTGTGCTGGGCCAAACGCCGAAGAGGTACTTGTTCTGGAAGAAGGTGTAGAGCGCGCCCAGGCCGAGTCCGAAAAAGACACGGCTGGCGAACGCGCCGCCCTTGGCGCCGGCCATAAGCACGTCAGCGCAAGCGGTGCCTTCAGGGAACTTCAGGTTGCCGTGCTCTTCCACGATGAGTGGTCGCCGCAGCGGCACCATGAATAGTACGCCGAGATAGCCGCCGATGAGCGCCAGTATAAAGATGCGGGAATATTCAAGGTCGAATCCGAGAAAGATGAGAGCGGGCAGGGTGAAGATGACGCCCGCAGCAATGGACTGGCCGGCATTGCCCGCGGTTTGTACGATGACGCATTCCAGAATCGAAACTTTGCCCTTGTCGCGCAGGAAGCTGATGGAGATGACCGCGATGGGAATGGAGGCGGCGACAGTAAGTCCCGCGCGCAGGCCCACATAGACCGTGACGGCGCCGAAGATGAGGCCGAAAAGCGAGCCCAGCAGGA
>CAZMWL010000044.1:0-27627 GCA_964569985.1 uncultured Occallatibacter sp.
TTCGCGCCCGGCGTGAGCATTCTCAAATCGCTCAAAGGCCTCGACCCCGGCATGATGGATGCCTTCCGCAGCCATTGCCGGCAGAATTATGCGGGCGAGTTCGAGCTGCTGTTCGGCGTGAGTTCGCTCGACGATCCCGCGGCGGCGGCGGTGACGGCGCTCAACGCCGAGTTTCCCGAGCTGTCGATCCGGCTGGTGGAGTGTCCCGAGCGGCTGGGAACAAATGGCAAGGTGAGCACGCTCGTGCAACTCGCCCGTCACGCGCGCTACGATTTTTGGCTCATCAACGATTCCGACATTACGGTGGGACCGCATTATCTGGAGCGCGTGGTGTGCTGCTTTGCGGCGCAGGGTGCGGGGTTGGTTCCGGTCGGCCTGGTGACGGCGCTCTATCGCGGGCGCGCACACGGCACCCTCGCCTCGCGGTTTGAAGCGCTGGGCATTGCCACGGATTTCATTCCTGGCGTGCTGCTCTCGAAGTTGATCGAGCGCGGCCTGCACTACGGTCTGGGTTCCACGCTCGCGGTGCGGCGCGAGGCGCTGGAAAAAGCAGGCGGCTTGCTGGCGCTGGTGGATCAGTTAGCCGACGACTACGAGATGGGCGCGCGCGTGGCGAACGCTGGCTATCGCGTGGCCCTGAGCGCGGAAGTTGTGGAGACGAGCGTGCCAGCGTACTCGTGGCGTGGGTTCGTCGATCACCAGTTGCGCTGGCAGCGCACCGTGCGCGACGCGCGGCCGGCCGGTTATGTGGGCCTGATTTTCACGCATGGGCTTGCGTGGGCGCTGCTCAATGTGTTGGCCAGCGGATTGAGTCCGCTGAGCCTGTGGCTGCTGGGGTTGAGCTTCTTTCTTCGTTTGGCGCAGGCCATGAGCGTGGGCGCAGAAGTGCTGGGCGATCACGAGGTGCTTCCGAACCTGTGGCTGCTCCCGCTGCGCGACGTGGTCGCGATGGGTCTGTGGGTAGCGGGCTTTGCCGGAGACACGATTGTGTGGCGCGGCGAGCGCTTTGCGCTCAAAAACGGCCGCCTCGTCAATGTCGAGCGGAACTAGTCATTCGCCATGGCCGCATCAGCCTCTTGCAATGCGCGAATCGCTTCCGTGTCAAAGGTCAGGCACGCGCCCAGCTCGTTGAAGTCTTTCTCCCAGCGCGGACGATCCTCTGCAGAGAGCGCGGTGAGCGCGTAGCCCGACGTGCGCAGAATTTCGTACCAGATATTTTGCGCCTGCCACAGATTCAACTCAAAAGGCAGCTCGGTAAGAGTGCGGGCCAGCACCAGCGCGCGATCGAGCATTTCGAGCGACCCCGAAGACATTTGCAGCTCCACCATGGCGCGCTTCATGCGCAGATCGGCGATATAAGACAGTGTCGCGGTTTCAAGAGGCACCAGATCGGCCTTGGCCAGCGCGAGATAAGAGCGCAACTGCGCCACATCGACGGGCTCGATTTCCAGCACGCGCCGCACGCCGGCGTTGATGGCGAAGCCGGCAGCGAGGGTGAGCGCGGGCGGCTTGGGCAGGCCCGCCTGCGAAAGATAGTGCAGCAGACTGGCGTGGTCCTGGTAGATGGTGGCGAGCGAGTTCTCAATGTCCCAGAGCGTGGAGTTGAGGATGAGTTGCACGATGCGCCGCTGCTCATCGGTAAAGAGCGAGGTGAGCGAGTAGTCCGCGTGGCCGTAGAAACGATCGAGCAGGCGAATCACCTCAGGGAAGTCGGCGCGCTGAACGTGACCGGCCGCATCGGCAGAAAAGGCCTCGAAGGCGGCGCCATCGGCCGCGCTGTAGGCCTTCACCGCGGCAGTAATGTTCTGATCGCCGAAATGGAGAACCGCAAACGAGAAGTCTTGCGCGTGACCGGTGATGGAGCTGGCGACATGTACGCGGCCCAGCGCCAGGCGGCCGCGGCCCGAGGTATGAATCTCGTAGGAGATGCGGCGCACGCGGTAGCAGAAGAGCTCCGTTTCATCGGCAAACGTGGAGAACACGGAGCTGATGGCGTAATGCGCGGCCACCTGTTCGAGGTGCAGCTCCTGGGTTTCGACACATTTCTTGTAGATGCGGGCGCCGTCGCCGGCCGCGGGATCGTTGGAGCGGGCTTCGGCCAGGCGCGCAAGAAATGCGGGTTCGAGCGGCGCGGCCTGCTGGCCGAATACCTGCACGGCCAGTTGCAGCACGCGCGCCGCGTAGGCGATTACCTGCACGGTCTCGATGCCGGCGATGTCGTCGAAGAACCATCCGCAACTGGTGAACATGAGCTGCGCGTGGCGCTGCATCTCCATCAGCTCGAGGGCGCGGATGCGCTCGCTGTCGTTGAGCGGGTGCGCCTGTTGCGCAACCAGGAAGCGATCGACCGATTCCGTGCTGCGATCGAGCACCACCTGGATGTAGGCGTCGCGCGCGGCCCACACGTCGCGAAAAAGATTGCTGCCATGCTGCTCCGAGAGCGGGATCAGCGCGTCGCGCAGTTCATCAAGCGCCCGGCGCAGCGGTGTGCGCCACTCCTGGTTCCAGCCGGGGTGGCCGCCGTTGCATCCGCAGTTGGAGCGCCATCGCTCCACGCCGTGCACACAGCTCCATGAAGTGTTTTCGACAATCTCGCACTCGAACTCCGGCGGAAACTGCTCGAGGAAGGCAGCGTAGTTGGTGAGCTTGACGGTCTTGTCCTGCTCCAGCAGGCGCAATGCATAGGCCAGCGCCATCTCGCCGTACCTGTGATGATGCCCGTACGACTCGCCATCCGTGGCTACGTGCATCAGTTGCGGCTGCGCGCCGTCCTTGAATCCCGCCTCGTCTTTGAATCCCGCTTTGAGCCGCGCGACCAGGTTGTCGCCAGAGTTGAGCAGCCCTTCAAAGGCGATGGCGCGAGAGACCGGACCGTTGTAGAAGAAGACGGCGATGGATGCGCCGGAGGCAAAGCGGAGGAGATACGGGTGCGTAGTGTCGACCGTGGCGTCGGGCGTGTCGATCCAGTGGCCGTCGCCTTTCAGCGGGCGAATCCGTTTCGACTGGTGCGGAGCCAGCACGGTGAAGCGGATGCCGTTTGCGGCAAGGGCCTCCAGGGTCGCGTTGTCGGCCGCGGTTTCAGGCAGCCAGATGCCTTCAGGCGGGGCGCCAAAGCTGTTTTCGTAGTCGGCGATGCCCCAGCGAATCTGCGTGGCGCGATCGCGCGCGTTGGCCAGCGGCAGAATCATGTGGTTGTACACCTGCGCCATGGCCGAACTGTGCCCGCGGTTGCGCTGCCGGCTGCGGCCCTCGCCGTCAAGCACCATGCGATAGGTGCGCGGCGCGTTTTCCTTCAGCCAACTCAGGAGCGTGGGTCCGAAGTTGAAGCTGATGCGCGCGTAGTTGTTCACGATGCGCGTGATCTGATTTTTCACATTGACCACGCGGGCCGCGCCGTTGGGCGCGTAGCACTCGGCGCAGATGCGCTCGTTCCAGTCGTGGTAGGGAGCCGCTGTGTCCTGCGTTTCCACCGTCTCCAGCCATGGATTTTCGCGAGGCGGCTGATAAAAGTGGCCGTGAATGCAAATGAATCGTTTAGCAGGAGGCATGAAGATTCCGATAGCGTGGGCTGCGAGCTGCGCATCCGCGCGCTGACGCTATTGTACGGCGATGCGGCAAATTTACCGCGCCGTGGGCGTTCGCCGCGGCGAATTTGTTAGCCCCGCGCTTTAGCGTGGGGAAAGCTGTTCCAAAAATGCACCCCTGAGTCCCGTCGGGACGGTGCAAGGACACTTCTCTTGCCCGTGCCCCATCCTTTCGCCCAATCTTTGGGCGAAAAGGTGGGAAACCACGAAAGCCAAAGGGATGAATTCATGCGGGCAGAGAGCTACCGCGCCGAACGGCCTGCAGGCGCGGCATTCTTCTGGAGATCGCACGCCCGCCACAGGTACCAACTGGCCACGGAGCGGTACGGCGCCCAGCGCTGGCCGCGGCGGACGACGACATCGGGCTTGGGGAGGTCGGCGGCTTCGAGCGGACGCGATTTGGGCACCCGCTGGAAGGTGAGCGCAAAGCCCTTGCGCACGCCGTAGTCGGTCGCGGGCAGCACATCGGGCCGACCGAGGCGAAAGATGAGCAACATTTCCACGGTCCAGGAGCCGATGCCGCGGACCTCCGTAAGGCGCTCGACAATGTCGGCATCGCTCATCTTGCGAATGGCGGCGTGCGCGGGTACGGTGCCATCGAGCGTGCGCGCGGCCAGGTCGCGGAGGGCCTTGATCTTGTTGCCGGAAACGCCCGCGGCGCGCAGCGGTTCGTCGGGCGTATCGAGCAGAAGCTGCGGCGTGGGATCGCCATGGAAGTACTCGCGCACGCGGCGGTGAATGGTGGCTGCGGCCTTGCCGTGCAATTGCTGATAGAGGATCGATTCCAGCAGCGACTCGAAAGGTGAGGTCGAGCGGTCGAGGCGGAGCGTGAAGGGGCCCACGCGATCGATGAGCGCGGCAAGTTTGGCGTCGCGCGCGCGCAGATGCGCGATGGCCTCGTCGGGGTCGAAGGGAAGTTTTGCGCTGCGGCCGTCGTGAATCATGGATGGAGTGTATCGCACGCGGATCGAGCGCGCGCGGAAGCAGTGGGCCAATTTGAATCCGCCGTGAAAGGGCACGACTTTAGTGGTGCCGCTACGCCTCCAAAATCAACTCGCGGCTCTAGCCCTTGCGCGATTCTTCTCGCGCGGAGGCGCTTCTTTCAGCGGGCGCCTAAGAACGCACGACGAACCAAAATGTCGCGTTGCACCATTCAGCCGCCCCGGCCCTCATTCTTCACTTCGACGTCGTCGCCACCGGGGTGGCATGCGTGATGACAATTTGCGTTTTGCCGCTTTCGAGGCCCAACCCCGATGAAATCTTTACAATCACCGACTCGCCAGCGCCCTTATCGAGCTTGAGCTGTGTCTCGTTCAGGATGGTCTGGGCCTGCGCAGTCGGGCCAAGGTTGCTTTGGTAAAACGCGATCACCTGCGCTTTTGAGTCGGAGGTGAGAAAGGTCGCCGCCAGCATGTTCTCGCCCACGATGGTCATGTGTACGTTGGCCTTTTGCTCTGCTCCGGGGTAAAGGGCGACGCCCAGGTCGCTTGCCGCTACCGGTTGCGTGCTGGTCGTCATATTTGAAGATTTAGTGAGCTTGTAGACGCCGTAGCTCAAGAGCCCGACTCCGATGAGCCCGAGGCCGACGAAGATCCCGACGACGATGAGAACGATTTTCAGCGCGCTCGGTCCCTTTTTCGCCGGAGGGTAGATCGCTGGCGGGTAGGGCGGCGGCGGCATGTTGGTTTGCGGAGGATATCCCTGAGGAGGCTCATTGCCTGGAATTTCGGTCATGGTGCCTTCCTAGCGCGTAAATTTTTCGTGAGTCCGGCTGCGTACGATCAGAAGTTGCAGCCACTATACCGCATCCGCCGCAGCCTGGCATCCGCTGGTAGCGTGAAACTTTCCGCATCGCTGTCGGGTTCCGAATCGGGTAGCAGCCGACAGCCGACGGCGCGCGGCAACGGACAATCCCCGGCCGCGCGCTTTACCATCAAGAACGTAGATGCTTTGGACGTAGATACTTCGTTTGAGGAGCTCCACCATGAAAATGCGGCCCGGTTCGCAGACAGGGTTTCTGCTGTGCGGCAAGGAATGGACCGACGGAGAGGCGATGGAAGTGCGTTCGCCGTGGGATCAGGGACTGGTGGGGCGCGTGACCAGGGCCACGCGTGCCGATGCGCGCCAGGCCGTGCATCACGCCGTGGCCAGCCTGCGCCGCACGCGCGCGCTGCCGCGCTGGAAGCGGCGCGAGATTCTGGAAGACGTGGCCGCGGCGCTGATTGAGCAGAAGGAGCGCTTTGCGCAACTGATTGTGGCCGAGGCGGGCAAGCCGGTGCGGCTGGCGCGGATTGAAGTGGATCACGCGGTGCTCACCTTCAAGACCGCGGCCGAAGAAGCGGCACGTCTCGGCGGCGAGAGTATTCCGCTGGATTTAACTGAGGGCAACGAGGGCCGCTGGGGGCTGGTGCAGCGCTTTCCCGTCGGGCCGGTGCTGGCCATTACGCCCTTCAACCTTCCGTTGAGCCTGGTGGCGCACAAGGCCGCGCCGGCCATGACAGCCGGTTGCCCGTTCCTTCTGAAACCCGCACCGCAGGCCACGTTTACCGCGCTGGCGTTGGGCGAAGTCATTCTGAAGGCGGGCTGGCCTGAGGAGGCGCTGGCTGTGCTGCCGCTCGATAACGCCGACACCGCGTGGCTCGCGGAGAAGGAAGATCGCATCAAGCTGGTGAGTTTTACCGGCTCGGCCAAAGTCGGTTGGGAACTGAAGGCGCACTCGGGACGCAAGCGCGTACTGCTGGAGCTGAGCGGGAACTCCACGCTCATCGTGCACAACGACTGGAAAGATCTGGACGATGCGGCGTTGCGCACTGCGCACTCCGCATTCAACTACGCCGGGCAGTCGTGCATCAGCACGCAGCGCGTGTTGGTGGAGCGCAGCATCTTTCAGACCTTCGTCTGGAAGGTGGTGGATATTGCCGGCAAGCTCGGCGTCGGCGATCCCTCGAATGAGGCCACGGATGTGGGTCCGCTAATCCGGGCAAGCGAAGCGGAGCGCGTGGAAGCGTGGATAAAAGAGGCCCTTGCCAGCGGCGCGAAACTGGTCACCGGCGGCGAGCGCAAGGGATCGATGATCGAACCCACAATCTTGGCCTCGACCGCGCCGGGCATGAAGTTACACGACGAGGAGATCTTCGGGCCGGTGCTTGCGATTGAGCCGTACGACGATTTTGAAGATGCGCTGGCGCGCGTGAATCACTTGAAATATGGCTTGCAGGCCGGGCTGCTCACGCGCGACGCCGGCCGTATTCTCACCGCGTATCGCGAGCTCGAAGTGGGCACATTGATTATTGGCGATACACCGAGCTGGCGGCTCGATCCGATGCCCTTCGGGGGCGTCAAGGATTCCGGCCTGGGCCGCGAGGGCATCCGCTGGGCCATCGAGGAAATGACGGAGCCGCGCATGCTGGTGATGTCGTCTCTGGGGTAAAAGACGGGTTGCCGCAAACGGCTCCTGGCCGCATGCCGCGCAGGCGCAGCTCTCCCTCACGGCTGGACGGACCATTCGTTGAGTGGGGGAGATTGAAGTGACTTGCTCCAGGCCCAGTTCCGAATAACCCTTGCAGCGCCGCAAGAAGGTGCGAGACAGGTTAACCCCTCGTCTTCACAAGGGAGGGGTCCGCGGCCGGGTCACTCGATCCCGTTGCAAACCAAGAACGGCTTGAGCCGCTCTTTAATGTTTACGCCTTTTTCGTCGCCTTGGTCTTTTGCTTAGCCCAACGCCGGTGTTGTGCGTCGGCTATCTTCTTGCGCGCTTCCGCGCTCAAGACCCGCTTCTTCCTGGTCTTGGCTTTGGCGGGCATTTTTTTTGCTTTACGTCCGGCTTTGGTGGTTGCGGTTCCGAGCGTGGCCAGCAGCGCACGTGCCTGCTGCAGCCTGGATATCTCGGCATCGATTTCGGCAAGAATATTTTCTATCGCCATTCATCAAGAATAATGCAGAAAATTCACCCATTTATCGATCGCTGCAAGTTATTTGGTAACCAGAGAAAGTTACGCGAAGATAGCTTCAGTTACTTCAACGAGCCGCGGTCTGCGCACATCGCGTAGCGGTTGCCATAACGCCGTGCGCCGCGCATAGGTTCGCGCAATGCCGCAGAACATCGCGGCGGGACAGGTCCTTTTCCCATCCCGCCGCATTTCTTTTCGCATGACTTGCGTTCGTGCAGGTTTGTAACCACTTACATGCCGAGATACATCACGTGGACATAGGTACCCAGGCGCACGTTGTAAGCCAGATACCAGCCGATATGGTCCGGATCGTCGTAGATGATGATTTCATCGGAGCCCCAGAGCCAACCTTCGCAGAAGGCGATATCGGCGGCCGCGACGGACCAGTACCAGCCGTTGAACCAGAAGCGATCAGGACCTCCGCCGCCAAGACGCCACACATGCCCGGGACCGAAGCCGCCGGTAAAGTGCCCGTGCGCCCAGGGCTGGTCAAGGTGATAGCTCGGATCATTGGGGCCGGTGTCATGACCAACCCATGTTTTGCCATTCTCGACGTGCGGCGCGTTGGGTTGGCCCGGTTTAGGGGAATAGTTGCGTTGCGGGTTGGGCGCCTGCGGCGTGCCATGGTAAGGCGCGGGCCCGCTCTTGGGCGCTTTGGGAGCCTTGCTGCCTCCATGTTGCGCGAACGCCGGCACTGAGAATACGAGCAAAGCTGCGAGTGCAATGTGAATGGACTTCATCGATTCCTCCTAATCCCTGAATGAAGAATGTCCCAGCGGAATTCTTGCACAGACGGGTTAGGGCCTGCCATCTGATTCTTAAGCGTTAGCGTTGCGAGCGTAAATCGGGCCAGACGAGGCGGAGGACGAAGGCTTTGGCGACTCCAAGGCGAGGACGACAACGAAGTATGGCCCGATTTACGCCGCAACCCGAAGGGACGGGGCCGATTTTTCCGATTTCGTTGTCTCCCGTCGCTATCGCTTGAGAATCAGATGGCAGGCCCTGCGTCCGGCACACAGAATTCTCTCGGGCCCCATCCTTTCGTGTTTTTTGCGAAAGGGTGGGAGAACACAAACTCCTCCGGCGGTGACGCACCCGGTCTGAGACTTACGCGCTGACCGTAGCGGCGGCGCGGCGCCAAGCGTAGAGCGGGAACTGGTTGGCCAGCTCGGCCACCTCGCCGCGAATGCGCTCGAGAGCTTCGTCGTCGTTGCGCTGATCGAGCGCTCGGGCGATCCACGTTGCGATGGTGCGCATCTCCGGTTCCTTCATGCCGCGCGTGGTTAGCGCCGGCGTGCCTACGCGAATGCCCGATGGCTTCAGCGGCGGGTTCGTATCCCAGGGGATGGAGTTCTTGTTCACGGTAATGCCCGCCTTGCCCAAAGCCAGCTCCGCTTCAGAGCCGAGGATGCCTTTCTCGAACACGTCCACCAGCAGGAGGTGATTATCGGTTCCTCCAGAGACCAACCGGTAGCCTGCCGCACGCAGTGCCTCGCCCAGCACCTTGGCATTGGCGACGATTTGCGCGGCGTAATCACGGAACTCCGGGCGCAGTGCCTCAGCAAACGCGACGGCCTTTGCGGCCACGATGTGCACCAGGGGACCTCCCTGCTGGCCGGGAAAAACGGATTTGTCCACGGCCGCAGCTAGATCCTGGTTGCAGATGATGAGGCCGGCGCGCGGGCCGCGCAGAGTTTTGTGCGTGGTGGTGGTGGTAATGTGCGTGTGCGGCACCGGCGAAGGATGCACGCCGCCCGCAACCAGGCCGGCAATGTGCGCCATGTCAAAGATGTAAATCGCGCCCACTTTGTCGGCGATCGCGCGCATGCGCGCGAAATCCCACAAGCGCGAGTAAGCGCTGGCGCCGCCCATGATGACCTTCGGCTTTTCCGCGACGGCGACAGATTCCATCTCGTCGTAGTCGATGGTCTCCGTGTCGCGGCGCACGTGGTAGAACGTGGTGCGGTAGAGCTTGCCGCTGAAGCTCAGGCGATGACCGTGCGTCAGGTGACCGCCGTGCGAAAGATCGAGGCCGAGAATGGTGTCGCCCGGCTGCAAAACTGCCGCATAGGCCGAAGCGTTGGCCTGCGAGCCGGAGTGCGGCTGCACGTTGATGTGATCGCCGCCGAAGATCTGGCGGGCGCGATCGCGGGCCAGGTTCTCCACGATGTCGGCGTACTCGCAGCCCCCGTAGTAGCGGCGTCCCGGATAGCCCTCGGCATATTTATTGGTGAAGATCGAGCCGGCTGCTTCTAATACGGCTTCAGACACAAAGTTTTCGCTGGCAATCATCTCCAGTCCCTCGTGCTGGCGGAGGGTTTCGTGGTCAATGGCGGCAGCCACATCGGGATCGGCCTGGGCGAGGGGCAAAGGCATGCGGTTAGTCATAGATAAATCTTAGCTGGTTCCCCGTCGGGTTGAAACTGCGTCGTTGTTAGCGCCTATTGCGTACACTGGAAACAGCAACTTCCCAGGTAAGGATCTGCGAGGACCTCGTGTTGATTGAGAGCAAACAGCTGATTCCAGGAGCGATGTTTCTCGTTATGCTGCTTCCTGCCGCGGCGCAGACGGCGACTCCGGCTGCGGCGATCGACCCGGCCCTGCTGGCCAAGGCCAACGGCGGCGACGCCACGGCCCAGGTCGCGGTGGGCGAGCAGTATGCGCAGGCGGCCGCCTCCGAGCACGACAAAGCCCAGATGGCCGGCGATTATCAGCAGGAGCTCGCATGGTATCGGAAGGCTGCCGGGCAGAACAACATTTCCGGAGAAATGCACCTGGCTGCGCTCTATCGCGATGGCGGCGGCAAAACCGTTCCGCGCGATATGGAACAGGCGGCATCGTGGTATCGCCGGGCAGCCGACCAGGGCGACCCTACCGCGCAAGGAATGCTGGCCGTGCTCTACTCCATGGGCCAGGGTGTTCCCCATAGCGACCCGGACGCGTATTTCTGGTTTGACCTTGCCGCCAGCGTGAAAGGGCCGAACCAGGAAAAGTATGCGGCTAATCGCCAGATGATTGGCGAGCGCATCACCGCCGACGAACTCTCCGACGTGCAGGATCGCGTGGCCGCATGGAAGGCCGCGCATCCACGCCCCGACGGCACGAATTAAAAGTCTCGCTCGAAAATCGGCGCGGAACGCGCGGGCTCACGGATTCAGGGTCTGTTCCGCGGCTCCAACCACGCGAGAATGGCTGACGAGAAAGACGACAAGTCGAAGCGGCTCGCCGTCTTTTTCTGCGCGCACAACATTGCCACCGGAAAGCTCGAGCGTGCGGCCATCCGTGGCGCTGGAGCCGAACTCCTTGATGGCGCGCACCACAGCAACATGATGCAGCGTGCGGCCTGCATTCTCGCCGTGGGAAACCTCTGAATGCGTCGCATTCTCCGCGACGACGGCGAACAATGTGGCTTTTGCCGTGGTCGCGGCGTGTACGGTGAATTCCGCCGCGCCGTTGGCCGTGCGATGCGCATTGCCGATTTCGATCTGAATCTTGGGCGCGGCAGCGGCGCGCCTGATAAAGCCGGCGAGCACCGTGGGATTGGTGCCGGCCACCTGCATGGCTCCATCCACAACGAACTGCGGCGTGGCCGGCGAATCCAGCCCGAACTGGCGAACGTAATCCTGCTGGCGCAGGTCGATTGCGTCGAAGGAAAACGGATCCGTCCAGCCCTCATGGTTCCAATAAGTGACGTGCTCGCTCAACACGATGACCTGCGCACCGGGGAAACCCTGCGTGTCGAGCTGGGCCAACAACGCATCGGCCGGCGGGCAATCGGAGCAGCCTTCCGAAGTAAAGAGTTCGACGAGAACGGGATTGGGCTTCGCGGGAGCCTCGTTCGAGCCCGCGCCTGGCAGGCCCCATGCCGGCAGACACAACAGCCATGCTGTCGCGGCAAGGGCCATGACGCGGATTGCTGGGCGAAAGGGATCGGGCGTCGGGGAAGTCATCGAGATCCTGATCTGCCCAAGGATAGCGCGAAAGCGCGGTTGGGTCGAGGCCGCATGGCTCCGCTATTCTAGCGTCGATGAGAGATTCTCGGTTCAGTTCGTGCTTGGCGCTAGCGGCGCTCCTGGCTTTTGCGGGTGCGCCGACGATACCTGTCGCTCATGCGCAAGCGCCCAGCGTCACGCTCGCGCCCGCCGAGGTCGAAGCCGGCTCGCCGGAGTTGATTCGCGTGGCCGCGCCGGCAAACATAACACTCGAGGGCGAATGGCTGGGACAGAAGCTCGCCTTCTTTTGGTCGCGCGATCGGCAGGCGTGGTATGCGCTGTCGGGCGTAGATGTTGAGGCGTCTGTGGGGCCGTCGACGCTTCGTATTACGGCCCAGCTCCCCAGCGGCGCAACCGATCTAAGCCGCAGCATTGAAATTCATGCGGCCCACTACCGCGCCGGCACACTGACCGTAGCACCGAAGTTTGTTGCGCCGGATCCTAAGGAGTTGGCGCGAATCCAAACTGAGGTCGCGCTCAAGGAAAAGGTGTTTGCGGCAAGCGCGCCGCAACCGCTCTGGTCTGGCGATTTTCACGCACCGGTACACGCCGAGCCCACCGACAGTCTCGGCACGCGGCGCACCTTCAACGGCCGACTCGCGAGCGTTCACAAGGGCATGGATTTTCGCGCTCCGTCGGGCACGTTGGTGCGCGCGGGCAATAGCGGCGGCGTGGTGCTCGCGCGGCCTCTCTACTACGAGGGCAACTGCGTGGTCATCGACCACGGGTTGGGGCTATACACGATTTCCATGCATCTGAGCCGCATCGATGTGCGCGAGGGTCAGCGCGTGAGCCGCGGCGAGCCCATCGGATTGAGCGGCGCAACCGGGCGAGTGACCGGGCCGCACCTGCACTGGGCCGTGCGCTGGCAGAATGCGTATCTCGACCCCGCGAAATTGCTGCAGATGAATTTGGACGGCGTGCGCTAGCGCGAAAGCGCTTCTTCCTCGACGTCGCTCGAATGCGCCGCGCCCGCTCCCGCCGCCTTCTCTTCCCGCAGCGCTTTGAACGCGCGGTGCACGAACGAGCCCATGTACCAGCCGTCGATGAACTTGTAGGGTGTTTCGCCGGTGGTGTAGTGGCCGCAGGGCAGAACGCGCACCTCATAATGCAGGCCGGAACGGCGGAAGGCATCGACCACTTGCAGCGAGTACTCCTTGGGAAAGGTGAGATCGTAGTTGGCGTAGATGACGAGCACGTTTTTGCCGGGGCCGTTGGCCGCCGCGCCTTTGAACTGCTCGTAGTAACTCACCGGGCTTACGGCTGCCCATAGCGCGCGCACGCGCTCCTGCGTCAGACCGGCTTCCTGCACAGCCTGGCGGATGTGGCGCGTGCTTTGTCCTGCCCACACCACGTCGCCAAAAGCCGTTGACGCGTGGTTGAAGGCATTCACCCTCAGCCGCGCGTCGTGCGCACTGGCCAGGTAGCCGTAGCAGGAACCGAGGCTTGTGCCCAGCACGCCGAAGTGCTCGTAACCCTGCTCTTCCAGCCAGTCGAGGCAGCAGCGAATATCGACCACGGCCTGGCGGCACGCGGAGATGGTGCGGCCGATGTTGGCGCTCACGGCGTAGTCGGAGCGCTCAAGCTCCGTGGGTCTGCGAATGTCGTGATACGGCTTGGAGAGGCGCAGCGCCGAAACTCCCATGCGGTTGAAGAGCGTGCACAGCGAGTTGTGGCTGAATCCGTCGGCGTTCCACTGCGGCATCACCACAATGGCCTGTTTGGGCCGCTTGGGATCCTTGTGCGCGGGCGCGGGATACCAGCGCGCGTTCACCAGATCGTTTTCCGGATACGGCGTGCGCTCCGGCGAGGTGAAGCGCAGATATTGCGCGCGCTCCAGCTTACCTTCCGCCGCCTGGCGCTTGATTTCCGCATCTTGGGCGAGCGTTTCCGGCCGCACGTTGGTCGGGAAAAGTTCCGGAAAGCGCTGCTCAAGCCGAAAATCCGTAGGTCGCGCGTAGGCGAAAAATTCTTGGCTGTGGCAGATGAGAAACCGATTGATGCTGACCATCGCCGCTTCGGCGGCGGCATCGTCGTGCTCCACTTCGGGCCCTGGCACAACTTCATCAAAGCCGTGTGCTTCGAGAAAGGGTACGATCCACTCGAAGCCCCACTCCAGCGGCCGCACCACGCGATTTTCGTCGCGCGTCGTCAGCCGCGTCTCCCACGCGTACATCCAGCGCGCATACCAGTCTCTGAACATGAATCTGCATCAATTTTATCAGCGCGAGGCAGCCGAACTACGCTTCCACGGGCGCGCGCCGCTTCTTCACGGTATGCGCCACCAGCCACACCACGCCGAGCAGCGTGATGAGCGCGATGATTCCCTGCGAAATCACGCAATAGAGACACCAGACGTTCAGGATGTCGCGCTCGATGCCCGAAAGACGCAACGCGAAGCTCAGTCCGATCAGGGCAACCACGAGGAGCAGGAAGCGCCGCCGCGCCAGCGCCAGGATGCCGAGCAGCAAATAGCCGCCGATGCCAATGGCCGCCACCGGAACGCCAAACACGACCGCATAGCTGCTGTGATTGACGATGCCGCAGTCCCAGCGCTCGTTGATGGAGCAGGGCTCTGTCGCCGTGGAGTAATGAACCTGGAGCGCCAGTGAGGAGACAATGACGCCGGCGAGAGAGAGAAAGGCAAGGAGATATCGCATGGCAGCAGGACCGATCAGGAATTCGAGCTTCGCTTCGATTCTATCCGATGGCGAGGGTGGGGTCCTGGAGCGCAGGTCTCCTGACCAGCTTTCGCGGGGTCTCCAGACCGGGGCCCCCAGGAAGCGATCTTTGTTTCCTGGGGTGCGAGACCCCCGCAAGAGTTCTCGCCGGCGCGCGCGCCCGGCGCGATACGATGAAGCCATGAACCAGCCGGGCACAGCGGGAGCGGCTCAAAAAGACGCATCGCCTCGGCGTGGTGGATCGCGTATCGCCTTCTTTGGCGGAAGCTTCGACCCGCCGCACCTGGGCCACTTGGCAGTGGCGCGCGCCGCGCGTGCCGCATTCGCGCTCGACACAGTGCTGTTTGCGCCGGTAGGCGTGCAGCCGCTCAAGCCGGAGGGTCCTGCCGCGAGCTTCGAGGACCGGGTGGCGATGACGCGACTGGCGATCGCGGGCGAGCCAGGCTTGGAGGTTTCGCTGGCCGACGCGCCGAAGCCGGCTCCAAATCCGGCCGATGCCCGCACATCCGCAGCCGAAACCGCCCCCAATTACACCGTTGACACACTCGATCGGCTGCGCGCATCTCTCGCGCCCGATGGCACCCTTTTTTGCCTGATGGGCGCGGATTCGTTCTTCGCACTACCCCGCTGGCATCGCGCCGCGGAACTCCCTTTTGTGGCGCCGTTGATCGTGGCCTCGCGGCCGGAGCAGCCGCTCCCGAATGGGATGGTCGGCCTGAAGGCCGACCTGGAGGCTGCCCTGCCAACAGGCCTTTTGCTCGAGTGTGAGCAAGCGGGGAGCCGGAACGAATCCGATGTAGAGGTGCGCGCCTTTGTGCTCATGAATCAGGCCGGTGAGCGTACGCCGTTCTACGTGATGCCGGGCCTGCATGTCGAGATCAGCGCGTCAGAAATCCGGGCGCAGATTCACGCGGCTTCCGGCAGTCCGGCCGCGGGACGCGATCTGGTGCCGAAGGCTGTGCGGGCGTACATCGCGCAACACGGGCTGTACCGTTCATAGGCATACTGGCCCCGTGCCCCATCCTTTCCTTGCCGTTTGCGGAAAGGGTGGGAATGCTGACTCGCTGGCTTGCTAACTCCCTCAGCTTGCCGTGCCCCAAACCAGCACGCTACCATGGGATTTGGAGAACGTTCTACCGCATGAAACTATCCCCAGCGCAGAAGCAAACCCGCGCCCTCGTACAGGCCGCCGCCGCAGTTTGTGAAGACAAAAAAGCCCTCGACACCCGCATCCTCGCTCTCGATCCCGCCGACTCCGGACTGAGCGACTTCTTTCTGGTCACCTCGGCGTCCAACGAGCGGCAAGCCGTCGCCATTGCGGACGAGATCGAGCTGCGCCTCAAACGCGACTTCGGTGTGTACCCGAATTCGGTGGAGGGCCGCCGTCATGGCGAGTGGATTCTGCTCGACTACGTTGACTTTGTGGTGCATGTGTTTCTGTCCGAGCGCCGTGCCTTCTACGACATCGAGCGATTGCGCAAGTCCGCGCGCCCACTCACGCCGGAAGAGTTTGACACGGAGCTGAAGGTTGAGCTCAAGGAGAAAACGCGCGCGGTGCGGACCAAGGCCCCCGTCAAAGCACGCGCCGCAGCGGCGAAGCCCGCAACCAAAACAAAGAGGCCGACAAAGCGCGCGGCAACGGCAAAGAAGCCCGCCAGGAAAACTGCAGCAGGAAAAAGGGCACGGCCGGCCAAGGGCAAGGTCGGGAAAGTTTCCGCAAAGAAGTCTTCGGGGCGTAAATCCCCGATAAGAAAACTAAAGAAGAAGTAGCGAAGAGCACTTTCGGTCAGCACAAGCAAAAGGGGCGTCCAATGTGGACGCCCCTTTTGGTCTTTCCGGAAAGGCCGGAGTGAACTAGAAGGTGATCCTGCCCGTCACCACCAGCACGCGCTGAGTGACTGCAGCACTTTGGAAGGAGCCATAGGGGCTTGTTGGAGGAGCTTCAACGGTGCTGATCATACCAAAGGACCCTGTTCCCACAGTGTTGCCGGGATTAGAGAAGTTCGGGTGATTGATCAGGTTGAATGCTTGCGCGCCCAATTCGAACGCAAATTGCTCCTTCTGGACGAATTTCTTGGTGAGCGTTGCATCTGTGTCGGCGTAGTGCGGTCCGTAGAGCGCGTTGCGCCGGAGGTTGCCGAAACCAGCCCCTGTTGAATACTGTGTAGGATCCAAACATGAGCTACTCACAGCGTTGTGAGGATTCATCACGCAGTTGTTGGTGAGACTGAAGGTCGAAACCTGCGGCATCAAGGAGGTCAAACCCAACGTGTTGTTGATCGACGCCATGGTCGGAAAACCGCTGATCGCGTTGTTATCGTTCACAGAGAATGGGATACCCGAGCGATAGTAGGTTTTAGCTCCTATCGTCCAGCCGCTAATGGCATAGTTCAGGAGCCAGTTCTGCGCCTTGAGCGGCTCGGCATAAATTAAATCGCCCACCATCTGGTTACGGATATCGTAGTCCGAATTCGAGTAATTCAGATTTCCGGCCCCGAGCGTGGGGGTGAGCTGTTTGGTGATCGACTGGGAGTTGTAGTATTCGCCGACGCCTCCGTTCGAAATGTCGTCGAGCGAATGGCTGTAGGTGTAAGCCAGGTGGCCGGTGATGCCGTTCCCGATGTGGGTGTATTCGACGCTGCCGCCGTCGTAGTTCGATTTCGCGTTATTGGTGAACTCGTTCACCTCGCCGAAGCTCGGGTTGGGCGGCGTCGAGCCTAGACCGGCGATCGATCCTGCAGACACCCATGATGCGGTTGCGCTGGGCGAAACTGCGCTGGAAAAGATGCCCGAACTGGCGTTTGCAAATGGATTCTGTATGATCTCGTGGTAGCCGTGGTTGGCGGCAAAAGTCAACGAGACACCATCGCTCTTGGTTAATTGGCGCTGAATCTGGACGCTGTATTCGATATAGGTTGCCTCGTGGAGCGTGCCAGGGAAGTATGAGTTGAGGCTCGGCGGCGCGAAAGGAACACCCAGCGCGTAGAGCGCCGAATTGATTGAAGTCGCGTTGCCGGACTTGAAGCCGGTCTGGACAGCCTTATTCGCCGAGGTTGCGTCGGCATACATGCTGCCTGCTCCGGTCGTGGTGACATTCCCGCCGTATACCGTTTCGACGTTGTAATTCGGGAAGTTCTGGATGGGGCCGTCCATGAAGGTCGCGGGATAAAGGTCGGCGAAGAGGCCAAATCCGCCGCGCACCACCGTCTTCGAGTCGAGTTGGTAGTTTATCCCAAAGCGCGGCTGGAGATAGAACGGATCCACGCTGTAGGGATGAGCATTAGCCGAATTGATCATTGATGCATAGGGCGTTGTGAGCGAGGTGCCGCTGCCCGGGAAATTGCCCTGGAAAAGCGAGAAGCAATTTCCGTGGCAAAGCGGATCGCCGGTGCGATCGACACGCGCACCAACCGTCAACTTCAGCTTGCTCGTAACTGCCCAGTCGTCCTGCGCATAGATGCCGACGTTGTAGAGGGCCAGGTGCGCGTCCGTGGCGGTAATAAATGCCTGCTGAAACTCGTTGCCACCGCACCACTGCGAGTTGGCACCGCAAATCTGCCCCTGCGCGAGGTCGTTCAAGCTGTAGAACACCAGGAGCGGGTCGACGGTCTCTTCCTGCTGGTCAAAGTCTTCGATCAGGTCGCGCCGGAAATTGACTCCAAACTTGAACGAGTGCGGACCCTTTGTCCAACTCAGATCGTCCTCAAGCTGGTATTGGGTCACGTTCCTTCCCTGAGGGAAGTAGAAAGGCGCACCCAAATTGGTCAGGCCCGGCACGTACGCCGTTCCGCTGCCATCGGCGCCGATGTCGAAATATCCGTAGAAGGGGAGCGCTGCGGCTGCGGCTGTTGGATTTTCAAAACCAAAGAACGCGGTGTACCAGTTGGCTGCGACTACCGCGGTGTTAATCACGTTCGGGCTGAAGGTATAGCTGTCGTTGAACTGGCCCTCGTATTCGGGCTGGACCGAAAGGGCATTGAATGCAGGGTCGATGAAACTCGTACTCGTGGGTTGCGAGCCGTGATCCATCTTGAACCGGCCATAAATCCTGTGCTTGTCGTTGATCACCCAGTCTACGCGCTGCGTAAACAGCCACTCTATGTTGATGTTGTTGGCTTGCGCATAACTGCTCATCGTGCAGCCATAGAGAGGTCCCGAGGATACTAGGGCTGGGTAGGCGCCAAAGTATCCGGCTCCGTCGGGGGTACCGTCCAGGCCGCCGCATCCACCATCGGGGCTTCCGCTACCCTTTGGGTCAATTGCGGTTGCCGTGGCGCTCGCGTAGCCGGGCGAGTTCTTATAGAGGTTCATCATGGTCTTCATCGTGGCCTGCGACGCCGTCGGGGAGTTCGCGATCGCGTATGCCTGATATTGCGCTGTGGGCAGCGAAACATAGCCGCTCGACGGCAATACGTAGTGCAACCCTTCCCAATCGGAGAAGAAGAACAGCTTGTTGCGGACGATCGGACCGCCGCCATTCAGCGCCCATTCGTTGGAAACGGCATGCGGACGGGGCGTTGCGGTGTAGTTATTGAACCAGCCGTTGGCGTTCAGCACTGTGCCGTTGTAGTCGTACATTGCCTCGCCATGAAATGCATTGCCGCCGGACTTGGTCGTATAGCTGACGATGGCGCCTGCGGCGCGGCCATACTGCGAGTTGTACGCGTTCTGGATCACGGTCGCGTCCGCCAGTTCGCCCTGGCCAAGGGTCAGGTTCGAACTGCCCGAGTTATTCAGATTGAGGAAAGGATCCTGATTGTCGAAGCCGTTCAGCACGAACAGATTCGAGATGCCCGGCAGGCCGTCGGAGCTGAAGTTGCCATAGGAGCCGCCGGCATTCACGGCAATGCCCGGAGTCGTGAAAGCCACCGTGGATACGTCGCCGCCTGGGGTGGGAAGATCTTGGATTTGTTCCGTATTCAGCGTCGTAGCCAGGGCCACGTTCTGCGTGTCCACCAAAGGCAGCGCGCTCGCAGAGACTTCGACAACGGTCGTGTTGCCGGTCGGCGTGACCCTGATGTCCGCCGTCGCGGTGGTGCCAAGAAGCACATTCACCTCGATCGTGTCGGATTTCAGGTTCGCTGCTACGGCGGTCACCTTGTATTCGCCCGGCATCAACTGGCTCACTGTGTAGCGGCCCTCGGCGTTGGTGACGACAACCTCTTTGGCGTTGGTCTCCATGTCAATCACCGTCACTGTGGCTCTGGGCACCACGCCGCCCGTTGCGTCAGCGACGACGCCGCTCAGTGCGCCTGTAGTGATGGTTTGCGTATGTGCCACCGGGATTGCCGTGCCCAGGAAAAAGGCCGCGGCGGCCAGCAGGCTTACAGCGAGGACGGCAGACTGAATTCGGAAAAAACGCATCAGAACTCCTCCAGAAAAATCTTTCTGCACCGGAAGGCCCATGTAGGGCCTTTCACGATCCAGGTTGGGCGCTTTCGGAGGCTCGATGGGGAGGGCAAGTCCGATCCCGCAAGTTGTTTCAAAATCAACAGCCATACTCAAATTTACGAACCCGAAAGGCCATCTAAGCGAGTGCAGGCGCACTTGAGGTGACCCCATGTCCAGGTGCAGTGCACTTATGGGCAGTTCTGAAAAAGGAATCTGCCAAGAAATACACCTCTCACCAATGCCTCTGCCCTTTGGATGCACGACGCGTGCCATTCTCGTAGATACCGATAAACGGCCATTTTTTACAGAAAATAAAAGAGTTATTTACCTATCAATTGTGGCGTTGGTATAGATGATATATGAAATTCCATACACCATAGTTTGGATATTCCCAAAATTGGACACAGCTCGTACATTTCGGGAAGGTTGACTTTTCAACGGTCTGCGGCCCAATCCGCGGTTTTGCGGTATTCTCCTCTCCATGCAAGTCACACTGGCCCATGTCGGCGCCCGGACCGGGGCAAAAGGCGGCCGGGCGAGAGCCAAAGACAACTACGAGGCGCTCATTGGCGGCTATCTCCAGCGATGCGCTGGAGTTATTCGATGTGGTGTCGAAGTCTTCCGCAACGAAAGCACGCTCCTCGAGTGGCTGGGCAAACAGCGCGGCAGGACGGAAGCGGTCGTGCTGCTGCTCGATGCGCGCGGCCCGCAGATGACCTCCGAATCTTTGGCGGAGTGGCTCGCGAAGCGCCGCGACGAGGGCCGGCAGCACGTGGTTTTCGCCGTCGGGCCCGCCGATGGATGGTCGGCGGAAGCACTGGCTGAGGGCAAACGCCGCGGCGGCCTGCTCTCGCTGGGATCGATGACCCTGGCCCACCATCTCGCGCGCCTGGTGGTGGCCGAGCAGCTCTACCGGGCCTGTACAATTCTCACGGGGCACCCGTACCACACAGGACACTGAGAAGGCGAGAGTACGTGGCATGACTGATTCCCGGCGCGGACTGATCCTCATCAACACCGGCCCCGGCAAGGGCAAAACCACCGCGGCGCTGGGCACTGCTCTGCGCGCCGTGGGATGCGGCATGAAAGTGCTGATGCTGCAGTTCATCAAGGGGTCGTGGCACTACGGCGAGCTGGATGCGGCGGAAGCCTTTGGCGAGAACTTCGTGCTGAAGCAGATGGGCCGCGGCTTCGTGAAGATCGGCGGCGCGGAGCCCGATCCCGAAGACGTGCGCATGGTCGAGGCGGCGTGGGCCGAGGCACGCGAAGCCATCGGCTCCGGCGAATGGGACCTGGTGATTCTCGACGAGATCAACTACGCCATCAGCTACAAGATGCTCGACCCGGAGCTGGTCGCCGAGGCGCTGCGCTCGAAGCCGGAGATGGTGCACGTGATCCTGACCGGCCGCAACGCGCACCCGCTGCTGGTGGAGCTGGCCGACACCGTGACCGAGATGCGCGAAGTGAAGCACGCCTACCAGAAAGGCATCCTGGCGCAGCGCGGCATCGAATACTAGCCGCGGCTGCCCATCGCCGGCTGCGACCCACGAGTCACGGCGTCGCCATATACAATTGGGTTCGATATGACGTGGTTCAAGCGCGAGGACGGCGACTATCCGGCTCCGGAGAACGGACCGTCGGGCGACAACGGCCCCGATGCGGGCGCAAAAAGCGTGCGCACCGAAGGCCTGTGGGTCAAATGCCCCAGTTGCCGCCAGCCTCTCTACAAGGCCGAACTCGAGACCAACCTCCAGGTCTGTCCCAAGTGCCAGCATCACTTCAAGCTTGACGCGCGGTCGCGCATCAAGCTGCTGCTTGAGCCAGGCTACGAGCTGGTCGACACCGGCCTGCGCTCCACCGATCCGCTGAACTTCGTCGACGTCAAGCCCTACAAGCAGCGCCTGCGCAAGGCCCGCGAAGCCACCGGCCTCGACGACGCCATCCTCAACGCCACAGGCCGCATGGGACCGCATGAGGTTGTTATCAGCGTCATGGAGTACGGCTTCATCGGCGGCTCCATGGGCGCAGTCGTGGGAGAAACCATTGCCCGCGCCGTCGATCGCGCGCGACTCGCACGCAAGCCCCTCATCATCGTGGCCGCTTCCGGCGGCGCGCGCATGATGGAAGGCGTCGTGAGCCTCATGCAGATGGCCAAGATCGCCACCACGCTCGCGCAATTGGACGACGCGCGCGTGCCCTACATCTCCGTGCTCACCGATCCCACGACCGGAGGCGTCACCGCCAGCTTCGCCATGTTGGGCGATCTCAACATTGCCGAGCCTGGCGCGCTCATCGGTTTCGCCGGCCCGCGCGTCATCGAGCAGACCATCCGCCAAAAACTCCCTGAAGGCTTCCAGCGCGCAGAGTTCCTGCTCGAAAAAGGTTTCCTCGACGCCGTAGTTCACCGCAAGAACATGAAGAGCTACCTCATCCGCGCTCTGGAGTTCCTGAAGGCTCCCCAGGAGGAGCAAGTCGGCCAGTCAGCGAGTTAGCGAGTCGGCGAGTCCGCTGGCTTCTAGCGGCCCGAAACCGGGGCACCCCCGTCCTTGCTTCTGGCTTCTTGGTCCCACCCGGGGCAGGGTTTGACGCGCGAGCGGCCGGTGGGTGCGGGCTGAGATTTACCATTCAGTTACCCCCCCTACCTACCCCCCCTACCTTTTTACCTAAAATCCTGATTTCAGGTGGGTTAGGTTTTTTGCGGACTTTCTGTAAGCCGTTGATTATAAAGATGTTATTTTAAAGTCTAGAATCTAAACAGGTTGTGGGCGCTTTTCCTGGAATTTCCGGCGATTGTCGTGGAAAGCTATGTATCCAAGTGAGTTACGGCTTGCTTCCTGGGAGATCCGCAATCGCATGGCCGGGTTGGGACTTGTTAAGGACAGTATGCGCCGGGAGGGGGAAATTATCTGCAAATCGGCCGGGGAAAATCTGGGAGGCGGGGAGCCGGTGCGCTCGGTTGAGCCCGTTTTCTGTTCCAAGATGAAGCAGCCCGCAGCACGCTGCGCGCAAATGGGACCGGGAGTCTCTTTCGTTATCCCTAAGCCGATGATTCCAACAGCCGACCTACGGCGCAGACGGTAGACTCTCTAGCAGAACATGAAGCAAAGCCTGCCTGAGTTTATACGCTGCTGGAGAGATAGCGAGCTAAGCGAGCGCGCGGGTGCGCAGTCCCACTTTAACGATCTTTGCGACATCCTGAACGAGCCACACCCAGCCCATTCCGATCCCAAGGGATACACGTTTGAGAAACACGTCAACAAAATTGGCGAGGATAAGGGCTTTGCCGATGTGTGGAAGCGCGGGTTCTTCGGGTGGGAGTACAAAGGGCCGCACAAGGACCTGAAGGCCGCCTACATACAACTGCTGAAGTACCGCGAGGATCTGGAAAACCCGCCGTTGCTCGTGGTGAGCGATTTTGTTCGATTCGAGGTTCACACCAACTTCACCAATACGCCGGCGCTGGTCTATCGATTCACGCTGGACGACCTGATTCTCACCACCCCTGTCGCGGGCTCCGACCTGTCGGCGCTGGACATTCTCCGCGCAGTCTTTGAGGAGCCGGAAAAGCTCAAGCCTGGGGCGCTTGAAGTACGCGTCACGCAAAAGGCGGCGGAGCAGTTTACCAAGCTCAAAGACAATCTAAGGGCGCGCCACGAAGATAACGAGGCGGTGGCGCGCTTCATCATGCAGTTGCTGTTTTGCCTGTTTGCCGACAGCGTGGGCCTGTTACAGGAGCACATGTTTCGCAAGGCGATTGTGACGGACCGCATGGAGCCGAAGCTGTTTACACGCCGGCTCAGGAATCTGTTTGCGGCCATGGCCACGGGCGACAACGATTTTGGAATCATCTCCATTCGCCACTTCAACGGCGGCCTCTTTCGCGCGGGCGAGGATACGGTGCTGGAGCTCGAGCACGAGGACCTGGGGATTCTTCGCAAAGCTGCCGAGCTGGACTGGGGCCGCGTGGAGCCGGCCATCTTCGGCACGCTCTTCGAGCGCATTCTGAACGAGGAAAAGCGCGCACAACTGGGCGCGCACTACACGAGCCGCGAAGATATTTTGCTGATTGTCGAGCCTGTGGTGATGGCTCCCCTGAGGCGGCGCTGGGCCGAGGTGAAGGCAGGAGCCGAAGAGATTGCGGCGGCGGCGGAGACCGCCAGCCCCGTAACCCGCGCCAGGCTTCGCGCTGAACTCGAAGCCAAGATCATGGGCTGGATCGAAGAGCTGGCCGCCGTGCGCATCCTCGACCCCGCCTGCGGCAGCGGAAACTTTCTGTACGTGGCGCTGAACCTGTTGCTCGATCTGTGGAATGAGGCGCGCGTTTTCGCAGTCAACCACCGTCTGCCCCACTTCGACTGCAAGGTTGGCCCGCAGCAGCTCTATGGCATCGAAACCAACGTCTACGCGCACGAGATGGCTTCGGTGGTGGTGTGGATCGGCTACCTGCAATGGCGCCGTGACAACGGCATGGGCGAATCGGAGGAGCCGATTCTGCGCGTACTCACGAATATCCAGCACCGGGACGCGATCATGGTGCTGAATGCCGATGGCAGCCCGCGGCTCGATTCCGCCGGCGAACCGAGTGAGCCTGCGTGGCCCAAGGTGGATTTTATTGTGAGCAATCCGCCGTTTTTAGGTGGCGGCATACTTCGACAGAAGTTGGGCGACAAATACGTCGACGCGCTCTTCCGACTCTACGAGGGCCGTGTTCCGCATTTCGCGGATTTGGTCTGCTATTGGTTTGAGAAGGCGCGGGACGCGATAGAGAGTGGCAGCGCATCTCGCGTGGGGCTGATTGCCACGCAAGGAATTCGGGGTGGCGCGAACCGTGCCGTGTTAGATCGAGTTCAGGGCTCCGCACACATCTTCTGGGCTTGGAGCGATAAGCCGTGGATTTTGGAGGGCGCTGCGGTCCATGTTTCGATCATCTGCTTTGAAAACTCGACCGACAACGACGGAGGTCGGCTGTTGCTCGATGGCGTTGAGGTTGATGAAATCCATGTCGATCTCACCAGCGGCGTGAACACAACAAAAGCCGCCGTGCTCCCGGAAAATGCGCGAATCTGTTTCATGGGACCGTCGGCCAAGGGCGACTTCGACATCGATACGGACACAGCGCAACGCATGCTCATGGCCCCGCTCAACGTGAATGGAAGACCGAACACGGATGTGGTGCGCCCGGTCGCCAGCGGAGTCGACCTCGTGCAGGGAAATCGTGGCCTCTGGACGATCGACTTTGGCGTCGACCTCTCCGAAGTCGAGGCCGCGAAATACGAACTGCCTTTCGAGTACGTCCGAGAGCATGTGTATCCCAATAGGCTCAGAACTCAGCGCGAGGAATATCGGTCGCGATGGTGGCTTTACGGAAGGCCTCGCCCGCTGATGCGCAGAAAATTGGACGGCTTGGTGCGTTACATCGCCACGCCTGCCACGGCGAAACATCGCATCTTTGTCTGGGTTCGGCCCGAGGTCCTCTGCAACCAGGGAACTCTGGTCTACGCGCGCGGCGACGACTATTTCTTCGGGGTTCTTCACTCGCGCCCGCACGAGGTCTGGGGTCTGCACATGGGCACACAGCTTGAGGACCGGCCGCGCTACACCCCGACTTCAACGTTCGAGACCTTCCCATTTCCCTGGCCGCCCGGTAAGGAACCGAAAAGTTCTCCGCTCGTGAAGGCCATTGCCGGGGCCGCGCGGGAGCTTGTGAAACAGCGGGACCGTTGGCTCAATCCGCCGAAGGCAGGGCCGGAGGTTTTGGCCAGTCGAACGCTCACCCACCTCTATAACGACCTTGCCGAGGGTAAGTGCGCGTGGCTTGAAAACGCTCATCGCAAGCTGGATGAAGCAGTTTTCGCGGCTTACGGATGGCCGGCCACGCTTAGCGATCAGCAGATTCTGGAGCGGTTGCTGGCGCTGAACCAGGCGCGAGCGAGCGCGGCTGCGCCGCGTACTTGATTTCTCGGGAAATGGGTGGGCGGGGTTTCAGGAGCCTGAAGGCTCCTGCTCCCTCCGACGATTCGATGCGCGGCTTCGGGCGGCACCTCACCCCTCAGAAGCTACTTTGCTGGAGCCAAGTATTGCGCACGTCGCCGAGCGCCCAGCTTGCCCAATTCCCCTGGAGGCGAGCGACAAACAGGCTGTCGCCACTGATCAGTGCCGGCTTCAGACTCTCGCGAATCTCGGAAGCGCTCAGAGCAGACCTCACCAACCACACAGATTCCTGCAGATGGCACCAGATGAAATCGGCCTTGATTGCAGCGATCACGCGCTCGTAATCCTGCGGCGTGTCATTCGGAGAGTGCAGATCGTACGCGATCACGAAAATCATGCTGCCACCTCGCCTGTCTTCCCATAGTGAAACAGATATTGCAAATATAGCATATATAGCGTATATTGCAATAGGGTCGAAAAAATTAGTTATGCCATCTGAGGCGTGTATGATTTCTAATTCACTACAAGTTCGGCACTTGAGACCGAGGCACGGCTGTGCCTCCGGAGGGGATGGCATGGAAGGGCAGGAGAGATTGGCTGCGGAGGCTACAGGGATTGCAATTTCTGAGCAGGATCAGAGGGAAATTCACGACTTGTACTCAAAGCTTCGCGCGGCCGAGGCGAAGCTGGTGGGACCGGACGGGAAGGTTCAGCTCTTGCCGGGAACCCTGTATTCGTTTCTGTGCCAGCTGTTGGCGGATTTGAAGGACGGAAACTCGGTGACCATTCTTCAAAGCAATGCGACCTTGACAACCGTCGAGGCCGCGAAGCTGCTCGGCGTATCGAGGCAGTTTCTGGTTCAGGAAATTGAGAAAGGGAGAATCCCGCACCATAAGGTCGGGACCCACCGAAGGCTCTATGCGCGGGATGTGCTGGCGTACAAAAGCAATCGGGATGCGGGGCGGAGGAAGCTGCTTGACGACCTTGCGTTAGCTGAATTCGATGAGGGTCTTTATACGAAAGGGCTAGATGATCCTCACCCCGGACAATGAATACTGCGTGGTTTTGGATGCCTGCGTACTCATGCCAATGCCGCTTTGTGACACGCTCCTTCGGGCAGCGGAGGAGCCAGCCTTTTTTCGCATCGCCTGGAGCGAGCAGATTCTAAATGAAGTCCGGCGCGTTTTAGCGGGACCGAAATTCGGGCGCACGCCGGAGCAGGCCGAACGCCGGATCAAGGCTATGCAAGGCGCCTTCCCCGAAGCGCTCTTCCAAATTCCCACGGGGATGATTGAAGGCGTCGCCAGAATTCCCGATCCAGACGATCGGCACGTCGTGGCGCTCGCCGTCCACGCGCGCGCGAATACGATCGTCACCAACAACATTGTTCATTTCCCTGAAGCGGCGTTGTCGCCGCATCACCTGACTGCGCAGACAGCGGACGATTTTCTGGTTCACCAATATCATCTTGAGCCCCAGGTCATGCTGGAAAAGCTCGACAGGCAGGCGGCAGGCATAAGGAAACGGCGCGCCGATGTATTACAGTTCCTGGCGAATTCGGCGCCGCGCTTCTGCGAGCTTTGCGCGAAGCGAGAGTTGCGTTTCTGAGCGCGGCTGCGCCGCGTACTTGATTTCTCGGGAAATGGGTGGGCGGGGGGTGATGTACGGGCTAAAGCCCGTACCCTTCTCGTGCTTACCTGTCCTGGAATTCAGGGGCCTGAAGGCCCCTGCTCCCTCCGACGATTCGATGCGGCTTGCCTGGGTTCAGGGGCATGATGGCCGCTGTCCCTCCGACGATTCGATGTGGCTGCGTCAGATGCGCATGGGCATGAGGACGTAGCGGTATTTGTACTCGGCGTCGGGGTCTTCGGGGCGCATCTGGCCGGCGGATTGCTGGTCCTTGAACTCGAGGCGGACTTCGCCGGCGTTGTCGAGGGCCTTGAGGAAGTCGAGGATGTAGGTGGAGTTGAAGCCCACTGTGATGGCTTCGCTCTGGTAGGGCGTGTCGATGGTGTCTTCGCTCTCGCCGGACTCGGTGGAGTTGGCGCTGACCTTGAGCTCGTTGTCTTCAAGCTTCATGCGGATGGCGCCGGAGCGC
>CAZMWL010000045.1:0-26383 GCA_964569985.1 uncultured Occallatibacter sp.
TGTGAATCCCCTCGCGCAGCAGCTCGCCGGCCAGTTGGTCCAGCACCTTGCGCGCGGCTTCCGTCATGTGCGTCAACACGGTACCGGGAACTGCATCCACCGCGGCATATTCCATCGGATCCAGGCCATGGGCCAGCACAATCCGCGCCCCGTAATAGGTAGCCAGCTTGCGCGCGTACTCGAGGGCCGCTTCCGCCTGCCCGTCAAGGTCCGTCGCGACCACAATGGTTTTCAAGCCGTTTTCAAAGCCCACGATTGTCTCCAAGCTGCCGCAGCCGTTACATACCTATTGGAGTTTGAGTGTGCGCCTCCAAAATGCCGCGAGCAGTGACCCCATTCACCCCCCCCTGTGATTCGAGTCACACCTGTTAAGGCATTGATTTCGCAAGAGAAGGGTTCCGCTTCGTTATGAGCGCGATCTCCCGGCCTGTCGGAGGCAAGCGCACCGGCAGCCTCCTGGTTATTGATCCGGTCCCGAAATACTGCGTCTGTGCCCCATCCATTTCCGCGCTTTTTTGCGGAAATGGGTGGGAAAATACAACACTATTTACAGGCCGGATCAATAGGAATTCCCGGAGAACGCAGGCGGTGCTTCTTCAAGGAGCGGTGCGGTCCCGGCCGAGCGCGTGGTCTTTCTGCCTCCCCGTCCGGCCGGCGCCGCGCTGTACATGAAAAGGCCCGATGCGCTACCTTGGGCGCGGTATGAAAAATCACGTTTTGCGCTCTATTTCCTTCCTTTTTGCGCTGGTTTTCGCGCCAATTCTGTTGCCTTGCTTGCGGGTTCCGGCCCAGGCGCCCGTGCCCGACTCGCCGGCTATTGAGGCCCAGGCTCACGCCCTGCTCTCCAAACTCACACTGGAGCAAAAGATCGAGCTGCTGGGCGGCGTCGACAGGTTCTACACCCAACCCATGTCTGTTATCGACTTGCCGCGCCTGAAAATGTCCGATGCTTCCGTGGGCGTGCGCACCTGGGGACCTACGACGGCATATGCAGGCGGCTCGGCGCTTGCCGCCAGTTGGGACACCGATCTCGCGCGCAAGCTCGGTGCGTCACTCGGCCGCGACGCCCGCGCCCGCGGCGTCAATTTTCTGCTCGGTCCCGGCGTCAACATCGCTCGCTCCGCGATTGCCGGCCGCAACTTCGAGTACCTTTCTGAGGATCCGTACTTGAACGCCACGCTGGTGGTTCCGTTCATTGAAGGCGTGCAGTCCCAGGGCGTCATCGCCACCGTCAAGCACTATGCGCTCAACGATCAGGAGTTCAATCGGCACAACGGCAGCTCCGACGTGGACGAGCGCACCCTGCGCGAAATCTATCTCCCCGCTTTCGAGGCCGCGGTCACCAGGGCCCACGTCGACGCCGTCATGAACTCTTACAACCTGGTCAACGGCGTCCACGCCACGCAAAACGACTTCCTGAATCCTCAGATTCTGAAGGGCGAGTGGGGATTTCAAGGCATTCTCATGTCCGACTGGGATGCGACTTACGACGGCGTCGCCGCCTGCAACAACGGTCTCGATCTTGAGATGCCCAGCCCCAAATTCATGAACGCGAAGAATCTTGTTCCCGCGGTTCAGGCGGGCCAGGTGAAAGTGTCCACCATCGACGAGCACGTGCTGCGCCTGCTGCGCGCCGAGTTGCGCTACGGATTCACCACGCGCCCGCAATTCGATCCCACCGACTCCACCTACTCCCTCGCCGATCGTCCGCTTGCGCTTGAAGAGGCCCTTGAGAGCATTACTCTCCTGCAAAACAAAGAAAACATTCTGCCGCTCGATCCCGCCAAAATCAAAAACATCGCCATCATCGGCCCCAACGTCTACCCGGCCGTCACCGGGGGCGGCGGCTCGTCTGATGCCCACGCTTTTGAGCCGGTCAGCATCCTCACCGGCATCGCCAGTCCTCTCGGCCCCGATGCGCACGTCTTCTATAGCCCCGCGATGCCCGACACGGACGACGAAAAGAAGGCCGTCGCGCAAGCGGACGTTGTTATCGTTGCCGTCGGCTTTACGGCCGCTACGGAGCGCGAGGGCCACGACCGCACCTTCACGCTGCCCGCGGGTCAGGACGCGCTGGTTGAGCAGGTGGTTGCCGCCAATCCCCGCACCATCGTTCTGCTCACCGGTGGCGGCGGCATGGACCTGAGCCGCTGGCTCGACAAAGTCCCTGCCGTGCTCCATCTCTACTATCCCGGGCAGGAAGGCGGAACAGCCGTCGCGCAAATACTCTTCGGACGGCACAACCCCGAGGGCAAACTCCCCGTCAGCTTCGATCGCAGTTGGGACGAAAGCCCCTCCGCCAAGTGGTACTACGGCGATCCCAAGGACAACACCACGCTCCACACCATCGGCGCAGACGGCAAGCCGCTCGAAACCACCGTCGAACATATCCAGTACGGCGACAAGCTGATGGTTGGCTACCGTTACTGGACCACCACCGGCAAGCACCCGCTGTTCCCGTTCGGCTACGGCCTCAGCTACACCACTTTCAAGTTCTCGAACCTCACAGCGCCCGCCTCCGCGGCCGCCGGCTCCACGGTTTCGGTCAGCTTCGACGTCACCAACACCGGCAACGTGGCCGGCGCCGAGGTCGCTCAGCTTTACATCTCCGACCCATCGGCTAAGACCGACCGCCCCGAGCGCGAGCTGAAGGGCTTTGCCAAGGTCCGTCTCGCACCCGGCAAAACCCGGCACGTCACGCTCATGCTCGATGCGCGCGCTTTCAGTTATTGGGACCAGTCGGCGCACAAATGGATCATCGATCCCGGCAAATTCGTTCTTCGTGTCGGCGACTCCAGCGAAAACACGCCGCTTCACGCAGACATCGATCTGCATTAACTTATGGTTTGTGCAATCCATCGCTTGACCCGAGAGGAATCAACCATGTTCAAACGCTCAATCCCCGCACTGGCCCTCGCCGCGCTCGTCTTTGCCGCCGCATCCTCCTTCGCCCAGTCCACTCCGCATCCGCAATGGGTGGGAACCTGGGCTACGTCGCCCATGCAGGCCGACGGCATCAATATCCGCCTCTTCTCCAGCGTCACCATGCGCGAGATCGTGCACATCTCCGCGGGCGGCGAGCAGGTTCGCCTGCGCTTTACCAATGAGTTCGGCCTCGATCCCCTCACCGTCGCCGACGCCCACGTTGCGCTCAGTGCAGGCGGCAGCTCCATTCAGCCCGGCAGCGATCACGCCGTCACCTTTGGCGGAGCCGCATCCGTCAATATTCCTCCCGGCGGCGCCATCTTCTCCGATCCCGTTGCCCTCACCGTCGCGCCGCTCTCCGATGTCGCGGTCAGCTTCTATCTGCCTCCGCAGATCATGCGCGCGGAAACATACCACGCCTTCGCCGACCAGGACAACTACCTCGCCGACGGCCACTCGCCCGCCGCGCCGGACTTGCCGCAACCCGCCACGCTCTCTTCCTGGTACTTTTTTGACGGCATCGATGTTTCTGCTGCGCCAGGCTCCCGCGCCGTGGTCACGCTCGGAGATTCCATTACTGACGGCGCGCACTCCACGCACAACGCCAATCGCCGCTGGCCCGATGTGCTCGCCGCGCGCCTTGGCCAGGACCCGAATCTCGCCCACATTGGCGTGCTGAATGAAGGCATCGGCGGAAATCGCGTGCTAAACGAAACTACCGGCCCCAGCGCGATCTCGCGTGTCGACCGCGACGTGCTCGCCCAGAGCGGCGTGCGCTACGTTGTTGTGCTTGAAAGCATCAACGACATCGGGCGTCTGGCGCACGTGCAGGTTCCGTGGGACGCCATCACCGCGCCGCAGTTGGAATGGGGACTCAAGCAGATTGCCGATCGGGCGCACGAGCACGGCCTCAAGATGATCGGCGCCACGCTCACGCCCTACGGCGGCGCCGGCTACTACTCCGATGCGGGCGAGGGGGTGCGCGAAGCGGTCAATGACTGGATCCGCACCAGCGGCGTCTTCGACGGCGTGATCGATTTCGATAAGATTACACGCGATCCGCAGAATCCCACGCGCTTCAGTCCACTGTACGACTCAGGCGATCACCTGCATCCCAGCGACGCGGGCTATAAAGCCATGGGCGAAGGCATCGACCTCACCCTCTTTGGGAAGTAAGGTGGGGTGGCGGCTCTAGAGCTGGTTGCATAAATGCTCGAAGCTGTGCCCCGATACAAAACATAAGTGATGGCGTTTTCGGCGGACTACGCTAGGCTGAGGCGTCCATGTCGGCCTGTGTCGCCGCCAGCGGAGTCATGAGCGCCACGAATTCAGGCCGCCCCTTGAGCGGCATCAGCCGCGGATCGGCCAGCATATGGAAAAACCACGGACAACGATTCTCATTGGCGGTGCGCAACTCCTCGAGGGCAGCATCGGCCTCGCCGAGCACAACGTGCGTGGCCGCGTTGAGCGTATTGAGCACAAAGCGTTCGCGGCTCAGCCATTGCAGGCGTTCCAGCAGGCTGTGCGACTCCTCGGAGCGACCCGCGCAGGCCAGCGCATAGGCGTGCGCTGAGAGCGCAAGGTCGTAGTGCGAGGCGCGCGCCGCGAGCGATTCCGCCAATGCGATGGCGCGCGTGGCTTCTCCGTTGAATCCCAGAATCATGGCGCCAAAGAAGAGCGATTTATCGTACTCCGAAGACAAGTCGATCGCTTTCCGGATCTGCGCCACGCTCGCGTCGCGTTCGCCGGCCAGGTGCAGCGCCCATGCCAGGCCCGGCTGCAGCCAGAGCGCGTAGGGATCGAGTTGAATGGTCGCGCGCAGCAGCTCAATGGCTTCGCCGAACCTGTGCTGGCTGAGCAGAAGCCAGCTGTAAATCCGCGCATTCATGGCGTCGTAAGGCAGTCCCGTGGAGCGCGCCACCATCCGCAGAGCCGAACGTACATCGCGATCGAAATGAAATTCCACCCAACCCAGCGCCGGCAACAGGGCTTCGGCCTGCGCGTTCAATTCCGGAATTGCATCCGCCGCGCGGCGCACCGTAGCAGCCGCGATTCTTGGAGACAGGTACCCGTAGGTGCACTGCAGGATCGCCAGTTGCGCAAGCTCCACGCGTGCCGCCATCAGCGCGGGATCGAGTTCGACCGCGTGCAGCAGCCGGCCCATCGCATTCTGCATCTGGTGCCGCTCCATGTTCTGCCACTCGTGGTGGGCGCGGAGATGAAGGTCATACGCCTCGCGCTGCGCCGATGATGTTCCGCTCTTCACGACCGGCATAGCCTCGGCCCCGGCTTCGATAGAAGTTTCCCCGGCGCGCAGTCGCGAGGTTACGCGGTTGACCAGCTCGCCGGCCAGCTCCACCGTCTGTTCCCGCTTCGCGATCACATCTTCCACCCACAGGGACGCGCCGTCTTCCACGCGCATCATCTCTACCCGCAGCCGTCGTCGTCCCGGCGTGGCCAGAAGCTGCCCCGTGAGGATCAGCTCCGCGTGCAGCATCGTGCCAATCTCCTGCGCGGGCAGGCCGCGCCGCGCCAAGGCACACGCTGAAGCCCAGGCAGCCACCGATGCCACTGCGGGACGCGCGCGGCGCAGTTGCTCCATGGTTTGTTCTGCGACTGCCAGACCGAGATATTCGGGAACGTCGTACCCGGTGGAGAAAGGCAGAATGGCCAAAACCGGCAGCGATTTTGATGGTAGAGAGCGGTCCATAGAATCCAACGCAGTTCTGCAAATCCTCGCTGCGCCGGTCAGCTCCGAGGAGTTCCTGCCACAAGGCGGTTCCTCCGCGGCGGGGCCGGCGAGGATTCACAACACTTCGATCCAGGGCAAGGCAAAGCCTTCAAAACAGCAAGGATGACCTCCCAATGGGGATGAGCGAAGTCGCGGTCGAGGAACGGTTCGAGCGGGAGGAGCCCGTTCACCTTCTGCGGGATCACTCTCCAATACGGAGAATCACCGCAATCTCCGGGCTTGCGATGGCTTTTTGAATGGTGTCTGCACGGTCGAGAGCATTTGCACGCGGATGAAGCCTGCTACAACGGTGCTTCCGGACGCACGTTCAGCGACTGAAGGTACCATCTAAGAGCCCGATGACGTAGTTAATCAATCGATTATCTCTCTGCTTCTTATTGTGGGGAAAAAATTTCTGCGGGATGATCCGAGCCCGAAGTAATCCCAGCAGGTTACTGGGATGTGTCTCGAATCGATACACAGGCCCGGCATCCGTGGACGCCGGCAGCGCCGCCCGCGGCCCTCCATTGGCTCCTGACGAACTGACACCTGAAACCTGCTCCTACGCTTTGCCAATCACCCTGGCGAGTGTCGCGCCCATCTCAGCAGGCGACACCACCACGTGAATGCCCGCTGCTTCCATGGCCTTCATTTTGTCGGCGGCCGTTCCCTGGCCTCCGCTGATAATCGCGCCGGCATGGCCCATGCGGCGTCCCGGAGGTGCGGTTTGCCCGGCGATAAAGCCCACCACCGGCTTTTTCACATGCTGCTTCACAAACTCCGCCGCGGCTTCCTCGGCCGAACCGCCAATCTCGCCAATCATAATAATGGCTTCCGTCTCGGGATCGTCATTCAGCAGCCGCAAGGCATCGATGTGCGTGGTTCCGATAATCGGATCGCCGCCAATACCGATTGCAGTAGATTGCCCGATGCCGCGCTGCGTAAGTTGGTGCACGGCCTCGTAAGTGAGTGTCCCAGAACGAGACACAATTCCGATCGAGCCTTCCTTGTGAATGCGGCCCGGCATAATGCCGATCTTCGCTTTTCCCGGCGAAATCACGCCCGGGCAGTTGGGGCCCACCAGCCGCGACTCGGAATTCTTCAGCTTGGCCCACACCTTCACCATGTCCAGAGTCGGAATGCCTTCCGTAATGCAGACGATCAGCGGCATCCCCGCATCCTCAGCCTCGAGAATGGCGTCGGCGGCAAACGGCGGCGGCACAAAGATCATGGTCGCGTTGGCGCCGGTCTTGGCCACGGCTTCGGCCACGGTATTGAACACCGGCCAGCCCTCGTGCATGGTTCCGCCCTTGCCGGGAGTGACGCCGCCGACCACTTTCGTGCCGTACTCCGCGCAAGCCATCGCGTGAAAGGTGCCTTCTTTGCCGGTAATGCCCTGAACAATCAAACGCGTTTCGTTATCCACCAAAACCGACATTCTTCAATCTCCTAAGACTGTTGCACAGCCTTCTCGAATACATCCCCTCGACTGTAGAAGTGCTGCTTCCCGCAATCAGGGCAGGTTAGATTGCCTGGATCTTCGAGAATGAAGGGGACAGTCGTTGGCTGGGTAGGCGAAAACGCAGGCAAAATCCTACTACTTACTATGAGATCAACTTCGCATCCAGGGGTCTTGCAAGTTACTACTAGCTGAGAGTCTCTTGATCGCATCTTATGCCTCATTTGCCGCTGCTCTTACCACCAGTTCCGCCGCTTCTTTCATCGTTGCGCCAATTTGGAAGTTCAGCCCCGACTCTTTAAGGATCTTCCGGCCTTCTTCAACATTGGTGCCTTCAAGACGAAGGACAATTGGGACTTTGACATTCAACTTCCTAGCCGCGGCCACCACGCCCGTCGCCAGCCGGTCCACGCGCAGAATGCCGCCAAAAATATTAATAAAAATCGCCTTCACATTCGCGTCCGAAAGCAGAATCTCAAACGCATGCTCAATCTGCTCCTGGGTCGCGCCGCCGCCCACGTCGAGAAAATTCGCGGGGCTGCCGCCTGCGTACTGAATAATGTCCATGGTCGCCATGGCCAGGCCCGCGCCGTTCACCATGCACGCAATCGAGCCGTCGAGCTTGATGTAGTTCAGCGCGTACTTGCTCGCCTCCACTTCCAGCGGATCCTCTTCGGCAACGTCGCGCAGCGCCTTGATGTCGGCGTGGCGGAACAGAGCGTTGTCGTCGAAGGTGATCTTGGCGTCGAGCGCGTAGAGCTTGCCGTCCGTGGTGGTGATGAAGGGATTGATCTCAATCAGCGAAGCGTCGGTCTCGATAAAGGCCGTGTACAGGCTCTGGAAGAAGGTCACCGCCTGGTTGATCTGCGTCGGCTTCAATCCCAGCGCAAAGGCCAGTTTGCGTGCCTGCCATGGCCAAAATCCCACGGTCGGATCGATGGTCTCCTTGTAAATGGCCGCGGGATCCTTGGCCGCGACCTCTTCAATCTCCATGCCGCCGGCCTGCGACGCCATGAACACCAGCCTGCCCGTGGCGCGGTCGAGCACGATGCCCAGATACAACTCGCGCTCAATGACCGCGGTCTCCTCAATCAGCAGCCGCTGCACCTTTTGTCCCAGCGGACCGGTCTGGTGCGTCACCAGCGTCATCCCCAGAATATTTTTCGCGTGCATATCGGCGAGTTCGCGCGTCTTCGCCACTTTCACGCCGCCGCCCTTGCCGCGGCCTCCGGCGTGAATCTGCGCCTTCACCACCACGCCCGATGCGCCTTCGGCAAACCGCGTGCGAGCCACGTCGTTGGCTTCTTCAAGAGTGTTCGCCATCTCGCCTTTGGGCACGGGCACGCCATACTTCGCCAGGATTGCTTTTGCTTGATATTCGTGGATTTTTATTTTAGTGTCCGCCTATCTCGACGGGCCGCGCCGCCGTTGTCGATCCAAGACTATCGGCGGTGTCCAACGGTGTCAACCGCAGCGCATCGCATCACGGCACGCACAGAGGCCCGCGTGATAGGGAGGCCCCATGTTTACAAAGGGCTCCAAGTACTATGCAGACTGGCGCGACAAATCCGGACGCCGCAAGCGCAAATCATTCACCAGCAAACGGGCCGCGCTCCAATTCGAGGAACAACAGAAGGAACTCGCCCACCCAAAACCCACGGCGCGGGTAAGAACTTGGCCGCCATACTCCGCGCCCGATTCTTCACCCTCCCGCGCGGCTACCAAGCAAAGGCGACAGCCAAAGCCCTCATCGCGGCAGCGGGCAGTGTCCATCCGCACGACCTCACATCGGCGCACGTCGTCGAAGTCGACGAGCAAATAAAAACCGGCGGCTACGCGCACGCCACCCGCCGCCAAAAAGCCAACTGCCTGAAATCGATCCTCCGCTGGTTGTGGGAAGAACACGGCGCACCGAAGCTCGACGCGTTTGTCACACGACACCCCGGCCTCAGGCCGCGCAACGTCACGGTGTCCGATGCCGAGCTCGACGGCATCATGTCCGCCGCGCCCGACTACATGCGGCTCCTGCTCACTCTCTGCTCGGACCTCGCCCTCCGCTCAGGCACGGCGGGCCGCATTGGTCCGGAGCACTACGACCCCCAGCGCAAGACCCTCCGATTCAAAACCAAGTACGGCGCACACCTAACCCTGCCCGTCACCGACGCGGCCCGCGCACTCATCGAGTCGTGCGCCATGGACAGCCGCGATTCGTTCGTCCGGCAACTGCAACGCCGCCACCACTCACACGGCGCACCGCCAGACCCGGACATTCACGTCCCCGGCGCACTCGACAAACAAACCCGCGACCTCCTCACGGCCGCAGGAATCACGCGCCGCATCACGCCCCACGACCTACGCCGCACTACCGCCGTCGCCATGCTCGAACACACGCACGACGTGCGCGACGTGCAAGCCATCCTCGGGCACCGCTCTCTGCAATCGACAATCTGGTATCTCGACCACGACCTCAGGCCGGTCAGCCGCCAGACCCTCGAAAGCATCAAGCGCCCGTTCCTCGTACCACCAAAGGAGAAAACCGCATGAGACTCGCCCTCCTGGCACACAACCAGACATTCGCAATCGACGCGGGCGCCTGCCCGCCGCGCGACAGAACCAGCCGCACGGATAAAGCCCTCACAGCCTGCCGCCACGCGTGGGAGGACGCATACGCCCAAGCCAACGCCAAAGGGCTACCAGCGGCCAAGGCGCTGCGCACGGCGCAGGTCGCATACAAGCTCGCGATGCCGAAAATGGACTCCCTGCCCTCGATCCGCGCCGCAATCGCGTGCACCGCGCAGGGCATCCAACTCGAAGTCTTCGACGGGCGCGACGGCTCGCAACTCCTCTACGCCGCGCAAGTTGCGCTCGCGACCCTCAAAACGAAAGGACCGAAAAAGCCATGACCACCCCCCACCCCACACGCCCCGCAAAGGTCATCATCGACGGCAAGGCCGAAACATGGGGACCGCTGGTGCGCCAGCCCGCCGCCGCCGCGCGGCTAGCACGCATCCTCAGCCACAGCGCCCAAGAACTCTGGGACACATGCACCGAGACGGACGCAGCCCAGATGTACGAGGACGCGCGGGCCATCGCAAGCCGCATCCTCGCGGCGTGCCCCGGCGACTGACCACAACCCCCAGCGGCCAAGCTTGCAGCCGATACCCAACCGGGGTATGCTATCCGGCATGGACCCGGCAGCAGAGGCGCTAGCTGGCGAACCCCGCAAGAAATCGGGCGCGGCTGCAGCCGCGCCCGCCGCGGCAGCATGGCTCGCCAATCCCAAGCCACACGACGATACCCCGGAACCCGGCTCGCCCGCATCACTCCGCGCCCTGCTCATCGCCATCGGCCAGAACCTCCAAAAAACCCGCCGACGCGCCAGACAGCCGCGCACTCCTCGCCGCCATCGACAACCTGGTCAGCCCCGCCGAACGCGAACGGCGAAAGGAACTCGAACCATGCAACCCCTCGAAGTCCTCGCAATCGTCGCCCTCCGCCAGTGGCAGCGCGACCGCTCAGCACTCCGCAACGGCAAAACCACAAACTACCGACGCGGCGGCTACCGCGAACGCCGCCAGCGCGACGCCGACGCCGTCATTGTCCGCGCCCTCGACTTCGAGCGCGCGCTCTCCACGCTCCCGGCGACGCAACAAGCCGCGCTCCTCTTGACATACCGCAGCGGAGCATCGCGCGGCGAAATCGCCCGCGCCCTCGCTTGCAGCAACCGCACCGCGCATACGCTGCTCGACGCCGCACGCGCGCGTCTCGCGCGCACACTCGACCGGCTGGACCTCCTCTAGCCAGAGCCAGGCGCAAAAGCGGACACGGCCAGCGCCAGCAAAAAAACAAGCCCCACAAATCGCGCAGGACGCGCCGCCAGCAGCGCCAGCAGCCAACCCCACCACCCAAACCACCTGGACGGCGGGCTAACCGTCGCGCAGCCGCGCAACGGTCAGCCCGCGCAAGCATCCCACCCCGCCCAAGAGAACCATAAAAAGCAAAGACCATATCCGGCGCTGTGGTGCGCGCCTAGCCCTCGGGCCTATACAAGGTGCTCGTCGCTCCGCTCCTCGGCCAGAATTCGCCCGCTGCGCGGCGGCGCACGACCGGCAGTGGAATCACGCGAGCGCCGCCGCTCCGCGTCCCACCGGCTTACCGGCGCACCCCGCGGCTCGGTCGCGTCGCTGCGCTCCCGCGCCCTTCGGCCTACGGCTCCCCGCGCCCTGCGCCGCCCTCCCGCGCCGGCCGCGCGGCGTCGGGCTCGCCCGCGTGGCCCGTGCGCGGCAACCACAGCGCCCGGGAAAAACCCAAGCGCAACGAACTCCCACGCGGGCGAGGCAAGCCGGATAAAAAGCAAAAGCCATAAAGAGCACGCTTCGCGCCGGGCCGCTGCGCGGCCCCTCGGACGCACCGCGGATGCTTGCCCTCGTGGACACCATTGTGCCGCGTCGGTCAAGGGTGCTCCGCATGGCTGCGGCCACTTCGCCCTTGACTCGACGCGAAAGGACACGCTGAGAAGGAGGGCAAGCATATGAAAGCCCCAGGCACCACAAACCCATTTCGCTTTAGCTGCGGCCATTGTCATCAGCTGATCGGCGCCGCCCACATCATCCTGCAAATTCTCACCGGCACACGCCGCCGCGTTCGCCACTTTTGCAGCCGCGCATGCGCCGGTTCGTGGCTAGCCAACGCCCCATAGCCGGGGCGCGGCTCACGCCGCGCCCCGGTGTCGAAGTCGCCAACCACACCAGTTACGAAAGGACACAGCCCCTTAGTACCGTCCCAAAACGAGCCAGAGGTGACATCCACACTGGACAGCGTTATGCTCGATATGCGTGTCCACCCGGACACCGAACCCCGCGCCAATCGCGGGCGCGAGAAGCGCAAGGTGTCCAGAAATAATCCGGACACCGCAAAACACCAATGTTTACGCGGGGCTCAACCTTTTCCCTTGACTTTCGTGGATTTTCAAGGGGTAGGGACCTCGAGCAATTCTCAGATTATCACGCAGAATTGCGGGGGTTTCTCAGCTCCTGAGGCCGCGACGGAGACCTGCTGCCGCGCTCACTTCGGCGGGCTGATCCGGTTGGCAATCGAGCACATGGGGCAGTAGCCGATGAAGCCGGTCAGCGCCATCAGGGTTCCCGCGATCACGAACGTGACGGTTTGCATCGACAGGTGGAACCAGTAGAATCCGCCGGCGATAAATAGGACTCCCAGAACCACGCGCAGGGTGCGCTGCCGGTTGGGGACATTCTTGGGGTAGAACATCGCTTGTCTTCGCCTCTCTCTCACTATCATTCACGGACTTCGCGTGCGCGCCACTCCCACAAATGAGGGACACCTTGGTCTTCAGGCGTCTCCCTCGCCCAATGCCAGGCTTTAGCACCGAATGCAGACCTAGTTCTTCGAAGAGTACCAATACCAGTTCGGCGCCAATTTAATAATCTGGATCGGTTCACCTAAGAAAGCATCTGCCGGCGGTATTTTTCCATTTGAGGCGTAAACGAACCCCGCGAAACTATCCAAAACGCCCTTGAAGGTGAAAAACAGCGTCCAGGAATCCTTTCCATCCCGCCAAACGAAAACAGAGCCATCTTCTGAAAGATATTTGGACCCCGCGGGAAGGCCTATTACTGTACCTCTTCCACCGTTTTGCAGAACGGGATAATCGGGTCCGCCCCCGGCGATTTGGTGAGCGACCTCGGTCAACCTTTTTTGATTGACCTGCCAGTCGAACTCTGTGACAGCCTCGGTTGTCAGCGGCGTCATTGTCTTGAAATACGCGTCAACCATAAGCGGGTTTTGTTCCATCAAATGAGAGCCTGTTCGGCGAAGCGCCTCTATGACACAGCCCGCAAAAAAATCGGCCCCGGCGGCGGTACTGCGATAAGGGTCGGTTGGGGAAAAATAAGAGGCCGCCTGCGACTGCCCCATATCCTCAAGAGCTTCCTCTTCGACGGACGCTACATCGGCGAGGTCTACCTTCTGCGAACTCGCGACGGACAGAATCACTTTCTCGGAATTGGACCTTCCGATCAGCTTTCCGTCCTTCCAAACGTTTGTAACGGTCGGCGTCAAAAGGATAGGAGTCGCCTTTGCCGCCCTTGTCTGCTCAACGAATTTCAGCAAGCTCTGTTCGAAGTTCGCTGCGCCGATGGCCGAAGAATCCTCGTGCCTCCCGAATTGGATGAATACGAAATCCCCTTCCTGGAGCTCCGCCAGAATCGACTTCCAGGCATCGCCCGCAAGAAAGGTCTCGGCGCTTGCTCCGTGCAGAGCCCGATTGGAGATTCGCACAAGTTCCGGCTCGAAATAAATGCTTAGGTGATCGCCTCAGCCAAGGTCCGCGTCGGTCTTTGCCGACCCGTCCCCAATCACAAAGAGGGTGCGTACTTTCGGCTTCTCCTCCCCCACTGGAGCCGATTGAGGAAAACAAAGCGGCGCCGCCAAAAGTGCTGCGGCGGCGAAGAAGCAAAGTCTTTGCATGCGCACAAGTCTAGCGCAAGAAGGGGAGAGGCTAGTTGAGTTCGTTTAACCCGCCGGTTGCCCCATCCTAAACGCGTTCTGTGCGCTTAGGGCGGGATAACTCAAAAGATCGATTTCCTTCTCCTCTTATTTGGGTCTCTCGCGCGTCGGCCCCCGCTCTGCCATACTTTTCTCATGTCGTTGGTCAAGGAACTGCTTCGCCCGCTCGCCGAAATCGGTACTGCGCTCACCCGCGAGCAGGCAGCCACTGCGCTCGAAGAGATCCTCGCGGGAAATGTGCCCGACGTCGAAATCGCCGCCATGCTGGCCGTCTTTGCCACGCGTGGCGAGCAGGCGCCGGAGCTCACCGGCTTTGTCGACGTGATGCGCAAGCACTCCGTGCCCATGCCCTTCAGCGAAGAGGAAAGAGCGGAGCTGGTCGATTGCGTCGGCACCGGCGGCGGCGGACCGCAGACCTTCAACATCTCCTGCGGCGCGGCGCTGGTCGCCTCGGCCGCCGGCGCTAAAGTGGCCAAGCACGGCAACAGGGCCGTCACCTCGCGTTGCGGGGCCGCGGATGTTTTGGAAGCCCTCGGCGTGCCCATCGAGCTTCCGCCCACGCTGGCCGTCGAATGCCTGCGCGAAACCGGCTTCGTCTTCCTCTACGCGCCGCTCTATCACCCGGCCATGAAGGCTCTGGGCCCGTTGCGCCGCGCTCTCGGCTTCCGGACAATATTCAACCTGGCGGGCCCGCTCACCAACCCGGCACACGCGCGCACGCAAGTCATCGGCGTGCTCGCTCCCAGCCGCGTACTTTTGGTCGGCCGCGCTCTGGTCATGCTCGGCGCAAGGCGCGCTTTCGTCGTCCACGGGACGGATGGAATTGACGAGCTCACTACCACAGGTGAGTCGGTGGTCGCGCGCATTGAAGAGAACGCAGAAGGCGCGCCGCAGCTCAAAGCCGCGCGCATTACGCCGGAGATGGCTGGCCTCGAGCGCGCAACTCTCGACCAATTCACGGGCGGCGACGTTGAAACCAACAAAGCTCTGCTCTACGACGTCGTCACCGGCATCCCCGGCGCGCGCCGCGACATCGTCCTGCTTAACGCCGCCGCCGTGCTGGTAGCCGCGGGCCTCGCCGGCGACCTCAAGCAAGGCGTCGGCATGGGCGCTGAAGCCATCGACTCCGGCCGGGCCGCCGCTACGCTCGCCAAGCTGCAGCAGTTTGGCGCAAAGCACGCCGCCAAACAAAACGGCGCCGCTTGAAATGGTATATACCGTGGTATATACTATGAATCAGGAGGGAGCCACGATGCCACAGACTGCCAAGTTATTTAAGAATGGTCGCAGCCAGGCCGTGCGCCTGCCCAAGGAATTTCGCTTCAAAGGGCGCGAGGTTGCCATCCGCCGCGATCTGGCGACCGGCGAAGTCGTGCTTGCTCCGCTCGCGGCGCGCAAGCGCGCGCTCAGCTTTGACAAGTGGTTCGCTCTATATGACGCCATTCCCGACGACGCGCCGGAAGAGGAGTTCGCCAAGCTGCCGCCCCCTCCCAAGAACCTGACCATGGAACAGCTGGTCAGGATATTCGATCGGACGAGTTACCCTGCCGACTTCTTCGAGCGCCATACGAGCATGCCCCGCGACCTGGATTTGTTCTAAGTCATGACGGCCGCCTATCTGCTCGACACAAACGCAGTCAGCCACTATATCGCGAATCAGCCTCCTCAGTTGCGTCGCAAATTGGAATCCGTCGGTGACTCCGCGGTCGCGATTTCGGCCGTCACGGAGGCCGAGCTTCGCTATGGCGTCGCGCGAAACCCAGGCGCGATGCGCAGGCGTGCCTCCGTCGAATCTTTTCTTGCCAACGCCGAGATCTTCCCCTGGGACTCCGCCGCGGCCCAGGCGTACGGCCTGCTCCGAGCGGAGCAGGAGCGCAAGGGCCGGTCGCTCAGCGTGGAAGATCTCATGATTGCCGCTCATGCGCTCTCGCTGGGCCTCGTTCTGATCACCAATGACCAGGCATTTCGCTTCGTGGAGGGGCTCAAGACAGAGGATTGGACCTTGCCCTAATGTCTATCAGGGAATTCCCTTGCAAGTTCTCCTACATTTCGCGTTCGAGGGATAAGGAGACAATCCCATGTCTGCAAAACACCTGATCGCTGCGCTCGCGTTACTCGCCGGATGCGCCTTTGCCACCGCCCAGCAAGTCGCACAGCCCGAACTGAAAGTCGACTCTACCAATCGCACCTTGACTGTGACGGCGACAGGGAGCGTCTCGGTCGATCCCGATCTCGCGATTCTGCACATTGGCTTCGACACACCACCCGAGGACGCAAAGTCCGCCTACGCCGACGGAGCCCGCGCCTCGAACGCCATCATCAGCGCCATCAAGCAGGCGGGAATTCCCGAGGATTCCATCCAGAGCCAATCGCAATATCTCGATCGTGACTGGTCCAAGCCGCATAAATTCAAACTCAGCCAGCAATGGACCGTGAAAGTGCCGCCCGAGCGCGCCGCCGAGATTCTCGATATCGCCGTCACAGCAGGCGCCACCGACAGCGGCCAGATCGATTGGACCGTCAAAGACGAAAAGGCGTTGGAAGCACAGGCGCTCGATCAGGCCGCATCGCGCGCCCGCCAGAACGCTGAAGTGTTGGCCAAAGGCATAGGAGTGCGTCTGGGAACGCTGATCTATGTCTCGAACCAGGTTTCATCACCGACGCCACGGCCGGTCATGTATGAGATGGACCGGCTCAACGGCGGAGCGGCCGCTCCACCGACCCTCGCCATCGAGCCGCGCAAAGTCAGCCGTCAGGCCACCGTCTACGCGGTCTTCGCCATAGAATAGGTGTCAGCCGAAGGCGGCACGCAGACTCCTCCGGCCCGGCTGCTTCAAAGCCAGCCAACCCTCTCGGAGTTTTACGCGCGATGCCCGTCGAATCCGCAGCCTCCGCTTTTCAGGTGCACGCCTCCGACAACGTCGCCACGTTGCTCGGTGAGGCTGCTGCCGGCTGCCCGCTCCAAATCGTCGGCCCCGCGCCAAACTCCACTCTCGCCGCGCGCGAAAAGATCGAGCTCGGCCATAAGGTCGCCCTCATGGCCATCCCCGAAGGCGCGCCCGTCGTCAAATTCGGAATCGTCATCGGCGTTGCCACGCGCCCCATCGAGCCCGGCGAGTGGGTGCATCTCCACAACTGCCGCAGCCAGCTCGACGAGCGCTCCGGCCACTTCGACGTCCACACCGGCGAGCCTCCCGTCGAACCACGTCAAAAGCCCTTCCGCGCGGGTCATTGAGCCAGATCGTTACGCCGGCTCGGACCTCCTTATCCGCCGCGGGTCCCTGGTCTTATGGCTGTCAAGAGCCAGCCCGTGGTCGGCCCCGCCGGGGCCTTCTCGTAACCCACACAATCATCGAGAGATTGCCGCGACCTTCACGCGGAGAATAGACTTCCGCGACGGTTCGGGTTATTTCTCAACTTGGCGCACACTAAGAAGTGGGCCAGGAAAGGGAACGAGCTTCGACCACACGGAGGGTCCGAAAAAGCATAACCACCACGGAATGAGGACTTTCCGGACGCCGCTCCTTTAGAATTAGGAAGATACGGAGATCACCCCACCCATAAACCATTGTTCTTCAATACTTTATGCTAAGAGTAGGGTGGGATGGGGGAGGGGGGGGAGGGTAAACAGCGTCCCGAAGCCCCCGCCCCAGAGCTCCTGGATGGATAATGGAACGCAGTATGATGGGTCGCACCCCCGATCACGTTCCCGATCGAATTTGGACGGGCTACCTCCGTCCCGACGGCCGCAAAGGCATCCGCAATCATCTCCTCGTGGTCTACACCGTGGAGTGCGCCAGCTTCGTGGCGCAGGAGATCGCCAAAGACGAGCCCGACACACACGTCATCGGCTTTCCCGGCTGCTACGACAACGACTACGCCATCCGCCTGATGCTGGCGCTGGCCACGCATCCCAACATCGGCGGCGTGCTCGCCGTGGGCCTCGGCTGCGAATACACGCAGCCGCGTCGCATCGCCGAAGCCGTGCGCGCCTCCGGCCGTCCTGCCGAGTCCTTCTTTATTCAGGAGCACGGCGGCACGCGCACGAGCGTTGCGTACGGCAAAGAATTGCTGGCCTCGCTCCGCGCCCGCGCCGCCAGCGCCGTCAAAGTCCCCATGACCTGGGCCGACCTGACCATCGGCGCAGAGTGCGGCGGTTCGGATGGAACGTCAGGCCTCGCCGGCAATCCTGTCGTCGGCCGGGCATTCGATCGCTTGGTCGATCGCGGCGGATCGGCGATTTTCGAAGAGGTCGTCGAAATGATCGGCCTGCGCGACCTGATGGTTTCGCGCGCGGCCTCGCCCCAGGCGGCGCAACAACTCGGCGCAACCTACGACAAAATGCTCAACTACTGCAAGGCCGTGCGCCAGTACTCCGTTTCGCCCGGCAACTTTGCCGGCGGACTCACCACCATTGAAGAAAAAAGCATGGGCGCCTTCGCCAAAGGCGGCAGCCAGCCCATCCAGGGCGTCATCCGCGTCTCCGCGCGCCCGCCGCGCGCCGGCCTATGGCTGCTTGACTCCGTGCCCGACGAGCACTTCATGCAATTCGGCTACACCAATCCCAACGACACGGAAGGCATCATGGATCTGATCGCTGCTGGCGCGCAGATCGTCCTCTTCATCACCGGCCGCGGCAGCGTGATCGGCAGCGCTGTCGCCCCGCTCATCAAAGTTACAGGGAATGCGCGCACTTTTCGGAACATGACTGAAGACATGGACTTCAACGCCGGCCGCGTGCTCTCCGGCGAGCTGACCATGGACGAAGCTGCCGCCGAGCTGATGGACCTGATCGCCGCTGTGGCCTCAGGCGAGCCAAGCAAACCCGAGCGCCTCGGCCACCGCGAGTTCTTCCTCATGTACAAGCACCAGGACGCACCCTCTCTCGAAGCCGGTTGCCGCGCGTAACGCCGCGCGCTACAGCAACCCTCCGCGCCCGGCCAGGCGGCGCGAGGCCAGCCAGGAAAGCAGCGAAACGCCTAGCGCCAGGACCACCCAGCCCGCCTGCTCGATGGGATGCACAAGATTCCCGGAAAGATGCGGCGGAGAGATTGTCAGCCAACTCTGTGCGGACTGGCCGGGTGCGGCCAGGTCGAACCCCGGCATGCCGATACGAACCAGCTCCACCGTGCCCCAGCCGATGGCTCCGCAGGCCAGCAGCAGGAGGGGAATGGCCATTTTCCACGGAAAGGGAAGGGGCGCAGGCAGCGCGGCCTCTTGCCGCACCCGCTCCATCACCGAGGCCGCAAAGCCCGACGAGGGCATCAGCTCCTCTTCGCCGGCCAGAATGTGGCCGATCTCCGCATCGATCCTCGCGTGCTTATCTTCGCTGCGGTCTGTGCTCGCTCGATTCATCGTGCGGCCTCCTTTTCCGTCTTTTGATCATGCTCATCGTTGAAAACATCTGAGTGCTCCACCGACGCCGCGTTTTCGGGGCCCCTGCGGACAGGTCCTCGTCCGTGAGGCGGCATCTTGCGGCCAGGCTGGGAATCTCGCTCCCCTTCCAGTCCCGGAAACCGCTGCCTCAGCAGCGTCCGCGCTCTGGAGAGCCGTGCTTTCAATGTTCCTTCCGGCATCCCCATCGTGCGCGCAGCCGCGGCCAAATCCATCTCGTGAAAATAAAACAGAACAACCGGCTCGCGATAGCGCAGGGGCAGAGCCAGCACTGCGCGATGGACAGCATCGTGGCTCAACCGCGCGGCCAGCTCGCCGTGCTGTGTGGCCAGGCCCACTGGCTCGGGTGCTGCCTCCAGAGGCAGCGTCTCCGTGGGAAACCGCTTCAATTCGGAGCGATAGACGTTGGCGGCCAGCGCAAACAGCCAAGAGGAAAAATTCGACTCTTGCCGCCATCGGCTCAACCCTTTCCAGGCGCGCAAAAAGGCCTCCTGGGCCATCTCCTCGGCGCGGCTGCGGTCGCGGCAGTAGCGCCACGCCATATTCACCAACGGTTTCTGCCAGCGCCGCACGATTCCCTCGAAGGCCCGCACATCGCCATCCAGCACGCGCGCAACATCCGCAAAGTCGGCGTCGGCCCTGTCGTTCCCGGCGCTGGCGGCGGCGTTCATTCTGGAGGTCGTGCCTCTGCGGATAGTATGACCAACTCTCTTCCGCTCTGGTTGCATTTTTTCGCACATCGTTCTGTTTCTCAGATTTTGCAACCCGATTCACGTCACAGCTGTCCTACCAATCGCATGGGAAGATTCCCGGCAAGGGGGAAAAGATGAATGAAAATGTATTGATTCCGATTTTCGGCATTCTGCTTCCGATTGTGTCCACCGTGGCGTTTTTCACGTTTCTTTCGATCATCTTCTGGGTGAGCTACCGAAAACGGGAGCGCGAAGCCTTTTACAAGTCGGAGACTCTGCGGCGGATTACCGAGGCCTCGGGCGAGGGCGCCAAGGCTGCTATCGAGCTGCTGAAAGAAGATGACCGGCTGAAGCGGATCAATACGCGCGAAGGCTTGAAGATTGGCGGCGTCGTCTGCATCGGCGTGGGCATTGCCCTGGTGATCTTTTTGTGGACTCTGATCGGGCCCAAGGTGGCCCTGTGCGGCCTCATTCCCGGCTTTATCGGCGTTGCCTTGCTCATGTACTTGTTCTTCATGGCAGCCCCCATCGAATAGTCCGAATGTGCCGTGCGACGCGGCGACCGGCAGCCTTCGGTCGCCCTCGCGCGGCACGTTTCAGCGCCTTTCCGGCGATTGACTTGCCGGCCGCGAGCGACGACAATAAGAGAGTTGTCCCTTCCTTGTGGGCCTGTGGCGCAGTTTGGGAGCGCGCTTCCATGGCATGGAAGAGGTCGTCGGTTCGATCCCGACCAGGTCCACCACCATTGCATGGAGCAGATGCTCGCCCCTCGCTCCTCGCTTCTGCTTTTCTTCTCCCTATCGAAGTTTTCCGGTCCGTCACTCGCCACGGCGACTCTGGATTTCGCCTGCTGGCTCCGGAATGGGCAGCGACGCCGGACGCAGATTGGGAGCCTCGACCTTCAACTTCAGCGCACCGTGCGCAGTGCGCTCCACATAAGCCACGGCGCGGCCATCCTGCGTGACGCGGTTTGGGCTTTCAAATGGTTCGCGATACATAGTGTCTGCATCGTCGGTAGCTACCATCTTGCCCGCGCCTGCGACGGAAAAGCTTAGTGGGATCTCCGCGTCCGGAACCGGCGTCCCCTTCGCATCCACAACGGTCGCCCGCACCAGGGCCATGCCGTCGTAACCCATGCCCGCTCCGGGAGTCTCCAGCGCGAGACGGATCGCCGCTGCCGCTTCCGCAGTGCGCAGTTCATCCCGAACAGCCGGGTGATCGACACAGGTGGCCGTCAATGTTCCGGCTGCGTACGGAACCTCCCATGTACGCGGTGCAAGGTCGCCGGGCAATGGCTTCGCGCCGAGATCCTCACCATTCAGAGACAGTCGAACATCCCTGCAGTTGCTGTACACCTCCACGTGTTCCACGTGAGGCGCCTGGTCTGCCGGCGTCCAGTCGTGAAATGCCGTTGGCCGCGGCCGGAATTGCTCCAACTCATAGCCGGGATCGGTCGGAGCCTTTGGCGCCAACGCGGTTCGCCGCAGCACAAAAATCACTGGCTTCGACTGCCACCAGCTTTCATGCTCCAGCGCGTCCGGTTTTGCATACGCGGTGCGATCGAACAACCCACTCGCGTCCGCAAACAACGGCCATTTCCGGCTTTCTCCCAGATAGTCTGTACCCGCCCAGACAAACATGCCGGAGTATGCCGGGTGGTCGCGCACCGCCAGCCATGTGGCGCGGTCGTGGATGTTCTCGGTGCCGAGGATCTTGCGCGACGGCTTGGCATCGTGAGCGGCCAGGATTTCATTTGGCCTGTAGTTCTGTCCGATCACATCGAGCAGGTCAGCCAGGCCGTCGTCGTAATCATGCGATACGTTGGGCCGGAACAAGGCTTGCGTAACCGGACGGGTCAGATCGAGCGCATGGTACGCATGCACCATCGACTCCAGAATCAGCTTGGCAATCTCCGGATGCGGCGTGTCGTGGATTTCATTGCCCGCGCTCCAGGCGATGATGCTGGGATGATTGCGGTCGCGCCGCACCGTGTCTTCCAGATCGCGCAGATACCAATCGCGAAAATCGAGGTGGTAATCGTAAGGACTCTTGCTCACCGTCCACACGTCGAAAAACTCATCCAGCACCAGCAGGCCCAACTGGTCGCACGCATCCAGAAACGCGGGATCCACCGGATTGTGGGCGGTGCAAATGGCATTTGCGCCCATGCGCTGCATGGCCTTCAGGCGGTGCACAACCAGTGAAACAGGAGCTGCCATGCCGAGTGCGCCCATATCACTGTGCAGAGCCACGCCTTTGATTTTGATGTTCTTGCCGTTCAGCCAGAAGCCTGTTACGGCGTCGAAATGCGCTTCGCGAATGCCGAAGGGAACCTGCTCCAAATCTCTGCCGCCCGCCGGGCCCAGAACCTCGATGCGCGCCTGGTACATATGTGGAGCGGCAATGTTCCATAGGCGCGGCGCTCGAACATGAAGCGTCAACGTGACGGGCACGGTCCCGCCCGGCGCGATGGCCGGCGCCTTCGCCGTTGCTTCCGCCACTGTCCTGCCGCTGGGCTCTTCCTGTATCGACACATGCACCCTGGCTGCGGTGGGTGACGCCGCATCGTTCACCAGCACCGTGGCCGCCTGTATCAGGGCATCGCCGGGCTTGATCTCGGGCGCGGTGATGAATGTGCTCCACGCCGCCGTGTGCACCGGCGGCAACAGCAGCAGGCGCGCATGACGGTAGATGCCGGCGCCCTGATAGAAACGCGATGAAGGCTGCTGGCTGTTATCGGCGCGAACAAGAAGAATGTTTTGGGGTCCGTGTTGCGGCGCGAGATACGGCGTCAAATCGTATTGAAAGCTCACGTAACCATAGGGCCGTGAGCCGAGACGATGGCCATTGATCCACACATCGCTGTGCGCCATCACTCCGTCAAACTCCACAATCGTCTTGCGCGCGCAGGCGGTAGCGGGCGTTTCGATCGTGCGCCGATACCAGCCAACGCCCATCGGCGCAAATCCGCCCGCGCCGCCAGAAGGGTTGGTTGCCGCGCGTGGGCCGTGAATGGCCCAGTCGTGGGGAAGTTCCACGGCGATCCACCTGGCATCGGCCGGAGGCGTGTCGGAATGCGCATCGGCGAGGGAAAACTCCCAGTTCTGGTCCAGGGAAACAACCTGGCTGATGCATGCGCGGGTCTGGCTCCGCAAAGGACAGAGGACGGCCAGCAGGAGAGCGGCGCAAAGGCAAATTCGCTTGAGCGAGCAGGACGGGTGGAAAGAAATGAGCCGGATGTGCACCATTTACTCCTTCATTCGGAATCAATCCCTGAGCTTCCTCGGCGGTTCTGAAGAGGATTGCGCTTCCGCTTGCTCCGATTCAGCAACCGAAGTATACCCCGCCAATATTTCTTAAGGGAAACTATTTCACTTTATAGGGGTCGGTCTATGGAGGGCCTGTGATTGACAGGCGATTTCCCGCGTGCGCGCAACCATCCGAGCCGGAATCCCAAGCCGGACTTCCCGGGTTGGGACCCTCGCCCCGCCGGTCCCCGGTTGCCCTCACTGGTCCTCCACGCTGTACACTCTTGCTTGCTATCCGAAACAGGACAAATCCGGTGCCCGGCTCTGCATTGCGCCGCGCCCATGCGCCACGCCGTTGTCTGCGCGGGAAACTATATCGCCCTGCCTGAAACTCGAAGGCGCTGTAGCTGAGGAACCCAATCCATGACCGAACCCGAATCGAGCGAACCCGAAACCAAAGCACTTCCTGCAAACGCCTATCTTCCGCTCCAGCCCGGCGAAACCTACACACCCATCGTTCAAGCAACCATGCACGCGCCCGAGATGACGGCCCGCGCCATCCTTTGGGGCGTCTTTTTCTGTGTCATCTTCACGGTTGCCTCGGCCTATTCGGCGCTCAAAGTCGGCCAGGGCATGGAAGCTTCCATTCCCATCTCCATCCTCGCCATCGGCCTGGCCCGCATGTACAAGCGCCGTTCCAGCCTACTCGAAAATGTCATTCTCACCGGCATCGGCGGCGCGTCGGCTGCCGTGGTGGCGGGCGCGGTCTTCACCCTCCCCGCGCTCTACATCCTGCACCTCAGCCCCAATCCCGTCGAAACCGTCTTCATTTGCCTCGCCGGCGGATGTCTCGGCGTGCTCTTCGTCATTCCTCTGCGCCGCTTCTTCGTGCGCGAAATGCACGGCCAGTTCCCATTTCCTGAGGCCACTGCCATTACCGAGGTCCTGGTTACCGGCGAACGCGGCGGCTCGCAAGCCAAACTACTCCTGCAGGCCACCTGCATCGCAGGCGTTTACGATTTTTTTGTCACCACCTTTCACGTCTGGCGCGAATCTCTGAACCTGCAGTTCATCCCCCTCCTGCGCACCCTCGCCGATCGCGGCCGCATGGTCTTCAACTTCGACGCCATCGGATTCATCCTCGGTCTTGGCTACGTGATGGGCCTGCGCAGCGCCATGGTTTTCTGCGCCGGCGGCATTCTCTCGAACTTTGTTCTTGTCCCGCTCGTCTGGTTCCTCGGCAGCCATGTCGGCGTGCCGGTCTATCCCGGAACCATGCCGGTTTCCGCCATGTCTGCCGCGCAAATTTATTCGAGTTATGTCCGCTACATCGGCGTGGGCGCCATCGCCACGGCCGGCATCTTCGGCGTCATCAAATCGCTGCGCGTCATTGCCGGCTCCTTCAGCATTGCGCTGCGCGCCTTTCGCTCGCGCGCCACAGACACTTCTGACCGCACCGATCGCGACATCTCCCTTCCCGCGATTCTTCTCGGCATCGTCTTGAGCGCCCTCGCCGTCGCCATCTTCTTCGGGCGTTTTCAGGTGTCCTGGACCGTTCTCTTCCTGGGACTCGCGCTCACGCTGCTCTTCGCGTTTTTCTTTGCGTCGGTGGCTGCCAACGCCATCGCAACCACGGCCAACAATCCCGCCTCCGGCATGACCATGCTCACCGTCATCATCTCCTCGGTAGTGCTCTTGCACTTCGGCCTCTCCAGCGCCACGGGCATGTTTTTCGTCATGGCCATCGCCGGCATGGTCTGCACCGCGCTCTGCGTCTCCGGCCAGTTTATGACCGACCTGAAAACCGGCTATTGGCTCGGCAACACGCCGGCCGCGCAGGAGAAAGTGAAATTCATCGGGATCCTCGCTGCGGCCGCCGCCGCCGGAATCACGATTGTCCTGTTGGCCCACACCTACCAGTTCGGGGAAATGGCGGCAGGCGACGTGCGCCCGGTTCTCGCCGCGCCGCAGGCCTCCATCATGAAGGCGCTGGTGGTGGCATTCATGAGCCGCCAGCCGGTTACCTATCTTCTCTTCGGCGTGGGCGCGCTCATCACCATCGTTCTGGAGATGCTGGGCAAATCTTCCATGGTCTTCGCGCTCGGCATCTATCTTCCGCTTGGGCTCACCACGCCCATCCTCACCGGCGGCGTGCTTTCGCACTTTGTGCAACGCCGCTCTGAGAAAGTCGGCGGCGAAGCGGGCCACGGCATTCGCGAGCGCGGCATCATTCTGGCTTCGGGGCTCATGGCCGGCGGCGCCCTGGGCGGCGTGCTAGGCGCGGCCCTGCGCCTGCTGCCGCAATTCCACGAAGACTTCATCCAGACGCCGTTCTATTTGAACGATCCCGTCTCGCAATCCGTTTCCGCGCTGCTCTTCATCGGCCTTTGCGTGTATGTCTGGCGCGGTAGCATCAAATCGGAGAAGAAAACGTCATGAACCAACCAGCGTCCTCGCAAGCAACTCCTTCGCAACTCGATCTGTTCGTCGCCGACGCCGTTTTAGGCATCGACACTCTCTGGGGCGGCGACGTCATGAATCCTTCCGGCACGGGCCGCTTCATCGCCGACTCGTGGTTTTCCGATGAGCCGCTGCCCGCGGCCTACACGCACCCGGCAGCCGCGCTGCTGCGCCAATCCGGCGGCGTCGGCGCCAAGGAGATCGACCGCGACGCCTTCGCAAGCTACCTGCGCGACGTCGATCTTCCCGCCGCCATTGAGGGCCTGCGCAAGGAAGCCGCTCACTGTGCGGACCTGCGCCGCGCCTATCTCCAGGGCCTCGCCGTTTCGCTCGATGTCATGTGGGACCTCGCCATGGAAGTGCTCGGCAAGGGCGACCCGGTTCCGTACACGCGCGCCGTTGAAGCTTCGACCGCTCGTCCGCCCGAGCCCTCGCGTCCCGAGGCCAAGCGCGAGCGTGTCGCCGAGCTGCTGGGCCGTGCCGGCTACTCCACATCGCAATCCGGAGGAATTCTCGCCGCCGTCGATGCCTGGCGTCGCGAACGCGTCACGCCCATGGCCTCAGTTCAGGCGCTTGGCCAGGCCGTCATCGCACACTTCGACGCGCTCTCAGCGAAAAATCTTGTCCCGCATCTGCCGCCGGAACTCGCGACCGTGCCCCGCGCCAACATCAATTTCATGCCCATCAAAGACGCATGGTTTTCCGGGTCGATGAATTATATTGGCCGCGCCCGCACTGCGGCAGGTCTTCCCGAATACGAGGCCAGCTACGAAATCAACGCCTCGCTCCAGATCTCCTATCCCGAATTCGAGCAGCTTGTCAGCCACGAGGTCGTGCCGGGCCACGTCACCACCTTCGCGTACCTTCAGGATTTGTATGTGCGCGGCAAAGCCGGCTTTGAAGCCACGGTGCTCACCATGAACACCCGCGCCGCCACGCTCTTTGA
>CAZMWL010000046.1:0-26169 GCA_964569985.1 uncultured Occallatibacter sp.
CCGCCGCTGTAGCAGGTGTCGAGGAAGACCACGGTGCGCAGGGCCTTCATGCGCGTGGCTACGGCGTTGGCCAGCTCCACCATGGGATATGCCGTGGCATAGAGCGCGTCCTCGTCGAATTGCGCGCCGTTGTAGGCCTCGGTGTCGTAGGTGACGAGGTAATTGGCGCCGCCGGCGGTGTCCACGGTGCGCGATGTGCCGTGCGTGGCCACGTAAATCACCACCAGATCGTTGGGCGCGGCGTGGCGCGCGATCCAGTTGAGCTGCTCCTTAATGTTCTTCGTCGTGGCCTGCTCGTCGGTGAGGACGTGCACGTTGTCTGCTGGGAACTGACCGATGGCGGGATCTTCAAGAGCGGCGGCGAAGGCCGTGGCGTCGGCGGTGGTGTAGTTGAGGCGCGGAATTTCACTGTCGGTAAAATGCCCGATGCCGACCACGAGCGCCCACTTTTGCTGCACGGGACCGGGACGCACTGGAGCAGCGGGCGTGGGGGCAGAACCTTCATCGACCGTGATGCCGCGCGCGGCGGGGGTGGAGAGCGCGAGCGGATTCAGGCCCTGATCCAGCGCCTCGGAGCCGTTGAAGTGCGCCTTGTCCAAGGCGTATTTGGCGAGAGCGTCGTGGCCGAGACGTTTCTCAACCAGGCTGCGGTAGTACCACGCGTCGCCCAGCTCGGGACAGACGGAGACGGCGTGCTTGAGCAGTTCCAAAGCATCCACGAAGGCATCGTTGCCGCTTTGCGGGGTGATGCGTTCCAGAGCCTGCACGACGAGGTCCTGGCCTGCGCCGCAGCGGACCTCCTGCGCGGATGCACGAGGCCGGGGCCCGGTCGCAAGCGCGAGCAGCGCGACCAGGAGCATGCGGGATGGGCGGAACGAAATCATTTAGCGGCCATGGGCTGTTTTGCGGCGCGATCCTTCATGGCGGCCAGAACCCGCGCGCTCACCCCGCCGCCGGTCAGTTGCTGCTGGCCGGTTGCGCTGAGGTCGAAGTCGACCGCGGCCGCTCCCGCGATGGTCTTGACGACGGTGTCTTCGTCCATGCCGGCCTTGATCATGGCAATGACCTGGGTGTTGGTGAGCCCTTTGTGGACGGGTGCGGGCGGCTTCTTTGCGGCCTCCGTCTTCATCACGGTCAGCACCTTCAAGCTGACGCCGTTGGTGGTGAGCTGGCGCCGGCCCGCGACGCTGAGATCGAAGTCGATCAGGCTGGCTCCGCGAATTGCCTCAATGATAGTGGGTTCGTCCACGCCGGATTTCACCATGGCGATGACCTGGGTATTGGTGAGGGCCTTGGGCGCGGCAGGCGCGGGATTTGCGGCTTGCTGCGCGGCCCTGGCTCGCTCCTGCTCCAGCTCCTTGTAATGCGCGATGGCGGTTTCAATGCGCTTTTGCGGCTCCACGAAATACTTTTCGCTGGGCCGGGCGTCGATGGCTTTGCCGTAATTGATCGCCGCCTGATCCAGGTATTTCATGGTCATCTTTTCATCGTTGGCCGCGTAGGCAAGCGCCTCGTAGGCTACGCCGATGTTATAGAGGCGATAGGCGTCCTCTTCGGGCTTGGGAAAAGGAGGGGCGGTTTCGAAGGCCTCAAGCGCGCGTTCCCACAATCCTGTCTGGGCGGCCTTGTCGCCTTCGTCGAGGGGGCCGGATTTCTGCGCCAGGAGAACCTCGATGTTTTCGTCGGTGTCGACCAGGTGCTCGGCAATTTGCTGCACCGCATCGAGGATCAGCCGCGAACGCAACTCGGAGGGCGTGGGCGGGTTGATGTCTTCGCTTTTTCCGCCGCCCTTGATGCGGCCAAAGGTGCCTGTGACCGAACCCAGCATGCCATGGGACGTGGAATTGCCCGAGCTGTCGAACTCCTCGTCGTAGGTCGCGCTGATGTTGTCGGAGATGAGCAGGGCGCCGGAGGGGCCTTTGGCCTGCAACGAGACATTCAACTGGCCGGTGATGCGCGTAATCTCCGAGGTCGCGGTGACGCCCTTGGAAAGCGAAAGGCCCGGCGTAGCTCGCTCGGTAACGACGGGATCGGGATGGGAGTATTCCGTGATCTGGCAGACGATTTGCACTGGAGCATTGTCGTCTTCGTGCAGATCGGGTGCGTCTTTGAGCAACTCGGTCTCAAGCAGCGCCTGAAAATCGAAGGGAAGGGTGCTGTCTTCATCCGCGGTGGCGACCGTGAGTTTGATGCTGTTGCTGGGAAGGTGGACCAGAGCGGGAAGCTTGCGTTGCAGGGTGACTCTCAACTTGGACGCCCCGAACCCCTGCGCCGGGCATTGAGTTGCCGCCAGCGCCGCGACGCCGAAACATGCCAAGGCCAGGAGCCTGGATGCACGATTCATCTTGCCCCTCCGATGGAATTTTGATGGGTGCGCCGCCGGCCCCCGACCGGCGGCGTAACTTGCCAGAAGCCTGACGACTCTAGCATACCCGCCAAAGCGCGCCCTCGTCGTCAAATTCTTGCGGTGTTCCCCATTGCCTGGTGGTCGTGGTTGCGCTCGTTTTGGCTGCGGGGCGCGATGGGGTGGTGGGCTGGCCTGAGGGGGACCACGCCGCGTGCTCCATGATGTTCTTGATTCCTTCAGAAGTCATGTCCTGGCACCGTCCCTACGGGACTCTGGAGTGTACGCGTGGAATTCGCTTTCCCCACGCTGAAGCACGGGGCTAACAAACGTTGCGCCTGCGGCGCGCTCGACAGGATATTCCTTATGCAGCTTTCAATCGCCGCCCCTAAAACCACGAAGCCCGAATTCAAATCGCAAAACCTACTTTGCCCCATCGGCGGGTTTGGGGGCGCTGTGCACGGTCGACAGGCTAATGCCCCAGTTGGTCGGTTCCGGTTGGTTCATGCCACGGGTTCCCCCGCTGGTGTCGCTTAGAAGTTTCTCCAGAGGCGAGGTTGCGCCACGCGTGCCACGCGAGGCGACGCCCTCAAAATTCAGCGCAAAAGGATCGGGCAATGGCTGCTCGGTCGAGAGCAGGATCAGCGTGTCCACGCCATAAGGCTCTCCGATGTGGACGGCTCGCGCGCCGGGCAGTGGAAATTGCAGATCCTCGTCGCCCTTGTTGGGAAATTGATTGCCCGTGTAATTGCCCGGATAGAGGAGCTGTCCTGCGCCGTGGCAGTCGATATCGAGGACATACACCCAACGGGGGGTATGGATGGCGTCGCTCGAAGTGAGGGCCAGCCGGAATTCATCGCCCTGATGGGTGAGCTGGTTGTCTGCCAGCGGGGTGTCGCTGACCGGAGTGTCGTTCGAGGAGGGAAGCAGTGCGAGCGAGTAGTACTCGAACATGGTAGCGTCGGTGGGGTTGATGGCGAGCTGGATCCAGCTTCGCACCTTGGCCAAGCGCAACGCATATTGATTCAGCTTGTCGCTGACCTCATCCAGATCGGCGCCTGCGCCCGAGAAAACCCAGTCGCTGCGCACGGGATACGGGGAATTGGTGGAACAGCCCGGACTGTGCGCGGGCGCATCCGGCGAAGGCGGACCTGCCGCCAGCTCGCTCTTGTGGTACCAGGCGTACGCGGGGCCCTTGGCTGTCAGCACGCCGGCGAGGACGTAATGCGCGGTCGTCATCTTGCCGGTCATCTGCAGCGCGCTGTCGGCGGCCGGAGCAAGCTCCGCGGCCATCTCGCGCGAGGGCGGAAGATCGGCCCAGAGTTTTGCGCCGGCGGGAAGATGCTGTTTGAGCGCATCGGCAGTGAGCGATGCGCCCAGGCTCACGGGCGAGGCATCGCCGGCCTTCAGCAGCATCCACTGCGAACCGTCCCAACTGAGAACGTGCGTCCACTGCTGTTCGGCCGGATCGTCTACCAGCGTTGCGCCCGAGGCCTGCACCTGCGCCGCCGCGGCCAGGATTTGCTGCTGAGAAAGATTGGAGGGCCACAGCCAGATACGCAGCACAGAGGACTCATCGGGGACCCATTTGCTGAGGTCGAAGATATCGCCGGGGTTTACCGTTGCGCCGGCCGGGCTCACCACCTCGGCGGTGGAGCGGGCAATGCCGTTGAGTTCCTTGATGCGCAAGACGATGCGGTTGCCATCCTTGCCCGGTACCTCCGCGGTGAATTCGGTGCCGACGCCCAAACCCGCGGCCTGACCGATATCGAGCGACACATTGCCATCATGGTTGGCGCCGAGCGCGGTGGAGCGAACCTTGTTTGATTTTGCCGCGACGCCGCCGAAAATTGGTTGTTGACGGCGTGCCTCTGTGGCGTCGAGATCGGGCTCCTGGTCAGGCACGCTGCTGCCTTCGAGGACGGCCCGCACGCGTTCGTAGACCAGGGAAGCGGGCGTATCGGCGGGCAGGACTTCCAGGGTCTCGAGCAGCGCCGCAGTGAATGCGCCGTGCGGTTCGGCAGCGAGGCCGGTGGGCGGCATCTCCTTGGCGGTTTCATCCTGCTGCGCAGCGGAAAAGATCAGCGCGGGATTCTGCTTGCGCTCGGAAGGCGGAGTTTGCGTGTCGGGCGCTTCGTTAATGTCGCGCGGGTCAAAGGCCAGCGTGCGCTCCACATACTTGGGGCCGATGCCGCGGGTGATGCCGCCGGAGTGGCAACTGTCAAAGATCACCGTGAGATGCACGCCCTTGTCGAGAGCGGCATTGAAGATGCGCGTCATCTCGCGGTCGCGCACGTCATAGCCGCCCGTGTATGCGTCGGAAGGCACCAGGGTGCTGTCGGCGTGAACATATTTGCCGCCGACCAGCACGGTAAGCTTGTTGCCCTTGCTGTTGACGCGCAGCGATCCGTGGCTGGCGTCGTAGAAGACCACGGTGTCGGCCCTTTGAGGGATGTCGACGAGATACTTCTGCATGGCGGCGAGAATGCCGTCGTGCGTAGTTTGGGAAGCGGGAAGAATGGTGACGCCGGGCCGCGCATGCGGCGGCGCGGGATTGGTGAGCAGGACAACTTGATTGGCGGGAAAACCGAACTTGGCGCTGGTGAGCAAATCGGCCATGGACTGGGCGTCGTTGACGGAGCCATCGAGGTTTTGAAAAGCCTTGAGCTCGCAACGGCCGTAGGTGCAGCCGGGAGGATGTTCTGCGGTGGTGCCGGGGGGCTGATAGGTATTGATGCCGATGAGCAGCGCCCGCTGCGTCTGCGCCGCAGCCAGCGGGCCGGCGGCCACAACTGTGAGGACACAAAACAAGGCGCAAAACAAGGCGACGTGCGGCTTCATCGTCACTCCCGCTACTGAAGAAAGAAAGTGTCCCGCTTCTCCGATTGTCGCTTTGGTCTCCGCGATCTGCGTGCATCGCCGCGCGTCTTGTTGCCCCCAAGAGCCACCTGGTTGGCGGCTATTGCGTCGCGCGGTCCGGAGAAGTTCTCCCGTTCTGAAGAATTGAAACCCCGCCTCTTGCGGGAAGTTGCTGCGTCTGAGACGGTCTGCGTCCAAGGCCTTCTATATCGACGCAGCCCAAAGCGCCCGGGTTTCAATCAAACATTGGACGCGGCGGGCAGAAAATCGGCAAATCCAGACGCAAGAGCGCTTTGGCAAGGTCAATCGAGGGACGGCAGAAGTATAGTGCCTCGCGAAGGCAATGCAAGCAAAAACCGCGAGTTACGTGGCCACTTTAGTGGGACGTGCGCGGGCCCGCGGGAGCCGATTCACTTTGCTGCGTGGCTTTCCTGTGGCGGCGCACCATCTCAAGGAACAGGAGTTGTACGCGCGTGTCAGAGGTCATCTCAGGATGGAAGGTGGCCACGAGCAGATGCCCCTGGCGGACGAGGACAGGGAAGCCGTCGCGTTGGGCGAGAACCTTGACGCCGGGCCCCACGCGGGTGATGCGCGGCGCGCGGATAAAGACCATCTCCAGCGGTCCGCCCGGCAGTTCCGTGGGCAGCGTCAGGATCGTGGAGTCGATCTGGCGGCCGTAGGCGTTGCGCTCCACCGTGGCGTCCAGCACGCCCAGGCTACGCTGTTTGGGGCGCAGCACTTCGCGCGCCACCAGAATGCAGCCCGCGCAGGTGGCAAAACAGGGCGTGTTCGAAACAAACTCGCCCAGTGCGGCAAAGAATCCATGAGCCTCAAGAAACTTGAGCATGGTTGTCGATTCGCCGCCCGGCAGAACCAGGCCGTCGAGGCCCTTCAACTCTTCAGGCTTGCGCACCAGCACCGTGCGCGCGCCAGCACTCGAAAAGGCACGCGCGTGCGCCTCGTAGTCGCCTTGCAGGGCGAGTACGCCAATGGTGATGGGATTTTTGTCTGCGGCGCTGTCGTGCGCCGGTGCGCTTGCTGCGGTTGTCATCGCTTCCTTAGTCTTTATGATACCGGGACTTGGCGTCGCGCAGGCGGTCGCCCATTGGATCCGCGGTGCGCGCTGGTCGCTCGAGGCGGAACGCATGCCTCCACTTCAACCATCAGGCAGAGCGCTGCAACGTGTGCATGCCGATGCGGCCCAGACTCACCGTTTGGCCCCGAAGGAATCTGCGAAATCGAATGGAATCTTTTTGTTACAGCGCGGGTTCCCGCTGTGTCAAACGTCTTGCAAGGCATGTGAAAGTCGCGTATGATTCGGGCAAATTATGAACCGAGCCCATGCAACACGGGAAGCATGGCACCCGCAGACCAAGCAAGACCATGATGCGATCCTGCGTGAGTTAGAAGCGGTCCTGGCCAGTCCGCATTTTTGCAACAGCAAGCGTTATCCGACGCTGCTGCAATACATTGTGGAAAATACCCTTGCGGGCAAGCTCGATTCACTCAAAGAGCGGACGCTGGGCGTGGAAGTCTTTGATCGCCCGCCGACATACGATACCAATACCGATACCGTGGTGCGCTACACAGCCGGTGAGGTGCGCAAACGGCTCCTGCTCTATTATTCCGAACACGCCAGCATTTCCGGGATCCGGATATCCCTTCCCGCCGGCTCCTATGTTGCGGAGTTTCTGCATGGGCAGGATGGTCATGGAGAGATCCCCGACGAAGCGGAACTGCGCGCGGCCTATCTTCATGAGCACGAGGCGGAACATTTTGCGCATCCGGGAACAGAGGCCGACGAATTGGGTTTCGGCGCCCCGTCAGCAACTGGGGACGAAACTGCCCACGCGGGCAGCGTGGAGCACGCGGCATCCGAGCACAGCTCCGGGTCCAGGATGCTGGTTTGGTGGATGGCTGCGGGAGTGGTGCTTTTGATTGCTGTGACGGCGGGCTTCTTTTGGAAATATCGCGGAGCGCCCGCGCAAACGGCGGTCGAGGCCTTCTGGGCTCCGGTGATTCACGATCAACACTCCGTGATTCTCTGCACGGGAAGTTCGACATTCGCACCCAATAATTACTCGGGCGTGGTCACAGCGGATAAAACCATTGAGTATCCCTTCGTCTCCATCCAGGCCGCCTCGGCAATTTCTCAGATCAGCAGCACCCTGGAGCATGCGGGCAGTTCGACGGAATTGATGCCTTCGGCCACCACCTCGTTGCCGGAATTGCGCGAACACTCGGTCATCCTGCTGGGCGGCTACAACAACGACTGGACGCTGCGGCTGTTGCAGCCTCTACGCTTCCATATGATGCCCATGACGCCCACCAACACGGAAAGCATTGTGGACCAGACACCGCCGCACGCGCACTGGGACCGCGACACCTCGCAACCCTACTCCAGCGCCGACGATTACGCGATCGTCGCCCGGTTCCGCGACCCGACCATTGACGGGTGGGTGGTGGTGCTTGCGGGAGAGGGCCGCAATGGCACCGAAGCCGCGGCGCAATTTGTGGCCAGCCCCCACTACATGGAGTTGCTGAAAGAGAGCATCGGCAGTGGATTTGCCAGCCGCAACCTCGAAGCCGTGCTGAAGGTGAGCGTGATTGAAGGCAAGACCGGAGCGCCGTCGATTCAGGCTGTGTATAGCTGGTAACCGAGAGAACATCCAGCGCCCCACCGAGGCATTTCCGATTCCACTCGGATGCAGTGAACCTGTATTCAGAAACTACAAAACCACGATAGTATTCTCCGTGATGAAAACTCAGGCTTTTCCCAACGGGATGTCGCGCAGAGAACTGTTGCGGCGATCCGCGGCAAGTGCCGCAACGCTTGCTGCCGGCGTCGCCTTTCCGGGGCTTGCCGCCATCGCGGCGGAGGCGCAAGGGGCGGGCGTCTCAACGCCGGAACAACGGCTCTACGCCGAAACCCTGCGGACATGGTGCGACGGGCTCGTGGCGCGGCAGGAGACCGGTCTTGGCGATCCGGCATTTTATGGCGGCCTGCTGTGCCCCTCCTGCGCGTTGATCCACGGCCGTTGCGGCGATGCGGTGTATCCGCTGCTGCGCATGGCGCACACCACCGGCGAAGCCAAATACCTGCGCGCGGCGATGCTGGTGCATGAGTGGTCGCAAGCCCAGGTGAGCCGCGCTGACGGCAGTTGGATCAACGACGTGACTCTGAGCACATGGCAGGGCATCACCGTGTTTCACTCGATCGCGCTGGCCGAGGCTCTGGAACATCACGGCGAAGTTCTGGATGCCGCTACGCGCGCGCAATGGAAAGATCGCCTGGCCGCGGCAGCCAAATTTCTCGATGGCTTTATCACCTTGGAAACCGGAAACGTGAACTATCCGGTGACGGCGACGCTGGCCTTTCAACTCTGCGGGCGGGTATTGGGCGAATCCCACTACTTCGAGCGCGCGCGCACGCTGGCGCACGAGGTCCTGGGCCAGTTTTCGGGCGATGGATTTCTTGTGGGCGAAGGGCATCCCCTCACGGGGGTTTCGCCCAAAGGTTGCCGTCCTGTGGACATGGGCTACAACGTTGAGGAGTCGCTGCCCTCGCTTGCGCTCTACAGTTTACTCGCCGATGACAAGCCGGTGCAGCAGCAGGTTGTGGCCGCGATGAAGACGCACATGGAGTTCATGCTGCCCGACGGCGCATGGGACAACAGCTTCGGCACGCGCAACTACAAGTGGAGTTGGTGGGGAAGCAGAACCAGCGACGGTTGCCATCCTGGTTTTGTTTTGATGGCGAAGTTCGATCCGCGATTTCGCGAAGTGGCGCGGCGCAACCTTGAGCTGATGGCCGCCTGCACCCATGAGGGGTTGCTCGATGGCGGGCCGGACTTCTTCGCGCACGGCGATCTGCCGTGCATCCATCACACGTTTACGCACGCCAAGGCGCTGGCGGCGGTTTTGGACCGCGGCACATTCGACGCCGAGCCCGCCGAGCGGCCGAAGTTGCCGCGCGATGAGGCGTACGTGCTCAGAAGTTTCTCCACAGTTGGCACAAAGTTGGCAGCGATCGGGCCGTGGCGCGCCACCGTCACCGAATATGATTGGGAATATTCTGAGCACGTGCAACCGGGTGCGGGCAACCTGGGCGGCGGGCACGTTTCCGGCGGAGCGTTGTCACTGCTGTATCACGAACAGCTTGGGCCGATTTGCACGGCCAGCATGACCGAGTACCTGATGGTCGAGATCGCCAATCAGCAGCAGTTTCGCGAGGGGCCGCACATGGCGCTGACGCCGCGCCTTGAGTACGTCGACGGCGAAACGTACACGAATCTCAACGATCTCAAAGCCGCGCTCACGGCAAAGCAGTCGAACGGCGAGGTCGTCTTCGACGCGCAGGGCCGCATGCTGACGGCGTCGCGCAAGCCCGTTTCCGCAGGCGAGATTCTCTATCGTATGGTCTACCGGCTTAGCGAATCGGGTGTAGAAATTGTTGCGAGCGCAAGCGGCGAGGCGACTGGTTCTGCGCCGATGAAGCTGATCGTTCCCGTGATCGCGCGGGCCGACGAGCGCATCGAGCAGATCGACGCGCATACGGTTCGCGTCATCAAGGCCAAGGGCGGATTGACCGTAAGCACCGATGCGGCCGCCGGCTTCGAGGCGAGTTTCAAAACGAAAACCTTCAATCTCGTTCCCGGCTTCGAGGCCTTCCCGTTCACCGTGGCCCTAGCCGCCGGAGAGCAGGCGCACATCCGCTTGCAGGTCGACTGAAAGCGGAACGGCCGCTTCGATTACGCCGTCCGATCGCAGGAAAGTCCGCGCCGCGGGAACAAAACATTGATCTGAGGTGTCTAAAGGGAATAGGCTCCCGTAGTCTTATCCCTTGGTGTTGAGCTGCGCCAAGATTTGAGGTTGCCTACGTTCATGAATCGATTGCGATGGGGCAGGAGAATCCTGGAGGACGCGGCTGTGCTGATGGCCGCGGCGGCGATTGCATTGGGCTTGTGTGCGCCGCTGCGCGCGCAAAGCGCCGCGCCCGATGGGGAGAAAGCCGCGGGAGAAAAGCTGGAGTTTGAAGCAGCTTCGGTGCGCTTGAATCCGGGGCCCATGGAACCGTCGAATTTCCGGTTGAGCCCAGACGAAGCCTACGCGAACACAGGCGGACTTTTGAGTGCCGATGTTCCGCTGGCAACCTACATTGAATTTGCCTACAAGATCCAGGGGACACGGGAACAATTCGAGTCGATGTATGGGCATCTTCCGGAGTGGGTCAAATCGGACCGCTATGAAATCCATGCGCGCGCCCCTCTCAGCAATCCGACCAAGGACCAGATGCGGTTGATGATGCAGACCTTGCTCAAGGAACGGTTCGGGGTGATGGTGCATTACGAAACGAAGGACACACCGGTGCTGGTGATGAAGCTGGTGAAGCCGGAAATACTGGGACCAAAGCTGCATCGGCACGAGAGTGAGCCATCTTGCGATGCGATGGGCCCGGCAAGCGCTGGAGCGACGCCGAAAGACGCGGACATTTTTCCGCGGCAATGCGGAGGCATCGAAGCGGTGCGAGGAGCGGATCAAGCGCTCGTGATGGGCGGACGGAACACAACGCTGCCGATTATGGCCAATTCTTTTGCGTCTATCGGCAGATTGGGCCGTCCGCTGGTCGACGGGACGGGATTGACCGGAAACTATGACTTCATTTTGAAATGGACGCCGGATCCAGGCACTTTCGGAACGAACTCCCCGTCACCGTCTTCAGACGAGATTGGGCCTGACGCGCAGGGGGTGAGCTTCGTGGAAGCGTTGAAGGAGCAGCTTGGATTGCGGCTGGAGCCAGGGAACATTCCGATGAAGACTTTGGTGATCGATCACGTTGAGCGGCCGTCGGCGAACTGAACATAGGGTTCAGGTTTCAGGGGTCAGGGGTCAGGGGTCAGAAAACAGGGAACAGGAGTCGCCTACGTCCATATACAGCGTGAAACGCGGCAGAAAGACATTGCTAGACGTGGCTGTGCAGCTTGCCGCGCTGGCGATTGCGTTTGGCTTGAGTATGCCGGTGCGCGCGCAGGGCCCAGTCCAAGATTGGGAAAAAGCTGCCGGGGGCCGGCAGGAGTTTGACGTTGCGTCGGTACGGCAAGACAAGACGGACGCGCCGTCGCGCAGTAATTTTTCGCTCGACAATGGGAATGCGTGGTTCACGGTGAGCCAGAAAGATAAGCTGGCCCCGAACGGGACGCTGTTTTCCTCGAGCGGTTTTCCGCTGCTGCGTTACGTGACCTTTGCGTACAAGCTGAGCGGAACCGAGGAGCTGGCGCTGCGGATGGATTACTGGGCGGGGCTGGAACTGCATGTGCCCGACTGGGTGCGCAACGACCGGTACGATATTGAAGCGCGCACGGCGGAGCCCGCGACAAAAGATGAGATGCGGTTGATGATGCAGAGCCTGCTGGCCGAGCGCTTCGGGCTGAAGGTGCACCGGGAGGCGCGCGATGTTCCCGTGTTTGGCCTGGCGCTGGCAACGCCGGGAATGCCGGGTCGGCAACTCAAGCCGCATCCAGCGAACGACGATTGCGCGACGACCGCGCTGCCTGAGAACTCTGACAGCAAGGCCAGCGGGGCAGCGCAAGAGATGCATGCCGCGAAACCGAATGCAGCGCTGCCCATTCCGTGCGGCATGATCGCGCGTTTGCCCGTGAGCGGGCAGGGAGCGCGTCGTTTCGGCGGGCGCAATGTGACGATGAAGATGCTGGCCGAGTCGATGCCGTTTCAGACGGGGCTGGCCACGCTCGATCGGCCGCTGATCGACAAGACGGGGCTAAGCGGCGGATTCGACTTCTCGATCGAATGGACGCCGCCCGAAGAAATGGGCCAGCCGGGCGATGTGGGCTCATTCGGCGCCCCCTTTCGCGAGGCGCTGAGAAAGCAACTGGGACTGAAGCTCGAGCCGCAGAAGGCGCCGGTGGAGGTGTTGGTGATCGATCACGTGGAGCAGCCGTCGGCGAACTGAACACAGGGTTCAGGTTTCAGGTGTCAGGGGTCAGAAAGACAGGGAGCGAGGGGATAGAAAGATGTTGCGCAATGCGCACTGGTATCGAAACTTCTTGCTCGCGGCCTGCGCGCTTGTGGCGGCGGGGCTGCCCGGTGCGCAGGCGCAATTGGTTCATCCCGACGGGGGTGCGCGGCCTTCGTTTGAAGTGGCAACGATCAAGCCGAGCCAGAGCAACGGCGGCCTGACAAATTATGGGATTGCCGAAGGACGGTTCAGCGCAGAGAACGCCACGGTCGCCGAACTGATCAAGCTCGCATACAACGTGACGTCGGACGATCAGCTCGAGAAGGGACCGGATTGGACGAACTCGGACCGATTCGACATTGTGGCCAAAACCGTGGATGAGGATGGGATCGCATTGCAGAAGCTGGCTCCCACGGAGAGATTCGACCAATACCGGCTGATGGTGCAGTCGCTGCTTGCCGACCGGTTCAAGCTGAAGGTGAGCCGGCGTGAAAAGGAGCTGCCGGTTTATGCGATGGTGGCGGCCGGAAGCGGCCCGAAATTGACAGCCACCGCGGCGGGAACGCAGCACATGCCCTGGCTGTGGGGCGGATCGAAAGGGGAGTTGCATGCGGCGAGCGTGTCGATGGATTTCTTTGCCGGTTGGCTTTCAGGCAGGGCGGACGTGGGCGGGCGCGTGGTAGTGGACAAGACGGGATTGAGCGGGATGTATGACTTCACGCTGAAATGGACGCCGATGGGCACGGCAGCCGGGGAATCGGCGGAGTCGAATGGAAGCGCAGCGGGAAGGCCTGACCTCGATGCGACAGGGCCGTCGCTTGTTACTGCGCTTGAAGAGCAGCTCGGCTTGAAGCTCGAGCCGCAAAAAGCGCCGGTCGAGGTGTTGGTGATCGATGATGTGGAGCGGCCGTCGGCGAACTGAACATAGGGTTCAGGTTTCAGGGGTCAGGGGTCAGGGGTCAGAAAGACAGGGAACAAGGGACAAGGGGTGGCAATGATTCCTCTTGACACGGCTGCGAGTCTAGTGTACTAGTGTTGTAGACACTTATATGGATCTGCGGATCAACTTCACTTCCGGCGTGCCCATCTACTTGCAACTCATGGAGCAGATCAAGCACGCGGTGGAGACAGGCGCGGTGCGCGCCGGCGAACAGTTGCCGACGATCCGGAAGGTCGCCGAGGACCTGGCGATGAATCCCAACACGGTGGCGAGAGCCTATCGCGAATTGGAGCACGAAGGAGTGATCGAGGTTCGGCACGGATCGGGAGCGTACGTTCTGGAACCGGGAAGATCTTCCAGGGCCACGGCCATTCGCCGCAGCAGCGATGCTCTTCGCCCTGCGATTGAGAGAGCCATCGCGCTGGGACTTTCGGAGCCGGAGCTACGCAGGGTTTTTGAAAACGAACTCTCAGGGTTGCTCAGCGATGCCGCCACGGCACGGAGGAAGACTTGAAAGATATCGTGATTGCCACTCAAGGGCTTTCCAAGAGCTACAAGGGCAAGCCTGCGCTGCGAGGGCTCGATCTCGAGGTGCCGCGCGGCGCCATCTACGGCTTTCTGGGCCGCAACGGCGCCGGAAAGACAACCACACTCAAGCTCCTGCTGGGAATGCTGCGCCAGGATGCCGGCGAAATATCGTTGCTCGGCGTCCCCATCCGCTCGGAAAAGGAATCCGTGGCAGCGAGACGCCGGATCGCTTTTGTCAGCGAAGACAAGGAACTCTATCCGTCGATGAGCGTGGGCCAGATGATTCGCTTCACGCGGCCGTTCTATCCATCGTGGCGACCGGATCTGGAGGAGAGGTATCTCGATCTCTTCCGTCTGCCGCTGAACCAGTCCATAGGGAAGCTGTCGAAAGGCATGCTCACGCAGCTGATGCTGTTGCTGGCCATGGCCCGCGGCGCCGAACTGCTGATGATGGACGAGCCCACCAGCGGTCTCGATCCGGTGGCCACCGAAGAGGTGTTGCAGGCGCTGGCAGATTTGGCGGCCGGCGACGGCGTCACCATCTTTTTTTCTTCGCACCATCTGCCTGAAGTTGAGCAGATCTGCGACCGCGTTTGTTTGATCGATGAGGGCAAGACCGTGATCGCGGGCGTGCTCGACGATTTGAAGGCGCAATATCGGCGCGTGGTTGCGGTCTTCGACCGGGAGCCGCCGCCAACCTTGGCGGGCTTATCGGGAGTCGATCATCTTCGCCGGCGAGGTCGAACGGTTTCGATCCTCGCGCACAATGACGTCGACAGCGTCGTCGAACACGTGCGCGAATTCGCGCCGGTCTCCGTCGAAATTCACGCCGTCTCGCTGAAAGAACTGTTTCTGGAACATGTGAGGGGGGACTAAATGCTCTGGTACAAAGCCTGGCTCGAAACGCGGTGGAGGCTCCTGCTCCTGGCCCCAATGATCGGCCTCATGGTGCTGCCGCACTTGTTCGACACACGCCAAGGCAGCCAATGGCAGATGTGGCGGGCCTTGAGAGCAATGTCTCCCTTGCTGTACTGGTTTGCGGCGATGTTTCTTTCCGGCGCCGGCATCAACACGCAGACCGTGTATCGCACTACAGCCGGATTTCACAAATCCATGCTCTTCACGTTGTCTCTGCCGGTTTCGCGCAAGCAGTTGTTCTCAGTGCGTGCAGGGCTTGGGGCTATTGAGACGGGCCTTTTTGTCCTGGTCCTGGCCGTGACTACGCTGTGTGCGGCTCCCGTCCTGCCCAGCGCATTGCAATCCATCGACTTTGTGGTGCGCGTTCTGCTCTGTGCCCTGGCCGTGTACGCGGCCTTCGCGTTTCTGGCCACTTTTCTTGACGACATGTGGCGAACGGGAGTCGGCGTCTTCTCGGTATTTGCGCTGTTGATCGTTCAAGCTCGATTTCCTCGCATGGCCGATTTCAATCCCTTATCGGGTATGAGCCTCTTTACTTACCCGCTCTCCGCGGCCATGCCATGGGCAGTGGTGATCGCAGCGGCAATGGCTTGCGCCATCTTTGCCTGGTTGTCCATTCGCATTCTTCGCTGGAAGGAGTATTGAAATGGCGGCGATGCCCGTTATGCAGGAAATGGCCGGAAATACGGGAACCATGGCAACAACGACGGCGTACATCCGTCTGACCGCTGTATGCTTCTTGAGACCGGAAAAGCAGCAAGAGGTGTCCGCTGTAAGTGCCCCTTTGGGAGCAGAGAGGGAATTTCACAATGAAAACGGAATTTACCGGTAGTACCGTGCGGCCGGGTTGGAAAAAGTTGTCTTCACGGGCGGGGCTCGCGGCCGGAGCGATTCTTTTGCTGCTTGCGGTGGGCGCGGTGAGGACCAACGCGCAGGCCAGCTCGCAACCGGCAACGTCGGGGTCGGGAGCAGCCGAGGCTCGCGGGCTGGGGGCGCCGCCATCGACGCCAGCTCCGGACAAGGGCATCGTGGGCATCTGGCAAGGCACGCTGACTCCGCCCAATGCGCCAAAGGGCCAGCGCGTCGTGATCAAGGTGACGAAAGCTGCCGATGGAACCTTGAATGCCTCTCTCTTTAACGCCGACCGCGGAGGCCCTCCGCTGAAGTTCAACACCGTTACCGTCCAGGGCGCGGACGTGAAGTTCACGACGCCGATGATTACGATCGAGGGCACGCTGAGCGCGGACGGGAATACGGTGCAGGGAAACTGGGGCGTGGGAGGTCCGAATCCGATGCCGATTTCTCTTGCGCGCACCGCACCCGATGCTGCGTGGCCAATTCCCGAGGCGCCGAAGCAGATGGCGGCGGATGCGAAGCCGGTCTTCGACGTGGTGACGGTGAAGCCCGTCCCACCGGGCAGAGGCGGCAAAAACATCGGATTCGATGGGCACCACTTCATTTTCCGGGGCGCGAATCTGGACGACTTGATTGCTCTCGGCTACGGCCTGCACACCAAGCAGATTGTGGGCGCGCCGGATTGGGCGGGCAACGATCTGTTTGACGTTGAAGGCACGCCGGATGTGCCCGGCATACCAAATCACAACCAGATGGCGGGCCTCATTCAGAATTTGCTGGCCGACCGGTTCCAGCTCAAGTTCCACAACGAGCAGCGCGAACTGGCGGTGTATGCCGTTACGGTGGCGCCTGGCGGGCCGAAGCTGACCGAAACCACGGCGGGGCCGAACGATCCATCGGGCATGGGATTTGGACCCAACCCCGGCGGCCAGGGTGTGACCGCGGTGGGAAGAAACCTGACCATGCCGGATTTCGCGATATGGTTTCAGTCGGCGGTGACAGACCGGCCCATCGTGGATCAGACCGGCATCAAGGGCCGCTACGATATTCGCTTGAAGTGGACGCCGGACGATTCGCAATTTGCGCAGTTTGGCGGAATTGGCTTCCACACTCCGCCGGCGAGCGACACAGCGGATGCGCCGCCGAACCTTTATACGGCGATCCAGGAGCAGCTCGGACTGAAGATCGAAGCCACCAAAGCGCCTGACAACGTGATGGTGATCGATCACGTGGAGAAACCTTCGCCGAATTAATTTCGACGGGTCGCGCAGAGCGGGAGGCAAAAAAAGTGCAAGACGCAGCGAACAAAATGGGGGTTCGCAACGTCTTATTGTTGACATCCCCTTACGCAATGCATGCATGTGCGTGCGCCTAGCTCGCCGCGCGGCAAATCTGAAGACGGAGTGCACGCGACGATGAGCGAAACCGCACCGCGCCGGAGAGTTGAAATTCGCGGTCTCGCTTTGGTATGCATTTTGCTGCTGGCGTCTTGCGCCGCGGCGCAAGACGGTGCGGCGACACCCCAGACCACGAACCCCGCATCGCAGGGTGCGCCCGCTCCCCAGGCTGCCGCGCCGGCCGGTTCCGCAACGTCCGCGACCTCGCCCTATCGCGGCGTGGTCACCTTTGGCGGGCTGCCCCTGCCCGGCGCGACCATCACGGCCACGCAGGGGACGAAGACAGAAACTGCGGTCTCCGATGCCGACGGCGCATTTCAGTTCGACGATCTGGGCGACGGCAAATGGACCATCGACATCGAGATGCAAACTTTCGCGCCGGTCCACGCTGAAGTAACGATGGCGCCGAATGTGCCGGCTGGCGCGTATGAACTGAAACTCCTGAGCCCGGAGCAGATCCAGGCCAGCGCGCAGACTGCGAAGCCCGCTGTGGAAGCGCCGCCCGCGCCTGCAACCGCGCAAACCCCGCAGCCGCAGCAGACCCAGCAAGCGCAGCAGCCGCAGGGGAAAAAGCCCGCGCAAAGCAACGCGCCGGCGGCCCCGCAGGAGATTCCCAAGGCGCCCGAAGAGAACGAAGAGAGCGCCGACGGATTTCTGGTGCAAGGCAGCGTGAACAACGCGGCAACCTCGCAGTACGCAACGAATCCAGCCTTCGGCAATACGCGATCCGGCAGCAAGGGTCTTTACACCGGCGGCTTTCAAGTGAACGAGAGCAACTCCGCGCTCAATGCGCAGTCGTATGCACTGAGCGGCCAGCCGACTTCCAAACCCTCCTGGAACATTTTCACGGGCTCGGCCACGCTGCAAGGGCCCATGAATATTCCCCGTGTTCTGCCGCACGGGCCGACCTTCTCTGTTTCCTACCAGTGGACACGCAACACCAGCGCGCCGATCCTGACGGGCCTGGTGCCGACGCAGGCCGAGCAGGGTGGCGATCTTTCCAAGCTCACCAATGCGGAGGGGCAGCCGGTGGACATTTACGATCCCGTGACCGGTTGCGGATTTGGACAGACCGCGAAAGCCAGTGGTTCTGGCTACACTTGCAGTGGTCCGATTACAAACATCATTCTGGCGACCGGGCCGGCCCGCGAGTCGCTCTCGCCGCAGGCGGCGTATCTGCTGTCGCAGTTCTACGCGAAGCTGACTCCGAATGTGACCGGCTCATCAGCCTATAACTACCAGGCAGCGGTGCTCGACAACACGCATACAGACGCGATGCAGTCGCGGTTCAACAAGAGCGTGGGGCGCAGAGACCAATTCAACGGAAGGTTTGCTTTTCAAAGCACGCGCTCCGACAGCGTGAACCTCTTCGGGTTTGTGGATGAGACCGGGCAGCTTGGCATCACGACCAATGTCCAATGGTCGCACCGGCTGAAGCCGCGTGTTTTTCTCTTCACGAATTTCACTTTCAGCCGCCTGCGCACGGAGCTGACGCCCAACTTCGCCTACCGGAAGAACGTGTCGGGACCGAATGGCGCAAACATCAGCGACAACGATCAGGACCCGGCGGACTGGGGTCCTCCGGGGCTAGGTTTTTCCAGCGGCTTTGCGGGGTTGAGCGACGCCAACAGCTCCTTCAACCGCACCCGCAGTGACGATGTCTCGGTTTCGACGCTCATCTATCACGGCAAGCACAACATTACGGCGGGCGCCGAGTTGAACAAACGCAACTACGACGATTTTTTCCAGCAGAATCCGCGGGGCACGTTCACCTTTAACGGCGCGGCCACGGCAGGCACGGCAGGCGGATCGGCCAGCGGCTCCGATCTTGCGGATTTTCTCATCGGCATTCCCGACGCCAGTTCCATCGCCTACGGCAACGCAGACAAGTATTTCCGCGAGCCGGTGTACAACGCGTATATCAGCGACGACTGGCAGGTACTGCCGATCCTGACCATCAACGCGGGCCTGCGCTGGGATTACGGCGCGCCCATCACGGAACTCAACGGGAACCTGGTGAATCTGGTGGTTTCGAGCAATTACTCGGAGGCGCAAGCCGTTTTGGCCAGCAATCCCGTGGACACGTCGACGGGAGCGCACTATCCAGCGTCGCTGATCGATCCGGAGCGGCGCATGTTCGAGCCGCGCATCGGCGCTACCTGGCGCCCGATTCCCGCTTCAAGCGTGGTCATCAAAGCGGGCTATGGACTTTATCCGGACAGTTCGGTCTATCAGAATTTCATTTTGAATATGGCGCAGCAGGCATCTTTGCCAAATACGACAAGTTTCAGCATTCAGAACAGCGCCACTTCGTGCCCGCTGAGCCTGAGCAGCTTTTCTGTTCCCGCCTCGACGTGCACAACGGGAACCCTCGACACCTTTGCCATCGACCCCCACTTCCGCATCGGCTACCTGCAAGCCTGGTATTTGTCGGTGCAGCGCGACCTGCCGTTTGCGTTACAGGCAACGGCGACGTACCGCGGCTATAAGGGCACGCATGGCCCACAGCAGATTATGCCCAACAGCTATTGGCTCGGCATGCCGGTTCCCAATCCGACCTACCCCTCGGGATTCGTCTACGAAACGTCGAATGGCAGCTCGATCCGCGAGGAAGGGCAGTTCCAATTACGGCGCAGGTTGCGCAGCGGCTTTACCTCCACGCTCACGTACACCTTTTCGAAGTCCATCGACGACGACGCGTATCTTGGCGGGGCGGGGCACCAGATCGCAAGTGGCGGAGGCTCGGCGCAGTCGGCGTCGTTGTCGACTGCCGCGGGGGCCATCGCGCAGGACTGGCAGAATCCGCGTGCCGAGCGCTCACTCTCGAGCTTCGATCAGCGCCAACTGGTGAACCTGACCGCGCAATACACCAGCGGCCAGGGTCTGGGAGGCGGCAGCTTGATGAGCGGCTGGCGCGGGCGGGCGCTGAAGGAGTGGACGGTGCTGGGCAACATGACCTTCGGCACCGGATTGCCGGAGACGCCGGTGTATCCAGCGCTGGTTCCGGGGGCTGGCTCCAACTCCATCCTGCGGCCCGATCTGACCGGCGCACCGATCTACAGCTCCGGCGGCAATTCGGGCACGGGGGCGCACCTGAACGCGGCGGCTTACACGGAGCCGAGCGGCGGATGGGGAACGGCGGGCAGGGATTCCATCACCGGGCCCGATCAATTCACCTTCAATTCTTCGCTGGCGCGCACCTTCAGGCCGCACGGCAAGTGGTATCTCGACGTGATTGTGAATTCCACCAACACTCTCAACCACGCGGCCTTTACCGGCTGGAATAGCTATGTCACCAGCGATCAGTTTGGATTGCCTTCGTCGGCCGGCGCCATGCGCAGCCTGCAAACTTCGCTCTACCTGAGGTGGCAATGATGCGGAGACTGGCAATTTTCGCGCTTCTTCTTGGGTTCGTCGCGCAGGGCGCGCGTGCGCAGCAAGTGGGCCAGAACAAGAATGCCAACGAGCCGCAGAGTTTTACGCTGAAGGTGCAGTCGAATCTGGTGGTCGAGGCTGTTGAGGTCAAAGACAAGCAGGGTAAATTCATTCACGGGCTTACCGCGAAAGACTTTGTGCTGACCGAGGACGGCGTTCCGCAGACCATCCGCTACTGCGAACACCAGGACCTGGCTGAAACCGCCAAGCCGTTGCCTGCCATGACCTCTGCCACCGAAAACGTTACGATTTACAACCGCCTGGCGCGCGAAGCCATTGCGCCCGAGACCCTGGACAATGAGCGCTACAAGAACCGGCGGCTGCTGGCCTTGTATTTCGACATGACGGCGTTGCCACCGGCCGACCAGATGCGCGCGCTCGACGCCGCCCAAAAATTTGTGCGCACGCAGATGACCACGGCGGACATGGTGTCGATCATGCGCTACGCGGGCGGATCGGTGGACATTCTGCAGGACTTTACCGACGACCGCAACCGCCTGCTGAGCATTCTGGAAACCATGGTGGTGGGGGAAGGGCAGGGTTTGGCCGACAGCACCGACGATGCCAGCAGCGCGGATACCGGCGCGGCCTTCGGACAAGACGACGCCGAGTTCAACGTGTTCAACACCGACCGGCAACTCTCCGCACTGCAAACCGCGACGCACATGCTGGGCCAGGTAAACGGGAAAAAGTCGCTGCTTTACTTTGCCAGCGGATTGCGGCTGAACGGCATCGACAACCAGGCGCAGATGCACGCCACAGCCGACGAAGCGATACGGTCCGGTGTGGAGCTTTGGCCTATCGATGCACGCGGGCTCGTAGCTAGTGCGCCCATGGGCGATGCTTCGCAAGGCTCGCCGGGTGGGCAGTCCATGTATACCGGCGCGTCGGCGCAGGCCGTTACCACCAACTTCCAGCAGTCGCAGGACACGCTTTACGCGCTGGCCGGCGACACAGGCGGCAAGGCATTCCTCGATAATAACGACCTCTCGCGCGGCATTGTTGAGGCGCAGGAGTCGATATCGGACTACTACATCCTCGGCTACTACACGACCAACACCGATCCCAACGGAAAATTCCGGCGCATTCGCATTTCGCTTGCGAACAATCAGGAAGCCAAGCTCGATTATCGCCAGGGATATTACGCGAACAAAGAGTTCAATAAGTTCAACGACGTGGATCGCGAACGCCAGCTTGAAGACGCGCTGATGCTCGAAGATCCGATCACCGATCTCACGATCGCCATGGAGATCGATTACTTCCAGCTCAACCGCGCCGAATATTTTGTACCCATCATCGTTAAAATTCCCGGCCGCGAGTTGGCGCTGGCCAAGCGCGGCGGCGCGGAGTACACGCGCATCGACTTTATCGGCGAGATCAAGGATCTTGTCGGCGGCAGCGCCGTGAGCAACGTGCGCGATAACGTGAGCATCAAGCTATCGGATGCCACGGCCACCGAGCTGGCGCATCGGCCCATCGAATACGACACCGGATTTACGCTCCTGCCCGGAAAATATTCCATCAAATTCCTGGCGCGCGACGACGAAACGGGCAGAATCGGCACCTTCCAGACTACGTTCGTCATCCCCAACCTGAACAAGGAACTCAAGCGCGTCGCCATCAGCGCCGTGGTGCTCAGCAGCCAACGGGTCGATTTGCACGACGCGATTTTCGACGCTGCGAAGGCCAAGGACCGCGCCAAGGACGAAGCCGTCAATCCGCTGGTGCAGGACGGAAAGAAGCTTATCCCCAGCGTGACGCGCGTCTTCTCGACGGGCCATCAGATCCACGTTTTTCTCCAGGCGTACAAGCCCGCGCCGGCAACCACGCCGCCCGCAGCGGACACGCGACCGCTCTTCGCCTTCGTCACTCTCTATGAGGGCGGCAAGAAACTCTATGAGACGCCGCCGCAATCCATCGTCCCCAGCGCCACAAGCCGGCTGGGCACCATGGCGCTGAGCTTTGATCTCGGCGTCGACAGTCTGCCGCGCGGATCGTACGACTGCCAGGTAACCGTGATCGATCCCTCGACGCAGAAGGCGGCCTTTTGGCGTGCGGCGATTACGCTGGTGCCGTAAGAACAGGGGTCAGGTTTCAGGGGTCAGGTGTCAGGCTGAAGCTGCTGCGATAAGATGAAAATCAAGAGGAGATTCCCACCTTGAGTTCATCCATCTACGACATCCCCGTTTCGAAAATTACCGGCGAAGCCGCGTCTCTCGGCGAGTTCAAAGGCAAGGTCCTGCTGGTCGTCAACGTCGCGTCAAAATGCGGCCTCACTCCGCAATACGAGGGCCTGGAAAATCTCTACGAGCGCTTTCGCGGCCAGGGATTGGTGGTCGCGGGCTTCCCCGCCAACGACTTCAAAGGCCAGGAGCCGGGCACGAACGGCGAAATTCAGAGCTTCTGCACGTTGAATTACGGCGTCAAATTTCCCATGTTCGGCAAGATCGCCGTTACCGGCCAAGAAAAGCATCCGCTCTATGCGGCGCTGATTGCGGCGCAGCCCAATGCCAAAGGCGACCCGGCCGGATGGGCCGCCGTCCTCAAACAGCACAACATCGACGCCAACGCGGCGCCCGAGATTCAGTGGAACTTCGAGAAGTTCATCGTCAGCCGCAGCGGAGAAGTGGTGCAGCGCTTCGCGCCCAACACCGCACCCGACGCTCCCGAGCTGATTGCGGCGGTTGAGAGCGAGCTGGCGAAGAACTGACCTGAGCGGCGCTGGCCTCGCGGCGAGCGCGACCTGTATTCTCACACCATGCACGAAGCCGCTTCCCCCAACGCCGGCAATCGCCTGGAGCACGCTGCATCGGCTTATCTGCGCTCGGCGCGCCACCAGCCTGTTCACTGGCATGCGTGGGGCGAGGCTGCGTTTGCGCGCGCCCAGGCCGAGGACAAACCCATTCTGCTCGACATCGGCGCGGTGTGGTGCCACTGGTGCCACGTGATGGATCGCGAATCGTATGAAGATGCGGAGATCGCGGCGCTGATTAATAGGTTGTTTGTCGCCGTCAAAGTAGATCGCGACGAGCGCCCCGACGTGGATGCGCGCTACCAGGCCGCGGTGTCGGCCATCAGCGGACAGGGCGGATGGCCGCTGACCGCATTTCTCACGCCTGACGGGCGGCCCTACTTCGGCGGCACCTACATTCCGCGCGACGATCGCTACGGGCGGCCGGGCATGGGGCGCGTCTTGATGGCCATGGCGCAGGTTTGGAGCGAGCGCCGCGACGAGGCGCTGGAGACCGCCTCGAGCGTAATGGCCGCCATCGAGCAGAACGAGAGCTTTTCCGCGCGCAAGGGTGTTTCTTTGGCTTTGGATGAGAAGATTGCTGGCGCGATCATCGCCCAATTCGATGCGCGCAACGGGGGCTTCGGCTCGCAGCCCAAGTTTCCTCATCCGGCGGCACTCGACCTGCTGCTCGAGATGGCGATGAGCCGCAACCACGAGCCTGCGCGCGAAGCGTTCTTTACGACGCTCGAAAAGATGGCGCGCGGCGGCGTCTACGATCAGCTTGCGGGAGGCTTTCATCGCTACAGCGTCGACGAGCACTGGATTGTTCCGCACTTCGAGAAGATGCTCTACGACAATACGGAGCTTTTGCGGAACTACGTCCACGGGTTCCAAAGCCAAAGCTTTCCACGCGAGGACTTGCTCGAAACCGCGCGCGAGATTGTGGGCTGGCTCGACTCCACCATGACCGACCGTGAGCGCGGCGGGTTTTTCGCCTCGCAGGATGCCGATGTGGGCCTCGACGACGACGGCGACTACTTTACGTGGACGCTCGAAGAGGCGCGCGCCGTACTTGATCCCGCGGAGCTGGAGTTCGCCGCGAAGTATTGGGATATTGGCGAACTGGGCGAGATGCATCACAACCCGGCCAAGAACGTGCTGCATGTAAAACAGTCGCTGGGCGAGATGGTGAAGGAATCGGGCGTGGCCTTTGACTCTCTGCTCGCGCTGCGTGATGCGGCACGCACTAAATTGCTGGCGGCGCGCGCCTTGCGGCCCACGCCCTTCATTGACCGCACGCTGTACACCGGCTGGAATGCGATGGCGGTCACGGCCTACCTCGAAACCTGGCGCGTGTTGCGCATGGATTCCGCAAAACAGTTCGCGCTGCTCACGCTCGATCGGCTACTGAAGGAAGCCTGGGATGGGGAGGGATCGCTCAACCACGTGATCGCCTATGCCGACGGCCCGGCGCAGGCTACGCCTGCCCAAACCGTTCCCGGCACACTCGACGATTATGCCTTCACCATTCATGCCTGCATCGACGCGTGGATGGCGAGCGGCGCCATGAGCTATTACCATGCCGCCGTCAAGCTGGCCGACGCGATGATTGCGCGCTTTCACGATTCGGCTTTCGGCGGATTTTTCGACGCGGCCGCGTCCGACGACCTGCCGCTGGGGGCATTGTCCGCACGGCGCAAACCGTTGCAGGATGCGCCCACTCCGGCAGGGAATCCAACCGCTGCCGCGGCCTTGCTGCGCCTTGAAACTCTGAATGGCAGCAAGCGATATCGTGACATCGCCGAAGATACGCTGGCCAGTTTTGCCGGCATCGTGGAGCACTTCGGCCTCTACGCCGGCAGCTACGGCCTGGCGGCAGAGCGGCTTCTGCTCGATCCGGTGCAAGTGGTCATTGTGGGCTCAGGACCCGATGCCGCGCGTCTTGAAGCATTGGCTGTGGCGCGCTTTGCCATCAACAAAACCGTGATGCGCATCGACCCCGCGCGGCTTGTTTCCGGCGAAGTTCCTGAAGCGCTGGCCGAGACCCTGCTCCAGGTTCCACCGCCCGGCGGCGCGAAAGCGTGGGCGATGGTCTGCCGCGGGCGCACCTGCCTGCCGCCGATTACCGCCGACGAAGCTCTGCTCAAGGCGCTGGAATCGGAATTCTAGAAAGCTCACGCGCGGCGGGAACCTGTAGCGCCGGTCTCCACAGGCTGACTTTGCGAGTGGCGGTGAGAGAACAGCCCGCAGGGGCTAATGCCCTCCATTCATTTTGCGTATCGTTACGGCGCGAGTAAACTCGTGCCCTGATACAAAGCTCCTTGGGTTGGGTTTTTCCGCAGCCTGTAAAACCCCTCAATTATCCTGCTTTTTTCGGCACGAATAAGCTCGTGCCCTGATACAAAGCTCCTTGCCAAGCGAGTTTACCGTGGCCGGTCTGGAGACCGGCGGTGCAATCCTAGCCGCCGGTGAACGGGTTGCTCTCGATCGGCCTGATGGTCGTGGGATCGCGTGCCGGCGCCGGCGTCTCCTCGCGCTGGTGCGGCGCGCCCGCCGCATCTGCATCGCCGCGGAACTGGAACACCCGGTTCGGGTCGCCGGGCAGCAGGTGATTCTCTTCAAGCTTCAGCCGGACGCGCCGTTCAAACTCGCGCAACGCTGCGTATTGTTGATTGGCGCGCGTCTTGAACACGACGGGGAAGATCATCTGCGAACCTTTCACGCTGTCGAGGCCCAGAACGTTGGGGTCATCGATGAATATGCTGCGGAAGGCTTCGCTGGTGCGTAGGTCCATCGCAATGTTTTTGAGCAGCTTGATCACGGCGTCGGGATTGGCAGAATAATCTACGCTCACATTGACTGTGGCGGTGGCGAAACCCGAGCTCAGATTGGCTGCCGCTGTGATTTGCGAATTCGGAATCACATAGAGCGTGCCGTCGCCGTCGCGCACGGAGGTGCTGCGCAGCGTCAACGCTTCCACCACACCGGTTACCCCCGCCACGCGCACCGTATCGCCCACGCTGAACTGGCCCTCGATGAGGATCAGAAATCCGTTCAGCATGTCTTTCACAATGGTTTGGGCGGCCAGGCCGATGGCAATGCCTGCGATGCCGGCCGAAGCCAGCAAGGGGGCAAGGTTGAAGCCGATGGTATCGAGCGCCATGAAGCCCGCAATCAGGCCGA
>CAZMWL010000047.1:0-25065 GCA_964569985.1 uncultured Occallatibacter sp.
ACGTTATCCGGCACACTGCCCTGCGGAGTTCGGACTTTCCTCTCCCGGCAACCCCAGTCTGCCGTGGCGGACAAGAATCTCCGGCAGCGACCGCCCGGTCCTCCTGCCAGTAGATAGTTTACCGCGAATGGCGAAGAAGCAGCGGACGAATCCTTTTGCATCGGCGGCTGGCGGTGAGCCATCCATTGCCTACGGGGATTTTCCCTTCCCCATGACCGCGGGCCGGATGGCCGGCGCAGCTGATCCCCGAAACCGATTCAATTGAAGGACAAAACCATGAAGATTGTTACGACCATCGCCCGCTACCTGCTGGGGCTCATGTTCCTGGTGTTCGGTTCCAATATGTTCCTCAGTTTCATCCCCATGGGGCCGATGCCGGCAGGGCTGGCTGGCCAGTTTATGGGCGCCTTGTTCGCTGCGCACTACCTTTACGTGGTGGGCGCGATTATGGTCGTGTCGGGGATTCTGTTTCTGGCGAACCGGTTTGTGGGGCTGGGGCTGACGCTGCTGGGTCCTGTGCTGTTCAACATCCTTCTCTTTCATCTCCTGATGAACCCGGCAGGCATTGGGGCGGGCGCGTTTGCAACACTGCTTTGGCTGCTTGTCGCCTGGGAGCATCGGATTGTGTTTGAAAAGCTATTTGCGGCGCGACTCGCGGAATAAAAACCAGGGCGGTGAACGCGCATCGGCGGCTGGCTACAATCAGGGTAGCGATGATTCACTCCCTCTATCTCGCCCGCGTAGACTACGGCCAAGCGTTGCGCCTGCAGCAGGAGTTGGTCGCGCTGCGCACTGAAGGCCGCATCGGCAACGTGCTGTTGCTACTGGAGCACCCGCCGGTTCTAACGCTGGGCCGCAACGCCAGCCGCGCCAACATTCTCGCGTCCGATGAGTTGCTCGCCGGCCGCGGCATCACGCTGCACGAGATCAATCGCGGCGGCGACGTGACCTATCACGGCCTGGGCCAGCTCATCGGCTACCCCATCTTCGATCTGCGCAGCCTGCGCAATGCGAGCGGTGGCCGCCTCGGCCCGGTCGACTTCGTCCGCCTGATGGAAGAGGCGCTCATCCGGCTCTGCGGCGAGTTGGGCGTGGCGGCTGGGCGCATTTGCGGACTGACCGGCGTCTGGTGCGGGCTTTCGTCGGGCGTGCCCGACGAAAGCCCGACGTCTGGCTGCGCACATAACCCGTCCAAAGGGCTGCCCCCCGCAGGGGAGCGGAAAATTGCCGCGATCGGCATTCACGTGGCCCGCGGCGTCACCTCGCACGGATTCGCCTTCAACGTCACTACGAATCTCGACGATTTTCGCTTGATCAACCCCTGCGGCATCACCGACAGGCCCGTGACGAGCCTTGCGAATGAGGTTCAGGACCCTGCGGCCCTGCCCACCCTGGAAGCTCTCGCCAGCCGCGCGGCCCGGCAGTTCGGCTTGGTGTTTGGCGAGCCAGTCGAGATGCTGGAAAGCCTGGCCACGCTGCGCTCCCAGGCGCAAACCGCTGCCGGCGCTTCCCCGGAACCGCCGGCCCAGGAGTTTCCGGCACAAGACACGCCGCTCCAGGTGCCGCCTAAGATTGAGCGCCTGCGCCAACTGCCCCGCCCTGTGAAGGAACGTCCCATCTCGGCTTAATGACAGAACGAGCCGCAGGGGCTTAAGCCCCACACTCATTTTTCGCAATCGATGGCACGAGTTTACTCGTGCCCTGATACAAAACACCGTGCCAGGCGTGGTTTCCACTGCCGGTCCTGACCGGCTGTCGTGCGGGTACCTAAGAAACGGTCACTGTTGCCTGGAGTGGCTGGCCCGCACTTATCAGCGCCACGCCGGGCCGCCCGCGATTTATAATCCGGCAGGAACTGGTGCAGGCGGAAGCGCGAAAGAGGGATGCATGCCAACGGAAGTCATCATGCCCCAGATGGGCGAATCGATCTTCGAGGGCACGATCACCAAATGGCTCAAGAAGGTCGGCGACACGGTCGCAATCGACGAGCCGCTCTTTGAGATCTCTACCGACAAGGTCGATGCGGAGATTCCTTCGCCTGTTGCCGGCGTGCTGGCTGAGATCCGCTTTGCCGAAGGCGCTACCGTCGAAGTGAATACGGTGGTCGCGGTAATCGGCGGGGCTGGGTCTCCGATCGCAGCGCCTCAGGTCCCGCAGATTCCACAAACCCCAGTCCAAAAGGCTGCCCCGGCGCAGGTGGCCGTTCCACAGATTCCGGTCCAAAAGGCTGCCGCACCGCAGGTGCTTCGCTCTTCGCCGCTCGCTCGGCGCATCGCCAAAGAGCATGGAATCGACTTGAGCCGCGTCGCCGGCAGCGGCACCGGCGGCCGCATCGGCAAGGACGACGTGCTCCGCGCCGTGACACGACCGTCATTCCAAAAGGCTGCCCCACCGCAGGTGGCGCAGGTGGCGCCCGATCTGACGAGCCTTCCCGCGGAGCCCGTCCCTCTCACCCGCATGAGGGCCATCATTGCCGACCGCATGGTGGAGAGTGTGCGCACCAGCCCCCACGTTTATAGCGTCTACAAGGTCGACATGACGCGCGTTGCGCGCCTGCGCGAGCAGCACCGCGCCGGTTTCGAGCAACGCCACGGCGTGAAGCTCACCTATATGCCATTTATTGCCGCCGCGGCGGTGGCCGCGCTGCGCCGCTTCCCCATCGTCAACGCTTCGCTTGAAAAGGGAAAAGAAGGCCTCACCATCCGCTATCACCGGACCATCGATCTCGGCATTGCCGTGGCTCTCGACGGTGGCCTGATCGTGCCCGTGGTTCGCCGGGCCGAAGCGGCGAGCTTCGCCGCGCTGGCGCGGACCATCGCCGATCTCGCCCTCCGCGCCCGCAGCAAAAAGCTCTTGCCCGACGAGGTCGGAGGGTCCACCTTCACGCTCACCAACTCCGGCGCCTTTGGCGGCGAGTTCGGCATGCCGATCATCAATCAGCCCGAGTCGGCCATCCTCGCCGTCGGCGGTTTGCGCAAGGAGCCCGCCGTCCTGACCGACGCCGATGGCAGCGATTCCATTGCAATTCGATCGATGCAATACTTTTGCCTGGGCTTCGATCACCGCCTGATCGACGGCGCCGACGGCGGCAAGTTCATGCTGGAGTTCAAGAAGGTGCTGGAGAACTGGGAGCAGGAGATCGGCTGAAAGCCCGCGATCGACGCGCCCGCAGCGTCGGAGCAGGCCGCACGCCGCATCCGCAAAAAGCCAATCGCGCTGTCAGGCTTCCGGCATCTTCTCCGACTTTTCAAACGCCGCAATCGCGTCGTGCAGCCGGTTGAAGAGCCGGCCCGGCCCGAGCGTCTCCGTCACGTGATGGCGATCGAAGTCCGATTTCAGATCCCATGGGACGCGCGCAAACGCCAGCTCCACTCCAGCCTGATCGAGGCCCTCTTTCAGCTGCTTCAAAATCCGCGACGCCGTGTAATCCAGGTGCGTCATCGCCTCCGCGTCCACCACCAGCCACTTCACCACGGACGGTATGGGCTGCACCACTTGCGTTACTTCCTCAAGAAACCGTCCGGCATTGGCATAGAAAAGCTCAGCGCCAAACCGGTAGAGGACCAACCCCGGTTCGGTCTCCACATCCGGCGCCGCCGGCACCAGGTTCCAGCTTCCGTCCGGGTTGGCCTGCAATACGCCGCTATGCGGGTGATAATCGTGCCGCACGACGCGCGCCAAAGAAACCAACATCGCCAGCACGATGCCCTCTTCCACTCCCACCAGAACCACAACCGCTGCGGTCATCACGGCCAGCGCGAATTCCTGCGGGCTCTCTGCCCGGATGTTTCTGAGTTCCTTCAGATCGATCAGCTTCATCGCCACCAGGAACACCATTGCGCCCAGCACGCACGTGGGAAGATGCTGGAGCGACTCGGTGAGAAACAGCAGCACCAACGCCACCACGCATGCCGTCGTCACTTGCGCAAACTGGCTCCGCCCGCCGGCATCCTCCATCATCGCCGTCTGCGTGGGGCTTCCATTCACTACAAATCCGCCGCTCAGCGCCGCCGCCGCATTCGCCGCCGAAAGCCCATACAGATCGAGATTCTCGTCCACCGTCTCGTAATGTTTTGCCGCGTAAATCCGCGCGGTGGCCGCGCTCTGCGTAAGAATCATCACCGCGCACGAGGCCGACACCGTGAGCAGCATCTCCACTTCATCACGTCTCATCGTGCGCAGGCTGAGCAGCGCCATCCATCCCAGGTGAGGCAAACCGCCAACCACCGGCCCAATGGTGGCAATCCCGCACCCCGCAAAATTCCACGCCGCGCTGGCCGCAATCGCCGCCACCACAGCCACCAGCGCGGCCGGCACTTTGGGAGCGAAACGCCGCAGCAGCAAAACAAACAACAGCACCGAGGCCGACAGAGCCACCGTGGGCAGACTGGCCTGCGGTACTCCACGAAGAACTTCCCAAAGCTGCACCACTGGCCGGCGCGAATCGACGGCCACACCCAGCATCTCGCTCAGCACGGAGATTCCCACTTGCAGCCCCACGCCGGTAAGAAAACCCACCAGGACCGTGCGCGAAAGAAAATCCGCGATAAACCCCAGCCGCAGCACCCGCGCCAGCAACAGAATGATCGCCGTCAGCGCGGCCACAATGCACGCGAGAGCGATATAGTGCGCGCTGGCCGGCGTCGCCGTGCCCGAGACCCCACTGGCAAAGATTGCCGCCGTCGCCGAGTCCGCAGCCACCACCAGGTAGCGCGACGAGCCGAAGGCCGCAAACGCCACCAGCGGCAGCAGCAGCGAGTAAAGCCCCGTGACCACGGGCATGCCCGCAATCTTGCTGTATCCCAGCACCTGCGGGATATCCATCGCCGCCATCACGACGCCCGCGAGCGCGTCGCGCAGAGCGCTTGCGCGCTGGAGCGGCCGTAAGCCTCGAAACAGTTTCACAACCTTTGAACTCCTGTTCAGAGATCAACGCAGATTTGCCACCGGTTCCATCGAGAGTACTAGAACGGGTTGCGTAAATTCCCGGAGCCGCTTGAAAAGCTTCCCCCAGGGGCTAAAGGCCCCAATCTTTTCATAGCATTTTCGGCGCGCGACCCACCCACTGGGTGGGTTCCCCGCTCGCGCCCTGATACAAAACAAAACGCCGTAAGAATCTTTCGCTGCCCGCAAAGCCGTGCCCGTTCAAATCCGGATTGATGCAACCTGTTCTACGCCGTCCACGCCTTAGCGCGCTCGACGGCCTTTTGCCAGTTTCCGCGCCGCTCGGCCCGCTCGCCCGCAGTCATCTTGGGCTCGAAACGCACATCGCCTTTGCGCTCGGCGCGCAGCGCATCGGGACTCGGCCAGAATCCCGTCGCCAAACCGGCGAGATACGCCGCGCCCAGAGCGGTCGTCTCCGTCACGCGCGGCCGGACAACAGGAACTCCGAGGATATCGGCCTGGAACTGCATCAGCAGATCGTTCACCGCAGCGCCGCCATCGACGCGCAGGGCTTGCAGCGGCGCGCCGGTCTCGCTATGCACTGCCTCCAGCACATCGGCCACCTGGAATGCGATGGCTTCGAGCGCGGCGCGCGCAATCTGTCCACGGCCGGTGTCGCGCCGGAGGCCGATCAACATGCCCGCCGCGTGCGCGTCCCAATGCGGAGCGCCCAGGCCCACAAACGCCGGCACAAACACCACGCCGCCGGTGTCGGGCACGCTCGCGGCCAGCGCTTCCACCTCGGCCGAGGCGTCGATGATCTTCAGGTTGTCGCGCAGCCACTGCACCACCGCGCCGCCAATAAAGATGCTGCCCTCGAATGCGTATTCGAGGCGCTTCTGGGCGCTGGCTGCGACGGTCGTAATCAGCCGGTGCTGCGAGCGCAGGAACTCGGTGCCGATGTTTTGCAGCAGAAAGCAGCCCGTCCCGTAGGTGTTCTTGGCCTCGCCCGCGCTCCAGCACAACTGCCCGAAGAGCGCGGCCTGCTGGTCGCCGGCAATGCCCGCGATGGGCACGCCGCTCAGACCCAATGTCGTCGTCACTTCGCCCACGCGCTCGCTCGACCACGCAACCTCCGGCAGGATGCTTTCGGGAATCTCGAAGAGATTGAGCATCTCCGCGTCCCACTCGCCCGTCACAATATTGAAGAGCAGGGTGCGCGAAGCATTGGTCACGTCGGTCACGTGCTTGTGGCCGCTGGTCAGGTGCCACACCAGCCAGCTATCCACGGTGCCGAAGGCCAGCTCGCCGCGCTCGGCGCGTGCCCGCGCGCCCGGAACGTGGTCCAGGATCCACTTCACCTTGGTCGCGGAAAAATATGGGTCCAGCACAAGGCCGGTTTTTGCGGATACGGCCTCGCCGGCTCCGCGCTCTTCAAGTTCCTTGCAGAACGCCGCAGTGCGCCGGTCCTGCCACACAATTGCGGGATGAATCGCGTTGCCGGTGGCGCGGTCCCACACAATCACGGTCTCGCGCTGGTTGGTAATGCCGATGGCCGCGATATCCCGCGGGCGCGCACCCACTTGTGTGAGGGCTTCGACGGCGCAGCCCATCTGGCTCGAAAGAATTTCGGCCGGATCGTGCTCCACCCAGCCCGCCTGCGGATAGAACTGCTGGAACTCCTTCTGCGCCACGGCCGCAATCGTGCCGCTTTCGTCAAACAGAATCGCCCGCGAACTCGTCGTCCCCTGGTCCAGTGCCAATATATAAGCCATACGTGCCGTACCTCTTTCCGGCAACCAGTCAAACACGCGAGGCAGGGAAGGGGCAAGGCGAGGAACGAGTCGCGCAAGTGGTAGCGCCGGCCTGGAGACCGGCGCTACGTCAATACGCAATCTGCAGATTAGTTAATAGTGACCCCGGCCGGTTGATGGAAGGCTATGTAGTCCACGGATTGTGCACCCTCACCGGAAGCCCGCTGACGTCGCGCGTGTTGCGCGTGACGAAGGTGAGCGCGTGTTTGGCGGCGGTGGCCGCGAGAAGCGTGTCGATGACGGGACGCGGACGGTCGCCGGACCAGTCGCCCCAGAGCCGCGCCGTCGCCGCGTCAATCGGCAGAATGCGATCGGCAAAGCCGAACTCCAGGCCCTCCACCCAGCCGGCCAGCGCTCGCGCTGCGGCCAGGTCGGTGCGCCGCTTGATAGCGATGCCTTTGCGCAACTCGCCGATGGTCAACACGCTCAGGTACAGCGCGGAAGAGTCGGTGGCCTGAAGGAACGCCATCACGCCGGGGTCGGCCTTCTTTTTGCGCGTCTCAAGTAAGACGCCGCTATCGAGCAGGTAAGCAACCGGGGCGCTCACAACGCGATCTCACGGCCGGTGTCGCGGTCCGGCTCCACTTCGAAATCGTCCACCTTGGGACCGCCGAGCAGGTACTCGCGCAGGTCCGGCTTATGGGCGCTCAGGGAGCGAAAGTCGTCGACAGAAAGCACCACAGCCCGGTCCACTCCATGACGTGTAATCATTTGCGGGCCCTTGCTTTGCGCCTCTTCGATCACCTGACTCAGGCGCATCTTTGCTTCCTGGACTTGCCAGCGCGCCATGGGGCCTCCTTTGAGCCAATCTAACTAGAAGTATAGGCGTTCTGGTCAGAATTTGCAATATAGTCGGCTCGGCCCTTTGCCCTTTACCGCACCTTCCCCGCCGCATTCTTGAGCACTACATTCGACAGCACCGCCGTGTCTACCGTCTCCGGTAGGTGCGAGCAGAAGCCGATGCCTACATAAAACGGGCCGTCCAGATGCAGCTTGATTGGCGGACCGAACTGGTGCATCGGTTCTCCATCGAGGCTGACGAAAATTGCGAATTCGTCGCCATGTTTTTCGATCCCGATGCGCCTGGGCGTGATGGTGACGAGGCTATCGGGCGAGGCGCCGCCGGGACGGCCACCGCGACTGCCCACGCGAAACTCCATGTCCTCGACGCGCACGTCGCGCTCCGGCCGCCATGCCAGGTGCACCATCCCCGCTCCGTGCAGCGCCACCATCGCGGCCTTCGCGTCATCGTCCAGGCTCTGCCGGATCATGAGCACCGCCTTGCGGTCGCCGTAACCCTTGGGATCGGGAAAGTCGACGTCCGCGGCCAGCGACACGTCGCCCGACATGCGCTTCCACAGAAACCGGAACTCGTCGCGCGTGTACCAGACGTTATATCCGGCCGAGTGGATGGTGTACTGCCCAGTGACCGCGTCGAAACTCGCGCTGCCGGGCACAAGCGCCGCGCCGATGTCCGATTGGCCCTGGAAAATCCCGATGGGCGTGTCGAAATTCCGGCTGGGCCGGTGAAAGTCCGCCGGTGGCGCCACCTGCGTGTGCGCTGCGGAACCCGGCTGCGCCCACGCCGGCGCAGTTTGCGAAGCGTTCTGTGCGGCGGGTGTCTGCGCGCGCAGAACAAAAATTGCGCTCGTCGCGAGGAGCGCGGTCAAAATCGCAAGGTACAGGATCGATCGGCGAGGATTGCGTCTGCTCATGGCAACCCACTTTAACAGACGTCTTCGTGCGCCGCCCACCCAACACGCGCGCTTCGCCTCAGCGAGCCAGCGAGTCAGCAGGTCAGCGATCCCATCCTTTCCGCACAAAGACGCAGAAAGGATGGGACAACGGCGAGCGCGCGCACCGCTTTGCATCGGCTCCATGGTTTACCATTCGATTGAACAAAAACCCAAGTACGAAGGCATTTTTCATGACCTCCGCATCTTCGCCGACCCTCCTGGTTCTCGCCGCCGGCATGGGCAGCCGCTATGGCGGCCTCAAGCAAATTGACCCCGTCGGCCCGGCCGGCGAAACCATCATCGATTACTCCATCTTCGACGCTCTGCGCGCCGGCTTCGGCAAGCTCGTCTTCGTCATCCGCAAGGACATTGAGGAGGCCTTTCGCGAGACCGTGGGCGCGCGTTTTGAGAAGCGCGTGGCCGTGGATTACGTCTTCCAATCGCTGGAGGCGATTCCTCCGGGCTTCACCGTGCCCGCGGGGCGCACCAAGCCGTGGGGCACCACGCAAGCCATTCTGCTCGCCGCCGACGCCATCCGCGAGCCCTTCGCCGCCATCAATGCCGACGACTTCTATGGCGCGGAGAGCTACCGCGAGCTGGCCCGGCATCTCACCTCCGGCTCCGCCGACTACGCCATGGTGGGCTTCGTGCTGCGCAACACGCTCTCCGACTTTGGCTCGGTGGCCCGTGGCGTGTGCCGGGTTTCGCCCGACGGCTTCCTCAACGACATCGTCGAACTCACCAAGATTGCGCGCGACGGCAACGGCGCGTGCAATACCGATCCCGCCGGAAACGTGACGGCTCTCTCCGGCGACGAGCCGGTTTCCATGAACATGTGGGCTTTCACGTCGCGCGTTTTCGAACAGTTGCGCGTGCGCTTTGAGCAATTTCTGGAGCGCAACGGCGCGGACACCAAGGCCGAGTGCTACATTCCCATGACCGTGGGCGAGCTGGTGCATGCCGGCGAGGCGCGCGTGAAGGTGCTGCATTCGCGCGACTCCTGGTTCGGCGTCACCTATCGCGAGGATCGCCCGCGCGTGGTGGAAGACATTCGCGCTCTGATTGCCGCCGGCGCTTATCCTGAGAAGCTCTGGCCGTGAGCGAAGCGGACAATATTCATGCTGTAGGGCTTTGTGCCCCAGAGCTCCATGCCATAGCTGCCCAATTCCAAATCCGCGGCCAAGCCTCGAGCTTCGCGCCTCACGGCAACGGCCACATCAACGACACTTTCCTGGTCTCGTGCCAAACGGCAGGCGTGCCGGTGCGTTACATTTTGCAGCGCATCAATCGCAACGTCTTCCACTCGCCTGTCGCGGTGATGCGGAATATTGAGCGCGTCACGGCGCATCTTGCCGCGCAGTTCGCCGATGAGCCGGATCCCGCCCGCCGCTCGCTTACGCTGGTTCCGGCGCGCGACGGCAGCAACTGGCATGAGGACGCGCAGGGAGACACCTGGCGGGCCTACAACTTTATTGAAAACGCGCGTAGCTACGAAACCGCAACCTCCGTAGCACAGGCCTTCCAGGCTGCGCACGCCTTCGGCCACTTCCAGCAGCAGCTTGCCAGTTTGCCCGCGCCGCGACTCGACGAGACCATCCCCGATTTCCATCACACGCCCAAGCGCTTTGCCGCTTTGCAAGAGGCCATTGCCGCCGACGCGAAAGGCCGCGCCGCGCTGGCCAAATCCGAAATCGACTTTGCCCTGGCGCACCAAGCCATCACGGGCGTTCTGCTGAGCGCCGATCTGCCCGAGCGCATCACGCACAACGACACCAAGTTCAACAACGTGCTGCTCGACGACGCGACAGGCGAAAGCCTTTGCGTCATCGATCTCGATACCGTGATGCCCGGCTTGGCGCTCTACGACTTCGGCGACATGGTGCGCACCACCACCAGCCCCGCCGCGGAAGACGAGCGGGACCTGAGCAAGGTCACGATGCAGTTTCCGTTGTTTGAAGCGCTGGTGCGGGGCTATCTTTCTGCGGCCGGAGGATTCCTGACCGAAGCCGAGAAAAAGTTTCTTGCCTTCTCCGGCAAGCTCATCACGTTCGAGGTGGGCATCCGCTTTCTTGCCGATTATCTGAATGGAGACACCTACTTCAAGATCCATCGCGAGGGGCACAACCTCGACCGTTGCCGCACGCAATTCAAGCTGGTGGAGTCGATTGAGCTCGCGGAAGAAAAGATGAACCGGCTGGTGGAGTCGATCGCGGGCTGAGCGGTTCCGCTACTGCGTCTCCGTCGACGGAAACCTGGGCAGCCTTGGCGTCAGCCGCCGCACCAGAAATTCCTGAGCGAGGTTCTGCACCGCACCCTCGGCCGTGCCGATCAGCGCATTGATAAAGGTCACTTCCACGCCGCTGCGGTTGCTTGCGGGATAGTAGAGGTCCGAGATGCCTCCGGCCGCGATGCCGCCCAGAATTGCGGAGTAATTCGGCTGCCAGCGCCCGTTATCGCCCTTGCAAATGGCCGAATTGGCAATGGCGTACATGGCTCGGGAGCGAATGGAGCCCGTGCCCTTGTAGAAGTAGCGCGGATCCTGCTTGAAGAGCGAGGGAAGAATGGCGCCGCCGATCATCGTTGCCGTGAAGCCGTCGGCGTAATTTGCGCCAAAGCGCTTGCCATATCCCTGTGCGCCCTGGCCGTACCCGGCAAAGGTGTTGCTGGCCTGCTCCATGCCTGCTACTGCGCCCGTCAACACCCACGTCACGGGATCGATGGACGTTCGCCAGGCCAGTTGGTATTTCTGCCGCGTGGTCAGCGGTTCCGGATGGGGATCGTAGCTGACGTAGTAATTGGGAAAAACGCCCAGCACGCGCTGCTTCTCTTCAACATTCAGCTGCTCCTGCGCAATCTCAACCTGCGAGTCGGCCGACACGCGCACCTCGTTGGTCGCTCTGGCCACCGGCAATGAGATGGTGTGCGCGTCAAAGTCCTCGCCCGCATGCAGCACGCCGGAGATGGAGGTGGTCTGGAATCCCTGCGCAGAGACCGTCAGCTTGAACGCGCCCGGAGGCAGGTTGGCAAAGCTGAATGCGCCATCGCTATCGGTCTGCGCGATAGCCGCCGGCTCAGCGCCGTTGCTCTCCAGCTCCACGCGCGCCCCTTCATACACCGCGCCTTCGGTGCTCGCCACCACGCCGTGCAGGCCGGCCAATGCGGGCGATGCCGAATTGGAAACGGGCGCCGCGCCTTCCTGCGCTGTTGCACAGGCCGCCGCCCCGGCCAGCGCCGCAAAAACCAGCAGGCGCGCGCAGAGAAAAACCCATTGGGGCGCACGGTGTGGCGCGCGGTGCTGATGAGCGGGAGATGCGATCAGGAAGGCCCCCATCCCGAAGTCCAGCTCATTCGAGCGTTATTGAGGCTTCGGTGAGAATGTTCATCAAATTAGACGGCGGACTCGTCAATCGGGCGAGGGAGTCCAGGAAATCGTGTGACTCTAGTCTATCGAACGTTCCAAACGCGGCAAAAGTTGCGGGAGAATCCTCTAGGAACACGATTTCCCGGCTCCAAACCCATCGATCCGGAGGTCCATGGGCGCTCAATCCGGCCGTCCCGTGTAGTGCTCCACGTGGTGCACCTCGGCGTGGTCCTCAAGCGACTCCAGGTGCGTGATCACCTCCGCGGGCATCTCGAGATCCTCGGCCAGCCGCTCTTCCACCATCGTGGCAAGCCGGTGCGCCGTGCCCAGGTTCATGCTGTCAGGGAACAGCAGGTGCACCTCAATCAACTGGCGCTGGCCGGTGGCGCGGAAGCGCACGCCATGATATTCGAGGCCCAGCTCCGTGCAGAGCGTGTCGAGCCGCGCGCGAATCTGGTGCCCGACCTTGGGGTCAGAGTAATCGAGCAGGCCTTTCATCGCGCGACCCAGCAATCGACCGCCCGTCCACAGAATGTTGGCCGCCACGGCGTAGGCAATCAGCGGATCGAAGGGCTTCCAACCAGTCGCCATCACCAGCCCCAGGCCTGCAACCACGCCAAAGCTGGTATAGCTGTCGGTGAGCACGTGCCTGCCATCGGCTTCCAGAATCAGCGAGTGATTTCGCTTGCCCATGCGCAGCAGGTACCACCCCAAAACTGCGTTCAGCCCTCCCGCGGCGATGAGCAGAAGCACGCCGCCGCCCAGGTGCTCCAGGGTGAGTCCATGACGCCATTTTTCCGTGGTTGTATACAGGATGCTGGCCGCGGCCAGGATGATCATGGCGCCTTCAAAACCCGCGGAAAAGAAAGTGATGCGCTCGAATCCGTAGCGGAACTGCGGAACGGCCGGCCGGGTGCTGAGCCACAGGCTGAAGAGGGCGAAGGCGACCACCACCACGTGCACCACCGACTCCGCCGCATCGGAAAAGATGGCCGACGAACCCGTGAGCAGGTAGGCCGTCATCTTCCCGGTCAGCATCAGCACGCCCACAAACAGCGAAAGCCGCATGGCGAACTGCGCCTCGCGATGCTGCTGCTGGCGCTTGTCCTGGGTATCGTGCTTCGGCGATGGAGTCATAGCCGGGTCTCTCGTTTGCATGCGTTGAAATCTTGCACCCAGTCTACGCGCGGGCGCGTAAAGAATGTGTTGTGCACCGAATCATTCTGGTGCTTCGCAGCCTACTGCGGCTGGCCGGGAATTTGCGGATGAGTGTGCTTCATCCGGCCCAGATCGACGCCAAACTGCGGATTCTCGCGCGTGCCGTTTACGTGGATGGGAACCTCGGTCCCCGCGCCGTCTTTCCTGAAGTACCGGTCGGCCGGTTTCAGCAACGCGCCCTTCCATCCGCCCACCATCTCGGAAACCGTCGCCTGCGTTTTTGCCGTTCCCGTAAAGTTCAGCAGTCCGCCGTGCACGCCGTAGGTCCCCGTCAGATCAATCTCCGCGCCCGGCACGGTGTACTTCAGGTTGGGAAGCGCGATCGCCGCGTTCGCCATGGCGAAATCGCTCTGCATCGCCGAACGCACGTCCGCACCCTGGCCGTGCCGTGCTTCGCCGGGCAGACCCATGCCACGCAAACTCAACTGGCTCACATCGTTCTGGATTTTTACGCTGGTAAATTGCGCGTCGTCGAGCGTAAAGTTCCCTTTCAGCTTCAACCGCTCCTCCACCGGCGCGGATCCTGGCGGAATTTCGAGCGTTGCCTTCAGTGCCAGTGTGCCGGTAAGCAGCGGCGTTCCGCTCTTGCTCGCCAGGCGGAGAAAATCCTCCATCCGCCCGTGATTGATCGTCACGTTGAGCGCAATTTCGTGGCCGCCCGGTGTCGCGGTGCCGTTGCTCGCGGTTCCCGGCGGTATGCGCACCACTTTGCCCTCGCAAATAAAGTGCGATTGCCCCAGCGTCGCATTGACCGGCTCGAGCAGGGTGTCGCCATTGGTGCCGTCCACATGCGCGTGGAACTCGGTGTGCAGGGGAACCACCGTGCCAAAGCTCGTCAGCCGGAAATCCGGCGTGTCGGTTTCTCCGTCCACCACCAGGTCGCGTAAAACGCCTTCATATTTGCCGGTCGATTGCAGAATTCCCGCGATGCCCTTGAAGACGCCCAGGTTTGCGTTTTGGAAACGGTAGCTGCCGCTGAGCGGCGTTTCTCCCGGATCGTCCACCTTCCACGGTCCGACGGCGCCGGTGGTCAGAATCGTGCCCGTCGGCCTGGGGTTGGTCAGCTGCGCGTCGAACTGCATGGTCCCGCTAGTCGAGCCGGTCAATTTGATGTGGGCAATCGCGAATTCGAGCGGCAGCTTTCCCGGTCTGTCGGTTTCGAGCGTCAGGTGCGCCCCTTCGCAGGAAGTGCTTTCCACTTCAAAGCGCAGCAGCGGTGTGCCGTGCTCTTCCGCGTGCTCCGGCGCAGGCTTGTGCGTGAAGTGCGTCTTCGGCGGGATGTCCACGTCGAGGCCCTTCAGCTCCACTACGGAGATCTTCACGGGCTGGCCCGGCTTGTAGCGCAGGGGCGCGTGGAAACGGAACTCGTCAATCTGGATGATCGGGCGGATCAGCTGACCTGGCTGGCTGAATGCGGATGCTCCCGGAGTGGCGATCCCCGACCCCTGTGCCGGTGGCCAGATGCGCAATCCCTTGCCCTCGGCCCACAGCCCATTCACCAGCGAGACATGAAAGCTGTCGAGCTCCACGCGCGCTTGAAAATGTTCCTCCAGCCTATTGACGATGGCGGCCCGCAGGATGGGCTCGGCATGGTGCAACGCGATGGAAACGCCCAAGCCCAGCGCCGCGAACGCCAGCAGCAACACGCCCAGCGCCCATTTGAGAGCTCGATGCCTGCGCCAGAATCCCGCCCGTTTCGCCGTCACGGTACCCACCAGCCTGCGTCCCCATTTTCGCAGGCTCCCTCCCCGCTCGAAAACCAATGGCTGCTCAGCTGGATGCGGGATGTCGCAAACAGACAAGCGGTGCTAGCGGAGTTAGCGGGGCCAGTCAGTTCCGCTGTCCTGTGGCCCCGCAGTCCCACCTGCTCAACTTTCATCTCCGCTACTGCCGTTCGCCCGCCTCGACCAGCTGAAAGCTGAGAGCTAAAAGCTGGCAGCTGCCTTTCGCTCCCTTGCTCCCTCGCTCCCTGTCCATTACACTTCAAGTCACTGATGCAAGAAATTATTCAGAACCTCGTAAAGCTCCAAGCCATCGATGTTGACCGTGCGCGCCTCAACCAGGAGCTGCGTGCGCTGCCCGCGGAAATCGCCAAGGCGCAGGCCAGGCTGGCGGCTGTCGAGCGCCAGTCCGCCGACACTTCGGCCGCGCTCAGCCGCGAAGACACGCTGCGCACTCGCCTCGACCGGGAGATTGATGGGCATCGCAAGAAGGCCACCAAGTTTCGTGCGCAACTCGACGCCGTGACCACTCCCGAGCAGGCCGCGGCCATCGAGCACGAAATCCACTTTGAAACCGCCGAAGCCGAGCGCCTGGAAAATGAGGAGTACACCAGCCTGGAACGCACCGAGACGCAGGAGGCCGCGATGGCCCAGTCCCGCGCCCAGGTGGAGCTGCTTGCCGCCGAGGTGGAAGGCGTTCGCGGCCGCGTAGCCGCGCGCCAGCAGGAGCTTGCCGCCGAGCTCGCCACGCTTGACGCCGCGCGCGACGCCGTCCGCTCGGCGCTCGATGCCGACTGGCTCGCCCGCTTCGACCGCATCTGCGCCTCCCGCGGCATCGGCATCGCCCTGGCCGTAAACCAGCAGTGCACCGGCTGCCGCATGGGCGTACGCCCGCAAGTTTGGAACCAGCTTCGCGAGGGCGAGCTGTTGAGCTGCGACAGTTGCAACCGTCTTCTTTATTGGGATCCAGAAATGACGCCCGCACCCAAAGCGCCGCAGCCCGAAGTGCCCGACGGCGCCGGCCGCGCCCCGCGCAAACCCCGCCAGGCCGGCGCGTAGGCTCCGGCAATTTTGTGGGGTGTGGAAGTCAACTTTCTTCGCCGCGGCGAGTCTAATCCGCCAGCCGAAAGCCACAGGAAGTCCTTCGCCGGCGTCTCACGCAATCCGCGAGAGCCGCATTCCGGGCGATCCAATGTTGAGGCGGGATCGGCAAGCGCTCCTTAGGCCGCAGGGGAAGGTTTGTGCGGGTGTGAGCCAAATCACCTTCGCAAAGCCAGTCGGCATCGCCAAGGAGGCCGCCATGCAGAAGCGTCTTTCACTCGTCCTTCTTTGCTCCGCGTTGTTGAGTGTGCTGTTGAGTTGCGGAACGGCCACAGTTCCCGTCAATTCCATCCCGGTCAATGGCTCGGCTCCTGTCGCGCTGACCATGACCGACGATCCGCCTTCCGGAGTCTCAGTCCTGTCTTTCCAGGTCAGTCTGACGGGCGCCACACTCACGCCCGCGAACGGCACAGGATCTGCGATTTCACTCGTCGGGAACCCGATTCAGATTGACGTAACGCAGCTCCAGGCGCTTTCGGCTTTCTTGGCAAACGAGAACGTGCCAGCCGGAACCTACAGCAGCCTGAGCCTCACCTTCGCCAATCCCCAGCTTGTGATCTTCAATACTGCCGACACCTCTTTGGGCAGTTCCTGCGCGGTGGGCTCCATCTGCACCCTCACGCCTGCCATCGACAACTCAGCAACGGTCAGCTTCACTTCCGCTCCATTCCCGCTGGCGGTTTCAAGCAGCACCCCGCTTGGCCTGCTGATCGATTTTCATCTGAACACCGTCATCCAATCCGACCTCTCAGTGAACCTTGGGGCAGCGAACGGCATTTCGCTTTCGCAGACTCCGGCAACGGCAGCCGGGCAGCCGCCTCCGTTCGGCTTCGTGACAGGAACATTCCTGAGCATGAACGCGAGCCAGAACCAGTTCACCATGCAAACGGCATGGGGCAAAACCTTGACCGTGGACGTGAACAGCAACACGCAGCTGGTCGATTGGCCGCCCTGCGTCGCGCCGGGCGGGTTGTCCTGCCTCACAGCCGGCGATGCCGTGCAGGTGCAGGTTGCGGCGGTCGAGAGCGACGGAAGCCTGTTGGCGGCAAGCGTCAAGTGGCTGCTGGTGAATCAAGGGCAGAGCGTGCTGGGGACGGTGGTCGGGATCGTCCCGCTCAAACTGCTTGTGCTCGCCAGTCCCAGCGCCGCTGCGGGACCTGCGCCTCCGCAGGGCGCCATGGCAACCGTCACTCTGGATAACGGCGCCACGTTTGCCGTGGACGCCAACGGCTTTACCATCCCCTCCGGATTGGTGTTTTCGAGTACTGAAAACCTGACCTTCGGCCAGGAGCTTCAGGTCGAGGTAGACCCCGGATCATGGTCGTGCGCGTCCTCGAACTCGGTGCCCGGACCTCCTCCGAGCTGCACCTTCTCGACCAACAGCGTGCAACTGGAGCCAAGCCAGATCAGCGGCACGGTCTCGAATATCAGCGCGCCGGACTTTACCCTGACCTACGCCTCCTACCCGGCATGTATCTCTACTCCCGGTGTCAGCGCCTGCCCGACGTACGTGGCGTTGGTGCAAAGAGTGGTGGACACCACCGCGCAAACCGTTTATCAAGGCTTCAATCCGGACAGTTTCTCCGGGCTAGCCAACAACGATGTCGTCTCTGTCAACGGCTGGATCTTCGAGGACGACAACGGATTGCTAGACCCTGCCATGACCCAGCCCGTGGTCCTGGTGCAGGACATTCGGCTGCACCCCGGCGGGACCTTCTAATTAAACGCGCCGGCCGCGCCCCGCTCAAACCCCGCCAGGCCGGCGCGTAACCTGGGACCTAACTGCCGCACAGGGGCGCCACTGCTCTCCTCCAAAGCTCAAAACCGCGGAGCTGGTTGCCCCATCCTTGCGGCAATTTCTGCTGCACGGGTGGGCGGACACCAACCCACCCTCATCCTGCTACCCTTTTCTTGAGGAACCCAGTCCACCGCCAGGCACCGCGCCGGACTGACATCTGAAACCTGCTTTTCAGGAGCCCCCGTGCAGCGCATTTGTGTCGATATGGACGAGGTCATGGCCGACACGCTCGCCGAGCACATCCGCCGCTACAACCAGACCTTCGACGAAGACGTGACGCCGGAAGATCTGGCCGGCAAAGGCCTTTGGGAGGTCACGCCACTCGACCGGCAGGCGCAGCTTCGCGCCTTTCTCGATGCAGAAGATTTCTTTGAAGACCTTCCCCTCATGCCCGACGCGCAGCCGGTGCTCAAAGACCTTTCCACGCGTTTTGAAATCTACATTGCCACGCAGGCCATGGCCGTGCCCAACTCGCTCGGCCCCAAATACCGCTGGCTGCAACGCCACTTTCCCTTCATCCCGCCCACGCACTACGTCTTCTGCGGCGACAAGTCGATCCTCCGCGCCGACTTCCTCATCGACGATCAGCCCAGAAATCTGCAGCGCTTCGAGGGCCGGGGCCTGCTCTACTCCGCGCCGCACAATCTGATGGCCACCGGCTTCGTCCGCGTGAGCAACTGGCTTGAAGTGGCCGAATACTTTGCCGTTGTCCCTGCCTGATGCCGCCGCTCGGTTTGGCGCAGGAACGGATAGCAGTGGGCTGGCCGCGCACGCCTCCCCGAACCCACGCGAAAGTACTGCCCATTCGTTCGCGGGCGTCACACCAATCACCATCAGAGACATTTCAATAGGTAATCACTTTGGTATCTGCGGTAAGGCGCGAATTCATTCGGTTCCATCCGTGCGATTTGCTGTACCATTTCCGCATACGGAAGTTCGAAAGAATTCTGTAGGTTCGCCGTGCCGAGCCATGGCCCGAACGATGGGGACGCTGCTCCGATGCTGATTGAAAAAGGTTCCGCGAGCAATGGGGAAACGAAGCGTGCCTCAACTACGAGCGCGAAGCTCCCTGGGCTGTGGGTGGCGATTCTCATCGCAGGTGTCTTAGCAGCGTATCTCCTGCTCGCACAGTTTGTATCCGCTCGCCTTCCCCTCGGGCCGGCAGTGCTTCTCTCCGTCGCTTTGGTTCTTGAGCTCGCGTGGCTGCTGTATGTTGTCGCCCGCCGATATGAAGCCGCGGCGTTGGCCGAGAGCGCGCACCAAGCGGAACTCCGCATGCTACGCATGGTGCTTGATAGCCTGCCCGACCTGATTTACATCAAGGACACTGAAAGCCGATTCGTGCTGGCCAACCGGGCAATACGGGCCTATATGACGGGCTCACCCGACGGCACCTTGCTCGGACGCGACGATTCTTCCTTCTATCCCGAGGAGCTGGCTCGAGGCTTCCGCAACGACGAGCAGACGGTCATGCGCACCGGAGAGCAGTTGGTGAGCCAAGCCGAACGCGTGCACAGCGAGGAAGGGAGGGACCGCTGGCTCCTGACGACGAAAGTGCCCTTCCGCGATCAGGACGGCGGCACCATCGGCATTATCGGCATCGGCCGCGATATCACGGCGCAAAAACGGAGCGAAGCGGAGGCGATCAAAGCGCGCATCCAGGCCGAGGCAGCCAGCCGGACAAAAAGCGAATTCCTGGCCAACATGAGCCACGAAATCCGCACCCCGCTCAATGGCGTCATCGGCATGACCGATCTGGCGCTCGATACCGATCTGACTCCCGAGCAGCGCGACTATCTTGAGACGGTGAAACTTTCCGCCGACTCTCTCCTCAACGTGATCAACGACATCCTTGACTTTTCCAAGATCGAGGCCGGCAAGATCGACCTGGAGTCGATCAATTTCGACGCCAGGGAGTGTATTGAGACCACGTTGAGGACGCTTGTTCTTCGCGCTGAAGAAAAGGAACTCGAACTGCTCTGCGACATCGCTCCCGAGCTGCCCGCGATCCTCCGTGGTGACCCCACGCGCCTGCGCCAAATCCTCTTCAATCTGGTGGGCAACGCCATCAAGTTCACCTCAGAAGGCCAGGTGGCGCTGACAGTTGAAGTGGAACAGCAGGAGGACGGGGACTGCATCCTCCATTTCACGGTCGCCGACACCGGCATCGGGATCCCCAAAGAAAAGCAAGGGCTGATCTTCGACGCCTTCTCCCAGGCCGACGCGTCCACCACCCGCGAGTTCGGCGGCACAGGCCTTGGCCTCACCATCACCTCGCGGCTGGTTGCCATGATGGGCGGAAAAATCTGGGTGAACAGCGAACCCGGCAAAGGCAGCGAGTTTCACTTCACGGCCCGCGCAGGCATAGGCGGCGTCCTCGCTTCGCAGCTGCCTGCCAGCTTGCCTGAAGGGATGCTGCGCGGCGCCAGTGTGCTCGTGGTAGACGACAATCAGACCAACCGCCGCATCCTCGATCGGCTGCTGACCCGCTGGGGCATGCGAGTGGTCTGCGTGGAGAGCGGACTGAATGCAATCGCGGAACTCAACTCCGCACGCGCGTCGGGCAAGCCTTTTCGATTGATACTGACCGATATGCATATGCCCAACATGGACGGGCTCACCTTTGTGGAACAGATTCGGGACACGCCGGACCTGGCCGCAGCCACCATCATGATGCTGAGTTCCACCGGCCGTAGCGGCGATATGGCGCGATGCCAGAAACTTGGCCTCTCCGCATACCTCACCAAACCGGTTCGCCAGAATGAACTACGCGACGCCATCACCCGTGCGCTGGATAGGCGGCGGCCACAGCTTGATGCAGAGAGCGCGCCTACGCCCGGCGCGGAGCGGCGCGCTGCTGCTCCTGGAAACGAACTGGAAATATTGCTGGCGGAAGACAACGCGGTGAACCAGCGCCTGGCCACACGAATGCTTCAGAAGCGCGGACATCGCGTGACGGTGGCAAGCAATGGCCGCGAGGCTGTCGAATTGCTTGCGCGCTCCAGCTACGACCTGGTGCTGATGGATGTGCAGATGCCGTTGCTCGACGGAATTGCGGCCACCACGCTGATTCGTGAGCGCGAGAAAGAAACCGGAATCCACCAGCCCATTGTGGCGCTCACTGCGTATGCTGTGAAAGGCGACCAGGAGCGGTGCCTGGCGGCGGGCATGGACGGCTACCTCTCCAAGCCGATTCGTCCCGAAGAGTTGGACGCCTTGCTCCACGCCTATAGCTTGAAACGAGCTGAAGCTCGCGCTTCCTCCGTTCCCCTTCAGCCGTAGCAACGAACGAGGTGCGGCCATAACGAACTTCGAGCACGCATCGATCGAGCAATACGTAAATATGCCCGAGCTGTTGGCTCGTGTCGAGAATGACCGCGAGCTGCTGACGGAGTTGTTCGCGCTGTTTCAGGATGATTTTCCGAGGTTCCTGGATGCCCTGCACAACGCGGTCCACGCCGGCGAACCGCGCCAGGTAGAGAATGCTGCCCACGCGCTGAAAGGAATGCTGGCCAACCTGTCGATCGAACATGGGGCCGCGCTAGCCGCCAATGTCGAGGCGGCGGCACGCGCCGGAGTTGAGCGCGAGATTCATCAGGCTATGGCCGCCTTCGACGGGGAAGAAACAGGGTTAATGGCGGCTGTGAGTAGATTCATGGCGGGTGAGGAACCTTGAAGATCTTGATCGCCGATGACGAAGCGGTCTCGCTCCGCATGCTCGAGAAAACGCTCGAGCGCGCAGGATACGAAGTCACCGCTGTCAGCGATGGCCGTAAGGCGGTAGAGGAACTGTGCCGTCCGGAAGGTCCGCGCCTCGCGCTCCTTGACTGGGTCATGCCCCAGTTGGATGGGCCGGCCGTTTGTCGCACGGTTCGCCGGAAGCGCAGCCAGAGGCATGTCTATCTCATGCTTCTCACCTCAAAAAACTCCAAAGAGGAAATCGTAGAAGGCCTGGAATCCGGCGCCGACGACTACCTCATCAAACCCTTCGATCCCGGAGAACTGAAAGCCCGCCTGCGTACTGGCAGGCGCATTCTCGAACTCGAGGACAACCTGCTTGAAGCGCGCGAGGATATGCGCTATAAAGCTACCCACGACTCGCTCACCTCACTTCTCAATCGCGGGACAATTCTCGAACTGCTGGCCGGCGAGTTGAACCGCAAGCAGCGCGATAAACATTCCATCAGCATCGCGTTAGGCGACCTTGACCACTTCAAGCTGGTGAACGACACCTATGGGCACATCGTCGGCGACGAAGTGCTTCGCGAGGTAGCGCGGCGGATGCTCGGATCGGTCCGCTCCTACGACTTTGTCGGGCGCTACGGCGGCGAGGAGTTCCTCGTGGTTCTGAACAACTGCTGCGCGGTAGAAACGGCGGTGGATCGGGTCGAAGCGCTTCGCAAAGCCATCGGAGACGTCCCCATCCGCACGACGCAGGGACCCATTCCCATTACCATGAGCCTGGGCGTTTCTGTCAGCCGTCCTTCCGATGCACTGCCCATCGAAGAAGTTTTATGCGAGGCAGACGGCGCGCTTTATGCCGCCAAGTCCGCGGGGCGCAACTGCTGCCGCCTGGGCAGCGCCAGCCGGGCGTGACTCTGCCGGCAGGCTCTCCATCCGCCAAATCCGCTCCATCAGCAGAATCCGCTCCCAGCAGATCGAAACCAGGCCGGCAATCGACGGGATAAAATAGAGAATTGCTGAATTCTTCCTCCAAGCCCCCTATCACGCGACGCCGCTTTCTCAAGGCAAGCGCATGCGCTGCGGGCGGTCTCGCGCTCTATGCGGGCGAAATCGCGCGCCATTGGCTCGAAGTCTCGTCGAGCGACGTCGTCATTCCCGGTCTTCCCCTGGCTTTTGACGGCTTCCGCATCGCGCAGATCAGCGACATCCACATGGACGAATTCACTGAGGCGTTCTTTGTCCGTGACGTCGTCAACCGCGTCAACAGCCTGAATCCCGATGCGGTGTTTCTCACCGGCGACTTCGTGACCTGTGAGTTTGGATCGAAAAAATTCGCCATCGGCGCCGGGTGGCAATGCGCAGGCATCCTCAACGAACTCACGTGCCGCGAGCGCTACGCGGTGCTGGGCAACCACGACTTTATGATTGGAGCCAAAGCGGTCTCGGAGGCGCTCACCGCCAACGCGATCACGGTGCTACGAGATTCCTACATGCCGCTGGAGCGCGCCGGCGGCCGCATCTGGCTTGCGGGACTCGCCGATCCCGTGCAGGGCTCGCCGGAACCTGAAATCACCATCCCTGCTGCGATCCGCAATATCCCGCACGAGCCCATCGTTCTGCTCTGCCATGCGCCCGATTATGTGGATCATCTGCTGACGCTTCCCTCCGGGCAGGCCGTCTCTCTCATGCTCAGTGGCCACACCCACGGCGGCCAGATTCGCCTGCCTCTGATCGGCGCGATGGTTCTGCCCGAGTTGGGACGCAAGTATGTCGAGGGGTGGTTCCGCTTCGGCCCACTGCAGCTCCACGTCAACCGCGGCATCGGCGCCGTCGGCGTGCCCTTCCGGCTCAACTGCCCGCCAGAGATTTCCATGCTCACTCTGCATTCAGCTTGATGATCCAGTGCTGCGCTCGCCGTTTTCATGCTCCGGCGATCGTCATGCCATCGATGCGCAGCGTCGGCGACGCCACCGATCCGCGAAATTCCAGGTCGTTGCCGATAGCGGTCACGTTGCGCAGCATCTCGGCCAGGTTCCCGGCAATCGTCACCTCCTCCACGGCATGCGTCAGTTGGCCGTTCTCGATCCACAGGCCGGTGGCGCCGCGCGAGTAGTCGCCCGTGACCATATTCGTGCCGAATCCCATCAGGCCGGTCACGTAAAGCCCCGCCTTCACCTCGCCGATGATCTCCTCCGCCGGGAGCTGGCCCGGCGTCAGATAAAGATTGCCGCAGCCGACTCCCGGCGCTCCAGCCAGTCCCCGCGCGGCGTTGTGTGTTGAGCGCATCCCCAGCTTGCGCGCGGTGTAGGTGTTCAACAGGTAATTGCGCAGCACGCCGTTCTCCACCACGATGGTGCGTTGCGAAGGCAGACCCTCGCCGTCGAAGGGCGAAGTCCCGAATCCACCCACTCCCGACGGCAGCAGCAGGATGTTGTCGTCGATGATGGTTAAATTTGCCGCGGCAATCGCCTCGCCCAGTTTCCCCGCCAGAAACGATGCGCCGCGCCAGATGGCGTCTCCCGACGCAGCCTCAAACACCGAGCCGATGAGCGTCCGCGCCGTCTCAGGCGCGAAAATAATGGGAACGCATTGCGTGGCCACGCGCCGCGCCCCCAGCCGCCGCACGGTGCGCCGCGCCGCCTCTTGACCGACGGATTCGGGAGATTCCACATCACTGAGACGCCGCGCGCTCGACCACCAGCCGTCGCGCTGCATCTTGCCGTCGGCGTCTTTGGCCAGCGGCGCTGCCGCCACGCCCGCGTAGCTCGAGCGATAGCTGCCGGCAAATCCCCGCGAGTTGGCCAGCGCCTTGCGTCCGGTGGAAGCATCGAAGCTGCCGCCGTCGGAGTTGGTGATGCGCGGGTCTGCCGTGAGCGCCGCAGCCTCAACGCGCCGCGCCCATTCGATCCGCTCCGCACTTGCGAGCGAGTACACATCGTCGTAATAAAGGTGCAGATCGTCCCCGTTGATTCGAGTATCGACCGCGCCAAATTCGCCCGCCTCCGGCAAGCCCGCGAAGGGGTCCTCCTCCGTCACGCGGGCCAGCGCCAGCGCGCCTTCCACAAGCTGGCGAATTCCCTCCGCGGTCAAATCGCTTGTCGACGCCGATCCCGACCGCTGGCCCAGAAACACGCGCAGCCCCAGCCCGCGCGAGCCCGATTCCTGCAGCGTTTCCACCTGGCCCATGCGCACGTTCACGCTGAACTCGTCGCTTTCGCGCGCCATGGCCTCGGCGTCGCTGGCGCCCGCTTTCACAGCCAGCGCAACGACGTCGGCAGCCAGGGATTCCAGGTCGATTGCAGTTTCGGTGGGCGGAGATGTGGCTTCGCGCATGTCCTCAAGCTATCAAACGGAGGGCAATTCTTGAGTTGTCGGGAAGATTGCAAGGAAAGGAAAGAGGCTGAATCTCACGCCGTCAGCCGTTCCAGCTGGTCCGGCTTCACAATCGTCAGGCTGGTGCCTTTGATCGTGATCCACTGGTCGCGGCGGAACTGGTTCAGCAGCCGCGTCACAGTTTCCCGCGAGGTGCCCGCCATGTTGGCGATCTCCTCATGCGTGAGCGCCATGGTAAATCGGAGCTCGGACTTGCCGTTGTCCGCCGCCGAGCGGCCCCAATCCAGGAGCAAACGCGCCAGCCGCCCCGCCGCCGAGCCAGAAAGAGCCAGCCGCTTGGCGTCGTGAAACACCGTCATGTACTCGCCTGAAAGCGACTGCGCCGCGTGCATCGACGCAATGCCGTGCCGGCCCA
>CAZMWL010000048.1:0-24105 GCA_964569985.1 uncultured Occallatibacter sp.
CTGAGGAGGTGAGGATGCCGGCGGTTTCCAACTCATCTTCCTCGTCGGCAAAGGCCTCGACCTGCTCGCGGTCCAAGTCACTCGGTTTCCCAAAGGGGTCGCCGTCACTCATTGCGTACATCCCGAACACTTCATCCATCCCATTGCCTCCAGCGGATTGCCGCTGCTCATGATTTCATTTGCATTTTCGCACAGCAGATGGAGCCATTTTGCAAGTGCCAAGCGATTGTAGCTTTAGCTTGTACACAAAGACAAGAAAAACACAAGCGGGGAATGGGGATTTGCCGCAGTTTTTCTTACTGCTGCGAAGGCCTGGTAGGTTTCGAGGACTTGCGCGCAGAGCTGCTGGTGGCGTGGGCAGAGGTTTTCGACGCCTGGGGATGGGCCGATTTGGGCGCGGAACCGGCGGGGTGCTGCGTGGATGCGGTCGCGCCGGCCCCCTTGCCGGAACTCCTGTGGCGGCGGGTCGAGGAGGTGCGAACCGGCGCGGGCTCTGCCACGTGCAGGCGGCGGCCGGGTTCCACCCGGGTCCCTGAGGGAATGCTGTTCCAGCGGCGTAGCTGGCTCAAGGAAACGCCGAAACGGTCGGCAATGGTGACCAGGGTATCGCCGCGGCGAACGGTGTAAAGCCGGGTGCGCGCCAGGGGCTCGGCGGCAAGGGGCACGGGAACGACCAGGGCATCCACCCCAGTGAGGCTTTGGCTGGCGGAGAGCTGGTTGGCCGAGGCCAGCTCGGCCACGGGAACGCGATACTCCTGCGCCACAGAGGCCAGCGTGTCTCCGGCCGTGACGGGGTGGTAGCGCCAGGAGTTGCGGCGAGCCTCGGGAATTACGGCGGCGCGTTGCTCAAAGAGCGTGGCCGTGCCCGCGGGCAGGTGCAGGTCGAACGAGGCGTCGGGCGGTGTGACCATGCGCAGCAGGCTCGGATTCAGGGCCTCGATCTCATCGACAGGAGCCCCTACCAGGTCAGAAACCAGCCGGAGATCGATGGAGTAGTCGATGGTGACGGTATCGGTGAGCACCGGGGGGTCGAGGGTAAGGTCATCGAAGCCATACTGGTGCGGATGGTTGGCGATGATGATGGCGGCCAGAATCTCAGGCACGTAGTTCGCGGTCTCTTTGGGCAGCTCTCCACGTTTGTAAAGCTCCCAGAAATCGGCGTAGCCGGTCTTCTCCACCGCGTGCTGCACGCGGCCCGTGCCCCAGTCGTAGCTGGCCATGGAGAGATACCAATCGCCCAGTTCGCTATAGATGAATTTCATGTAGCGGGCGTAAGCGCGCGTGGACTTCTCGGGGTCGAAGCGCTCGTCGACGTAGGCGTTGCGGGTCAGGCCGTAATAGGGGCCGGGCATGAACTGCCACATGCCCCCCGCCTTGGATTTGCGATCGATCGCCTTCGGCTGGAAGCCCGATTCGGCCACGGCGAGATAGATCAGATCCTGCGGCACGCCTTCTTCAGCCAGGATGCGCTGGATCATCGCCTTGTAGCGGCCGGAGCGCTCGAAGGAATGAAGCAGAGTGTTGTGGCCCCTTTGGGTGTAGGCGAAAAAGTTGATGAAGGCGGCCACGTATTCATTCGATACCAGCGGCAGGTCGGATTTGGTGGTGGCCAGATCGGCGGTGGCCTTGGCCACAAGGTTGGGATCGACGGCAAAGGTTACATCGCTGGCGGCTTCGGCAGGCGTGATCTCTTCTTTGGGCACAAAGCCGTTGCCCTGCTTCAGGGCCTCCATCTCCAGGCCGTTGACCTCATCGACGATCTTGTCGAACTCGTCCTGCAGCTGCGGGTCGGCCTTGATGTCGAGCCCGCTTGAAAGCATCAGATCCACGGCTCGATCGAACTGCAGTTTCGCTTCGGCGAGCATTCCCTTACGGTAGTCGGCGTCGCCGGCAGCATACGCGGCTTCAACCTGCGTAATGAGCCGGCGCGCGCGCTGCTGCTGGGCGGTCGGCCTGGGTGCGGCAGCGGGTTGCGGCGCAACAGGAGCCGAAAGCGGCGGCGCGGTGGCCTGCACGGGCTGGCGAGCTGGCCCTGCGGCGGTATCTGTCGGCGTGCAGCCGGCAAATGCCAGCACCACCAGGGCACAGGCCGGCACGATATACCGTTGCCACGCACGGCGCATCAGAAAGCCCGGCCGGCACGGCCTCGATGGGATCACTTTGGGCACTATGCCGATGATAAGCCATCCCCTGGAGGAGGCCGCGCGGCGGACCGGCCATAGCACGCTAACTTCTTTCTTTGAGGGAAGCATGGACGCCGGCATGCCTCAGGCACCATCTTCCATCAATCCGACAGCGAGCATTCAAAAGAGCAAAAACTCCTTCAGAGCACGCGCTGGTATCCTAGAGCTTGTTCTCCCGTCGCGCCGATTGATCCCATCATGAACTCGAAATTTATCCGCAATTTCGCCATCATTGCACACATCGACCACGGTAAGTCGACGCTGAGCGATAGGCTATTGGAATTGACCGGCTCGGTGACGGGCAGGGAGATGCAGGCCCAGATCCTGGACGACATGGACCTGGAGCGGGAACGCGGCATCACCATCAAGGCGCACGCCGTGCGCATGATGTACAAGGCGCACGACGGCAACACCTACCAGCTCAACCTGATCGACACCCCGGGCCACGTCGATTTCAGCTACGAAGTGTCACGCTCCCTGTCCTCGTGCGAGGGCGCGTTGCTGGTGGTGGACGCCACCCAGGGCGTGGAGGCGCAGACCCTGGCCAATGCCTACCTGGCCATCCATCACGGCCTCGAAATCATTCCCGTCATCAACAAGATCGATCTGCCGTCGGCCGACATCCTGCGTACACAGGAAGCCATCGAAAAGGCCGTGGGGCTGGACGCCACGGACGCGCTCCCGGTGAGCGCCAAAACCGGACAGGGCGTGGAAGAGGTGCTGGAGGCGATCGTGCACCGGCTGCCCGCGCCCACCGGCGATCCCGATGCGCCTTTGCAGGCGCTCATCTTCGACTCCTGGTTCGACGCCTATCGCGGCGTGATCGTGCTGGTGCGCGTGATGCAGGGAACCATACGCAAGGGGCAACGCATCCGGATGATGTCGAATGGCAAATCGTTCGAGGTAGAGTCCATGGGTGTGCTCATGCCCAAGCCCGTCGAGATCGGCCTGCTTTCCGCGGGCGAGGTGGGATTCTTCGCGGCCACAATCAAGAACGTAGGCGACACCAAGATCGGCGACACAGTCACCGACGAAGCAAACCCGGCTGCCGCGCAATTGCCCGGATTTGAAGACATCAAGCCCATGGTCTTTTCCGGGCTCTACACCGTGGACTCCCACGAACACACGCTGCTCAGGGACGCACTGGAAAAATTGCGCCTGAACGATTCGTCATTTTTCTTCGAGCCCGAGAGCTCGGTCGCGCTGGGATTCGGATTCCGCTGCGGATTTCTGGGGCTGCTGCACATGGAGATCATCCAGGAACGGCTGGAGCGTGAGTACGAGCTCGCCCTGATCACCACGGCGCCCAGCGTGCGCTACCACATCACGCTCACCGACGGTAGCGAGATCGAGGTCGACAACCCGTCGCGCTGGCCCGAGCCGCAGAGCATTGATAGCATCCGCGAGCCGGTGATAGCCGCCAAGATTCTCACCAACGAGGAGTATGTGGGCGGGATCCTGAAACTCGTGGAAGAGAAACGCGGCAAGCAGAGCAATTTTGAGTACGTAACCCCCACGCGGGTCTTGCTCAGCTACGAGTTGCCGCTCAACGAGATCGTGCTGGATTTCTACGACCGCCTGAAGTCCATTTCACGCGGCTACGCGTCGCTGGATTACCAGTTGGCCGGAGAGTGGGAGTCGCCGATGGTCAAGCTCGACATCCTGGTTTCCGGCGAGCCGGTGGACGCGCTCTCCATCATCGTGCACAAGGACCACGCCTACGAGCGGGGCCGCGCGCTGGTTTCCAAGATGCGCGAGCTGATCCCGCGGCAGCAGTTCGAGGTAGCGATTCAGGCCGCCATTGGGGCCAAAGTGGTGGCCCGCGAAACAGTGACCGCCCTGCGCAAGAACGTGCTCGCCAAGTGCTACGGCGGCGACATCACGCGCAAGCGCAAATTGCTGGAAAAGCAGAAGGAAGGCAAGAAGCGCATGAAGCGGATTGGGAAAGTGGACATTCCGCAAGAGGCGTTTCTGGCGGTTTTGCGCGTAGGCGAAGAGCAGCAGAAGTAGCGGCGACCCGCGCTTTGTGAATAAATCTTCACGACAGATTGTGGAAAGGTGCGCCGGCTTGCAATTGTGCGCACATTCGCGAGGCCCCTGCGGCACGCGCGGCGGTTTGATCAGGTTCTTATTGAAATAGAAAGAGTTAAATTTTTTACCAGAACTGGATAGACGCTGGCAAGAGGAAAATATCGGGCTTTCGGGGAAGCTTTCCGAAAGAAATCCACAATTTTTTCCACAGGAAGAGGGCGGCGTGGAAGCTGCCGGCAAAGCAAAGGCCCCGACGAGCGGGGCCTCTGCGGCGTTCCTGCTGCAATTTTGTTTAGTGGGTTGCGGCCGGCCTCGGCGCTGCTGGCCTGGGAGCTGCCGGCTTGGGTGCCTCTGCGGAAGGTGGCGGCGCGGGCACGCCCGACTTCAGGTTGTAGGCATCGATCACCTGCTTGGTGATATTGGATCCCTGACTGGCGAATAACACCGGCGTCTGCTGCGCGGAGATGTCCAGGATGAGCGTGAATCCCTGCAGATCGGCGTAGGACTGCATGACGTCGTACACCTTGGAGGCAAGCCCCTGGTACATGTCCTGCATATCCGCCTGGAAAGCATCGCGCGCGTCCTGCGAGTCGCGATCCAGCTGCTTCTTCTTTTCGTCGATCACCTTGGCCTTATTGGCCTGCTCGGCCTGGGGCAGGCTTGCGCCCTGGGTCTGCAACTGCTTGGTCAGGCTGTCAATCTCGTCGCTGAGGGTCTTGAGGGCAGCTTCCTTGGGAGCGTACTTCTTCTGCAGGTCGGCGAAGTCGCGCTGGCCCTCGTTGGTTTGGGCCACAGCCAGCTGAAAGGCAATGACCGCGATTTTGGCCGGTACCGCAACTGGTCCGGCAGCGGGCGCGGCGGCAGCTTGAGTTTGGGCGGCGGCGTTCAGGACCATCCCTGAGGCCAGCATGAGAACAAGTGCAAAAGTACGCTTCATTTGAATCGAAAGCTCCTTCGGAATCCCTGTGTGGCTCCTGCCTTAGACGCAGAAAACGAGCCTTTGCCCGCTTACGCATCCTCACGGCTCATCTTTACCCCGGCTTTTACGGGAAACTCCGCGCCGGACGGCGCGAGGCTCAAAAAAGACGCATACGGAGACGTCAGCAGGAACTAGAGCGATTATAGGGCAGGGACCGGGGAATAGGGAATAGCGGGCGGTTGTCAGGTGTCAGGTTTCAGGTGTCAGCCTGCGCTGGCCGCCACCCTCTGAAACCTGACTCCTGAAACCTGAAACCTGTCTTTCAATGCGCCGGTTGCGGCTGTGGCGCATCCAGCGCGCCCTGGCTTGGAGCCGGCGCGGCGACGCCGGACTTGGTGTTATAGGCTTCGATGATCTCCCTGGTGATGTCCATGGCAGGCACGGCGTAGAGCACGACAGCGGTTTGCTGATCGCCGGCGTCGAGCACCAGCGTGTAGCCGTGCTTGTCGGCGTAGTCGCTCATGAGTGCGCCCACTTTCCCGGCCACATCGTTGATCACTTGTTGCATGTCGGCCTGGAAGTCGCTTTGCGCGTCCTGGGTATCGCGGTCCAGTTGCTTCTTCTTTTCATCGATGGTGCGCGCGCGGCTCGCACGATCGGCCTCGCTCAACTGCGCTCCCTGATCCTGCAACTGCTTGGTTAGGGTGTCGATTTCGTCGCTCAGAGTCTTGATCTGCACGCGCCGGGGATCGTACTTCTTCTGCAGGGCGGCAACGTCGCGCTGGAACTCGTTGGTCTGGGTGACGGCGGCCTGAAAAGCGATGACCGCCACCTTGGCCATCGGCACGGGCGCGGCAGCGGCGGCAGGCTTTTGCGCGGCCGGCGCGGCAGGCTTGGGCGCAGCCGAGGTTTGGCCGGCAGCCGCCATGGCCGATGCAAGCATCAGGAAAAGTGCGAATGAGGACAGACGCTTCATGTGAATCAAAGACTCCTTGGAGTTCCCGTGTGCGGACGCCGAACATACGGCTATCTGTTCCACAATGCCCTTTGGGCACTCTCGAATAAGCGTCAGAGCGCGGCAAATCTCAACAACTGTGCGCGCCGAGGCATCGCCGGGAACTAGAGGGGATTATAGGTTCCGGTTCGGGGAGCGTCAAACGTAAGGAGCAGGGACCAAGGGAACGAGGGACCACCGGACCCAACAGGCCGACCCACCACCGCGGTTACGGGTGCAACGGGCCGCTGAGCGCACTCAGGCGGTGCCAAAGCACGGTTCCCAGGCCCACCAGGCTCAGCAGCAGCATGAGCGCCGCCAGGGCGAAGAAGGGCGCCTGCAGAACCGGCCAGGCCTTCCCCGGCCACTGATCGACGAATTTGTCCCGGAAGGTCTCGTTGAAGCGCGTGGGCCGGTCCTCATCTTCCCGGGCGGGTCTCCACTCTGAGGCCAGGAAGGCCGCGCGTGTGTTCGACAGCAACAATCCGACGGTCACGATCGCCAGGACCCCAGGGAACTGTCCCGATGTCATCGTGCCGAGCAAGCCAACGAAACACAAACCGAAAACCATGGCCGCAGCCGGCCAGCTTGCCTCGCGCACTCCGCACGCACCCACCAGGAAGACCATTGACGTGGCCAGATACCAGGTGAGCATGACCGGATTGCGCGAGACCACGCCGGCAAAGATTTGAATGAGGGCAACCACCACACAGATCCAGAAGCCTTGTTGTCCCAGATAATCCACGTCCCAGGCGTTCTCGACCGATGGCCAGAAGATGCTCTTGAGGCGCCCGTCGGAGCGGCGGGTCTCTCCAGACAACCCAAGGGTTTGCATGCACGCCAGTTTGGCGCGAAGCGCGCTGCACGTCAAGCGGTTTGCAAGGTTTTTTCCGCGAGGGAATCGAGCGCCGTGAACGAGGGTTCCCACCCTTTCGCAAGAAACGCGAAAGGGTGTGGCACGGACAGGGAAGTGTTGCGCCGGAAACGGGAAAGGCCGCTCCGAAGAGCGGCCCGTTGGCTGAAACCTGATCCTGACACCCGTTTTCTAGAACGTGGTGGAGATGGTAAGGCGGAAGGTCTTGCGCGGCTCGCGGAAGACGTACTGCGAACCGTAGGCCTGGATGGCTTCCTGGTAGGTGTAGCCGCCGGCGCTGTTATTAATGTCTCCCGGCGGAAACATGTCGCGGGTGATCAGCTCGGCCGAGCAGCTCTGCTGCTTTTGCCCGAGGATCACGTCGTTGCAATAGGGCTGCTCGAAGAGGCGTAGCGGGTTATACGCGTAGTAGAGCCGGAAGGGCGCGTTGATGATGGGCATGAGCACCGAAAGCTCCGCGCCCGTGGACATGCGGGGCACGAAGTTGGTGCCGGCCACCGGCCGGATGTTTTGCCTGAAGCCGACCTGGGAACCTGGGATTCCGCCCTGGCAGGCGCCGTTGTTATAGACCGGGCAGCCGTAAAGCGGCGCGGTGAGCGAGGCAAAGCCCTCGGGGCTCTGCTTCAACTGGTTGTGGTTGATCGCCGAATCGATGCCGAAGTCGTCGAAGAACGCGAAGGTGAACGGCCCGACTACGGGAATGCGGTACTCCAAGTTGGTCGTCAGCTGGGTGTCGCCGCCGATGGAGGCGATGCCGTAGACAGGCAGCGGCACCTGAACGCACTGGTTGTCCTGCGGATTGGTCGGGTCGCGCGGCACGCACTGGCCGTCGGGATTAGTGAGCTGGAAGTTGACCCGCGTTGGCACGTAGCCGTACGGCGTGGCAGCACGCACATCGAAGCCGCGCATTTCCATCTCGCCGCCGGAGTAGAAGCGGTTGTTGGGCGGCGCCACGTCGCCGGAAATGCCCTCGATGTAGCCCAACTGTGCGCGAATACCCAGCACGTTGCGTCCACCGTTGGTGGGGATCAGGTAGTGCATGGGGATGAAGCGCTTGTAGGCAACCGCCGCGTTGACGTAACGCACGTCGCCCCACAGGCCGGCCATCTGCAGGAAGGCGGTGTACTCCTTGCCGTCGTGCGGGCGGATCGGATTCGAGACCGTGTTGTAGGAGTAGCTGAGGCCGAGATTGCTGTTGATAATTCCCGCCAGCGGGTTCGAGCCCTGCACTCCGGAGCGGAATGCGATGGTCTGGAAGAAGGTCGATGAGGCCGAGCTGAAAGCCGTAATCGTGGACTTGCTCCACGCATAGGTAACGCCTATGCGCTGGAAAGCGTGCCGCTTCAACGGGTAACTGACGGAGAAGTTCAAGCCGTCGGAACCCACGTTGTAGTTCTGGGTCAGCGATTTCTGCGCGGTCGACAGGTTGAGATCCGCGCCGGTGGTGGCCTGGTAGTTTTTGGCGGCGTTGTAATCCTGCTTGTTGTTGAAGACCTGGAAGCCCACATTGATGGGGCGGTTGCGGATATATGGCTGGGTAAAGCCGAACATGAAGGTGCGGCTGATCGAGCCCAGATTGGCCTGCAAACTCAACGTCTCACCCAACCCCAGGAAGTTGTTGGTCTGGTAGTTGACACCCAGGAAAGCGCCGGAATAGCCGCTGACGCCGCCATTCATGCCGATCGAGTTCTTGCCCTTTTCCTTGACCTTGAGCAACAGATCGACGGTGCCCGCATCGGGATCCTGGTGGGCCTCGGAGTCCTGCTCGACCTTCAGCGGATCGAAGTATTCCAGCTGGTTGAGGCGCAGCAGACTGTACTCCCAGAGTTGGGAGTTGTAGACCGAACCCTCGTCCAGCATCAGTTCGCGGCGGATCACCTTGTCGCGGGTGATGGTGTTGCCCTGGAACTCGATGCGCGACACGAAGAACTGCTTGCCCTCATCGATATCGATATTCATGGACACGGTTTTCTTCTGCTCGTCGGTGTCCAGCTTGGGCACGGTGCCAAAGTTGATGTAGCCGAGGCTTCCGTAGGCCTTCTTCAGGTTGTCGAGACCTTTCCCGACGGCCGTGGCGTTGAACCAGTCGCCGTCCTTGATGGGGAAGGTGGCGCGCAAAGCCTTGAGGTTCGTGATCTGCTTGTTGCCGGTGAAGGTGATTGTGCCCAGCCGGTAGCGGCCGCCTTCTTCGATGGTCAACTGGATGTCGATGCGCTTGCCCTTGCTCGGACGGAAGGTGAACCAGTTCAGGCCGCCCTCGTCGCGGACCTGCGTCTTCGGCTCCTCGACGGCGGCATTGGCATAGCCCTTGTCGCGGTATGCCTGGCGCACGCGTTCCGTGTCTTCCTCGAGCTTGGAAGAGTCGTAGGTCTGAGCGAAAAGGTCCTCAAAGATGATGGAGTAGGGGATGCCGATGGGCTTCAGGTTCTTCATGGACCGGCGCAGGTCAAGAGAGCTGATGTGCCGGTTGCCCACGAACTGGATCTTTCCCACCTTCACCACCGGGCCTTCCTTGATATTGAAGTTCACCTGCACCGAGGCCGGCGGGATCATCTTGACGTCGGTTTTGATGGTGGCGAACTGGTGGCCGTGCTCGGCGAGCAACTGCTTGATTACGGTTTCAGCCTGCGTGATCTTGGTGGCGTCGTACTGGCTCTCGACCGAGAGAGGAACCTTCTCCTTTTTGAAGCGATCGAGCACGTCGGAAACCGAAACGCTGTTCAGGCCCTTGTAATTGATTTCGCGGATGCTGGGCTTCTCACGAACAAAGACGTTAAGAATGACGCCCTTCTCGGAATCCTCGCGCTCGATGCGCAAATCCTCGAAATAGCCCGTATTCCAGAGCGAGTGAAAGTCGCGCTCGATCGAAATCGGATCATAAGCATCGCCGGGATGCGTGAACATCCTCGCCAGGATGGTTTCCTTGGGGATGCGCCGGTTGCCGATGACTCTGATCTGGTCGATCGTGTCCGACGACTGGGCCGGGGTCTGGGCCACGGCCGTGAAGGCAGCCGACACCAAAAACAGAACCACCGCAAAGCGCGCCACGCGCCGCGCAATGAAGACGGCGCGAGAAATGGAAGCGTGCTTGATCTTCACCGGGTTTGAGCCCTGCGCCGAGCACAAATACTCTTTCGTACAATAATTCTGCTTCACAGGAAGAATTTGCACACCCTCATTGCTGAAAATCTGACCTTACCTTTAGGAAAGATTGATTCTACAAGACCACAGCCACCCCGCCCAAACTTGACGGCCTCCGGCGACAGATCCTCGTCGCTGAGCGAGAAAACTCTCCGGGCTGGCTTTTGGCTCTTGAGCCGTGTCCTTCCCACAATATCCCTGCCGCGCCAGGCGCCGGAAGCAGGGCTGAATCCCCGGTTGGAATCCATTCCCCAGTCTACCGGACTCAGACGGGTTGCGTCGGCTGTGCGTCCCTCAGGGTCTGCCAACCCCGGTTCCTGGCATGATGCCCCTTAGACGCACCGCTGCGGCACAGGGCACCTTAGGGCCTGCGAAAACTATTTTGGGCAGGAACAGAAGCCGGCCTGCCACACGGCGAGATGGCCGGAAAGCTGAAACTTTCCGCCTTTCCGGCCATCTCTATAAGGGAACACCGGTAGGCGAGTGGGTTGTCTGTAACCACCGTCATCGTCTTTGTCATTCAGCTACCTTATTATTCTCAAGTGGAACATTGGCCGGGCGGCGCCGTCGCGCGGTCCAGCCGGAACCCGGCGAGCCGGCGCGAACCGGTCCAAAACTGCATCTAACCCAACAAGGAACCCGGGTTACATGCCGTCCGGTTGCGGAACTTGACAGGATTAGAGCGCCGGCCGAGGAGCGAAAACCAGCCCTATGATGTGGATTGTCCGGCTTGCGCTGAGGCGGCCTTATACCTTTGTCGTCTTTGCGCTGCTGATTTTGATCCTTGGCGTGTTCAGCATCGAAACGATGCCGACGGACATCTTTCCCAACATCGACATCCCGGTGGTGACGGTTGTCTGGCAGTACTCCGGGCTGTCGGCGGATCAGATCACCAACCGCATCGTGACCAACGCCGAGCGCGGCATGACCACGACGGTCAATGACATCGACCACATCGAATCGCAGTCTCTGGTAGGCGTCGGGATCATCAAGGTCTTCTTCCACCCCAACGTCAACATCGCCCAGGCTGTGGCCGAGATCTCAGCCATCAGCCAGGTGCAGCTCCGCTCGCTGCCGCCCGGCACGTTTCCGCCGTTCATCATTCAATACAACGCCTCCAGCGTGCCGGTGCTGCAACTGGGGATCTCCGGGCAGGGTCTGAACGAGCAGCAATTGAACGACATCACCACCAATACCATCCGCCTGCAACTGAGCACTGTCGAGGGCGCGCAAGCGCCCTTCCCCTACGGCGGCAAACAGCGCCAGATCCAGGTGGACCTGGACCTGAACGCCTTGCAGGCACGCGGCCTTTCACCCACCGACGTCGTGAATGCCATTACCGCGCAGAACGTGATTGCGCCCTCGGGCACCATCAAGCTCGACCGCTTTGAATTCCAGGTGGAAACCAACTCCGCTCCCACCCTGCTGGATGCGCTGAACAACCTGCCGGTCAAAACCGTGAACGGCACGATTGTCTATATGCACGACGTGGCGCACGTGCGCGACGGCAATCCACCGCAGACCAACATCGTGCGCGTGGACGGCCGCCGCGCCATCATGATGAACATCCTCAAGACGGGGTCGACTTCGACGCTGGACATTATCCGGCGTGTGCGCGACATCCTGTCCAGCCCCAGTCTCAAGGGCCAGATGCCTCCGCAGGTGAAGATCGTGGCTCTTGCCGATCAATCGATCTTCGTGCGCGGCGCCATCAACGGCGTGGTCCGCGAATGCATCATCGCGGCCTGCCTTACCGCCATCATGATCCTGATCTTTCTGGGCAGTTGGCGCTCCACCATCATCATCGCCGTCTCCATTCCGCTTTCGATTCTCTGCTCGCTGATTTTGCTCGACGCGCTGCACCAGACCATCAACATCATGACCCTGGGCGGCATGGCGCTGGCCGTGGGCATTCTCGTCGACGACGCCACCGTCGCCATCGAAAACATCAACCGCTATCTGGAGACGGGCCGGGAGCTGGAGCAGGCGATTCTCGAGGGCTCGGCGCAGATTGCCACCCCCGCGCTGGTTTCCACGCTCGCCATCTGCATCGTGTTTGTGCCCATGTTTTTCCTCAGCGGGGTCCCGCGCTACCTGTTTGTGCCCATGGCGGAGGCGGTGGTCTTCGCCATGCTCGCCAGCTATTTCCTGTCGCGCACGCTGGTGCCCACCATGGCCAAGTATCTGCTGCACGAACACGACGATGCGGCAGCGGTCAGAAAGCGCGTGAGCCGGAATCCATTCACCCGGTTCCAGGCGGCTTTTGAAACCGGCTTCGAGCGCTTCCGCCACGGTTACCTGGGTCTGCTCACCTTCTGCCTCGATCATGCGGGCGCATTCCTCATCGTGTTTCTGGTCTTTGCCCTGGCCTCGTTCGCGCTCATTCCATCGCTGGGGCAGGACTTCTTCCCGTCGGTCGATTCGGGGCAGTTCATCATTCATGTGCGCGCCCACACGGGCACGCGCATTGAAGAGACGGCTGCGCTTTGCGACCACATCGAGCAGACCATTCGCGGGCAGATTCCGGCCAATGAGGTGGTTACGATTCTCGACAACATCGGCCTGCCTTACTCCTCGCTGAACCTTTCCTACTCGACCTCCGCGCCCATAGGTTCCTCCGACGCCGATATCCAGGTGCAGCTTACGCACGATCATCATCCCAGCGAGCAATATATCGAGCGCCTGCGCACGGTGCTGGCCCTTGAGTATCCGGGCGTGACGTTTTATGTGGTGCCGGTGGACATCGTGACCCAGATTCTCAACTTTGGACTGGCCGCGCCCATCGATATCCAGATCGTGGGGCCCAATCTGTATGCCAACCGCGCCCTCGCCGAGCGCATGTTGAACGAGGTGCGTTACGTTCCCGGCGCGGCCGACGTACGCATTCAGCAGCCCTTCAACGATCCCAATCTGACCGTGAATGTGGATCGCACGCGCGCCGCGGCCACCGGGCTGACGCAGCAAAACGTGGCGCAAAGCCTGCTGGTGGCGCTGAGCGGGAGCTTCCAGACCAGCCCGAGCTTCTATCTCGATCCGCGCAACGGCGTTTCGTACAACATCGCCATTCAGTCGCCGCAGTACCGCATGGACACGTTGGCAGAGCTCGAAAGCCTGCCCATCACCGGAAGTGCGGCGACCCGTGTTCCCGGCACGGCGCCCTCCACCGCGGCGCCGGGATCGGATGCAGCAGCGGCGCCGGGGGCAGCGCCCACCGCCGCGCCCGGAACTCCCGCGCCGGAGCAGATCCTCGGCAATCTGGCTTCGGTTGTGCCCGGCGCGGAGCAGGGCGAAATCAGTCACTACAACGTGCAGCCGGTGATCGATATTTATTCCAACGTGGAAGGAACCGACCTGGGCAGCGTGACGCGCGCCATGGAAAGGATCGTCGCCCGCCACGAAAAAGACCTGCCGCGCGGTTCGAGTTTCATCCTGCGCGGGCAGAGCGAGACCATGTACCGGTCCTACGTTGGCCTGCTCAGCGGCCTGGTTTTCTCCATCGTGCTGGTTTACCTGCTCATCGTGGTCAACTTCCAGTCCTGGCTCGACCCATTTCTCATCATTTCCGCGCTGCCGGCGGCGCTGGCCGGGATTGTCTGGTTCCTGTTCCTGACCAACACGCGGCTCAGCGTGCCCGCGCTTACCGGCGCCATCATGTGCATGGGCGTGGCTACGGCCAACTCCATCCTGGTGGTAAGTTTCGCGCGCGAGCAGATGGAAGTGCTGGTCGGCGACGCGCGGCGCGCCGCCTTGAACGCCGGCTTTGTCCGCCTCCGCCCGGTGCTCATGACGGCCCTGGCCATGATCATCGGCATGGTGCCGATGGCGCTCGGCCTGGGAGACGGCGGAGAACAGAACGCTCCGCTGGGACGCGCCGTGATCGGCGGCCTGCTGCTGGCCACAGTGGCGACGCTCTTTTTTGTGCCTGCATTCTTTTCCTTCATTCACGGCCGCATCGAGAGCGGACGCCAGCGCGAACCGCGTCGCGTCTCCAGCGGCTTCGATGAATTCGACGAGACACCGGAGTAATTGCTTATGAACCACGAGCCCAATCCGAATCCACAACACGCAGCGGAAAGCCACGAGAGCGCACCCGAACAGGATGTAATCTCGCCGCGCAAGATTCTCGCCGGCGCGGCGGTGGTGCTGCTCATCCTGGCCGTGTTCGCTCTCACCGGCATCCTGCGCCGCATGCACGCCCACACGGTTCTGAAGGAGCGCACCTACGACCTGGCCGCACCCACGGTTTCGTTGGCTCCGGCACGGCCCGGCGCTCCCGTGGACACATTTGTGCTGCCCGGCAATGTAACCGCCTATACGGACGCGCCGATCTACGCGCGCACCGACGGTTACCTGGTGCACTGGTATTACGACATCGGCACGCACGTGAAGAAAGGCTCATTGCTGGCCACCATCGACACCCCCGAACTCGATCGTCAGGTGGCACAGGCCGAGGCCGACCTCGCCACCGCGCAAACCAATGCCGGCAACGCCAAGGTGCAGGCCAATCGCTACTCGGGGCTGGTCAAATCCGACGCGGTATCGCAGATCGACGCCGACACCTTCAACACGCAGGCCGCGGCCACGGCCTCGGCCGTGAAGTCCGCGCAGGCCAATTTACAGCGGCTGAAAGAATTGCAATCCTTTGAAAAGGTCTATGCGCCGTTTGACGGCGTGGTCACCGCGCGCGAAGTGGACACCGGCCAGTTGATCAACCAGGGTTCAGGCGCCGAGCTGTTTCACATGCAGGCCATCGAAACCCTGCGCGTGTATGCGAGTGTGCCCGAGGTTTACGCGCAGACGCTCAAGCGTGGCATGAAGATCGATCTCACCTTTCCCGAGCATCCCGGGAAAATTTTTGGGGGAACGCTGGTGCGGACGGCCGACGCCATCGATCCCGCGAGCCGCACGCTGCTGGCCGAAATCGACGTGAATAACCGCGCCGGGGAATTGCTGCCCGGCTCGCTGGCCCAGGTTCATTTCAAAACGCCCACGGCAGTCCCCACCTTCATTGTGCCCACGGCGGCTCTGATCTTCCGCCGCGACGCCGACATGGAGCTCGGCACGGTAGTGGATGGCGACACAGCGCGTCTGGTTCACGTGAAGATCGGAGAGGACGATGGAGCCACGGTGCAGATCATCAGCGGCTTGAACCCGGGCGACCAGATTATCCAGGACCCGCCCGACTCCCTGATCGACGGCGAAAAGGTGGATGTAGTGCAGCCGGGGAGCATGCCCACCCCTGCGGGGGGCCTGTAGCCATGCGAGAACGGCTGCAAGAACCGGCAAAGTGGACCCGCGGGCTCCGCCAACTCACTCGCGCCCTTGCACCCTTGCTCGCTTGCTCCCTGCTTTTCACGGGCTGCAAACCGGTCGGCCCCAACTACAATCGCCCCGGCTACAACGCACCTTCGATCTATAAGGAGACGGGCGCGTCGACGGTGACGCCTCCGCCGAGCCCGTCCGGCGGAGCATGGCAGCCGGCCAATCCCTCCGACGGCCTGTTGAAGGGCAAATGGTGGGAGATCTACCAGGACCCGCAGCTCAACCAACTCGAAGAGCGCATTTCCATCAACAATGTGCAACTCAAGCAGGCGCTGGAGACCTACCTTGCGGCGCGAGACCAGGTGAGCGCGGTGCGCGCCAACCTGTATCCCACGCTTTCGGCGAGCGTGACCCCGGAAGGCATAAAAAATTCGGTGAATTCGCCCAACTGGAATAAAGCCAGCACCGTTACCTACGCCGACCTGACCATTGCGGGGCAGGCCAGTTGGGAGCCGGACTTCTGGGGCCGCATCCGGCGCACGGTGGAGCAGGCGCGAGCCAACGCGCAGGCCAGCGCCGCCGAGGCCGCAAACGTAGACCTCACCTTGCACGCCGAGCTGGCAACCGACTACTTTGCCCTGCGGGGCCTCGATTCCGAGATCAAGCTGTTGACGGAAACGGTCGCGAACCTGGAGCACCAGCTCGATCTGACCCGGCGGCGGTTTTCCGGCGGCGTGGCCACGGCCGTGGATGTGGCGCAGGCGCGCACCCAGCTCGAAACCGTGCGCGCACAGCTCGTGGATCTCGGCGTGGCGCGTGCGCAGTACGAACACGCCATCGGGACCATTGCCAACTACGATCTGCCGGGTTTCAATATTCCGCCCTCGCCGCTCGACCTGGCGCTGCCCAAGGTCCCCCTGGGAGTGCCCTCGCAATTGCTGGAGCGCCGCCCCGACATTGCCACGCAGGAACGGCTGGCCGCCGCGGCCAACGAGCAGATCGGTATCCAGATCAGCGCTTTTTATCCCACCATCACACTCGGTGCAACCGGCGGCTTTGAAAGCACCAATCCCGGCACATGGATTCAGGGACCCAGCTCGATGTGGACCCTGGGCGCCCAGGCCGCGGAGCTGTTGTTCGACGCCGGGCAGCGCCACGCTCTCACCGATGCCGCGCGCCACAGCTACGAAGCGCAGGCGGACGGCTATCGCAACACCGTCTTTCAGGCCTTCGAAGACGTGGAAGATCAGCTCTCGAGCTTGCGCATCCTCGAGCAGGAAGCCCGGGTTGAGCAAGGCGCTGTAGACGCGGCGCAGCACTCCTTTGATTTGTCGAATGACCGTTTTAAAGGCGGCGTCACCAGCTATCTCGAGGTCCTGACCGCCGAACAGACTCTCCTCAATGACCAGGTAACCGCGATCAATATTGAGAGCCGTCAGTTTGCCGCCAGCGTGAGCCTGGTGCGCGCCCTGGGCGGCGGCTGGGACGTCACGCAGTTGCCGAAATAACTGAAACTTCGTGGTTTTGCGCTCCAATTTAGGGTTTTCTGTGTATCATTCGAAACGCAAAGTACATAGAAGATTTTGTTGACGGAGCCTTTTCATGCCGCTGTCGCGTTTTCTGCCAAGACCCTTCTCTGCCCTGACCTTTTTCGCTGCGTTGAGCATTCTGGTTTGCGGAGCGCAGCCCGCGGCGCCCGCCCAGAACAAGCCGATCTCGATCACTTCGGCAGTAACGGTTGTGGAGAGCGAACAGGAGCCAGCGGCAGTACATCGCGCAACCAAAGACTTGCTTGTGGACTTTTCCAAAGTGTTCGGCAGGGCGCCTTGGCTCGTGTATCAGATGGACCGGACCAAGCCGGAGACCCTGCTTATTGCCGAAAGCGCGCATGTGCCTCCCGGAATCGATTGCACGAAGCCAAGCGATCGCGAGAGCTTTGCGTTTACTGTGACGGGCACCCCCGGAAAGACTGTGATCTGCCTCGTCGGTGCGGACATGCGCGGGACCATCTACGCGATCTACGAGTTCTCGCAGAAAGTGCTGGGCGTGGACCCGATGTACTTGTGGACCGACAAGCAGCCCGCGAAGCGCGTTTCGATCGCGCTGCCTGCCGATTTCACGCACACCTATCCCAGCCCCGTCTTCAGGTACCGAGGCTTCTTCACCAATGATGAGGACCTGTTGACGGGGTGGGTGACGCCGAAGAAAGGCGAGCAGACAGGCATTGCGCTCTCCACGTGGGACATGGTCTTTGAGACCATCCTGCGGCTGAAAGGCAACATGGTGGTGCCGGGGACGTGGATCTTTCCCGACGACGCGCAGGTGCACGCGGCCGCGGAGCGCGGCCTGATCGTGAACCAGCATCATGCCATTCCGCTGGGCGTCAACGTGGCGCGCTGGCCGCGGGATGTGCCCTACAACTACTCGACGCATCCCGAGGTTCTGGAGCGTGCGTGGGCCAACGCGGTAAACGAGTACAAGCCGGATGAGGAGATTCTCTGGAGCGTGGGTCTGCGCGGCTTGTCTGACACGAGCTACAGCTCGCTGGACCCGAGCGTGCAGAATAACGACCCATTACTCGGACAGCGCATCAGCGAGGCCATCGCGGACCAGATGAAGATTGTGCGGGCAAAGTATCCGCATGCGCAGTTCGTGACCGACCTGTGGCAGGAGGGCGCGCGGCTGATGCAGGAGGACTACCTGAAGATTCCGCCGGAGGTGTCGCTGGTGTGGGCCGACACCGGCTACGGCGACATGCAGGACGGCGGCAAGGTGGCCGCCGGCCAAGGCATGTACTTCCACGTGGCCATGTTGAACGGGAAGGCAAACCAGCTCTCAGAGATGGTCTCGGTCAAAATCATTCAGTCCGAGATCGGCCGGTATATCAAGGCCGGGGCAACTTCGTACTTTCTGGTGAATACGAGCGACATTCGGCCCGTGGTGATGACCGCGCGCGCCGTGATGGAGATGGCCTGGGGTGGCGTGCCAGCAACCACCGGCGGAGCTACGGGCGATGCGGACGCCGCGTATTACCGCAAGTGGGCGACCGAGGAGTTCGGTGCCAAGTCAGCCGATGCGCTCACGAAAATCTATCGCGAGTATTTCGCCGCGCCCGCGCCACGCGCGCCATTCGGTCCGCCGCATCTGACCTCGGCCGGCAATGCTCCGCCGCCCGAGCCACCCAGTCGCGTTCCGACCCCGACTGGCGATCAGTACTATCAGGACGAAGCGCGCCGTCTGATTCTGGATTTGCTGAGCGACCACCAGGTGATTGCCATTCCCAGCCAATCGCCGAAATGGACTCAGCCTCGCGTCGTGCCGGAGCCACCTGCCCAGGTTCGCCATTTGTTGATCGATCGCGACATCACGGACTGCGCGGACGCCCAGCCGCGCTGGGATGCGGTGTGGAAGGATGCCGTCGCAACCCAAAGCCTGATCGACCCCGCGCGCCGCGACTATTATCAGGAAGCTATCTTGACGATGATCACCATCAATCGCGAGAGCAATCGCATGTTGTACGAGGTTGCCAGCGCGGTGAAAGATACGGATGCAGGCGACACGGCGAAGGCACAGAGCGAGGCTGCCGAAGCGCTGCGTGCGATGGATGCGATTCAGGCTGCAATGCACGCCGCGGAGTACGGCAAGTGGAAGAACTGGTATCGCGGCGATTGGCTCGCGGGCATTTATCGCACGGACCAACTGGTGCAGGACTTTGTCAATCATCTCAAGGATCCGATGGCTAAACTTCCTACTCCAGCCATGTGGAACGGCTGGGAAGGATATTTCCACATCATGCAATACGAAGGCGATCGATCGGTGGACGTGCACTAACTCGAAGCCGCGTGCTCCCGGCGCAGCAGATAAGTTGGATGCATGAGGCCAGTCGGGATGTACTTCTGATCGCCCTGGTAGGTGAACCCAAGCTTCATCAGGAGTCGGCCTGACGCGGCGTTTTGCGGGTGATGCCCGGCAAAAATCGCTGCGGCGCCCAACGCGCCGAAGGCGTAGGGGATGAGGGCTTCCGCAGCCTCGCGCGCAACCCCCTGCCCCCAGAACTCCGGCAATAGATGGACGCCCATTTCGAAGATTGCCTCGCCGGATTCGTAAGGCCGCAGACCCGCGCATCCCGCGTGCCGGCCATCGGCGCGCAGAGAGCCATCAGCAAGCAAGGAGCCATCAGCAATCATAAAGACCGGCCAGTACTGCATTCCGAACTGATTCTGTTCCTCGATCTCACGTGCGAGCCGTTCGAGGGCTACTTCGCGCGTCCAGGGACCGCCGATCAGCGCCGTGACCTGCGGATTGCACCAGAGATCGATCGCGAGAGTCTCATCGCGGGCATTCCAGCAGCGAAAACCCAGGCGCTCTGTGGTGAGGAAATAATTCAGGGAGTCCCTACGCACGGGTTCAGGCTGGCCTGCGGTGGACTTGCGAACATTGGCAGGCGTCCTCTCCACGCCATGCCAGTGGCTGCTCATATGCCTTCGCCCCTCAGATTCCCTCGCCCATCGACACGTAGATGCGCAGCCGCTCCAACTCCTCGCGGTAGGCCGTGCGCTCGGCCTCTTCATCGGCGAACGGCTGGGCCGTGCGCTCGGTCCCGCCCAGGCGCTCTTCCAGTTCCTCCACGCGCGCCGAGAGCGCGATGAGCGCGTCGGAAAGCGGGTCCTTGATCTCGTGCGGATCGGTGATGAGCACGCGATGGCCGTCGTGGTAGACGATGTGCGCAGGCACTCCCACTACTGTCGAGTTCGGGGGCACGTCGGAGAGCACCACCGATCCCGCGCCTACGCGCGAGTTTTCGCCCACCGTGATGTTGCCCAGGACGTTGGCGTTGTTGCCGATAAAGACGCCGTCGCAGATGGTGGGGTGACGCTTGCCGTGGCCCTTGCCGGTGCCGCCCAGCGTGACGCCCTGGTACATGGTCACGTCGCTGCCCACAATGGCGGTTTCGCCTATGACCACGCCGGTGGCGTGATCGATGAAGAGCCGAGGCCCCAAAAGCGCGCCGGGATGGATGTCGACGCCGGTATAGAATCGCGCCACCTGCGAGAGGATGCGCGCCGGCAGACGCAGCTTATGACGCCAGAGCCAGTGCGACACGCGATGAATCCACACCGCCCACAGGCCCGGATAGCACAGCAGAACCTCAAGGCGGGTGCGCGCAGCGGGATCGCGCTCCATGATGGAGCGGATGTCGTCGCGAACTCGAGCAAACAAGGACATAGGGAGCAAGGGAACGAGGGAGCGAGGGAGCGAGAAACCTGGAACCGCGAATCCGTGATCGAAGTTGAACGGCTATTCGGCTCCCTTGTTCCCTTGCTCCCTTGCTCCTTGCTTTTTACGCCGGCACCGCAATCGGCTCGGCCTGCAGGGCCAGCGCCTGCTGCCGCAGCGGCTCAAAGAGCACGCTCGACAGGTAGCGCTCGCCGAAGTCGGGTAGCACGACCACGATCAGCTTACCCTTATTCTCAGCCCGCGCAGCCACTTTCAGCGCCGCAGCCACAGCAGCGCCGGAGCTGATGCCGACAAACAGGCCTTCCTCTTTGGCAAGCCGGCGCGCCATCTCGACGCTCTCGTCGTTGGTCACCTGGACGACTTCATCGATGTTCTTGGTGTCGAGAATGCTGGGAATGAATCCCGCGCCCAGACCCTGAATCTTGTGTGGACCGGGCTTGCCGCCGGAGAGCACTGGACTGTCCGTAGGCTCCACGGCGATAGCCTTGAACGATGCCTTTTTCGGCTTGATGTAATTTGACACGCCCGTGATGGTGCCGCCGGTGCCTACGCCGGAGACGAGGATATCCACCGCGCCATCCGTGTCGTCCCAGATCTCTGGGCCGGTGGTGTGCAGGTGGATCGCCGGGTTGGCTGGGTTGTCGAACTGCTGCAGGATGTAGCCGTTGGGCGTCTTCTCCAGGAGTTCGTTGGCCTTGGCGATCGCGCCCTTCATGCCGTTGGGGCCGGGGGTGAGCACAATTTCCGCGCCATAGGCAAGCAGCGTCACGCGGCGCTCCAGGCTCATGGTTTCGGGCATGGTGAGAATGAGCCTGTAGCCCTTGACCGCGGCCACAAAAGCCAACGCGATGCCCGTGTTGCCGCTGGTGGGCTCGATGAGCACGGTCTTGCCAGGGCTGATTTTGCCCCTGCGTTCCGCGTCCTCGATCATGGCAAATCCGATGCGGTCCTTGACACTCGATGCGGGGTTCTGGCTTTCCAGCTTGGCGACAACGGTAGCCGGCAATCCGGCTGCCACACGGTTCAACCGCACCAACGGAGTGCGGCCGATCAATTCAGTTACGTTCGCGGCAATACGCGCCATGATGATCTCCTTTTTCCCGGGGCAGGCCCGGACCTCTAGTGTTTCGGATATTGGGGTGGTGCAGCGTATCGGGTGAGAAAATCGAGCGCGCTTTACGCGCACTTCAGCATCGCGGCTGGCACCAGGACGGCGTTAGCGACATCGACGCATACCCACAGCGTAATCCCCTTGGGCGGAATCTGGCAAGCACCGCCCGATATTCGCTGCAATTGGTCGGGAACACGCGCCAGGAGCGGCTTTTGGCTCCCGGCGGTCGCCCAACACGTTAGAAACCGTACGAGATGCCGAAGGCGAAGCGGGCCCGGGCCTTCAGGTCGATAATCACCGGAACGCCGCTTGTCGGAGCGACCCGCCCGGCCGCCTGCAGGATGCCGGCATCGAGGTTGAGTTTGTGCTTGGGCGAGGGAACGACGCGGATGGCGTAAACGAGGGAGGTGGGAATATCGAGCAACGAGGATTTCACGCCTGTGCTGCTGGTATTCAAAATCCGCTGCGGCTGTTGCGCCGCCTCCGAAGCCAGAATGATGGTGCTCTTGCCCGGACCGGTAAAGACGAAGCCCAGCGCGCCAAAGGCCCGCGCCTCCCAATCCGGAGCGTTGCCGCCCAGTCCCCAAAGCGACGCGTTGGTGCCGCGCACGCCGGCGTTCAACACCAGGGGAACCTTCTTGGTCTGCGTAACAATCTTGGTCGCCACCACGTAAATGTCGCCGTTGGTCTTGAACTGGCCGTTGGCGCCGTTCCACACGTTGCTGTCGTTGGTGCGCGCGATGCCGCCGATGGCAATGCTCGGAACCCACTTGGTCTTTCCCGCGTTCTCCGGCACTACGACCGCCTTGGCGTGAAAGATGTTCAGGCCGTCGGTCCACAGACCGCTATAGCTGGCGTTGTCGCCGGCGGCGTGATCCTCGCGCGTGTATCCGATCTCGAAGCGCTTGGCAAAGCCTTCGGTAAACGAAACAGTACTGAAGGTGCCGATCACCGCCCCCCCTGCCAGCACGTGATAGGAAATCACCGGATGGCCGGCGCCGTGAGCCGACGAACCGGCGGTTGCGGCCAACGGCGTGACAAACACTCCCGTGGGTCCTTCGTAACCGAGGCTCTGCGCCCGCGCCATGTGCGCCACGAAGGCAAAGATAAAGAGCAGGACGAGCGTTGCCCAACGACTCTTGGGCGCCGATGCATGGATCAATGACAAAACAGTACGCATGAAAGTTCTCCTTGGTCTCTTGAATTTGATGTTGAGAAGCAAACTGGATAAGGCCGGGCAAAAGAGCATCCCTTTCTTTGCCGCAATGGACTGCAAAGAGCAATAACTGCCACAGGCACAGGCAAACTGCTCGTTCCTTTGTGGAGCTATTGATTTGGAAGGGGTCTCAGTCGCAGCAACAGACAGTTGCTAGCGACAGCAACATCTACAGCTGGAATGCCGGGCGGCATGTAACGACTGATTCATAGGCTTGAGTTTGATTGAGTATACAGCAATTCGGCAAATTGTCCAGTCGGACTGGAGGATTGCCTTGCGCGCGCGTGAGAATACTCGCATTGCGCTTCAGCCGGTGTTTCTCAGCCCGGCCGAGATGCCGTTGATGGTGGCCGCGATAGCGCGGTTCACCTCGGGTGTGTCTTCGCCGGCGCGCTTGCGGCGCAGCATGTCCACCTGGATCAGATGCATGGGGTCGACGTAAGGATTGCGCAGCTTGATGGAGTGGGCGAGAACCTGGTTGGTCTGGAGCAGCTCCGTCTGGCGCACGATGGCTAACAGGCCGCGCACGCTGCGATGGAACTCCGCCTCGAACATGTCGAAGATACGCTCGCGCAGTTTCTCGTCCTTGACCAGCGTGGAGTAGAGCCGCGCGGTGCCCAGGTCGGCCTTGCCCAGCGCCATCTCCACATTTCGCAGCAGGTCGATGAAGAGCGGAAACTCCTTCGCCATGGTTTCGAGCAAAGGCAGTGCACCGGACTGGGCGAGGAATTGATCGATGGCGTAGCCTACGCCGAACCACGCGGGCACCAGCAGCCGCGATTGCGTCCAGCCGAAGACCCACGGGATGGCGCGCAGATCGGAGAGCCGGAGCGAATCGTTGCGGCGCGCGGGGCGCGATCCGATCTTGGCGTTTTCCAGCTCGCCGACCGGTGTGGACTCCTCGAAATAGGTGATCACGCCGGGATCCTCGAGAATGTGCTTCTGATAAAAGCCGTGGGCGAGGCTGGAGAGCGTGTCGAGAGCTGTCTCCCATTCCGGCTTGAGCACGCCGGTGAAATGGCCCTCAGGGTCGCGCGCGTTAGGCCGCGCCAGCGCGTCGAGCGAGGCGGCGATCATGAGCTCGAGGTTGCGCTCCGCCAGCACCTCGTCGGCGTATTTGAAGTTGAGCACCTCGC
>CAZMWL010000049.1:0-23291 GCA_964569985.1 uncultured Occallatibacter sp.
ACCACTGAGCTACTCCCGCTTGACGCAGATTCGAGTATACCGGGCCGCCGAAACCCGGTCAAACCGGCAGCCCCCGCGGCGCAACGGCTTGTACGTCGCGAAGTTGGACGCATTCCGCGGTCCTGGGATGCGGTCCCGCGCATCCCGCAGTTGAGGTCGAGATTGAAAACGGTATACTTATGAGGTCCGGGCCGGCGGCCAAAGCGCCGAGCGGCCAAGGGGAGCGATCTTTCATGGGTATCCTGCTTCATCCGTGGTCCTTGATCTTGATCGCAATCGTCGCGTTTTTTATATTCCGCACGATGGGCAAAATGCCGAACTCAAGATAGCCCAATTGCGCCGCGGGTCCGCCGATTGACCCACCTCACAAATTCCCGTAGACTAAGAAATTGCGAGGGATGCGGCCAGGCGGCCTTTCACCCGCATCATTCTAGAAGACCACCCCTGAAATTCAGGCTTTGGAGATAGAAGCAAAACCATGGCAAATCATGTATCTGCGCTCAAGCGCGCCCGCCAGACCGCAACCCGCACCGAAGTGAACCGCGCCAACCGCAGCCGCGTGCGCTCCAGCCTCCGAGCGTTGCGCGAGGCGCTGGCCAAGGGCGATGTGAAGGCCGCCCAGGCGCAGTATCGCGCCACGGTCTCAAGCCTCGACAAGAGCGTGCAAAAGGGCGTTCTCCACTCCAACACGGTTTCCCGCTACAAGAGCCGCTTGAACGCGCGCCTCAAGACGCTGGCCACCACGGGCGCCCCCGCCAAGACGAAGACCAAGAAGAAGTAGTTTTTCCAGCGGCAATTGGACGGAGCAGAAGTGAACAGCCGGGAGCGATCCCGGCTGTTGCTGTTTTAGGCGCCGAGTCCGCTCATGGGTTTTTGTGCAGCAGCGGCTTGAGCACTGGAAGCAGCGTATCGGCGATGATGGCCGAACCCTTCGCGGTGGGATGGATGCCGTCGTCCTGGATGGTCCCGGGCACGTGGACCAGGTTCACGTAGATCATGGGCACAAACGCCACGTGGTGATGCGCGGCCAGATCACGAAACATCTGGTTGAAGGAACGGATGTAATCGGGCCCGTAATCCGGCGGCAGCGTAATGCCTGCCAGCAGGATATTCACGTGAGCCTTCTCGAGCGCCGAGAGCACATGGTCGAGATTGCTGTGCGACTCCTCAACGGGCACGCCGCGCAGACCATCGTTGCCGCCGAACTCCACAATCACGACGGCCGGATGCAGGCGCAGTATAAACGGCAGGCCGGCCAGCGCATCTTTGGTCGTGGCGCCGCTCGTTCCCTGGTTGATGACCTTGTACCGGTAGCCCTGCGCGTCCAGTTTCTTCTCGAGAAAGTCGGGATACGCCTGACCGTAGGCGAGGCCGTGGCCGGCGGTGATGCTGTCGCCGTAGCAGACGAGGACCGGCCGATCAGTTTTCGGTGGCTGCGCGGCAGAAAGCGTCGCAACGGAAAATATCGCGAGAAAGAGTGCGGCAGGAGCCAGTCGTCGAACGTCCACGTAATAGAGTGTAAGCCGGCGTCGAGAGAAAAGTCTGTCGAACTGGCTCCGACTACACTGTAGATAGGCAGGAGACCGCATTGATTCAGGTCAAGAACGCAAAAAAGTGGATCCAGAACGGCGCGCGGCGCGTGGAGATTCTGCGGGGAATCTCATTGGACATTCCGTCAGGGCAGTTTTTGGCCATCCTGGGCGCGAGTGGCAGCGGCAAGAGCACGCTTTTGGGACTGCTGGCCGGTCTCGACACGCCCAGCGAAGGGGAAATCTGGCTGGACGGCGTGCCCATCCACAATCTGGCTGAATCCGAGTTGGCCGCGGTGCGCGGGCGCACGATCGGTTTCGTCTTTCAGTCCTACCAGCTCATCCAGACGCTCACCGCTCTCGAAAACGTGCTGCTGCCCTATGAATTGAATGTGGAAGGCAGCGGACTCAAGCAGGCGCGGCGCTTGCTCGACGAAGTCGGACTGGGCGAGCGCATGGATCACTATCCCGTGCAGCTCTCCGGTGGCGAGCAGCAACGCGTGGCGCTGGCGCGGGCTTTTGTGGCCGCGCCGCCCATCGTCATGGCCGACGAGCCCACCGGCAACCTCGATTCAGTGAATGGAAAGTTGGTTCTCGATCTGCTTCTTGAGCAGAATCGCAAGGCCGGGATCACGCTGGTGCTGGTGACGCACGATGCTGAAATCGCCAGCCGGGCCGATCGCAAGATTGTGCTCAAAGACGGCTTAGTGGTCGAAGACACTCTTGTCCAAAGCGAGAAAAATAGTGGCTAAGCGCGCATTGAGCTGGAAGCGCGCGGCGGCCATCGGTTGGCGCGACCTGAAATCTGCTCCCGGCAAGTTCGGCTTTGTGGTTCTCTCGGTCGCCGTGGGCGTCGCCGCACTGGTGGGCGTGCGCGGGCTGAGCGACAGTTTTCGCGAGACCTTGAACACCGAGGCGCGCGCACTGTTGGCGGGCGACCTGAGCGCGCGCATGTTTCGCGCGCCCACGCCTGAGGAGTCAGCCAAGATCGCCGCGATTGCCGGGCCGAACAGCGGCATTCGCTCCACCTGGGTGATGGAGACGGTTTCGATGGCCTCCGTGCCGTCGGCCCCGACGCCGATTCCGGTTTCGCTCAAGGCAGTCGACCCGGCAGAGTATCCCTTCTACGGAACCGCGGATCTCGCGCCGTCGATGCCGCTCGCGCAGGCGCTCCAGGGCGACTCGGCGGTCGCGTCCGAGGAGTTTCTAATCCGGCTCAACGCGCACGTCGGCGATACAGTGCGCCTTGGCGAGCGCAACTTTCGCATCACCGCGGCACTGGAGCAGGAACCCGACCGCATCAGCGAGACCATGGTGATGGGCCCGCGCGTGATGATCTCGCAGGCGTCGCTCACGAGCACCAAATTGCTGGCTCCCGGCAGCCGCGCATCCCGCCGCCTGCTGTTTAAGTTCCCTGCGACGCCGCCTCGCGGCCTGACCGCCGATGCGGAAGCCACGGCAGTACGCGCGCAACTGGAAGCGGCGCTGCCCGACGCGCAGGTGATGGACTTTCGCGAAGGCAATCCTGGGCTCACTCGCGGCCTCGACAATGCGACATCCATCCTGAGTCTCATCTGTTTGGTCGCGATGGTGCTCGGCGCTATCGGGGTCGCCATGGCCATGCATGCGCATCTCGAGCAGCACATGGATACGCTGGCCATTCTCAAGGCACTCGGCGCCGATTCTGCGGATTTGCTGCGCATCTTTCTCCTGCAAACGCTCAGTCTAGGTCTCGCGGGGGGATTGCTGGGCGTGGCGGCCGGTGTTGGCGTGATGGTGGCGTTGCCGGCGGCGTTCGGGCCGCTGCTCACCATCCATTTGCGGTTCGCATTTCCCTGGCAATCGGCGCTGGCTGGCCTGGCAACGGGTCTGCTGACCACGTTGCTCTTCTGTTTGCCGCCGCTGCTCGACGTGCGCGCGGTGCGCCCGGTGCTGGTGCTGCGCAGGCTGGTCGAGCAAGGCCCCACCGGCATCGGCGGATGGTTGTCGCGCTGGTGGGCGCGGCGCATGCAACTGGGAATCGCGGCCGTGGTGGTGGCTGCGCTCGGCGGCATCGCCTGGGCGCTTACCGATTCACCCAAAGCCGGCGCGTGGTTTGCTCTGCTGTTCACGCTGGCGCTTTTGGTTCTGCTGGTGCTGGCCGTGGTGGCCCTGCGCGCGTTGCGCTTATTCCTCAAGCGCACGCGCCTGCATCTGCCGTCGTCGCTGCGCCACGGGTTGGCGAATCTCTACCGGCCCGGCAATCAATCGGCCGCGGTACTGGCGGCGCTGGGCACGGGAGTCATGCTGATCCTTGCGGTCTATCTCATGCAGAAGGGCCTCTTGCGCGACTTGCATGAGACAGCTTCACCCAAACTACCTAACGTTTTTCTTCTCGATATGCGCAGCGAAGAGGTGCCAGGCGTCAAGGCATTCTTTGCCAGGCAGCCGGGCGTGAGTCAGCCGCTCAGTTTGATTCCCGTGGTGATGGGCCGCTTCATTTCCATCAACGGCAAGCCGGTGGCGGAGATGAAGGACCAGCATTATCCGCGCCGCATGCTGGAAGACGTCGAGCTCAGTTGGGCCGATACACCGCCCGAGGGCGACAAGGTGACCGCGGGTGCGTGGTGGACCAGCGGCCGCGCCTCGCAACTCGCGGTCAGCAACGGCGTGGCCAAGCGACTGCATCTTGGCGTGGGCTCCGCATTGGAAATTGAGACCGGCGGCGTCACGCATGCGCTTACCGTCGCCGCCATTTACAGTTCCGACGGCCAGCACCTGAGCGCGCGCGTGCAGTTTGTGTTGCCTTCAGGGCAACTCGCCGGTCAACCTTCGACATGGTATGGCGGCGTACATATCGATCCAAAACGGGTGGCCGCGATGGAACGCCCCTTCTTCGCTGTCTATCCCACCATCACCGTCATCAATATTGCGGAGATCCTCGATCGCATTGAAAACGTCGTCGATCAGATCACTCTGGTGGTTCGCTTGCTGGCCGGATTCTCGATTCTCGCCGGCCTGACGATTCTGGCTTCGAGCATTGCCAGCACGCGTTTTCGGCGCATGCAGGAGGCGGTGGTTCTCAAGACGCTCGGCGCCACGCGCATGCGCATCGTGCGCACCTTCAGCGTGGAGTTCAGTGTGTTGGGGCTGCTCGCGGGTGCGGTTGGCGTCGTCTTCGCCAACCTGCTCACGCGCATCCTGCTGCACCGGCTCGAAGTGGACTTTCAATTCGACTGGATTGCAACGGCGATCGCGCTCGTTGGAACCGCGGTGCTGGCCACGGCCACAGGATGGATCGCCAGCTACCGCATCCTCGGTTTGCGCCCGCTCGAGGTGCTGCGGGAAGAGTGAGAAATACAGTGATTAGTGGTTAGTGATTAGTGACTAGGAGAAGCCACCGTTCACTACTCACTAATCACTAATCACTGTCATTAAAACTCCTCCGCCGTGTCCACTACTGGCAGAACATCGTCCTTGCGGGCTACCCACACATACAGCGTGGGCAGCAGGAAGATGCTCATCAGCAGATTCGTTATCAATCCGCCCACAATCACGATAGCGAATGGCCGCTGCGAATCGGATCCGATGCCGTGCGAGACGGCAGCAGGCAATAGGCCCAACGTGGCCACCAGCATGGTCATCATGATAGGGCGCAGGCGCAGGACCGCACCCTCCACGGCTGCCGTTTCAATGGTGTTGCCGCGCGCGCGCAACTGGTTGATGTATTCCAGCATGATGACACCGGTTTGCACTGAAACACCGAAGAGCGCCAGGAAGCCGACCTCCGACGAGACGCTGAAGTTGGTGCGCGTCGCCAGAAGTACCAGCAAGCCGCCCATGCTGGCCATCGCCACCGTGGCCAGGATCAGCGAAGCCCATTTGAGCGAACCGTACATGGTGTAGAGAATGATGAAGATCAGTAGCACCGTGAGCGGCACAATGATGGCCATGCGCGCCTCGGCGCGAAGCTCGCTTTGGTACTCGCCCTCCCAGCCGAGGTGATATCCGCGCGGCAGTTTCACCTGGTCGTTCACTTTTTGAATGGCCTCGCGCACGGCGTCGCCCAGGGCGCGGTCGCGCACGCTGTACTTGATGGCCACATAGCGCTCGTTGTTCTCGCGATAAATCTCCGAGCCCTCGTCGGCCTCGCGCACATCGCAAAGTTGGGCCAGGGAAACGCGCTCGCCCGACGGCGACAGCAATCGAATACTCTCGATGGCTTCGCGTGTACTTCTGTATTGGGGCAGATAGCGCAACGTCAGGTTATACGATTCCTCGCCGCGCAGCACCTGCGTCAGGGCGTTGCCGCCGACCGCGGTCTGGATCGCGTCCTGCACGTCGGCTACGTTGATCTGCCAGCGCGCGGCCTTGGCGCGGTCCACTGTCACATCCAGATCGGGCTGGCCGGTCACCTGGAACACGCCGAGGTCCGTAATGCCTCGCACGCGGCCCATCACGGCGGCGATCTGGCTCGCCAGATCCTCCAACGTGTGCAGGTCGCTGCCGTAGACCTTGGTTGCCAGCTCGCCTTTCACGCCGCTCACCGCCTCTTCCATGTTGTCTTCAATCGGCTGCGAGAAGCCCCAGATCACGCCGGGAAACCGCTTATTGAGCGCGTCCTGCATGGAGGCGATCAGATCGTCTTTGTTCTCGTGGAAGACAAGCCGCCATTGCTCCTTGGGCTTGAGGCCGACAAAGTACTCGGTATTGAAAAAACCGGTGTGGTCGGTTCCGTCGTCGGGGCGGCCTGTCTGGCTGGTGCACTCGGTGGTTTCGGGAAACGAACACAGAAGAAGGCGAGCCTGATTGGCGACGCGGATGCTTTCGTCCGGTCCGACACTCTGCTCGAGCGTGCCGCGCACCCACAGCGAGCCTTCGTCCAGGTGGGGCAGAAACTCGGAGCCGATGGCGCCGCTGAAGGCCAAAAAGGCGGCCAGGATCAACGCGCACACGCCAAAACCGAGCATGAGGCGGTGATGGTGGATGGCCCAGGTCACGCCGGTGCGGTAGCGCTCCCTGAGGTATTCCATCACCGGGTTTCGCCATTCTTTTGCGCCCTTGCTCATCAGCATGCTGGCCAATACGGGAGCCAGGATGATGGAAAAAGTGAGCGCGCCCAGCAGCGCGAACGCCACCGTCCACGCCATGGGATGGAATAGCCGGCCTTCCACGGACTGCAGGGTGAAGATGGGCAGATACGCGGTGATGATGATGGCGATGGCGAAGAACACCGGGCGCTGCACTTCGTGAGCGGCGTCGCGGATCTTTTGCGGCGGAGTGCGCGTATTGTCATGGCGGGAAAGATGGCGGACGATGTTTTCGACCATCACCACCGCGCCATCGACTACCATGCCGAAGTCTAGCGCGCCTAGCGAAAGCAGATTGGCGGGTATATGACTCAGGTCGAGGCACGTGGCCGCAAAAAGCAACGAAAAGGGAATGGTCAAAACCACGATAATTGCGCCGCGCACATTGCCGAGGAAGAGAAAAAGAATAAGCGCAACCAGAATCATGCCCTCGGTCAGGTTGTGCAGCACGGTGTGCGTGGTCAAGTGCAGCAGATCGCTGCGGTCGATGAACGCTTGCAGAGTCACGCCCTTGGGCAGGATCTGCGCGTTGAGTTGACCGACCTTTTCGTTCACCGCATCGAGCGTGGGCTGCGCATTAGTGCCTTTCTGCAGCGCCACAATGCCCGACACCACGTCGTCGTTGTCGATCAGCTTGCCGTCCTTCGAGTGAAATGCATCGCCAAACTGCCCCAGGCGAATCATCGGGCCCTGCTCGACGACGCCGATGTCCTTCACGCGAATTGTCGTGCCGTTCTTGCTGGCAATGACGGTGTTGGCAATGTCCTGAACGTCGCGCACCAGGCCCACTTCGCGCACGTTCACTTCCTGCAGACCCTCCTGGATAAAGCTACCGCCGCCGTTGGTGTTGTTATTGGTCAACTGCTGCTCGACCTGGGCGATGCTGAGCCCATAGTCGATGAGCTTGTCGGGGTCGAGGCGCACCTGGTACTCACGCGTCGGCCCTCCGAAGGGATTGGTGTCGACCACGCCCGGCACGGACTTGAGGTTCTTCTCGACCACCCATGTCTCGATGGTCTTCAGGTTCATTACGTCGTATGCGGGATTGGTGCTGCGTAGCGTGTAGAAATAAATCTGGCCTACGGGGCTCCAGTCGGTGCCCATTTGCGGCACCACCCCGGTGGGCAGCGTAACCTGCGCAAGCCGCTCGTTCACGCGCTCGCGGTTTTCGAAGTCTGTGGTCTCCTCACCGAAGACTATTTCCACCGTGGAGAGCCCGAAGATGGACCACGAACGCACATGGGCGATGCCCGGGATGCCGTTCATTGTGGTCTCAATGGGAATCGTCACCTGCTGCTCGATCTGCTCGGCGCTGATTCCCGACCACTGCGCGATGATGTCAACGTAGTTGTTGGCTACGTCCGGATAGGCCTCCACGGGAAGCTGGTGAAACGACACGATTCCCCAGGCAAACAGCAGGACGCCGATGGCCAGTACGAGAAAGCGGTTTTGAAGCGCGAAGTCGACCAGCCTGCGAATCATTGCGCCTCCACCGTGGCCTGAAGATTCAAGACGTCCTTTACTACCTGCTGTCCCGGCGTAATGCCCGACAGAATCTCCTGGTTGCCTCCGGGAAGCATCTGGCCGCCGGTCACTTCCACGCGCTTGAATTGTCCCTGGCCCGCTGGAACAAACACCCATTCGCGATCGTGCAGGTGCAGGATGGCGCTGGCCGGAACCGATGCGTGCGTTACCGTAGTGCGGCTCAGCAACGTCGTCGTGACAAACATTCCCAGGCGCAGAATGCCGGGATTCGCCACCTCAATGCGCACCTTGGCCGTGCGGATTGTGGGATCGAGCACCGGCCCGATGTCGCTCACGCGGCCGGTGAGAATCTTGTCGGGATACGCGGTGAGCTTGATCTGCGCCTGCTGTCCCAGAGTTACTTTGGGCAGGTCGTTCTCGTACACGTCGCAAATAATCCACACCGAGCTCAGGTCGGCAATGGTGAATGCCGTTGCCGTACCCGACAGGGCCACGCCCGCCGCGGCGGATTCAGTAATGTTCTGGGACACAATGACGCCGGAGGCCGGCGCGTACACTTTTACGATGGGGCTCGGATGTGCCTTGTCCACCCCGAAGATCTTCAACTGCTCTTCGGACGCTGTCAGATCGGCTTTGGCGTCTTTTTCCGTGTCCTCGGCCTGCTCCAGCATTGCCTGCGAGATGGCGCCGTGCTGAAACAGGTCCTGTGCGCGCAGGTATGCCTTGTTGGCGAGCTGCTCGTCGGCCGCGGCCTTTACGTAGGTGTCGAATGCGCCGCTGATGTCGGGACTTTGTACGCTGAACAGAAACTGGCCCTTTTTCACGTTGTCGTCCAGCCGCGCGCGGATATCGACCACGCGGCCGTTGGCCATGGAGATGACGGGAATTTCGCGCGAGATGTCGGGAAACACTGAGCCTGTGACGTCCAGCTTGTCCGGCTCGTCGATCCGGCTCGCCGCCACTGTGGGATATTGGTCCGGATGGTCGACGGTCACCAGTCCCGCGTTTCCGGTCTCCACCACCTGCGCCGGAGAGGCGGCTCCGCTGGCCGGGTCGAAATTCTTTTTGCAGGCCACCAGCGCGAGACCTGCGGCCAAGAAGCACGCGCTTCGAATAAGGGAAGTTTTCGTCATGGAATTACCTCGCGTCCTACGGCAAGACTCAGTTGTGCTGCGGATGTAAGATAAGCGCCGATCAGTTGAGTGTAAGCCAGTTGCACCTGACGGTAGTCGCTCTGAGCATTCAGAAAATCCATCAGCGAAGCGCCGCCGTGGAAATAGGCGTAGCTCACGGCGTCGCGCACACGCAGCGCCTCATCGTTATACTTCTCCTTGTAGGGCTTCAGCAACGCGATGTTGCTGCGCACCTGCTCGTACGCCGTGTCCACGTCGCTGAAGACCCCGGCCTTCGTGGCATCACTGGCCTGCTGTGCACGATCGATATCGATCTGCGTGCGCTTCTTCTCGCCCTGGTTCTTGTCGAAGATGCGCAGGGGAATGCTCACGCTTGCGCCCAGAGTTTGAATGCCGTTCGGGTTGTTGTTCGACGAGTTGTACGTATACCACCCCGCAAAGGTTGGATCTGTGGAGCCGTTCGAAATCGCCAGCTTGTGGTTCGTGTCGGATTGCTGAATCGTCTCGAGCGCCGCCTGCAGGTCGGGCCGCGTAGCCAGCGCCGCCTGGTGGAAGTTGTCAATAGGATCGAGCGCATCGGAGAAATCGAAGATCCCGGTCACGTCGAACTGGTCCACCGGCGTGCGATCGTTCAGCATTTGCAGCATCTGGATTTTGGCGGTGCGCAGGTTCACAATTGCCGTCTGCAGTTCCGATTCGTACTGCACGCGCAACAACTCGATGCGGTCGAAATCGATCTGCGCAATGTCGCCGTCCTTGAGCCGCGCGCGGCTCATCTCAATGATCTTGTCGTAGTAATCGAGATCCGCTTTGGCCATGTCGAGCACCGACTTGGCCTCCAGCGTCTCAACAAACGCGGCGCGCAGCGTGAACTCCAGGTTGCGCTTCAGGTCCTCGTGCTGAGCTTCGGTAATGCGCGTGCCTTCCTGCGCGCTTTCTAGGCGCAACTCACGTTTATGATCGCGCTCGTGCAGGTAGCTAAAGTTGGGCTGTTCGTAGGTGCCCTTGAAAGGAGTCCACACTCCGTCGTGCGGAGCGATCTGCGTGCCGTCGCCCGACAAAGTGAACTGCGGATTGGGCCGCAGATACGCGGTGATCTCTTCGGCGCGCATCTCGTCCACATTGTCGGCATCGGCCTTCAACGCCGGATTCGAGGCTTCAAACCTGGCCTTGACTTGATCCCACGAAAGCGCTTGCTGAGCCGGTGCGCTGCAGGGCGCCAGAATGAGGACCGCGCTCATTGCCCCAACGGCAACGAAAGAGAAGATCCGTTTCATACAGAACCTTTACGCCGTGGTTTGCACGGCGGACATGAAAAAACCGGGAATTTGACGACGACGATAAAACGGCGAGGAGCGATCAGGCGGCCGGAGGGGGCCGGTTCTGAATCGATGCCAGACAGGGGTTCTCCACAAAAGGAGAGGGGAGATCGCTGGGCGCCGCCATCCCCACAAAAGCGAGCGAGACGCCTGCAAAGCTGGGCAAGGGAAGGGCCGCGGCGGCCGGAATAATGGAGTGCGGGCTGGCGCCGTGGCTGTGATCGCGACGAGCGCAGCAGTCGATCTCCGCGGGGTTTTGCGCCGCCACCAGGTCGTCGGTCATGGAAATGGCCGGCAGCAGGATCAGGATCACTACCGCGAGGGCCACCATCTGGATGCGGCGATCCGTTGCTTTGCGCGGTGCTGTGCGCACCCATGCGCACAACATCCACATGGCCACCAACGCCCAACCGAGATTGAGAGTTAGCTCCATTCCCAGAGCCAATTTTACATGAGTAAGGAATGTCAACGGAAAGTCCCTTTGTTTGTTCAGTTGGACGGAAATCCTTAAGACGCGGGTCGCGATTCCCAAGGAGAATTGGTAAACATCGACTTTTTCTCAGTTTTGGGAACACCGAGCCTCCCAAAACGCCCCATAGGGCCCCCTGAGCGGCGTATGTTCCTCATGGTGTCCCGTGCCGTTGACCGCGCCTGCGAATGCCCCTTAAGATGAAGGAGTTGGCATTGCGCACCCATGGGTGGGGCCAGGCCACACGGCTGCAAGACGTCGCCACGTGCGCTTGTTGCCCCCTCGTTCAACGGCAGGACAGCTGACTCTGGATCAGCATATCGGGGTTCGAATCCCTGGGGGGCAGCCAATTTAGAATCAAGCACTTACTTCGAGCGTAAGCCCGCACGGAAACGCCCAATACGGGGAGTGCCAAGTGGTTTAAAGGCGTAGATGGGCGCACCCTTTATGACACACTTTGCGGCACACCTGACTGCCACATCACTTGTGCAGCCGATGCCGATGCGTCGCCACCCCATACCAGTTTCAAGATTTGGCTGGGATCACATGTTCCAGACGCTATGAAGGGCGTGACCCCTTGATGCCCCAGTTGGAGGTGCCCCATTGTCATCTGAATTTCGTTCACCGCTTGCAGGACATCATTTGGTTCGGTTCTCGGCTGCAGAAAAAGCTGAGTTCCTCTGATGAGCCTGCTGGAGGGTCGAGAACTATTCTCTCTTCGGACGAGCAGCACCATGTCTTATTCCTATGGGAACGCTACGCCGGGATAAAAGGCGGAGCAAAAAACACATTGGCCGCAAGGCTGAGTGCCCTAATAAAGGAATTCGCGACGAATGAACCTGAGGTTTCTCGACGATTTCGCGACGACGGAAGGTCAATCGATTAAACGGGCCCGATGGAAATGGGAGCCCAATTCCTGCCAACTCGCAATACGTAGCTGGGGCGCAGCGGTTGAGGAGAGCGCTTCCTATGTCCCAAAGACAAGTTGGCTATAGCGTCCTTTATCATTCACGACACTCGGATCGGCAAGTCATCAAAAGTTTCTGGATCGCTTGCCCGAGTTGGCGATTTGCTCAGGTGGATTGCAGCAACTCTATGCGTCCAACGGCATTCCCGAATCCTGCGGCGTTTCCCTAGAGCTATTCCGAGATGGCTTCCGTGTCGCGGTCGAGGCGGGAGTGCAAAGCAGAGCCGCAACGGCACTCTTGCCATGGGTTGGTTAGTATGGAAAGCAACCCAAGATGTCAGTTCCGGCCGAAGCTCGGTTTTTTTCTCGGCGATGGCTGGTCGCCATTGCCGTCATGTCGAGCGCGATCATGGAGGTGCTGGACACCTCGGTAGTGAATGTCAGCCTGCCGCATATCGCAGGGAGTCTCTCCTCTACAGTCGACGAAGCCACCTGGGTCCTCACCTCATACATTGTTGCCAATGCAATCATTCTGCCGATTACCGGCTGGCTCTCAAACTATTTTGGACGCAAGCGATTATTGTTGACGGTCGTGACCGGGTTTACACTGTCCAGCGTTCTCTGCGGCTTGGCGCCCAGCCTGCCCTTCCTGATTTTCTTCCGAGTGGTTCAAGGCATCACCGGCGGGGGATTGCAGCCCCTTTCACAATCCGTGATGCTCGAAGAGTTTCCCGGAAGGGAGCGCGGGAAAGCGATGGCGTTCTGGGGACTGGGCATTATCGCGGCACCGGTGCTGGGACCCACGCTGGGCGGCTGGATCACGGATAACTACTCGTGGCGTTGGGTGTTCTATATCAACCTTCCCATTGGAATCCTCAGCCTGATTCTGATCTCTCTGTTTGTGTATGACCCTTCGTATATCAAGCGCGGAACCATGCGGTTCGATGCGTGGGGTATGGGAATGCTGGCCATCGGCATGGGCGCCCTGCAAATCATGTTGGATAAAGGGCAGGAAGACGACTGGTTTGGCTCTCGCTTTATAAAAACTCTTGCCGTCACCGCGGCCGTCATGCTGACGGCATTCATCTTTCGCGAATTGAAGACACCGCAGCCGCTGGTCAAACTTTCGCTCTTCAGGCACCGATCGTTCGCGGTGGGCATTGTGATCACATCGGTGCTGGGATTTGTGCTTTATGGCAGCCTCGTGTCTCTGCCCCTGTTCATGCAGGAGTTGCTTGGCTGGACCGCCGAAACTGCCGGCTTCTGGACGAGCCCGCGGGGGATTGCCACTGCAGTTTGCATGCCGGTGGTCGGCTACCTGCTGGGTAAGCGTTGGGACTACCGATGGATGGTGGTTCTGGGATGCCTCTTGGGAAGCATGGCGTTCTTCGGCTATTCGAGAATGGACCTTAACTCCGGAACATGGGACATATTGACCCATCAGATCAATCAGGGGATCGGTCAAACGCTAATATTTCTGCCATTGACTCTACTGATCATGGCCCCTATTTCGAAGGAAGATACACCCTACGCCACCAGCCTGTACAGCGTGACGCGCAACATTGGGTCCAGCATGGGAATATCCTTCGTGACCACCTTGCTGGCTCGCAGGTCGCAGTTCCATCAGGGGCAGCTTGCCGGCAACATTGCGCTCTCCAATCCGCAGTTGCTGCAAGCGCAGCATCAGGCTGGGGCCATGTTCGCGCAGCACGGCTCCGACACGGTCACCTCCACGCACCAGGCTCTTGGATTCCTGTATGGCTCGATGCAACAGCAAGCCACATTGCTCAGCTACCTCGACGTGTTTCATGTGATGGCATGGCTGTTCCTGCTGACCGCCCCTCTAGTGCTGCTGATGCGGAAGCCGAAGGTGGGATCCGATCCTTCAAAGGCAGTCCACTAGAACCAGCCCGGCCCCTGCCACGCTGCGAGCGATTCAACACACTATATGCACGATGCGGGCCTTCCTACCGTCAGCGAAGCGGGAGAGAGGCTCGATATGCTGGGCGCGGGATTGGTGACGGAAGCCGTGTTGGCCGTTGCGCCGCATCCGGCAAGGAGCAGCGCTTCGCATAACGATCCAATTGTGCAGGCCGCGAGAGAAGCGGCCCTAATCGCAACTCTCATGGTCTAGCTTTCCTGCTGGAATCCTTGTCCAGCGCTTGCAACCGGAACCTCCTTTTTCGGCGCCGATTCGCTTGAATTGTACCGCCCGTGAGGGTTTTGCAGAAGCCTCGCTGCATTGGAGGTCGAAAAGCAGAGCGAGTCCGCACTTCGAGCAATTCAACGCACTTTACCTCTGTTAGGCTAAGCGTCCTCGCCTTGTCTTAAATGCGCGTTGATGACGATTACTCATGTTGGGCTATTTCGAAAAGCGCGAGTTTGGAACCGTTTGGGAAACTGAACAGGATGCCAAAAGTGAAAGGCAATTCTCGTTCAAAACAGTTGAAGAACGGAGCTTCCTTCGCTTCGGAGCGAGACAAATAGGTACACGAGGCGTTGGCCAACTCAACCATAGATGTTTCGAGAAGAGAAGATTCAACGACCGAGAATGTTCCCTGCGTTCGGACCGAGACGATACCGGCATCATCGACGCTCAGTTGCCCAGAGACTGAAGACCCTATCGAACATCTCGAATCGGAGAACGCGGCCAGAGTCCTTGTGGAGGATGCACTCAGCCTTTCCAGGAAGCTGCCGACCTCTTGTGGCGTAACGGTATTTGATGAATTCATATTCCTCCAAATGGTTAAGAATACTGGAGTAATTAGAGCAGAAGAATACCTCGACAGGCCGGAGCTGCCAAGTGAGAAATGGTTCGGACTGTCAAAGCCTGAGTAAAAGCAGACCCCAAGTCGGGGTTTAAGCTTCGGCTTGCGGTGGGGTAAAGGTTGACCATTTGCCAGTGCAGATTTTCACAGAACTGCTGGCTTTACCGGAATGCGAGAGAAGGATTCGAAGTATGGATAATCCACAACCTATTTAATCAGAATCGCTTAGGCATAAACATCATGAGGAGAATCACGGCTGCATTTGCATCTCACATCAACCATTGTCAGCAGTTTCCGTCATTCTCACCCAAAGCGCGGCGGGTTCTGGTCTCAAAGAGTTTTGGCGAATCAGCGGCAGAGCGCATCGTGTTGTGAGCCTCGGCTGGGATGCCTTATATTAATTCGAGGGTCGAACTTGATTTGCTTGTGCCTTCCCCACAGGGCCCCTCAATGAGAGAATCGAGCGCAAGCGCGGCCGGAGTATTCCGCTTTCAAAGCATCCGTCGAGCCGGCGGAACGGTTATTGAATTCGATCGTTAGCAGCGAAAGAACTAATCATCGCCCTGGGCGCTGATCGAGAGGTCGAAATGTTGCCAGAACAATGGGAAACATTCAAACGTGCGGTGCGCCGGGAGAAGATGGATAAGATCCCCATGGCGCTGATTATCGACAGCCCGTGGATTCCAGGCTACCTGGGGATCGAACATCTGGACTATTTCCTCGATCCGGAGCTTTGGTTTCAATCCAATCTGAAGATCATGCGGGAGTTTCCGGATGTCATCTTCGTTCCCTCCTGGTGGACAGAGTATGGGATGGCGGCGGAGCCGTCGGTGCTGGGCGCGAAGATTAAATTCTGGCAGGACAACACCCCGAGCGAATACCAGACGCTCTATCACCTCGAGGACATCGACAGATTTCCCGAGTACGAAGTGGAAGCCGACGCGTTCGCGGGGTTGACGCTGCATCGCATCAAGATGTCGCGGCAGAGGATTCTGGATGCCGGCTACATCCTGCCGATGGTGACCTCGCGCGGGCCGTTGTGCACGGCAGGATTCGTGCGCGGCACGACCGAATTCATGATCGACCTGGTGGAAAACCCGGAAGGCGCGCACAAGCTCATCGATCTGTGCACGCGAGTGATCATCGACTGGTTGAAGGCGCAGCAGAAGGTGATGGGCGATACGGTCGAGGGCATCTTCATCCTCGACGACATTGTGGGATTCGTGAACGAGGAACACTACCTGGAGTTCGCGCATCCCTATTTGAAGCGCATTTGCGATGCTTTCCCCAAGGATTGGGTGAAGCTTTATCACAACGACGCTGAAGTGGACGCGTGCCTGGAGCATCTTCCCGACACAGGTTTTAACGTGTTGAACTGGGGCAAGCAGCGACATATTAACGAAGTGAAGCGGCGCGTGGGCGACCGCATGTGCCTGATGGGCAATGTGAATCCGCTGGAGGTGGCGGTGCGCGGCACGCCAGAAGAGGTGAAAGACGAGACGCTGGAAGTTTTGGAGGGTTCCGGCGGCGAAGGCATCATTCTGTCGGTCGGCGGCGGCACAAGCCCCGGCATGCCCCGCGAAAACATCCTGGCCATGCTGGAAGCCCTTGAGGAGTTCAACTCGAAACGCGCAGCGGCGATAAGCGCCCACTGAGGACAAGAAAATGCCCGATTACGCCCTGATGAATCAGTATTTGTACGAAGGCAATGCCGGCGAGGTGGAGCGGCTGACGAAAGAAGCGCTCGCTGAAGGGCGCACCGCGCAGGAGGTTCTGACCGAAGGACTCATCGCCGGCATGAGCGTGGTGGGCGAGGACTTTAAGCACAATATTCTTTACGTTCCCGAGGTTTTGATTGCAGCCAGGGCGATGAAGGCCGGCATGGCGGTACTAAAACCGCTGTTGACATCGAAGGACGGCGGCACCAAGCCCAAGGGTGTTTTGCTGATGGGCACCGTGCGCGGCGATCTGCACGATATCGGCAAGAACCTGGTGGGAATGATGGCCGAAGGCGCGGGCTTTGAGGTGTACGACATCGGCGTGGACCAGAGCGTGGATAAGTTCATGGCCGCGGCGGAGAAATGCAAGCCGAATATCATCGGCATGAGCGCGCTGCTGACCACCACCATGATGTATATGAAGACGGTGATTGACGGCTTTGACGCCGCCGGCCTCAGCCACATCAAGATGGCGGTGGGCGGGGCTCCGATCAGTCAGATGTTTGCCGACGAAATCGGGGCCGACGGGTATGGAGCGAATGCTTCTGCGGCGGTGGATTTGTTTTTGCGGTTGACGGTGCAGGCGTAAATCGGCAGGTGCGAAGCGTGGCTACGTACAAGATTCTTTATTGGCAGGAGATTCCCACGCAGATCAGGGTCGAGGATCAGTCCGACACCGTGACCATGATGCTGGGCAATCACTTCATGACGCTCGTCGATGCGCAGGCGATGAAGGAAGGGTTGACTGAGACCGACGCCTACCTGGACGCATGGCATTGGAGCGAGGAACAGGAGCGCGAAGGTTCGGCGCACGAAGTGGCGGCGGCATTGAAGGCCGAACTCGAAGCCGGGAAGTGATAGAAACTCTTTCGCGATGACCGTCACGCTGACCATCAACGGACAAACCACTGAAGCGGCGAGCGGGGGCACGCTCTTCGAGCACGCTGAGGCCCTCGATATCGACGTGCCCACCTCCTGCCGCAAGCAGGGCAAGTGCAAGGAGTGCATGGTGGAAGTGATCGAGGGGATGGACCTGCTCTCGGCGCGGACCGATCCGGAACAACATCTGAAAGGCAATTTTCGCCTCTCCTGCCAGACGCTTGTGACGGGCACCAGCGGACCTGTGCGCTGCCATACGATGCGCCGCGGGCAGATGCGGATCGAAAGGGTGGGCTTGGCTGCGATCGATGGTCCGGTTCAGCTCGATCCCGCTGTTACCCGAGACGGGGACCGCATTCTGATCGATGGTGTCGAAATTGATCGGTCGACCGGGCCGATTCACGGCATTGCGATGGACCTGGGCACCACCACGGTCGTGCTTCGGTTGATGGATCTTGAAACCGGCGAGTTGATTGCGGACACCTCGTTTGAAAATCCGCAGCGCTTTGGCGGATCCGAAGTGATGTCGCGCATTTCGTACGACACCGAGCACCCCGGACGACTGCTGATGCGCACGCTGGCCGGATATTTGAGCCATGCCATCGAAAAGTTTCCCGTTGATCCCAAGAGCATCTACGAGATGGTGGTGGTGGGCAACTCCACCATGCGCGACCTTTTCTTCTGGCAAAGCGTGTACTCGATCGGTCAGAGTCCTTACCAGTCGGTGACTGAAATCGAGATGGCCGCGGGCAAGCGCGCGACCACGAGCCTGACGCAGACCGGACAGCACAGCCTTCTGCCCATCCATCCTCGGGCACGTGTGTACGGGGCGCCGATCGTCAGCGGACACGTGGGGGCGGATGCCGCGGCGGGAATGCTCGCGGCCGATTTGGCGCATCAGGAGCGGCTAGTCGCGATCATGGATATCGGCACCAACACCGAGCTGATCGTGGGGAACAAGCACCGTATTCTTGCGGCCTCGTGCCCCGCCGGACCAGCCTTCGAGGGCGGAGCGATTGCGTGTGGAATGCCGGCTTTGGACGGAGCAATTGAAGCCGTAGAGATTCGGCCCGATGGCGGCTTCGAACTCGGCGTAATCGGCAACGGAAAGCCGGAGGGGATCTGCGGCTCCGGATTGGTGGACGCGCTCAGCGAGTTGTTGCGCACCGGCCGCATGAATGAATACGGGCGCTTCGAGGACGGCCTCGCTCGAATCGATCTCTACCGGGACGCGGACAAAGAGGTCTACCTGCTGGAAAGCGACGTGAACGAACTGGCCCAGGCCAAGGGCGCGAATGTCGCGGGACTGCACGTAGTGTTCAGCATGTACGGAATCGATTTCGACGATATCGACGTTTTCTATCTCGCGGGAGGTTTTGGACGGCACATCGGAGTGGAGGCAGCCAGGTGCATCGGGCTGGTGCCGAATCTGCCGGCGGCGAAGATTGTGCAAGCCGGCAACACCGCGATCGAAGGGGCAACGATTGCGCTGCTCTCGAAAACCAAACGGCAGGAACTGGAGGAGCTGGTGAAGTGGGTTCAGCATTGCCGGCTGGAAACGCATCCAGATTTCTTCAACTTCTTCGTGGAAGGCTGCCAGTTCAAGCCCGTGGAGCCGATACCGTGCCTGCCGTGAGCGGCAAAATCGAGTTGGCGTGCGCGCTCTCTTCCCTCGACGTGCTCGAGGAGGAGTATGTGCGGCTCCTCGGCTTTCCGCGAGGCTGGGTGCTCGAGGCCCGGGCGCGCGAACTGGCATGCCGGGCGCGGGATTGGTACGCGCAACATGGCAGGCCGTGGATGTACGCTCGGGAGGCCGAGCAATTTGAGATTGCCGGCGATTCGATCTCTGTAGACGGAGCCTGGTTTTCAAGCCAGCGGCTCGGGAATATGCTGCGGGATGCCGAAGCGCATAGCGTGATTCTGGTCGCGGTGGGCGCTGGCCCCGAAGCCGAGGAGGAAGCGCGCCGGCTTTGGACCGAGGAGAAACCCGACGAGTACTTCTTTCTCGAGGTCTACGCGTCCGCAGTCGTAGAACATCTGACGACGCTGGCCGGAGCACGGCTTTGCGACTGGGCGGAGCAGAGGCAGATGGCGGTCTTGCCACACTATAGTCCGGGGTATCCGGAGTGGGATATTCAGGAGCAGCCGCGATTGCTTGAGTTGCTCAAGAAGACGCGGTCTGAGGCATTTCCTTCCTCCGTTGAAGTGTTCGACTCAGGCATGTTGCGACCCAAGAAGACGCAGTTGGCGGCGTTCGGGCTGACGCGGCACACGGATCGGCTGCAAAAGCTCACAACCCTTGTTCCCTGCGAGCGATGCTCGTTTGGTCCGTGCCAGTACCGGCGAGCGCCGTACCGCAGAGCTCCGCGAACTGCGGGAGAACAGATTCAGATGCGCGCGCCTGCGATCGATCGCAATGCGCAGTATCAGACCAACAGGAAAGCTCTCGAACGATGGGCGCAGGAGCGGCTCACCTTGCGCATGGAGCCGGACGGCTCCGTGGACGCGGTCTTCCGCTACGATGGAACCACGTGCACCAATATGGGCCGTCCGCTTACGTTTCTTTACCGCGTCAAGCTGGGGCCGCGCGCCGAAGGGTATCCGATTCGCGAGCAGGAGTGCTTGCCGGCCGCGGGCGACGATGGCTACACGTATATGTGCCGCTTTATCGAAGACGCCGATGCGCTGATGGCTGCGATTGAGCGGGAGAAGCCACTCAGGGGGGAGCGGCTGGACGCCGTAACCGGATGGAAGCGGATCCCCGCCGGGTCGGGATGTTATTGCGAGGCTTCAAGTCGCGATCACAAATGGGGCATCGTGCTCGAAACCATCCACTATGCTCTGGTACAAAGGGCGTTGGCTGAGGACGCCGAAGAACGATGAAGAAACTAATTCAGGAAGCGATGCTGGAGCGGCCCCTGCTGGGCGACGGCGCCATGGGAACGCAACTGATGCTGGCGGGATTAGAGCAGGGCAACTGCGGCGAGGCTTGGAATCTGAACCATCCGGAGCGGGTGCTTGAGATTCAGCGCCGGTACGTGGAGGCCGGCTCGGAGTGCCTCATCACGAATACATTTGGCGGTTCCCGCATCATGCTTAACCGTCACGGCCAGACCGATCACGTAGCCGAGATCAACAAGGCAGCGGTAGCCATTGCGCGCGAAGCTTTCGGCGAGCGAGATGGCTATGTGCTCGGCGACATCGGCCCGTTTGGCGGATTGATGGTGCCCTTCGGCGAATTTACCGAGGACCAGGTGCGATGCGCTTTCGAAGAACAGGCCGCCGCGCTGGTTGAGGGGGGAGCAGACGCCATTATTGTGGAAACGCAGACGTCGCTCGAGGAGCTCTCGCTCGGTATTGAAGCGGCGCAAAAGGCCGGCGCGCGTTGCATCATCGGGTCCATGGCATACGATGTGACGCTCGACGGCTCGACGTTCCGCACCATGATGGGCATCGATCCCGAACGCGCCGCGGAGTTCATGGAAGAGCACGGCGCGCATGTAGTGGCGCTGAACTGCGGAACAGGCATGGAGATGGAACGCGCACGCGCCGCCGTGGTGCGGTACAAGAGCGCAACCAGCCTGCCGGTGATGGTGCAGCCGAATGCCGGAAAGCCGCGGCTTGAGAACATGAAGATCATTTACGACGAATCCCCGGAACAGATGGTCAAGGGCCTTGTGCCTCTGCTCGAAGCGGGCGCGAACGTTGTAGGCGCCTGCTGCGGAAGCACGCCGGACCACATCCGAGCCTTCAGGAAAACCATGGACGAATACCTGAGATCAAAACCACAACGGAGCCCCGCGTGAAATCAAATCTCTGCGATCTGAACCCAGTCGCGAAAGAAAAACTTCCCGAGCACACCGCCGACAAGTCGGGAATCGGCGTTCACTATGTGGATGCGTACATTAAGCCGATGAACGTGAAGCTTGAGGATGGAACCGCCGTGCGATGCAAACGGCGCGGGCTGAAGATTACCCTGACCGCGGGTGGCAAAAAAGGTGAAGGACTGATGCGGCGCCTCGACGTAAGCTCCGATCCCGTGGTGATGCTCGACGCTGCGCTCAATGAAGCGGCGAAGGCCGCTGGCATTGAGCTCGCGGTAGAAGACGGCGCGATGTTTATCGAGCTCTGATCGACGCGGCGATCGGGCTTTCACAGCCCGCTGACGTCGTGCGATTCGCTGGTCACGAAGACCTGGTCGTCGAAAACCACGAATTTTTCTCTGCGAAGATTCGCGACGGTATCGAGCGGCGAATGGCGCGTGAGAATGAAGCGGCTCAGGTAGCCCGGTTTGATTTCGCCAAACTTCTCCTTGAACGCCAGGCGCTGGGCGCTTGCCCCGGTTGCCGAGTGGACGATTGCAGCGGGTGAGAGGCCGGCCCGCTCCATCAACTCAAGCTCTTCGAGAAATCCGAGCCCATGAGCTACGCCGCAGGATCCCGAGTCGCTGCCGGTGATAATCTGAACGCCCATGGCATGGGCTCTCACCAAAGTGGCCGCATGCTGGTCGAGAATCTTCCTAAGGTTTGCTACCACGTGTGCGTCCCAACCGAATCGACCTGCATGGTCCACCTGCCTTTGCACAGGCGAAAACGTGGGCGCCCATGCAATCTGCCGGTCGCGCATTTTGGCGAGCTGATCGTCGCGCAGAAAAAATCCATGCTCGATGGAATCGACGCCGCCCTCGATCGCTCGCTCGATTCCGTCATCTCCCGAGCCGTGCGCGATGGTTTGCCGGTTATGGCTTTTGGCGGCGGTGACAATCGCGCCGATCTCTTCAGTTGTCATCTGCGGCGCGGTTGTGACTGCCCCCTGTTTGAAATTGATAATGCCGGTGGGAATGAGCTTGATGCGGTCGGCACCGGCGTCGACCCGCGCCGTCACGCATTCAGCTGCGGTCGAAAAATCTTCGATCGGTTCTCCCATGAAGCTGCCATAGCGCCCGCGATGATGGATCGCCGCGCCCGGGCTGTCGATGTAGGGCATGAGCGGCCGATCGGGGGAGGCGCAGAGCCTGCTCAGCGCCAGGCCCACGCCATCTTTATCGCCGCAATCGCGCATGGCGGTTACGCCGATGCGCACGATCTTTTCGAGACGTCCCCTGGCCTGCTCAAGCAGTTCTTCGGGCGACTGCTTCAGGAAGGCGGCGCGCTTGTCGAGATCGAGTTCGCCGCCTTCAAGAAACATGTGCGTGTGCGCATCAATAAGTCCGGGGAGCAGAGTGTAATCGGGCAGTTCGGCATCAGGCTTAGTTGCGGCGTGGCCGTTCTTCACCAGTTCCGGGGGCGGAGTTTCGGCGCCGGCATAGAGAATCCCGGCTTTGCTGTAGACAATGTGCGCAGTGCGCAGCGCCGCCGCGCCCGAGCCCGCTGAGCCCGAACCATCGATCATCGCGCCAACGCGCAGCCACACGCGGTGGCCGGCAATTGCAGCAGGAATCGGGACGGCGCCTTGCATCTCAGGAGTCGACGACCTCGCTTTCGCGGTAGATATTCATGATGGCCTCGGCCTGGCGGTAACCAGAAATCTCTGACGACTCGTCTTCCTGAGATCGGCCCTGCGCAAGCGCTTCGCGCAGTTTGGCCACCATGGGATGATCGACGGCGAGCGGTGCGGGGTTCTTTTCGGGATTGGCGAGCGCGAAGTCGAGGCCAGCCTCCATACCGAGCGTAAGATAGGCCCTTTCGAGTTCGTCCCGCACTGTTTTTGGAGTTCCCCACGCGAAGTTTGAGAGGCCGACGATGAGATGTACGCCCTTGAGATCGGGATCGGCAGAGATGAGCCGCATGGCATCAAGGCCGATATTGACCAGGCCGTAGGTATCGGCGCCCACCGGCGCAAGACCTGTGTCGATGATGATCTGGTCATTCCGGCGGCCGGCTTTCGTGGCGAGCAGCTCGACGAAGTACTTCGCGGCATGGTAGGCGTCCTGAGGGTTGAGGCACTGGGCTGTGCCGTCAGGCGCGAATGTCTCAGAGGCCATCACCACGGCGAGCGTGTCATAGTGCTTGACGA
>CAZMWL010000050.1:0-22721 GCA_964569985.1 uncultured Occallatibacter sp.
TAACCAGCGTGTAGGTGGTGGCCGGTGCGTGCGCCTTGTGCGTTGATGGCGCAGGATGAGAGGGCTTGGGGGACGTCTTGGTCGGCATGGTCGTCTCCGTGGGGTCGGCAAGGCTCCAGGGCCGTTTGGGAAAAATTGTAGCGCCGGCCGGCACGTGCGCAGCAGGAATTCTGTGAACCTGCCGTCAATTAAAGAGCTCGAAATGCAGCCGCCATTTGGAGCAGAAAAAGGCCCGCCTCTCGAACGAGAGACGGGCCTCTTGGTTTTGGTTGACAGTTACGCCTTGGCCGACGTCAGCGCTCCCAGGTCCGCGGCCAGCCGCTCCGTGCTGAAGGACTCGATCACGTCGCCTTCCTTCACGTCGGTGAAGTTGGCGATCCCGATACCGCACTCCATGCCGTTGGTCACTTCGCGTGCGTCGTCCTTGAAGCGCTTCAGCGAGCCGATCTTCCCCTTGAAGACCTCTGCTCCGTCGCGCATCACCCTCACCTCTGCGTCGCGGCGGATTACGCCATCCACCACGCGGCAGCCCGCAATCGTGCCCACCTTGGGAATGCGGAAAACATTCACGACTTCGGCGCGGCCCGCGTAGTTCTCCTTGAAGGTCGGTTCCAGCAGGCCCATCATGGCCAGGCGAATCTCGTCCGCCAGCTCGTAAATAATCGAGTGCAGGCGGATTTCCACGTTCTCCTGGTTGGCCAGTTCGGCGGCCTTGCGTTCCGGACGCACGTTGAAGCCGATGATGATGGCATTCGACGCCGTCGCCAGCAGCACGTCGCTCTCGGTAATGGAGCCCACGCCCGAGTGCAGCACCTTCACGCGCACCTTCTCCGTCGACATGCGGATGAGCGAGTCGGCCAGCACTTCCACCGATCCCGTCACGTCGCCCTTGATGATCAGCGGCAGGTCCTTGATGCCCGACTGCCTGATCTGCTCTGACAGTCCTTCCAACGACATGCGCGAACTCTTGGCCAGCTGCGCCTCGCGCTCCTTCATCTTGCGGTATGTCGCAATCGACTTCGCCTTGTCGCGGTCGGCCACCACCAGGAACGTGTCGCCGGCGTCGGGAATCGCTTCCAGGCCCAGTACTTCGACTGGTGTCGAGGGGCCGGCTTCTTCGAGCGCGCGCCCGCGGTCGTCGAACATGGCGCGCACCTTGCCGAAGGTGTTGCCCACAATGAAGCTATCGTTCAGGCGCAGCGTTCCATCCTGCACCAGGATCGTACCCACGGCGCCGCGTCCGCGGTCCAGCTTGGCTTCGAGCACGCTGCCCACAGCCTTGCGTCCCGGTGTGGCCTTCGGCGCCCGGATGTCGCTTACCAGGCAAATCATCTCCAGCAGCAGGTCGAGATGGATCCGCTTCTTGGCGGAGACCTCGACAAACACTGTGCCTTCGCTGCCCGCCGCCCACTCTTCGGGAATCAGCCCGCGGTCGGCAAGCTGTTTCTTCACGCGATCAGGGTTGGCTTCGGGCTTGTCAATCTTGTTCACGGCCACGATAATGGGAACCCCAGCGGCCTTGGCGTGATCGATGGCTTCGAGCGTCTGCGGCATCACTCCGTCGTCGGCTGCCACCACAATCACCACGATGTCGGTGACCTTGGCGCCGCGCGCGCGCATGCGCGTAAACGCTTCGTGGCCCGGCGTGTCGAGAAACACAATCTCACGACCTGATGCCGGCGAACCTTCCTTGGCGAACTTCACCTTGTAGGCGCCGATGTGCTGCGTAATGCCGCCCGCTTCGCCCGCGGCCACGTCGGTCTCCCGGATCGCGTCCAGCAGCGACGTCTTGCCGTGATCCACGTGACCCATCACGGTCACCACCGGCGCGCGCGGCACCTCGAGCTCGTTGGCGTTGTCCGATTCCAGCACCTCTTCGATCGCCTCATTCGCCAGTTCCTCTTCGTAGGTGATCACGGTGGCCGCCGCGCCAAACTTGGCGGACATGTCCTTGATCATTTCGGAGTCCAGCGACTGATTCACCGTGACAAAAATGTTGCCCATCATCAGGGTGGCGATCAGGTCCTTGGCGCGCACGTCCAGCTTCTCGGCCAGGTCCTTCACGCTGATGCCCTCGGTGACGGTGATCTCGCGTGTGATCGGCACCGGCTCGTTGCTGTACTGCATGCCGCTGTAGCGTGGCGGCGGCACAAAGCCCTTCATCGGGCCTTCTTTAGTCTTCGGATACTGCTGCTGGCCACGGCCGCGGCCGCGCGAAGCTGCGCGCTGCGGGCGCGGCGTCTCCGATGGCGCCGCAGCGCCCCCAGGTCCGGGACGCGCGCCAAATCCGGGCCGTGCGCCAAAGCCGGGACGCGCGCCAAAACCAGGCCGCGCGCCGGCCCCTGCCGGTCCGCCCGGCGCGAATCCGCCTGTGGGAGTGCGCGTGGGATGCTTGGGTCGCGGACCGCCTGCAAAGGAACCGGGAGCTCCTGGCCCAATGGGGCCGCGTTGTCCCGGCCCGCCTGCGGGCCTGCGATCGAAGATCGGCTTGCCGCGCTGAATTCCGCTGCCCGTTCCCGCTGCCGGAGCCACGGGAGCAACATACGAAGATTTGTAGACTGGCCGCGGTCCGGTTTGCGGCATCACCATGCGGCGCGCAGGCAATGCGGGGGCCACCCGGCCCTGGCCGCGCTGCGTCGTCGCGCTTGTTGGCGCACCCGTCGATTGTGCGGCAATGGTGGCTACGGATGCTGTAGCTTCCGCCGGGGGCGCAGAGGCCTCAGGAGCAGCCGGTGCGGCCGCTGCACGTTCCAGTGTGGCTGCCGGTGCCGGCGCCTCAGGAACCGCGAGCGGCTTGGCAGGTGTTGGCTTCTCTTCGCGCGCGGCCGGAGCCGCGGGCGGCTTCACTGTGCCCGCAGGAGGTGGCGCAACCACCACCACCGGGCGCGCAGCCGGTACCGCGCCTGCGGGTGGCTTGGCCACCACGGCGCCCGACGGTGGGCGGCTGGCAATGGCCGGAGGAGCTGTGGGTGTGGCAATAATCGGCGGTGCTTGCCGCGGCTGCGGAACAATTTTCCGCGGTTCCGGGCGTGCCGCTGCGGCGGCGGCAGCCGGGGGAGCGGCGGGCGCGGTGTGCGCCACGGGCTTGGCCGGTTGTGCAGGTGGGGCGGCCGGCTTTGCCGGCATGCGCGCGTGACGCGCTTCTGCTTCCTCTTCCTGCTTCTTGGCCAGAATGGCCTTCATCACATCGCCGGGCTTGGAGATGTGCGAAAGATCGATCTTGGGAACCACGGTTGGCGCGCTCTGCCGGCCAGCCGCGGCGCCATGTGAGGCTTGCCGCGCTTCCTGCCCTAGACGCGCACGCACCTTTGCGGCCTCGTCGGCTTCGAGCGAACTGGAGTGCGTTTTGCCCGCAGCAACACCGAGCTCCGGAAGAATGTCGAGAATCGCGCGAGACTTTACTTCCAGCTCTTTCGCGAGATCGTTGATACGAACCTTGCTCATCCGCCTCTTTTCAATTCTGTGCCGCCAAAACGCCCTTAGTTGCTCATAGCTACCTCATGGCACTGGCCGCTCTTCAACATTGCGTTAACGTAAATCTGGCCTGGGAAGATGCTGCGCATCCTATGCGCCATCCTCTTTAGCCGGCTGCTTGCCTTCTTCTGTCTCGTCCGTCTCAGTGTCCACTGTGTCTCGATCCTCAGCCACGGGCACGTCTTCAACGGCTAGTTCTGCCGCCGTTACGCCCTGGGATTCAGAGTCGGCTCCAGCTTCCGCTTCAGCGCCGGCTGGGTTCTCTTCTTCCGCATTGGCTGCCTGCACGCCTTCCAATTCTTCCATCACCACGGCGGCGTTTTCGGCTTCTGCTTCCGCGCTGTCTTCAACCGCTGGTGCATTTTGAATTTCCGCTTCGCCGGATTCCTGTGCAGCCGCCTCCACTGAAGCGCCTTCGTCAACTTCCCCGGCTTCGGCCGCAGCCGCCGCTGCTTCTGCCTCTTCAAGCTGCCCGAAGTAGTGCCGCACGGCCACCGAGATCTTCTCCAGCGTCTTCTCGCCGATGCCCGGAATCTCCTCCAGCTGCTCCGGCGTCATATCGGCCAGTCCCTCCACGGTCGTAATGCCCGCGGTCACCAGCTTTTGGATGATGCCATCGCCCAGCTCCGTCACCTGTTCGATCGGAGTCGTCGGCGCGCCGGCCAGCGCCTGCATCTGCTGCTCCACCTCTTGCCGCTTCTCTTCTTCGCTCTTGATGTCGATCTTCCAGCCCAGCAGCTTCGCCGCCAGACGCACGTTCTGGCCCTTCTTGCCGATGGCCAGCGACAATTGCGTGTCGTCCACAATCACTTCCAACTGCTTATCGGTCAAGTCCGTGATGGAGACGCGGCTCACCTTGGCGGGCTGCAGCGCCTTCTCGGCAAAGGTCGTGATCTCGTCGGAGAACTCGATGATGTCGATCTTTTCGCCGCGCAATTCGCGGATGATCGACTGCACGCGCATGCCCTTCATGCCCACGCACGCGCCCACCGGGTCCACGTCCTTGTCGCGGCTCTGCACCGCAATTTTCGTGCGCTCCCCGGCTTCGCGCGCAATGGCCCGGATCACCACCGTGTTGTCGTAAATCTCAGGAACCTCAGACTGAAAAAGGTTCGACACCAGCTCCGGCGCCGCACGGCTCACAATCACCTGCGGACCCTTGGCCGCGCGGTCTACCTTCAGCAGCACCACGCGCACGCGCTCGCCCACGCTGAATTGCTCCAGCCGCGACTGCTCGCGCTTGGGGCAGCGCGCTTCGGCCTTGCCCAGGTCGAAAATCACGTCCTGGCCCTCGATCCTCTTCACGGTCGCGTTCAGCACTTCCTTTTCGCGGTGCGCGTATTCCTGGAAGACCGTATCCCGTTCCGCCTCGCGCACCTTCTGGAAGATGATCTGCTTCGCCAGTTGCGCCGCGATGCGGCCCAGCGGGCTGGTGTCGCGATAGATGCGAATCTCGCTGCCCACCTCAGCGCCGGGCGCCATTTCGTTGGCCTCTCCCAGCGTGATCTGGTTCACCGGATCCTCGATCTGCTCTTCGTCGGCCACCACCGTCTTGTAGATGTAGGCCTGGATCTCGCCTGTCTCCTTGTTCAGTTCCCCGCGCATGTTTTCCTGGGTCTTGTAAAACTTGCGCGTGGCCAGGGCAATGGCTTCCTCCACCGCGCCCACTACGATGGCGGGGTCGATGCCCTTCTCCTGGCTCAGGAGCTCGATACTCTGATACAAAACGCTGGTGGCCATACTCTTCTTTAGCTCCTAGCTACTAGCCTCTAGTTTCTAGCTTGTTCTTGCGGTTGATGTGATCCTCGCTTCCGCTAAATAAGAGCTGGAAGCTAGGAACTAGAGGCTAGCAGCTGTCTTTCAAATCTCCGGTACCAGATTCGCCTTCTCAACATTGCTGAGCGCGATCTCCACCGTGTTCAGGCCCGTCTTCCGGCTCTTGCTGTTTTGCTTGATCGCCGCCAAGTCGAGCGTTATGTTTCCGGTCTCCGGCGGAGTTCCTTCACCCGCCACGAGTCTTCCCTGCCAGTGCCGGTTGTTGCGGACCGGCTCAAAGGTCTGCACCTTCACCAGGCATCCTTGAAACCGCTCGAAGTCTTCCGGACGGGTCAACTTCCGATCAAGTCCGGGGGAACTCGCTTCCAGCGTGTACGATTCGACGGGAATCAGATCCTCCACGTCGAGCAAAACTCCAAAATCGCGGCTGAATGCCGCGCAATCTTCGTGCGTCACGCCGGAAAGCTGCTCCACGGCAAGCGAGCCTTCCAAAAGCTTCTCCGGCAAGCCCTTCGGACCGTCCTCGTCTCGGAGTAGCGCGAGGCGTGCCTTGAGTTCTGCCCGGCCCTCGGCGTTCTTTTCGAGCGTCACCCTAAGGGTGCGATCCTTGGCCGGCCCGGCAAACTCCAAGTCAACTAAGTCGAGCCCATGCGAGGCAGCCACTCGTTCCGCCGCCTTCCGGATTTCGTCCAGCCTGACCGCCATCGTCCCCGCTGCCTTCCCGGCAGCCATAACTCCCGCATTCCCTTGATTTTTAAGGGTTTTCGGGCAACTTTTGCCGCAAATAAAAAGTGGGCTTTCGGCCCACTCATCTCTCCGCCAGCCGGTGCGCACACGGAAAAAACCGGCGGACAAACGCGTTGCATTCTCAGAATACAGCGAAGTCCAACGAAATTCAACTACCTGCGGCGAGCGGATGAGGGGTAAGTCTACCGGCTTCTATAAGAGACGTGGCTCGCCGCTTCCACGCACACCATTTGCATTACTCCCGGCCGTTCCTTCCTAAACGGGCAAACCTCAAAGTCGCCCCATGCCTCAACGTCCCAGTTCATGTGCTCAGCCAGATCCTCGGGCAGCGGCCAATCATAATGGTCGCCGAGGATTCGGTTAGTGCCAACCCTCCAAATCCGCATAGTTGGAGAGCCATTCCACGCCGAGAGCCGCCCATGAACCGTGAAGCACTCGCCAATGATGTCAGGATCTGTCTTGCACGCCTGCACTTGCTCAGCAATGGCCTTGGCGAATCGAGGAACTTTCGTGTCATCCGATAAGCGTCTCGGAGGACTCGAGAGATCCGTCGCGTACAGGCCCCAGTCTGAGACGCAATCAACTCTCCGGGGAGGACGCACCACTGATGGCCGGGCCAGGACAAGAACGTGGCCATCCGGTGTGAATCCCTCTGGTTCCACCATGGCGTCGCAGTCCTTCCAGCCAAACACATCCCAAACGTTGACGAAATGGGTTTCATCACGACTCAGCTTCAGGACCGCGAGCGACACGTCCCGAAACTGTTCGTTCGGATAGGCCATTTCCGCTTCCGAGGCAATCAGAAGGCTTTGCCCATCCCGCGAGAAATCAACGATTGAAAATCGATGGTCAGCAGCGCCGGGTAGAGGCAGCGTCCTCTGTGCGCGGCCCGTAATGATCAGATCGGCCTTGCTGTGGCAGACCTTGTTTTGTTCCCGTACCGCAGTCCCTTCGATATAAGTCTCAACCGTCTCATGAGAGATTATTTCGCTGCGGAGCGTTCGACTCCCGACGTGATCTGGGCACTCCGGCGCCCCACCTTCGGCCAGTGGCGGCTGCCAGTCGGTTTCCTTAGGGCTTTCTGCCCGTGAGAGGGCAGGAACCAACGTGAGAAGAAACAAGACCGCCGTCACAGCGTGGACTTTCATTTTCGTGCCGCCTCGGACGGCCAAATTGTACCGCGAATCTCGAAATCTGCGATACTTGCGCCCATGCATTCGAGAGCTGTCCTTTGCGCCTTAGCCTTCAGTGCCGGAATAACCTTTTTCGCCGCTGCTCCTGCTCCGGCCGACGATTCCGCGGCATCCATCGCCGCCGGCGGCCTTGTCGCGCGCCGCGAAACCCGCATCGTCATGGCCAAAGAGGTCCTCCAAATCAGTCCCAGCAAGATCGTCGTCGATTACGATTTTCGCAACGACACAAACGAGGCCGTGAGCACGGAAGTAGCGTTTCCCGTGCCGCCCTACACCTACGGCCCCGAGAGTCCCGATATCACCGCCGCATCGTTCTCCGATTTTCAGCTTCTCGTCGGCGGAAAGACCGTCGCCTACCAGACCGAAGCCAAGGCGACTCTCAACGGCAAGGACGTCACCGCAATCCTGACCGCAGACAAGATCGATATTGCCAGTTTCGGCCACCTTCGCCAGCCCGATCCGGCCAGCGGGCAGATGCAAACTCCGGATGTGTCGCGATTGCCGCAAGCCGAGCAGCAGCGCCTGGTGAAACTGGGACTATTCGACGCCGAGGACGGCTGGGGTTTGTGGACCGTCCATTTGCAATACCACTGGACGCAGTTTTTTCCCGCTCACTCCACGGTCCACATCCAGCACCAGTACACGCCGGTCGATGGAGGGGAGCTGATGCCGATCGATACCCTGAAATACGTCTCCGAGCACAAGCAGCCCACCGGCGATGCCGACACCGTCAACTACGAACTCGCGGACGTGCAGCGTTTGCAATCGCTTTGCCCGGATCCCTCATTTCTGAGCGGCTTGATCGGGCAAATGGTTGCGAGCCAACCGGATTCCGGGGCACTCGCACAACCGCATTGGGTCGACTTCATCTTGACCAGCGCCAACACCTGGAAGCAGCCCATCGAAGATTTCACGCTGATCGTCGAGCGCGGCAAGCCGGAGCTGGAGAAAGACCAGAATGTCGTCAGCTTTTGCACGCCGCAGAACGCGCCCGTCAAAAAACTCGATGCCAATACTTTCCAGGTTCACCTCACCAACTTCGTTCCTAAGGACGAGCTGCGCATCGGCTACTTTGACGTCCCGCAACCCACGCCCGCGCCGCCATCGCCAGGCCGGAGCCACTAGGCCCCCGACCGCTTGAAAAGGAGCTTTCCCGTGCCCCATCCTTTCACCCGATTCATGGGCGAAAGGATGGGATAGCAAGCGAACCAACGCGGCCTCCTGTTTTCCGCGCACGATTTCTTTTGCACGGCGCACGACAAGGCGCGACAATAGCGAGATGAAGAAGCTCTGTTTTCTCGGTCTGGCTTTCCTCGCCCTCGGGCCGGGGCTTCCCCCACTGCACGCTCTCGACAGGCAACCCTCCGGCGTCTTCCATGCGCGCCGCGTGGCCCTTGCCGGCAAATTGCAGGGCGGCGTCGCCATCCTGTTTGCCGCGGAAGAGCCGGAACTGGATTTCATGCCCTACCGCCAGGACTCCAACTTCTATTACCTGACGGGATGGAACGAGCCCGGCGCGGCCCTGATGATCGTTGGCGATGCACCGCAAGCCGCCACGCCGCACGCCTACAGGGAGATTCTCTTCCTCCCCGCCCGCAATCTGCGCATGGAAGCCTATACCGGCGCGAAGATGGATGCCGCCACTCCCGGCGTGGCCGAGGCCACCGGCGTCGACAATGTAGAACCCATGACCGAGCTGCCGGCAGAATTGAGCCATATGATCTCCGCCGATCGCGCCCTCTTCTTCAATGTGTGGACGCAGCCCGATTCCGCCTCGGCGGCTGCGCTATTGAGCTTTACCGCAGCCACTCTGGGCACCGCAGACCCACCTCAGGGGCACGACGTCACCTCCCTCACCATGCCCCTGCGCCAGATCAAGGACGATGGCGAAATCACGCTGATCAAAGAGGCGTCCAAGGCCTCCATCCTCGCGCAACGCGTCATGATGCAGTGGTGGGTCAAGCCGGGAATGACCGAACGCGCCATCGCCGGTGCCATGACCGCGGTTTGGATGGAGAACGGATGCGAGCGGCCCAGCTATGCGCCTATCGTAGGTTCCGGACCAAACTCCACCATCCTGCACTACTCCAACAACGACCGCACCATGCAGGACGGCGATCTTCTGCTGGTCGACGCGGCCTGCGAGTTCTCCATGTACGCCGCCGATATCACGCGCACTGTCCCCGTGAACGGGCACTACACCCCGCGGCAGCGGGAGATTTACAACGTTGTGCTGGGCGCGCAGCAGGCGGCCATCGACGCCTTTGTCGCCGGCAAGTCCTCCATCAACGACCGCGACCGCAAAGATCCGAACTCGCTCGATACCGTGGCCTACAACTACATCAATACCCATGGAAAAGATCTGCACGGCCAGCCGCTCGGAAAATACTGGCTGCACGGCCTGGGCCACATGATGGGCATCGACGTCCACGATCCCGGCAACTATCCAGTGGTGCTCAAGCCGGGCATGATTTTCACGATAGAACCGGGAGTCTACATCCCCGAGGAGAAAATCGGCATTCGCATCGAGTGCGACTTCCTCGTCACCGCCGATGGCAAGCTCGTCGATTTGGACGCCAGCCTTCCCCACACCCCCGACGAAATTGAAGCCGCCATGCAGGCAGGCAAGAGCGCACCGAAGTAGGCCACGAAATGGACCCCCGCGACGCCATGGATCCCGCCGAATTGGACGCGCTGAGCCGCGTCTTCAGCGAACAACTTCTGGCCTGCCTGGATGAATGCGCCCGCGGCCGTCACGGCCTGTTCGCCGCACCGATCGACGCGGACGAAGCGGAAAAACCCTGGCCGGAGGCGGCGCGGCTGCGCGAACTTGCCGTGGCTTTGCAAAACCTTCTCGCGCAGCAGGAAGAACCTAACGCGCTCTGCGACGAATTCCTCGACCTGTGCACCATGCACGGCGAAAGCCATCCCGGAGAACGCAAGCTGGCGCGTATGTTTCTCGAGCGCATTGAGCGCGGCGAAGTGGGAGCGCCCACCGAAAAGAAGCCCTGGTAGCGCACGTTCCAAAATCAGTCATGTAATAAGGGCACGACTTCAGTCGGGCCGAAAGAGGCAATAAAACACGGGGCCTTAACCCCTGAGGGATTCGGGCCAAATCCGCTACCATTTTTTGAAACATGCTCACGTGCAGACAACATGCAGCCGATCCTTCCGCAGTTGCGCTGCGGAAGGATCCGCGTATTGCCGTGCGGCCAAATGCTAGAATCGAACCCCCACCGACACGGGAATGATCTGGGTATTTGCCGCCACGCTGGTCACGCCTAGGCCGTTCGCGCTGCCCGTCACCGCCGGGCTGAACACATCCACGTAGCGCGCCTCGACGAACAGCTTCGTATTGCTGTCGCCATACATGCTCCCTATACGGTGCTGGAAGCCCGCGCCGATATTGATGCCGCCTTGGTTCGACGAAAAGTGCCCGACCACGGCGTTCGTCGTCCCAATCTCGCAGAAGTAATAGCAGTACTCGGTCTCTTCGGGATCGGTAAAGCTCGTCACTTTGCGATAGAAACCGCCGCCGCCGGTGATGTACACATCGTTGGATTTCTTCGGCATCAGGTCGACCACCGGATCGATGGTGAAGGACCAGATATGCGCGTAGCCGCCATTTGCGCCTGCCTCGGCAATCAGGTAGCCCGGCAGCTTGTCGTCGAGAAACTGGTACTCAATCAGTGCGCCCAGGTACTTGTTGAAATTCAATCCGGCGCCCCCCGTAAACTGCCCGCCGAAGGTGACGGAGCTGCTGATGGGCGCGTTAAAACCGCCGCTTGCTTCGAAGGTCCAGCTGTGCAGGATGCTGTGCTTCTCGTTGCCGCCTCCGTACTGGCCCGCTCCGGCCCCGCCCGATGGCGACGCAAAAGCACTCGGCGCCGGCGCGTCGGGTAAAGAAAGCGCGGCAACCTGCATCAACCCCGATTGACTTGAGGAGTAGCTCGATGAACTGGATGCATTGTTGGAAGCTGTGGACTGCGCGTTCAACACACCGGCCGCCACCAAAACCGCAGCCGTAACCACACTGGCACGCCGCAAAAGCGGCATCCTAAGGAGGAATGACATGGTAAATACCTCAAGAGAAGGATTTTGCTTCGCTATCCAGGACTTCATGCCCCGGTCATTTGAATTAGACACCGAATTCAGCCAGAGGTTGCCTGTTGGGGGCAGGGGTCCGGTGGGACTATTCCGAAAGAGTGGGACTTGCATAGAAATTCCCACTAAACTACAATAGTGTCACAGAATGATCGGAGTGACACATGAAACTGCAGACACGAACACGCATGGGCGAAAAAGGCCGGGTGGTCATTCCAGCGGATATACGGAAGGCGCTCGGGATGGATCCTGGAGGCACCCTGGACTTACGAGTGAAAGACGGCGAGCTGCGGATTTCGACGCTGCGAGAGAGAATTCGCCGCGTTCAAGAGAGGGCTCGCAAGATCATTCCGCCCGGAGTCAGCCTATCGGAAGAACTAAGTGCGGAACGTCGCGAGGCGGCGAAGCATGAATGAGGTCGTGCTCGACGCTTCTGCCATCCTCGCCATAATTCAACACGAACCCGGCGAGGAAGAATTAACGGACGAAGTGATGGGGAATGCCGTTGCCAGCACTGTGAACCTTGCGGAAGTGCAATCGAAGCTAGTCAGAAACGGGTACGATCCGGATGAGGCATGGGCTGACGCCCTCGATCTTGTCACGGCGGCGGAGCCATTCATCGCCGAACAGGCAAAAACTGCGGGCGACCTGATCGCAAAAACGTCGAAACATGGTCTTTCTCTGGGCGACCGCTCCTGCCTCGCGCTAGCCATCGCGCTCCAGGCGCCGGTCTACACCACGGAACAGGCCTGGCGAAACCTGAAGCTGGGAATTCCGATTCATGTGATCCGCTGAGCGATCCAATTGAGGCGGGAAAAAGCGAAAGGCTGGAGCACTCGCTCCAGCCTTTCGCTGACTTGCTGACTCGCTGACCTGCTGTCTTTATCCCTGGATATCGAACTGCTCGGGATGCAGCGTCGGATCGCTCTTGAGCAGAAGGTTCTTGCCGATCAGCTCCTCGAATTCCGTCAGCCAGCGCGCGTTGTTGCTCTTCAGCATCTTCACCGTTTCGGGATGCACTCTGAGCATCACGTCGGCGCTCTCAAAGTGCTTCCGCATCTTGCGCATCTCGATATAAATCTCGTTGCACACGGTAGCGGAGCTCTTCACCATGCCGGTCGCCTGGCACGTGGGGCAGGGCACGCTCAACGTCCGCTCCAGTGACTGCTTCACGCGCTTGCGCGTAATCGCCACCAGGCCGAAATCGTTGAACTGCAGCACCTTGGTCGGCGCGCGGTCGCTCTTCAACGCTTCTTCGAGCGCGGCCATCACCTTGAACCGGTTCTTGCGCTCGTCCATGTCGATGAAGTCGATCACGATAATGCCGCCCAGGTCGCGCAGGCGGATCTGGCGCACGATCTCCGGCACCGCGTCCAGGTTGGTCTTCAAAATCGTGTCCTCGAGCCGTGCCGACTTGCCCACATATTTGCCGGTGTTGATGTCAATCGCCACCAGCGCCTCGGTCTGGTTGATCACGATCGAGCCGCCGCTCTTCAACCACACCTTCGAGCGCAGCGCCTTCGAGATCTCTTCCTCGATGCCGAAATGCTCAAAGAGCGGAGTCTCCTTGTTGTAAAGCTTGACGCGCCGCACCAGCGAGGGCGAGAAGCGATTGAGGAAGCGCACGATGCGCTCGTAATCGGCCTCGGTGTCGACCCAGATATTCGAGAAGTTCGAGCTCACCTGGTCGCGCAGAATGCGCTCGATCAGCGATAAATCGTGGTAGATTAGCGCCGGCGACTTCGACGACTCGGAGCGTTGCTTGATGTCGTTCCACAGGTTCATCAGGAAGCGCAGGTCGGCGCGCAGCTCTTCCTCTGACGCGCCCTCGGCCGCGGTTCTCACAATCAGTCCGCCGGAAGATTCCCCGCGTTCGTGCAGCAGGATCCGCTTCAGGCGATGGCGTTCCTCCTCCGAGGCAATCTTGCGGCTCACGCCCACGTGGCTCACAGTGGGCATGAAAACCAGGAACCGTCCCGGCAGCGCGATGTGACTGGTGATGCGCGCGCCCTTCTTGGCAATCGGCTCCTTGGCAATCTGCACCAGGATCTCCTGACCCGACTTCAACAGGTCCGAGATGATGGGCAGATTTGAAGTCTGTGCCGAGCGGCGCGATGGCCCACGCCCGCGCTGAGGGCCGCGTCCGCGCTGCCCGCGATCGCGGCGCTGTCCGCAGCGAACCGGCGGTGCTCCCGGCGTCGTCTCTTCTTCCTCTGCAGCCTCGTCCTCATCGTCTTCGCCGGCCGGCGCGCCCAGATTGCGCTGGATGCGGTGGTCGAGGTGAGCCTCCTGGAACATTTCTCCCACGTCGCCGGGGCGCATGTTCGAGGGCAGTGTCTGTTCTTCGTATTCGTCCAGGTCGTGCACTTCGGGCTTGTGCCGGCGCGCATGGGGCGCGGCGTCGAACTCCTCGCCCTCAATCACTTCCTCTTCGACATGGCCTTTACCTGGCGCGTACGTTGAAACCGGAGCCGCGGCCTTCTTCTTGGCTGCTTCCTCGTCCTTCTTCTTGCCAAAGCCAAACAGCCGGAAGCCCGTCGGCGACGAAGGATCGACACGGTGCGACGCCGACGCATCCGTCTCGTCGTTCTCCGCATCGTCAGCTTCAGCTGCCAGAGCAGAATCCGTCGTCTCTTCAAATTCCTCTTCCGTTGCAGTCGCGCCTTCCGCGGTCTCCAGAGCCGGGAATTCTTCTTCTGACAGCATTTCGTCAGCATCTTCGTCGAGGCTCTCTTCTTCGAACTCAAGACCGGGTTCCCCCGCTTCTTCCGTCTCGACTTCCGTTTCGTAGAACGACGGCTCAGCCTCCTGGTACTCCTCAACCGTTTGTTCCGTGGCGGCGCTAGCTTCTGCCGCAGGCTCGCTTTCGCTGGGCAAATCGGGCTCGGCCTCCGGCTCAGGTCCGCGATGCCGCGAGATCGATTCTCCCGGCAACAGGCCGCTGCCATCCCAGGTAATGGGCGCATCGATCAGCGTGGAAGGCTTTGAACTGAAACTCCGGCGCGGCGGAGCAGCCGATTCTGGCGCTGATTTCGGCGTCTCGCCTGCCGGCGTACCGCCATACTTCGAAAGCGATTCACCCGGCAGCACAATGGTTGCCGGCGCCTGGTGTCCGTGCGGCGCAGGGCGCGGGGCATGGGCCTCGCGTGCCGGTGGCTCCTCTTCAATCGCAAAGGTCTCAACCGGCTCGGCCGGCCGCGCAACGCTGGGCTCTGCCTTTGCCGCCGCGTCCGGCGCCGCACCCTGTCCGCGTCCGCCGCGACGGCGACGACGTCCCCGCCAGCGGCCCCCGCCTCTTTCTTCCTGTTCCTGCGACGTCTCCGCCGCTGCGGAAGCATTTGCAGGCTCTGGAGCAGACATCTGTACCGGCGCTTCTTCCGCCGCGTGGCGTTCCGGTCTGGGCTCCGGTTTTCTGTCGCCGCCGCGTCCACCGCGTTCTTCGCGGCGTCCGCCGTTGCGGTCAACACTTTGCGCAGTGCCCTGGGGCGTTCCATGCGGATGCTGAATCTCGCGCGGAGCCAGGCCGGTAGCCGCAGCCTTCTCCAACTCGTCGGTCTCTTCCTGGTCCTCGAGCTCGATGAAGTCGGTCACGTACAGAAACGCATCGCGTTCCAGGCCGAGGTCGACAAAAGCCGACTGCATCCCGGGCAAAACCCGTGTCACGCGTCCGTTGTAAATGGAACCGGCGAGAGTGTACTCGTTTTCGCGTTCGTAGTAGATTTCCGCGAGCTGATCGTCTTCTAGAATCGCAAGCCGCGTCTCATGCGGCGTGCTGGAAATACAAATTTCTTTTGCCATCGTACCTTTCCGTCCGGCAGCTCAAAGCAGCCGGTACATGCGGCAAGGTTGGATGGACGCGCGCGAAGAAGGCAGGGAAGGGGATGGGCAGATAACCATGGACGAACGGCCTCTGCGCGGCTGCCTGCCTTATGGGCGGCGAGCCTGGGCATAAAAACCGAACCGGCTGCTGGTTGTGGGTATCGCTGCGGGTATCCTGTCGCAGAGTGCTCGAGGCGGCCATGGCTAACGTAGGTCCGGAGGCGTTCGCGGGGATGTTCCACGTGGGTGGAACGGCGTTCGCCATTTTCGCTCGGTTTGCAAGGTCCTTGCCTGGTGCAAGCCGCGAGCCGTGCCGCAGGCTCCGGCGACCGGTTTCGGTCGTTGGAGCGGAGCGGCCATCCCGTCTCTGCGTGCTCATAATCCCAATCCTGCCGGGCGCGATCCATCGGGACCATGCCGGCGAAATACTTCAAAATCTTGCTCTTACGGCCGGAAGCTATCCCAAATTGCCCTCGACCGCACACCACTCAATCTTTTCCTTGCGTCTCTCAGCCGAATTGGATCGAGACGCGTCAGTTCACGAACCGGCGCATGCGGACATTCATTGCAACGCCCAGCGCCAGGAACGTAAACAGCACCGAAGATCCACCGTAACTCATTAAAGGTAAAGGGATTCCGGTGACGGGCATAAACCCGATGACCATGCCTACATTGACCGCGATCTGGAAGGTCAACACAGCCACAATTCCCATGATAATGAGCGAACCGGGCAGGTCGGCGGCTGTTTGAGCGTTTTGAATCAAACGCATCAATATAAGAAAGTATAGCAGCAGCACAAAAATCGCGCCCACAAAGCCGTGTTCCTCACTGAACGCGGCAAAGATGAAGTCCGTATACGGGATGGGCAGGAAATAGCCTTGCGTCTGCGTGCCCTTTTCCGATCCCTTGCCCCAGACTCCCCCGGAACCCACGGCAATCTCCGACTGCAGCACCTGGTAACCCGCTCCCTTGGGGTCGTTCTGGGGATTGATGAAGCTGGTCAACCGGGCCTTCTGATACGACTTCAGAAACTTGCCGCTCGACCACACGCCGCCCACCAGCACTAAACCGCAGGTGACGATGATGGCCGCCTGGCGCAGATTGATCCCGCCTAAAAACAGGCCGGCAATCAGAATCGGCGTATAGGTCAGCGTTGTCCCAAGGTCCGGTTGCTTCAGCACCATCAGCATGGGGATGCCCACCAGCGCAAAGGCCTTGAAAATCTCTTTCCACGTCACGCTGCGCCCGCCCAGGTTGGCAAAATAACGCGCCACCATCATGATCAGCACCAGCTTCACGTACTCCGAGGGCTGCACCAGCATGGGACCGAGTTTGATCCAGCGCCGCCCGCCCATCGCCTTGTGGCCCAGCGGCGACAGCACCGCGACCAGCGCCACCAGGCCGAATCCGTAAGCCCACGGCGCCCAGTCGAGCACGCGGTGATAATCGATCTTCGCGAAGATGAACATAACGGCCACGCCGGTCGCCACCCAAAAGATTTGCCTGCTGCCGAAGCTGGCAAATTTCGTGTGCAGCGTGGCCGAATGCACCTCAAAGACTGAAACCGTGCAAAGCAGCAGCAGGAGCCCCAGCAGGGCCCAGTCGAAGTCGCGAAAGCTCAGGAAGCGGCGCAGAGGCATGACGCTACGGATTCGACCTCCTGAAGAGAAATCTTTCCGTGCCCCATCCTTTCGCCCGCTCTTTGGGCGAAAGGGTGGGACAGCACGAACTCCACTGGCAAGTATTCATGCGCTCAGAAACCTGGCGCGGTGGGCCAGAAGTTCGCATCGCAATGAAATTGTCCTCCTGAGCGGAGTTTGCCGCCTTTCTTGCGGCAAACGGAGCCGAAGGACCTGCGGTGGCCTTTCCAGCCTGCGAAAAAAGTCCCTCGGGGTACTGTTTTGTATCAGGGCGCGAGTTTACTCGCGCCGCAAGTTGCGCAAAATAAGTCTGGGGCTTTAGCCCCTGCGCGATCCCTTCCTCGCAAGAGCGTCTTTTTCCGCAGCCTCTTTCATCGAATCTCAGACTAAGCACACTAAAGCCCCTTCCTGGGCGCCGCTGCGGACTTTAGTCCGGGCTTGTGCCCAGGCTGCGCAGCGGCCACTTCGGTCGGCTTCGCCTGGGCATGCACCGCCTGGCTCTTTTGCGCTCCGTCTGCGTTCGCGGCCACAACCTGCCCGTTCTCGACGAAGAAATGTCCTCCCTGAATCTGGCCTTTGGTACCCGCCGTGTTTTTCCCGCCCGGAGTGGTCCACACCGCGCCCATCTCCACCGGCGCCGCGGCCTTCTGCTGCGGCAAGTTGCCCGCCAGTCGCCGCTTCTTGTCCACAAAAGCCGTCACCACCTGCGCGGCAATGCGCGCGGGGTAATAACTGAATTCTCCGTCTTGCCACAAAACCGCCACCACTAGCTCGGGATTACGGCGCGGCGTCACGCCCACGAACCACACGTTGGGGTAGGTGCTCTTTCCCTTGCCGCTCTTCTCCAGCGCCTCGTGGCTCATTTGCTGCGCCGTGCCTGTTTTACCGGCGAAGTCGATGCCTGCCAGATGCGCCGAACCCGCGGTGTGATACAGTCCCGGCTCCGTCACGCCGGCCATGCCGTCGGTGATGATATCCCAGTTCGCGGGGTCGATCGGGACATACGCGTCGCCCGAGCCCGGAAAACTATCTGCCAGGGATTTGCGGAATTCGGCGGGCAGCTGATCGGGAAACACTACGTGCGGCCGCACCAAATGCCCGCCCGACGCGATGCCGCCGATAATGCGCGCCAGTTGCAGCGGCGTAGCCTCCACCGCGCCCTGGCCGATGGCCACGTCCAGCGTTTCGTCGGGATACCACCGCGCGTGGTAAGTCTTTGCCTTCCACTGCGCGCTCGGCATCAGTCCGGCCTGTTCGCCCGGCAGGTCGATGCCCGTCTTCTGCCCGTAGCCGAAGGCGTCCGCATACTTCACAATGCGGTCGATGCCCAGCTTGTCGCCCAGCATGTAAAAGAACGTGTCGCAGGAATAGGGAATGGCGTTGTTCATGTCCACCGCGCCGTGATGTTCGTCGCAGTGGTGGTAGTAGCCGTAGGGGCCCCATCCGCCGGTGCACACAATGTGCATGTTCTGCATGATGCCTTCCTGCAAGCCCGCCACCGACATCAGAATCTTGAAGGTCGATCCCGGCGCGAGCTGCGCCTGGATGGCCTTGTTCAGCAGCGGATGGTCGGGATCGGTCACCAGCTTGTTCCACTCCGCACGGTCGATCTTCACCGCGAACGCATTGGGATCGAAGCTGGGCCGCGAAACCATGGCCAGAATCTCGCCGTTGCGCGGGTCCATGGCCACGATCGCGCCGTTCCGGTCGCCTAACGCCAATTCGGCGGCGCGCTGCAGGTCGTTGTCGATGGTCAGCTTCAGGTCTTGCCCCGGCACCGCGTGCTCAATGCCGAAATAGCCCACTTCGCGCCCGTGGCTGTCGACCACCACTTCGCGGCTGCCGTCCTGGCCGCGCAACAACTCGTCGTAGGTCTCCTCCACGCCGGCTTTGCCCACCACGTCGCCCGGCTCGTAATAGGCAAACCGCGGATTGTTCAGGTCGTCTTCGCTCACTTCGCCCACGTACCCGATCAGGTGCGCGGCAAATCCGTCCCGCGGATACAGCCTGCGCTCTTCGTCAATCGTTTCCAGCTCGGGCAGCTCGTTGCGATGCGCTGCAATAAAGGCCTGTTCGTCGGCGGTCACGTCCTGCTTGATGGGGATGGGCTGGTAGCCGGGCTGGCCGCGGTACCGGCGCAGGGTCGCCCGCAGTTGATCCAGGTCCAGATCCAGGCCCTTCGCAATCAAGGGCAGATCCGCATCCACATTCTGGCTCTGTTCGCGTACCAGGAAGCACGTAACCGACGGATAGTCGTCCACCACCAGCCGGTTCTCGCGGTCGAAGAGCTTGCCGCGCGGCGCCAGAATCGGCTCTTTGCGGATCCGGTTCTGCTCGGCCAGCACGCGGTAGTTCTCCACGTCCAGCACCTGCAGCCGCCACAAGCCGGCCGCCAGCCCCAGCATCAGAAGAAGAATCCCGTACTGCACCACGGCCGCCTTGACCAGGGAGAGCTTTTCACCGCGATGGATGCCGCCTGAAACCATGCTTCTACGCTTCACAATTCTCCGACTTCAATTTCCCGCCCCGCTCTTCACTCTTTCACCTGCTCCCTCGGGCCCTGCCTCTCAGAAGACCTCAACCGACGCCGAATGGCCTGGAGCCGCGGCGATCCTCCGATCCCGCGTGATCAAAGGAGCCTTCAACTCTTCGGCAAGAGCGACGTAGGATGCATCGTAGGCGCTCAAGTTCTGCCTGAGTTGCCAAATGCGATTAAGCAACAGTCCGGGGGCGTAGCGAGTAACACGGAGAACCCTAAGGTCCTCAAGGGCCTCCTCGGCCCGTCTCGCGGTCAACGTCTTGTCGCGCACCAGGCGCCGTAGAACCTGCGCACACTCCACATCCAGCAGATGCACCGTGTGCAGGGTAACGTTGCGCGCGTAGATGCGCTGCTCGATGCGCTGTCCGGCAGGAGTTTGGAGCAGCCAATCGACCGCCGCCGACGCATCGAGAACGATCATCGCGGCCCACGTTCTTCACGCACCAGACGGGCGGTATTGAGAGCGGCAGGAAAGGGCCTGCGCGTGTGCAAACGCTCGCGGAACTCTGCCAGCGTGGGACGGTCCGCGATTTCCTGTAGCTCCCTGAGCAAATAGTCGGAGAGAGTCATCCCCACTGTCGCGGCTCTGGCTTTCAGGCCGCGGTGAAGAGCCTCCGGGACATTCCGAACCTGGATCATACATGCCATGCTTAGAGCATATTTGCATGTGCTGCACATGTCAAATCGTCCTTGGTACCAGTCTTCTCGCTCCCTCGTTCCCTGTCTCTCAGTCCCTCAGTTGCAGACGATCCAGCACCGGAAACAGTACGACGGCAATCAGCGAATTCCCCACCGCTCGCATCAGCTCCGTCAGCCAGCTCCACTCCACCATCATGCCCAGCAAAACCCGGTAGACAAACAAATAGATGGCGCTGGAAAGCAGTGAAAGCGAGAAACTGAGCAGCATGCGAACGACGTGGTTCTCCACTTCGATGCGAACGCCCACAGATGCCGCCAGAAAACCCACCACGGTCTTGGCGATTCCGTTCACGCCGATGGCGTGGTGTGAAAGTGCATCTTCAAACAAGCCCATCCCTGCGCCCATGATGGTGCCCTGGATGGGATTGCGGCGTCCCAAAGCAAAATAAATGGTAATGACGAGCGGCAGGTCGAACCAGTCAAAGCGTCCCACCACCCGCGGCAACCATGCCTGCAAAACCAATGACGCCAACGGAACCAGCGCGTACACCAGCACGGGGTAGCGGCGAATCTCCATATCGCGCCTGGAGTCGGCGCTGAGAATGGACATGGTTACGGGTTCCTCCGCGGCGTCGTTTGCGGTTTTGAACCCTCTACGGGTTCTGGTTTGCCGCCATTGCCTTCAGCAGCATGCGGAACCGTCGGCTTCTTGGTCTGCGGCTTGGGTGCGGGCTCCGTATCGGTCTCCGGCCCAGGGGTGGTTGCGGCGCCCGGCGAAAACTCGTCGGGATGCAGCGGCTGCGGCGGCTGGGGCGCAGGATTCGGATTGCTGCTGTCGTTGAGCGGCTGCTTGTCGGGCGGCAGGTTGGGATCGATCAGGCCGGGCAGCTTCTCGGCCATGATCTCTGACGCCTTCACCTGGTCTTTGATTGCGGTCGGCACGGCGTCTTTTTGCAATTCGCTGGTGGCGATGTCCTGTTGTTCCTCAGGTGAGAAGCGTGGCTCCGTCGAGGTAATCACCAGCACCTCGTCCAGGCGCTCAAGATGCGCAGCCGGCTTCACAATCACGTCGATAAACGAATCCCGTTCGGGATCGGGAACCACTTTCTCCACCACGCCCACCGGCAATCCCCGCGGAAAAATTAGGTCGCCCCCGGCGGTCAGCACTTTTTCGCCGGGCTGAATGCGCTGATCGGCCAGAATGCCCACCACCTCCAGCCGGCCCACCGCGTCGCCCCGCAAAATGCCGCGGATGCGCGTGGTTTCCAAAATCACGCCCGCGCCGCTGGTGGCGTCGTTCACGGCCAGCACCTGCGCCGTGTGCCCGAACACGTCGCGCACCTTGCCCACAATGCCGTCGGCCGTAATCACCGCCATGTCCGGCCTCAGGCCGTCGTGCGCGCCCTTATCGATATAGAACACATGCGAGCGATCGCTGCCGCTGGAGCCGTAAACCTGCGCGGCCACCGTGGTGTAAATGTATTTCTCCTGGAAGCCCAGCAGCGCCTGCAGACGCTGGCCCTGGCGCGCGTCTTCCAGCAGCGCCGCCTGCTCCAGACGCAACCGGTCGACCGTCTTTTGCAGGTCCTGGTTCTCGTCGCGCACGTGGCGAAGATCGATGTAATTCGTCCACAGCCACCCAACGCCGATTTTTGTTCCGTGGATCAGGCGCTCCGGGGGCGAGATGATGGCGTTGCCCCACAGCCGGATCAGGCGCACCCCGCGCGGGTCGCTGGGGTCAAGCGTGTTCGTGCCGGTGCTGTTGTGGCGCACCTGCACCGCCAAACCGGCGATCTGCGCCATCAGAATGGCCAGCAGCACCACAAGGTTCCGATAGCGAGCGAAGAAGGATTCCATAACAGTGGTCAGTGCTCAGTGCTCAGTGTTCAGTGAAGTGCAATCGACCGCCGTTATAACTGTATTACGGCCTTTTCTGATCACTGACCACTGATCACTGACCACTGCCTTAGTCGATCTTGATCTTGCGCAGCAGCCGGAAATCCGAAAGCATCTTGCCGGTGCCCAGAACCACCGAGGCCAGGGGATCGTCGGCCACTGATACCGGCAGCCCGGTCTCCTCGCGGATGCGCTTGTCGAGATTCTTGATCAGTGCGCCCCCGCCCGTCAGCACAATGCCCCGGTCCGATATATCTGCCGACAGCTCCGGTGGCGTCCTCTCCAGCGCGACGCGAATGGCGTTGATGATCACCGCAATGCATTCGCCCAGCGCTTCGCGGATCTCGCTGTCGTCGATGCTGATGGTCTTCGGTACGCCCTCGATCAGGTTGCGCCCTTTGATCTCCATGGTCAGCGGCTTGTCCAGCGGGAACGCCGATCCGATTTCGATCTTGATCGCCTCTGCTGTGCGCTCGCCGATCAGCAGGTTGTATTTGCGCTTCAGGTAATTCGTGATGGCCTCGTCCATTTGGTTGCCGGCCATGCGCACCGAGCGCGAATAGACAATGCCCGAAAGCGAAATCACGGCAATATCCGTCGTGCCTCCGCCGATATCCACCACCATGTTGCCCGAGGGCTCGGTAATCGGCAGTCCCGCGCCGATCGCCGCCACCATGGCCTGTTCCACCAGATACACTTCGCTGGCCTTGGCGCGATACGCCGAGTCTTCTACCGCGCGCTTCTCCACTTGCGTAATCTCTGAAGGTACGCCGATCACGATGCGCGGATGCACCAGCATCTTGCGGTTGTGCGCTTTTTGAATAAAATAGTTCAGCATTTTTTCCGTGACTTTGAAGTCGGCAATCACGCCATCCTTCATCGGCTTGATGGCCA
>CAZMWL010000051.1:0-22694 GCA_964569985.1 uncultured Occallatibacter sp.
CCATCGGTAGCGGCACTTGGTCGGGCTCGTCATCGAGATCTGCCATCTCGCCCACTGCACCCAATTGCTCTAGAACCCGGCGGAACTTTGGTGCACGGTCCGGATCGGATGCTCTGCAGAGAGTCACGATTCGCCAATCATATTCCGGATGGGCGAGTATGTAGCCGCCGCACCAGAGCGTCTCGTCGTCCGGGTGAGCGACGACAACCGCGGCGCGGAGGGTCTGGCCGGACATCTCCTCATCGAGTTTGACGGGGGGCATTTATCTCCAGGCGTACCGTTAGAGTTGCTTATGTGTGAGTCAATTCAGCATCGCGACTGTCAAATCTCTTCTTGACTTTGACTCGCGCAAATATCTCCATCTAAAACCTTTCATAGCGGCGATGGACATATCTGGTCATTAAGGATCAGAATGGCAAACTCCCTTCGCCCAAGCCCGTTTCGGACGACTAGGTTTCGTCGGGGATTCATATCTTTGTCGTCCGCAATCTCAGCGCATTTGCAATCACCGAAACCGAGCTGAAACTCATGGCTGCCGCCGCAATCATCGGATTCAGAAGCAGACCGAAGACTGGAAAAAGCGCCCCTGCGGCCAGTGGAACGCCAACGGCGTTATAAACAAATGCAAAGAAGAGGTTCTCGCGGATGTTGCGCATCGTCGACTTGCTAAGGTGACGAGCGCGGAGAATGCCACGCAGATCGCCCTTCAGCAACGTAATGCCGCCAGCCTCCATGGCCACATCGGTGCCGGTGCCCATGGCGATGCCGATATCAGCCTGGGCAAGAGCAGGCGCGTCGTTCACTCCGTCGCCTGCCATCGCAACCACCGCACCCTTTCGCTGATACTCCTTGACCACCTCCGCTTTCGTTTGAGGCAGCACATCGGCTTTAAACTCGATGCCAAGCTTATCGGCAACCGCCTTCGCAGTTGTTGCGTTGTCTCCGGTGACCATGATGACGTTTAGACCCGCTGCGCGCAGTTCGCGAATCGCATCGGGTGTGGACTCCTTGATAGGATCGGCGACTCCCACGATTCCAGCGGCGTTGCCATCCAAGGCAACCAGCATTACCGTCTGGCCCTGTTTGCGCAGTTCTTCGGCCCGATCGAGGAGCGGCGCAGGATCAATTGAAAGCCCGCTGAGCAACGCTGCATTGCCAACAGCTATCTGCTTACCAAACACGGTTCCCGTCACGCCCATCCCGGTGACGGAGTTGAATCCAGCCACATCAGCCAATACAAGGTTCCTTGCTTCAACTCCTTTGACGATGGCTGCGGCGAGAGGATGCTCGCTGGAACGTTCGAGACTGGCGACGAATTGCAAAAGATCTGATTCACCAATCCCCGGTTGCGGAACAACGGAACTTAGCTTAGGCTTCCCTTCCGTGAGAGTTCCCGTCTTATCGATGATCAGTGTGTCGACTTTGCCGAAGATTTCGAGTGCCTCCGCATTGCGGATGAGAATCCCGGCGCGAGCGCCACGGCCCGTACCCACCATGATCGCCATGGGAGTCGCGAGCCCAAGAGCGCACGGGCAAGCAACAATGAGTACCGCAACTGCGTTTACCAAGGCATGAGCAAAGCGAGGCTGCGGGCCGGCGAGGAACCAGACAGCGAATGTAACGATAGCCGCAATGATTACAGCGGGTACAAAGTACGACGACACTCGATCCGCCAGCCGCTGAATAGGCGCCCGCGACCTCTGCGCTTCACTGACCATCTTCACAATCTGTGACAAAAGCGTGTCGGCCCCCACGTGTTCAGCGCGCATCACAAACCCGCCAGTTCCGTTAACGGTTCCCGCCGTGACTTTTGAGTCCTTATCCTTTTCAACCGGAATGGGCTCTCCGCTAATCATCGATTCGTCAACAGAACTGTGACCCTCAAGGACAGTGCCATCGACGGGCACCTTTTCACCGGGACGCACACGGAGCCGATCACCAACAACAACTTGATCAAGCGGCACGTCCGCGTCCCCGCCTTTGTCGTCAAGCCGCTTGGCTGTCTTTGGAGCAAGGCCCAGCAATGCGCGAATCGCACTGCTGGTCTGGCTACGAGCGCGCAGTTCCATCACCTGTCCAAGAAGAACAAGGGCAACGATCACCGCCGCCGGCTCGAAATACACATCGATCTGGCCCACGGCTCCACGAAACGAAGCTGGAAAGACCTGGGGAATGACTGTAGCGAAGACGCTATAAAAATATGCCGAACCAGTACCAAGGGCGATCAAGGTGAACATGTTCAGGCTGCGATGTACCACCGATTGCCAGCCCCTGACGAAGAACGGAAACCCGCACCAGAGGACGACTGGGGTCGTCAGCGCGAACTCAATCCACGACCATATTCTCGGTGAGAACAGGTGCTGCATGGGCGTGGATGGCATGAATGCTGAAACCATCAGCGCCAGCATGGGTACGGCGAGCGCGATGCTGATCCAAAGGCGCCGCGTCATATCGGCGAGTTCTGGATTGGAGTCTTCAGCAGAAACTTCCCGAGGTTCGAGCGCCATGCCGCAGACAGGGCAGGAGCCAGGGGCATCGCGCACGATCTGCGGGTGCATCGGGCACGTGTATTCCTTATGCTTGGCAGGCGCGGGGGCGGTCGATCTTTCCAGTGTCATGCCACACTTTGGGCAGTTGCCCGGAACTGCTTGTTTGATCTCCGGATGCATTGGACATGTGTATTCGCCTTGCTGCGCGATCTTCGCATGCGCCGGGGAGTGAGATGAATTCGGATTACTCTGCGCGTAATTTTCCGGCGCTGCCCGGAATTTTGCTACACAGCCAAGGCTGCAGAAGTAGAAAGTATTGCCTTGATAAGCAGCGCTCTCCGCGGCTTTTGAAGGATCGACCTCCATTCCGCAAACGGGATCGTGGTCTTGACCGCGAGACACCGGGTGATTATGATCGGGTTCCCTCATCCAACTACACCTCGATCGTGAAACCCTGCTTTTGTGCCACAGCTTTGATCAATCGGGAAAACGTGCTGTAGTGCTGAGCCATGTTCGCAGACCAAGACAGCCCGTCGGCGCGCCCAATCTTCAGCCAATACTCCTGGAGAGTTAGGTCGTAGGCGTCAATCGCCGGCTTTAGCAATTCCGGATGATATGTTTCCTCGTGACGGAAGCTCTCGATGGCCATGCGGGGCTTTTGTGGAGACTCTTCGGCAACGTATCCAAGCACGACTCCGTCCACCGGAAAGGTGTTTGGCGGCAATTGAAGCAGATCGATCATTGCCTGTGGATCGCGGCGAATTCCGCCAATGGGGACCACGCCCAGACCGAATGCACGTGCCGCAGTCATAAGCGTCGCCATCGCGATCCCGGCATCGCTTACTGCGGCCAGTATTCCCTCGAGGCTGCGTTGGAATACCTGCACGCCACCGGCCTTCTTTACTCCCAGACCAGTTTTGTAGAAGTCCGCGATGACCGCGATAAACACCGGGGCCTGCGCGATCCATGGCTGGCCACCGGCAATCTCGGCTATGCGTGCGCGGCTCGCCGCGTTTCGGACGATCACCAGCGATATCTCGTGGCTGTTGGTAGATGTCGGCGCGCGGCGCGCGGATTCGATAACGGCTTCGAGGATTTCCTCAGGGATTAGTTCGGACTTATAGCTGCGGCTGCTGTGATGCGCCTGCAATAGGCGAATGGTCTCATTCATCCAGACTCCTCGTTTGCTTTGACCACATTGAGTTTTCACTAAACGCCAAGCAAAGGGTAGTCTGTATAACCATGTGGCCCCGACGTAAAGAAGGTGCTACCGTCCGGCACATTGAGCGGCGCATTGCTTGTAAACCGCGCAGGCAGATCAGGATTGGCGATAAACAGCTGGCCGAAGGCTACCGCATCCGCCTCCCCGTCCGCGATGACCTGGTTCGCTTGTGCCAACGTGTATTTTTCATTTGCGATGAATACGCCGCCGAATTGCCTCTTGAGTTGCGGTCCCAATCGATCAGGGCCGAAATACTCGCGCGCAAACAGGAAGCCGAGTCCGCTCCTGCCTAGCTCGCGCGCCACATAGCCGAACGTTGCCGGCGGGTTTGAATCGTGCATATCCTGCGAATCTCCTCGCGGTGCCAGGTGCATGCCGACGCGTTTGGCGCCCCAGACTGAGATAACTGCATCAGCGACCTGAAGCATGAGCCGAGCGCGATTTTCAATCGGTCCGCCATATTCGTCGGTACGATGATTGGATCCGTCCTGCAGGAACTGATCGAGGAGATAGCCATTGGCCCCGTGTATCTCCACGCCGTCAAAGCCGGCCAACTTTGCGTGCTCTGCTCCCTTGCGGAAGGCCTCGATGATGCCCGGGATTTCTGACGTCTCAAGTGCGCGCGGCGTTACATATTCAATCGCAGGCCGCACCAGGCTTACATGGCCTGCGGGTCTGATTGCGCTGGGAGCAACCGGAAGTCTACCGTCCAGAAAGCGTGGGTCTGAGATTCGCCCCACATGCCATAGCTGTGCGAAGATGCGGCCCCCTGCCTGGTGCACTGCCTTCGTGACCAGTTTCCAGCCTTCGACTTGATCGGTCGACCAGATCCCTGGCACATTCGCGTACCCAACACCTTGCGGTACAACCGGGATGCCTTCTGAGATGATCAGGCCCGCTCCGGCTCTTTGCGCGTAGTATTCGGCCATGAGTTGCGTAGGAATGTGCTCGCGTGTGCCACGCAAACGAGTCAGGGGAGACATGATAACCCGGTTCGGCAGGTGGATCTCGCCAATCTGGATCGGATCTAACAGAGAGGTCATGAGGATGAGTCCTTCAAGAAGTATTTTGTGTTGGGTTGATGTTCTTAGAAGAATGAATGATGGAAAGACTACCGTTTCCAGCTTTGCAGGGATCGAGCGTCGTAACTAGGCCCCGATTTCATGCAGGGCTCGAAACGCCTCCAGCAATACACGGGGATTCAATTGTCCCTTGTATACGGGAGGCGGCTCGCGCTCCAATCCAAGCAACGAGTAAACAGCCATCTGCGCAGAGCGGATGGAATATTCAACTGTGAACACCACGTCGTCAGGAATTTCGCAGTACTGTCCAACGAAAGCCAGATTCTTGGAACCGTCCGGCCTGATCATAGCTCGATCGCCCTTGCTACGAGGGAGAAACTGGCTGGTGATGAAGGGCATCATGCACGGAATGCAAGTGCACTTATCGAGAATGCCTGCACTTTGCGCTTGGAGGCGCAGATGGCCCAGGATCTCCGTCATGATTTCGCGCCCTGTGCATGCGGACATCGGCTTCTTTACGAAATTTCCCGGTATATCGACAAACAGCCCATACCCCCACAACACTTGCACTCCCTCTGGCTGCCCAATGAAATGCGGCTGATGAGGCAGCACGATTGAAGCCAGCCAACTGGACTCCGGAAAAGTAATGAGGCCGCCTTCTCCAGGTACGTTGCCCGTCAAGTCCCGAATTAGGTCGAAAAGCTTAGAATCGTGAAGCGTGGTTGTAAATGACATCCACTTCGATTGTTCAACGTGATCGGCAAAGTTCGAAGGATGCCCGAATTGCGTCTGGCCGACGGCGATTTTCTCCCAAAGGGCCCAGGAACCACCGTCGGATTTCCCCAGTAGTGCGGCGGCCGAGTCCATTGAACCCAGACTCGATCCTTCGGTCATAGACCCGAGTGTCACGATGATTTTGTCGTCTTCGGTAACACGAATGCTTCTGACAACGCCGTTTTCTTGAACCACGATCTTATCGACGGCAAAGCCGGCACGGTCTTGAAGAAGAACAAGGTCCGTGACCGTTGTCTTGAGCATGAACTTCACGCCGCGTTCTTCGAGCCATTTGTAAAGCGGGCGCACCATCGAATCGAACTGGTTGTATACAGTGCGCATGATGCCGGTAAGCGTATTGAAACCGGAAACCATGTGGGTGAAGCGCACGAGATAGCGTTTGAACTCGACGGCGCTATGCCAGGGCTGAAAGGCAAAGGTGGTACACCACATGTGCCAGAAGTCCGTCTCAAAGAATCCCGGAGCGAACTGGTCGGAGATCGTGGTCCGTCCAAGCAACTCCTCCGGCTCGATCGCCAGACGCTCGAGGTTGAGGATATCCTTTTCACTCAAGCCAAAACTGGGACTATCGACTCTTTGGCCGTCCCGAAACAAGCGCGCCTTGGAGGCGGTTTTCATCGTCTCGTTCCAGTCAAATATCTCCTGCGTCACCGACTTCGACCCCTCGAGAGTCGGAATCGATGAGAAGAGGTCGAAGGTGCACAGGTATTTGCTCTCTATCATGCGGCCGCCGCGCATCACATAACCATCTGTCGCGTTTCCCGCTGCGTCAAGGCTGCCGCCGATCCGGGAAGACTCTTCGAGAATCGTGATCGTATGCCCTTGGACATCTCCGTCGCGAATGAGAAAGACTGCAGCGGCAAGAGAAGCAATGCCTCCGCCCACAAGATATATTGCTGCGTTATCATCAGGTCGTTTCACGGGGATCATTCCACACTTTCTCTTTTGCGATTCACTCTTGCCGCGATTGTGCTAAAGGACTCTAAATGTGAGTGCCAAGAGCGCTCAAGCAGATTGTCAATCCGCAAGACTCGAATGACTGTATCTAATTGATCAGATGGTCAGCGGTCCCAGGCTGGAGAATCGTCGTGAGCGCGCGGGAAAGGCTTCCGAGCATGGCGCAGGCTTCCAGGGATGGCCAGTGGTATCTACCAAGAGGGCCATCGCCATGGCGCTTACTCCGCAGTTGCCGCAATCCGCGGTCAGCCTAACTGATTCGAAGAACCGGGAGAAAGCATGTCAGCAACAAACTCAGTTGTCGCCGTCTACGACTCTCACGACGAGGCGGAAAGTGCCATTAAGGCGCTCCAACAGGCCGGAGTCGATATGAAGAGCCTTTCGATAGCGGGCAGAGGCACACACACCGACGAACATGTTGTCGGCTACTACAACGCTGGTGACCGAATGAAGTACTGGGGCAAGGTCGGAGCATTTTGGGGCGGCTTATGGGGACTACTTTTTGGATCCGCGCTCTTTGCAATACCAGGCATCGGACCAGTTCTCGTCGCGGGTCCGTTGGTTAGCTGGATTGTCGCAGGACTTGAAGGAGCGGTGGTTGTCGGCGGCGTCAGCGCTCTCGGAGCAGGCCTTGTGAGTATTGGCATTCCGAAGGACAGCGTCATTAAGTATGAAGCGGCATTGAAAACCGACAAGTTCCTGTTAATTGTCCATGGTTCACCCGACGCTGTGTATGGCGCACGATTTATCCTCGATGGTTCCGGCACCCGCAACTATTGTGTTCACGGCCAGCCGATGCTGACCAGCTGAACCAGTTTGGTCAATTCAGCAAACCGATAGATCTCATTCGCACAATTCCGGCAGCAGCATACTCCGCAAGCAGTTCCGGATCAGAATAGGACGAAATCAATATGTATCCAGACTTCAACGTACAAAGCTCTGAGCCCTCCGCAGCGCGGAGCAGGCGAAAGGATCTGGACATGCTTCCGAAGCCGAGTCTTGCCGCCGACGGATTCAACATCTGGTGGCAGAAGACCGCAGCGCAGAGTATGGCAATGGTCTCAGAAGCGTCTGACCTTATGCGCGCACACCGACTCGTCAGTTCTGCGCGCCAGCCCCGCTCCCGGCAAGCGCATTGATCACCATTTCTGTCGAGCAACGGTCAGACTGCCAATCATCGGCCAAAGAGCCACACAGGCGCCTAAACGTCCCTAATGCGTCCAACAAGAAGCCCCAGCCGCTAGGAACCTCACCCCATAGCTCCGCGGCAGGACTGGCGCTAATTCTGCTTGCATGCCAACTTTTAGCCGGTTGCCGTTCACAGCCTGTTGTCATGCCGCGCATTGGAAGCAATTCCGTGGATGCCGGAGCCGTCGCCGAGAGACTGCGCACGCTGACCTCTGCCGCAACACCCTCTGGGAATCATCCGGCGAATTTCATCGGCGATCAACAGAATGCTCAGAAGGTGTATGAGGCGATCCAATACTCGCCCGCTTGGGTACGCGAAGGACAAGCAACCCCACAGGCTATCGCCGTTATTTCGGCAATCGAGAGCAGCCAACAAAAAGGGCTCAATCCGGAAGACTACGATGCATCGCACTGGCCTGAGCGAATGGCGGCACTCAAGGCCGCGCCGGGAAACGCGGATACCGTGGCAAACTTTGACTTCGCTTTAACAGTCAGTGCGCTGAAATATCTCTCCAATCTCCGAATCGGCAGAGTAAATCCGAAACCCCTGGAGTTTGGCATCGATCTCGATCAGAAGCACTACGACTTGCCGCAGTTCCTGGTTCAGAACGTTCTGGCGGGAGGCAATCTACCGGATGTATTAAACAAGGTAGAACCCCAATACCTGGGTTACCAACGAACCGAAGCCGCGCTAAAGACATATCTGGCCTTGGCGGCCCAAGACCATAGCCCGCCGTTGCCCGATGTGCCAAAGACGGTGAAGAGCGGCGATGCGTATTCCAGTGTTCAGCAATTGGGTGAGCGACTTCGCCTGCTTGGCGACTTGCCGCAGAGCGTTGTTTCCGATCCGAAAGCAACTACCTATGATGAGCCATTAGTAGAAGCGGTTAAGCACTTTCAAGCGCGACACGGGTTGAAGTCCGAAGGAAGATTGGACAAAGAGACGATTGCACAGTTGAATATGCCCTTGAGTACACGCGTGATCCAATTGGAAGATTCGCTTGAAAGGTGGAGATGGCTTCCGGCGGACTATCCGCAATTGCCAGTCGCGGTGAATATCCCCGGATTCAAATTGCGGGTATTTTCAGACGATCACACCGTTGCGTTGCAGATGAATGTTGTGGTGGGGAAGGCGCTCAATCATCAGACGCCGGTCTTTGCCAAGGAAATGAAGTACATCATCTTCCGGCCGTATTGGAATCTTCCCCTCGACATCGTTCGAGCAGAGATCGTACCCAAACTTCAAAGGGACCCACGCTACCTGGCTAGGAAGGGCTTCGAGGCCACGGATCAGAATGGCCACATCGTAACAGCGGGAGCGGTAACCCCGGCCATGCTGGCAGGGATCAAGTCAGGAAGGATCATGGTTCGGCAAAAGCCTGGACCCCGAAACGCACTCGGCTTGATCAAATTCATGTTTCCCAATGAATTCGATATATACCTACACAGCACGCCGGCTCCGGAGTTATTCAATCAGTCCCGGCGCGACTTCAGTCACGGGTGCATCCGCGTGGAGAAACCGGCGGAGCTTGCGGCGTGGCTGCTCAAGGATCAGCCCAAGTGGACGTTGGAAAGTATCAAGGCAGCCATGCAGTCCGGCTCCGACAATCACCAGGTAAACCTCACGAGGCCGGTGCCGGTTGTCATCGTTTATCTGACGGCGATTGTCGAGGAGAACGGCGAAGTCTATTTCTACAACGACATCTATGGACTTGACGGCGCCCTCAACGATGCCTTGGCAAAGAACCAGACGAACCGTTGATCGGAATATCGGCTACCAGCGGCGCACCGGCCCTACGTCAACATGCACAAAATTGGATTGTGCGTAATAGCCAACACCTCCGCGCCTTAGAGACAACGCAGCATCGCGAACCTGCGCCGCAGGTATCCCTGGAATGCGAATATCGATTGCTTTAGCTTCCATATGCTGGCTGTGCAGCGCAACGCCATTGCTATGCTCGCGGAGATAGTTATTGCTCCACGGGGTGCGATAGCCGCAGACGATGTCGATCTCACTGTCGAGATGTCCCAGTTTGGCCAAAAGGTCATGCAGGAGATCGAATTCCTTGATGTCATAGTCCTTCGCTTCACCGGTACGGTGGTCGCGCAGAAAATGGTCGAGTGCCGCAACGCCTTCCGGAAGGTATTGGTCACCTATCCGGTAGACAACATCGAGACGTTCTCCGGTATGAAGGTGATAGAGGCGAAGTCGATAAGGCGCGGAATCCGCAGGCGTCGTTGCTCCTGCCGCTCTTGCAGCGGGAAAGAAAGAGAATGCCAACGCGGCAACGAAACTGATAATCAAGGGTTTCTTTAACAGATTAGGTCTCTTTCTGGGGTCAACCCCATTATAGGCGTCTGTGCGAATCGATGCCGGCCGCATGGGGATCGGGCAAACACTCTGCGCTCAGATGTCCAAAAGAGTACAGCCTTTGCTCTCAAAACGAAGGAGACTTGAGCCTAGTCAATCTGATCAGTCAGTGAGAGCCATCATGCCCGAAATCAATCGTTTTCCTTCTATCCCGACAAAGATTCTTCTGCCTATAGACTTCAGCCCGTCATCCCAGGCCGCGCTGGATATGGCCGCGGATCTTGCCCAGCACTTTCAAGCTGAACTCCATCTCGTGAACGTAATCCCGGAGTTCCCAACCACGACAATTCCAGACTTCATTCCAGAGGTTGCCTTTCTTGAGAATGCAAGAAAATACGCAGAGGCCCATTTGGCCAAGTGCAAGGCTGCACTTCAAACCAGAGGAGTGAGGTCAACTTTCAGCGTTGAAGTTGGAAATGACATAGTCGGTAACATCATGGAAGTGGTCGATCGCGAGCATATTGACATGATCGTGATCTCGACCCACGGTATCTCGGGCTGGCATCCGCTTGTATTTGGCTCGATTGCCGAAAAGGTCGTCAAGCTCGCACAGTGTCCTCTCCTACTACTTCATTCAGCCAAGCCGGAATCAGACGCAAAAACGACCTCTAACCGCTCAATGGAATGGTGGTAGCCAGATTGGCGCAACAGGTGAGCAATGGTGAGCTCGACTAACCTTGTCGTCCCGGCATCAAGGAGTCCGGCCGCAAAACCGGCTCTGGATGGCGTCCCAGCGGGCCTTTCAAGCGAAGAAGCCAATACTCGGCTTGCAAAAGACGGCCCCAATGCGATGCCGGACACGTCTGCTCATCCACTGCGCAATGCATTGGCTAAATTCTGGGCGCCTGTACCGTGGCTTCTTGAAGCGTCGGTTGTGCTTGAGATCGTCCTGCACAAGTATTACGAAGCTGCTGTCATCGCAGCTCTGCTCCTTTTCAACGCGGCTCTTGCCTACTTCCAGGAGACTCGCGCTCAGGCCACCCTCGCTGCTCTCAAATCCCGTCTGGCACTTAATGCGTCGGTCCAGCGAGATGGCGAATGGAAGACTGTGCCCGCAGCAGAACTGGTATGCGGCGACCTGGTAAAGCTTTCGCTTGGCGGCGTCGTGGCCGCGGATGTCCATCTAACGGGTGGGTCGGTTGAGCTTGACCAGTCGATGCTTACAGGCGAATCCCTCCCGATTGACGCCGGTGTCGGCACAGACACATTTGCAGGTGCCCTGGTTCGGCGAGGTGAGGCGACGGCCCTCGTAACGGCCACAGGTACCCGCACCAAATTCGGCCGCACGGCGGAACTGATTCGTACCGCACACGTGGTGAGCACGCAACAAAAGGCCGTCCTCAAGATTATTCGCAACCTGGCAGTATTCAATTGCCTCATCATCGTTGCGATGGGAGTCTACGCATGGCACCATGCGATGCCATCGAGCGAGATGATTCCGTTGTTGCTGACCTCGGTCCTGGCCATCATCCCCGTCGCATTGCCGGCGACATTCACACTCGCGGCCGCGATTGGAGCTCGTGCTCTTGCGAAGCAGGGCGTGTTGCCAACACGGCTTTCCGCCGTGGACGAAGCCGCATCGATCGACGTGTTGTGCTCGGACAAAACCGGAACTCTGACCCAGAATGAACTCACAGTCACAAGCGTTCGCCCACTGCCTGGATTCGACGAAGCACATGTTCTCGGGATGGCAGCGCTGGCGAGCTCTGATGGAGGCCAGGACCCAGTCGATGCGGCGATTCGACTTGCCGCGTCGCAGAAAACAGCGACTGGCTTGCCAAAGCTGACCGTTTTCGTTCCGTTCGATCCGGTCAAGAAAACTTCGGAAGCAACCGCGACAGATGCAAAAAGCGGCTCAGAACGAATCATCAAGGGAGCTTTCACTGCGGTTGTCGGCCTCACCGCGCCCTCTCCCGCCGCGGCCGCTATCGCTGACGAACTCGAGAAGAAGGGTTTTAGAGTCTTGGCAGTCGCCGCGGGACCGGCGGCATCCAGCCGGATCATCGGATTGATTGCCCTCAGCGATCCGCCGCGAGCGGACTCAATCTCACTTATCTCAGAGCTGAACGGTCTCGGCGTGCGCACAGTGATGGTGACCGGCGACGCTCCGGCAACAGCTGCAATCGTCGCTCGCGAAGTTGGACTGCAGGGGGCAATCTGCCCGGCCGGCAAACTGCCAGATGGCATTAAGCCAGAAGACTTCTCGGTCTTTGCGGGTGTTCTTCCCGAGGGCAAGTTTGACCTCGTTAAAGCATTTCAGAAGAGCGGGCATACAGTTGGGATGTGTGGCGACGGGGCCAATGACGCGCCCGCCCTGCGCCAAGCTCAGATAGGTATTGCCGTTTCAACCGCAACCGACGTAGCCAAATCGGCCGCCGGTGTGGTTCTAACCAAGGCAGGCCTCGGCGGCATTGTGGCGGCCGTAAAAGAAGGCAGAGTCACCTTTCAACGCATTCTCACATACACGCTCAACTCGGTTCAGAAGAAGGTGTTTCAGGCGCTCTTGCTGGCGGTTGGCCTGGTCATGACGGGACACGCGGTGCTGACTCCGATGCTGATGGTCATTGTGATGATCACCGGCGACTTCCTTGCCATGTCGCTCACCACTGACCGAGTTCGGCCATCGAAGATGCCCAACTCCTGGCAGATCGGCCGAATCACGAGTGCCGGAGTGATGCTCGGACTCTGCTTCCTTGCGTTTTCGACGGCAATCCTGGCGGTAGGCAAATTTCAGTTGCACCTCGGCATTGAGTCACTTCAAACGCTGACCGTGGTTAGTATTGTGTTCGGCAGCCAAGCTACGACCTATGTCATTCGCGGACGCCAGCATCTCTGGGGTCTGCGCCCCAGCATCTGGCTTTTACTCTCTTCAGTAGCCGATGTCCTTATCATTTCGACTCTTGCAACCTTTGGAATCGCAATGGCGCCATTACCCCTCGCGGTCATAGCCGCCGAGTTTGGCGCTGCTCTTGCCTTCGGTGCGATTCTGGACCTGGTAAAAATTCCAGTCTTGGCCCGTCTTCGAATTTCTTGAACGACCAACGTATACCAGGCATCTACCAGCATTCGACAAAGAAAGCTGAAGGGACAAACATGAAGATCGCTTTTCTCCATACCAAGAACTTCTTTACAACGGAGCTTCTGCGACACTTTCGTATTGCGCTGGCGCGCCATGAAGTGGTTGAGTGGATCGATGGCAAGGACGCTCCCGCGTTCGATTTTGACATGCTTATCGCCATGAGTAATGTCGGGCGCGACTTGCTTCTGGCCCAGCCAAAGCTCACACTCGTTCAGACTGCCAGCGACGGATATGAAGATGTCGACATCGACGCCGCTAGCGAACTCGGCATCTGGGTTTCTTACGCCCCGGCCGACCTTACCGGAAATGCAACTTCTGTTGCGGAGTTCGCGGTTTTGCTTCTGCTCGGCGCCGCGCGACATCTTGGGGAGACCTTGACATCCCTTCAGGGAGGTCCCGTCAGACCGCCCACGCTCAATTTATCGCTGAGCGGGAAGACCGTATGCATCGTTGGCCTCGGGACCATCGGACAACAACTCGTCGCTCGTTTGCGCCCTTTCGGCGTGAAGATGGTTGCTACAGACGAACATCCTGAAGATGCGCCTGAAGATGTCGCCGCCTATCCTGCCGATCAACTGAATATCGCGGTCGCCCATGCCGATTTTGTAGTCATCTGTGTTCGGGCCAGCAAGGAAAATGAAAACCTGATCAATGCGGATGCGCTTGCTGCCATGAAGCGCGGCGCCATCCTTGTCAACATCGCTCGCGGCATGCTCATCGACGAGGCGTCGCTTGTTAATGCAGTTACGAATGGGCAAATTTCGGCCGCCGGGCTCGACGTTTTAAAGAATGAACCGCCCGATCGCAAGGACGCTTTGCTTCAACTTCCTCAGGTGCTGGTCACTCCCCACATTGCAGGGCTAACTGATCTCATGCTGAACGGAACGGTGAACTACATATGTCACGTCATCGAGGAATTCGCCGCGGGCAAGAAGCCCAAGTCGACACTGAACTCTCCCGCGAAGCCTCGATACCTGCTGCGAGATTGACAGGCGCTTATCGGTTCGGAGACCCGGATCAGCAGCCAGTCGAGTTCAGTTGAACAACTGGAATCAGATGTGACGCGCTTGCGGTGGACTTCCCTTGGCCGGCAAGGAGGTGAAGTGCGGACTTGGACTCGCGTGATGACTTGCACCAAGCAGTGAAGCTGTCCGTTTGACGATCCATCGGATTGGACGCACCCAGGGACTTGGCGTGCCGCAACTCTCACAGCCAAACACTGGCCGCACGTCTGCCAGGATGATATAGGACAGATTGAGCATCGCCTGGAATGGACGAACCCCGAAGACGTTGATTCCAAACGTCCAGGCGAACCATCTGGTACTCCGCAGATTTCGCAGAACTTCGGCGACGGCTTCCCCTCCAAGCTTCATTGAACCATCCGGCATCAGCAGATGAATTGTCGCGTAGGCATCCCAGATGTTCAGGTCTTGATTGAGAGCCCGCAACTCATCGGGATCCTGCCCAATCGGCCGCACCACAATTGAATTAGTGCCCGAACCAGCCTGCACTTGTTTCTTCACCCAGCTGGCGATACTTCGACAGACCCCACACTCGTCGTTGAACAGCAGGACTGGCCCGGGTTGCGCTTTGATCGGCATCATCCAAACTCATTTCACGAAACGTATGGTTGGCTCACGACCGCCAAGATGTTCGATACCTCTGGACTGGGCCCCTCTTCGCGCCCGACGACAGCTCCATTCAAAAACATGATCAGCGTGGGCGTTCCTTGGATCTCATAAGCATCTGCGAGTTCCCGGTCGAGCGCAATGTTGACCCTGAAGATTTTCTCTGTGGACTTAACCATCTCTGCAACTTGCTGAAGATCCGGCTCGATCACACCGCAGTGTGCACATCCGTATGACATGAATTCGACCACAATTGGCCCTTCACCTTTCAACACTAAGCGGTCAAATGTACTGGCGGTGACGGTTCGAATTCTGTCGATCGACTTATGTCCTGGCATGAAATCCTTTTCATCGTTCATTTAGCGGCAATGAGCGAACGGACACGTTCTTGCCTAGGAAAGGGCCGAGCTAATTTCGGCCCCTTTGCAAAGTAGTTCCAACGGAGACAGGGATCAAGGCGACGCAACAAGAGATTGCGGGTGGAAAGATACACAATCCAGGAATGCGGCCGCCCCACTCAAGCTCCGTGCACACACGTGCCAATCTGCCGCTTCATGCCGGTATAGCGACTGCGCGAATGTGCTTCTTTGCGATCTCCTCGATCTCCGGTTCGGTCAATGCGGACAGATCCACCGTCTCGGTGGCGATGATTCGCTGGAACGTCTCAGGATGATGGGTTTTCAAATACTCGCTGAGGAAATTGACAGCGCTGCTCTTGCCTGTCGCATGACCGATGAGGATGATCGCTTCCGCATGGACAAGATCCGTAGCAATCTCTTCGTAGTACGATTCTTCCTCTGGAACATGATCACCCTTGTAGTGGGCTTCCTTCCGATGGATCAGATGATGTTGAAAACCAAATGGATCATACGGCTTGACGGTAACCTCGTCTTGAGGCCGGCTGCCGCCGAGATCGTGGTAAATATGGGCCGCATGATGATCGATAACAACAACCATTCGTCCGATCTGATGCGCTTTCGCGGGTTTCCCAAGGGCACCAGCTTCTTTTAGAAAGGCACGAAGCCTGGATATCTCTTCAACTTCAAGATTGTGGGTGCCGGGACGCTTGAAGAAGCCCCTCTGGGAACCCACGACAAATGCAAACTCGTCGTTTCCGTGCGGCTGGACCTCGCCAATCTGTCCAATGAGGTCAACTACAGCGTTCCAACTCAGATTACGCGGCAATTTGCCGCCGACGAGACTATCAAGAAGGTCTTCATGGTCATGGCGAATATGATCATTCATCCTAATAGGATTTCACCTGCCAGGGAGAGATACTGTTCCCGTTTGCTCATCGCATCCAGCCCTTCAACATGGAAGGCGCCAATCGAAGCTCCTAGGTCGGTTAGCCCAAGTTTCGGATTCGTTGCCGCAGGGAAGACTGTGAACGTCGATCTCGCACACACCGCGCAGAGCAATCTGGCACAGTTCCAGAACATCGACCCTGCAATGATCTAGCCACGATCCCGTGCAGGATCAGAAAGATCAATTGATAGACCAACCAGAAGAAAAGGTGTTCGAGTGAAAACAGCGGAAACGATCAAAAATAATGTGGAGCAGGAATTGCGCTGGGAGCCAAGCGTTTGCGCAACAAAGATTGGCGTCTCGGTCAACAACGGGGTTGTTGAGCTTGATGGGCATGTCGGTAGTTTGTATGAGAAGTGGGCAGCCGAGCGGGCAGCGCTCCGAGTTGTTGACGTCACCTCGGTCGCAAGTGAGATTATCGTCGATCTACCTTTCGAGAGCGAGCGCTCAGATGAAGAGATTGCGTCTGCGGCTGCGAATCACTTGAACTGGAACTCTCAGGTGCCTGACACCATCAAGGTAAGCGTTTCAAATGGCTGGATCACGCTTCAAGGAACTGCCGAGTGGCAATACCAAAAAGAAGAAGCTGCAAGAGCTGTGCGGTCCCTGCGCGGCGTCAAAGCAGTATCGAACGAGGTCGCACTGAAGCCGACCGTGAATACCACGGACATCAAGATCAAGATCGAGGACGCACTCAAACGCGATGCCCAGATTGAGGCAAAGGATATTACTGTCGAAACTTCTGGCACTCTGGTGACTTTGCGCGGACGCGTGCATTCATGGCGAGAACACGACGACGCCGAGCACGCGGCTTTCTCCGCACCTGGCGTTGGCAGCGTTTCAAATCTTCTTACCGTTTCCTATTGAGGCCGGATGGTTCCGTCAATACGAGGTATCGGAGCGACACCTGCCTTGGTGTTGCTCCGAGCACTTTAACCTGCAAGATAGGAAGGACCCATGGCCAATGAAGTGTTGACCGACGGTAAGCTTGCGAAAGTCCTCGCGGCACTCGATGCCAACTGGCAAGCCGAGATGGAGGGACACTGGACCTATCAGACCTTGGCGGACCGCGATAGTGACCCCGTGCGCGCCCAGGTTCTACATCATCTTGCTGGCGCCGAGTGGGAGCATGCGGCACTGTGGGCCGGCCGCATTCGCGAGCTGGATGGCCCAGAACCGCTTTATCAAGGCAGTAACCACGGCGACGCAGACTCGCTAGCCAACCGCGCAGGCGGCATCCAGATGGCGCTGCGTCGATTGGAGATCGACGAAAGCCGCGACATTGCGAAATACGGCGAGCAACTAAAGGTTTTGGGTGATGCGGGGTCTATCGCCATCCTCAATCACGTCATAGAGGACGAAAAGGATCACTACCATGAACTCGGATCTCTACTGCGTGGTCACTATCCAGTCTCCGCCGGTTCTCCAAAACTCGACGTCAAAGCGGCTCTCAAAGATTTGCTTTCCAAGAGCGATCAGAGCCGCAAGCGGCCTGGAGCATGGATCGGCGATGCCATCTATGGCGTCAATGATGGTCTAGGCGCCATCTTCGGAATAGTCTCCGGTGTCTCGGGCGCAACTGCGGGCGACAGCAAATATGTTCTTCTCGCGGGCCTGTCCGGCATGATCGCAAGCGCACTATCGATGGGCTCAGGCGCTTATCTTGCCGCCAAGAGCGAGCGTGAGATCTATTTCGCCGAGGTTGCCCGCGAACGCGAAGCCATCCAGATGAACGGCCCCGAAGCTCGCGAACTGCTTTCTCTCTACTATCAGGTCAAGGGCGTGCCAGAGGATGATGCTCAACACATGGTCAACCACATCGCCAGCGATCCCGATCAGTTGCTGCGTGCTTTGGCCAACGAACGCCTTGGCTCGTCAGAGGAAGCGCTCTCCAACCCGCTGGTTTCGGCCACCTCCGGTGCTCTCTCCACAGCCATCGGGGCCAGCATTCCGGTCGTCCCCTTCTTCTTTCTGCATGGAATCGAAGCGGTCATCGTCGCGGCAATCATCTCACTGGCCGCCCACTTTGCGGTCGGCGCCGCAAAATCTTTGATTACAGTCCGTTCCTGGTGGTCCTCCGGTCTTGAGATGACCTTTGTTGGCGCAGCTGAAGGCGCGGTGACATACGGCATCGGCATACTGCTGGGTAAAGGCGGTATCTAAGGAGAAGAGAACTGCTGCAACCCATCCGCCCGAATTCGATCTCCAATTCGGATGGTGGATGATCAAGGCAAAACAAGATAAGCCACAGACCGGTGCGGAAGCACGGTCTGTGGCTTATTCTTCTCCCAAACGCACGTTCAACACGAAACTATTCTGGCGACCCGCCGAAGTGCATTCAGACGGTCGTGAGTTCCTTGACCCAGTAACCTTCACGGTTGTAATGCCCGTAGAGACCTGTCTCGTAATCCCGTGTGAGCAGAGACTCGTCGGTATATTCCGGCGCCGCCTTTATCGTCTCGCGAGACAGGCCGATTGCAACTTCTCTCTCTTCCCAACTCACATTCGTGATCCACATTGGCGAAATCAGCACCTTCTTGCCAGCCCACCAGTTCTTTGTCGCAACAACAAGGTAACGAATTGCCCAGGTCTCGTCGTCGACAACGAAGTCATCGACATGGCCGATCTCGCCGTCAAGCGCAGCAAAATGGTAGCCCGTTACCTCATCGCTGCTGCGAAGGTGTCGGTCCCATCCCATTGCTTCAGATGCGGCCAAACCCCATCTGCTGCGATCCCGCAAAATGTATGGATTGCCTCCCCACATGTACGGGCCACCCCAATAGTTGGGGAATCCATAATATCCGTTGTATAAGCCCTCATACTGACGGGAAACTGGCTCGTCCATGTCGATAGACGGGCTCTCCTCGATCTGCTTCCTGTTCAATAGAACGAACAACTTTTCTTCCGCGGTATTGACACCGTCCAGCGAGTAAGGCGAAATCAGGACCTTCCTGCCGGTGAGCCAAGTTCCAGTATTTGCGACGAGGTAACGAATTGCCCAATACCGGTCGTCAAAGTAGAATTCGCTCGCCGACCCTATGTCTCCATCGAGGCCCGCGAGTGAGTAACCCTTTAGCGCCTTTGCTTTGATTAACATTGCATCTCCCTTTGTACGTAATGCTTCGATGAACCGTCTCTTGCGGCCTATACACTTCCGCCCGGCGAGAGAGCAGGCTCCGCACGGTACGTTTGGAGCCCCCGCCACGGTCGCAGCGCAAGCCGGCCGCTCCTTAGACGAGAACAGCCTGGCCATAAACCGCGTAATGGCTTTGTTCCGTGCCAGCGATGATGTCCTTGGCTTTCTCAACCTCATCAGGCGTTCCGTGAACGACAAGCACGTATTTGTCGGTCTTTAACGCGACATCGTACTTCAAGACGCTGTCCTTCGGGATACCGATACTCACGAGGCCAGCGCCAATTGCGCTTACGCCCCCAACCACAACTGCACCTTCGAGGCCAGCGACAATCCAGGCTACGATTGGGCCGGCAGCAAGAATCGGTCCGAGTCCGGGGATGAAAAACAGACCCGACCCGAAAAGTAACCCCCAGAATCCACCCCAAAACGCTCCAACCCCGCCCCAATACTTCATGCGATCGCCGGCAGTGTAATAGCCAACTACGTGTTCCTCCGTGTGTGTGTCCCGTCCTACGATTGACAGGCTTTTCATATTGACGCCTGCCTCCTGGAGTTCCTTGACAGCATGCTCGGCTTGCTCGTGAGTTTCATAGATTGCCGCTACAGAGTTTTTCGAGTTCATTTCGATCCTCTTTTCCATGGTTGACTTGATTTAGGTTTGTGCGATCGTTCGCCGTGCACTCAGGCAGCTACTGCCTTGAGCGCCACGCTCTTCGACGCGATGCAATCCAGAAGATCGTTCCATGATTTGGCGAACGATTCGACGCCTTCCCCGAGTAACTGAATAGCAACGGCCTCCGTGTCAATACCAGCGATTGCAAATTCAGTCAGGATTTTGTCGCTCGCTTCGCGCGGAGCCTCGCCGAATTCCGGATGAGCGGCAAGCGCATTCAAGGTTGCCTCCGGCATCGTGTTGATGGTGGATGGCAAGGCGAGAGCCTGGACATACAGGATGCTCGAGGCGTTAGGGTCCTTGGTTCCTGTGCTCGCCCAAAGAAGGCGCTGAGGGCGGGCTCCAGCGTTTTCGATGCGTTGCCACCGCGGCGAATCCAGCAGTGTGCGATACATTTCATAAGCATCCTTGGCGATGGCGATGCCAAGCTGGTTGCGCAGGATCTCCGGCACCTTCTCTGCTACAGCTACGTCCCAACGGCTGACAAAGAGTGACGCCACAGACCCAACATCGGGGTTGAGCCCGGCGGCTATACGCCGCTCGACGCCGCGCATATAAGCTTCGGCGGCGGCGACGTATTGCTTGCCCGAGAACAGCAGGGTTACATTCACAGGGATGCCAGCGAAGATTGCCTCCTCGATGGCTGGAAGCCCCGCGCCGGTACCGGGAATCTTGATGAAGAGGTTGGGCCGAGCCGCGCGATTATGGAGAGCCTTAGCGGCGGCGAGAGTTCCAGTCGTGTTGTGCGCCAGAAGCGGGGATACCTCCAGCGAAACCCAGCCATCGACACTGTCGGTTCGATCGTAGACAGGCCGGAAAAGATCGGCCGCCTGCCTCAGGTCCTCGAGGGCCAACTCGAAAAACAAAACCTCGCCTGATTTCCCTTCATCCAATTTCCGGCGGATGACATCGTCGTAGTCGTTGCTGTTCTTGATGGCGTGATCAAAGATAGTTGGGTTCGAAGTGAGGCCGGTGATTGAAAGCTCTTGAATATAACCCAGCAGTGTGCCGCTGGCGAGCAGACGATGTGTGATGTTATCGAGCCAAAGACTTTGGCCGAATTGGTGCAGTTTTTCGGTCGTTCGATTCATTTTGTTCCTCTCGGAGACCAGTCACTCCACTGCTTGTTGACTTTCAAGTGCGTTGACTTTGTCGACTCTGCGCTGATGCCGAATTTCACCGCTAAAGCGAGCCTTCAAAAACGTTTGAACTAATTCCCATGCCAATGCCGGACCGATAACCTGCCCACCTAGCGAGAAGACATTCATGTCGTCGTCTTCAACGCCTTGGTGCGCGGAGAAGACGTCGTGGATGAGCCCAGCGCGCACGCCAACAATTTTGTTGGCACAGATCGATGCACCCACTCCACTGCCGCAGAGCGCGATGCCGCGGTCCACCTTGCCGGCGGCAACGGCTCTGGCCAGTGGGATCACGTAGTCCGGATAATCGTCTCCTGGGCTTTGATGCGGGGCTCCGAAGTCGACGACCTCGTAGGCAGCATCGCGCAGCAGCTTCGCGATCTGCTCTTTCAGAACGAACCCTCCATGGTCTGAGGCGATTCCGACGCGCATGGTGCTCCCTCCTTGTTGTTGTCAAGTACACGATGAGCCTGCCTGCAGACGTTCTCCGCAGTGAAGCCGTAGTGCTCCATTACTTCTGGTCCGGGTGCCGACGAGCCGAAGGTGTCTATCCCAATGACGGCGATTCGAGGGCCGACAAAGGACTGCCATCCTATCGGGGAGCCGGCCTCAATGACGAGGATGGGAACGTCCGTGGGCAGCGTCTTCTCTCGGTAATCGTCTGACTGTGCTGCAAAGAGGCTTGTGCTCGGCATACTCACGACTCTCGCGTGAACGCCCGCTGCGGCAAGCCGTTCGCGACCTTCGAGCGCCAAATGAACTTCCGATCCAGTAGCGATGAGAACAATGTCTGGTCGTCCACTTATCGGAGAGTCCGCCAGCACATAGCCACCCATCGGAACTCCAACCGGGATCGCAGGATAGAGATTCAGGTCTAGTACTGGAAGGCCTTGTCGGGTGAGGACAAGGGCAACAGGCCCCTCCCTCCTTCCAATCGCAACTCGCCATGCGGCTACGGTCTCGTTGGCATCCGCTGGCCGCAGGACAACCATGCCTGGAATTGATCGCAATCCGACAAGTTGTTCCACTGGCTGGTGAGTAGGGCCGTCTTCCCCCATGCCAATGCTGTCGTGCGTGAAGATGTAGATCACCGGAAGCGAGTTCATGGCCGCAAGGCGCATGGGTGGCCGCATGTAGTCGCAAAAGACGAAGAACGTGCCTCCATATGGAATCAAACCGCTGTGCAAGGCCATTCCGTTGAGAATCGCCCCCATCGCATTTTCGCGAATGCCGAAATGCATATTGCGACCAGCCCAGTCCTCCGGTTCGAAGTTGCCGGTCCCATCAATGTTTGTATGGGTACTTGGAGCGAGGTCTGCGGATCCCCCCATCATTTCCGGCAAACGAGTGCCGAGGATCTCGATCACTTTACCCGAAGCGACGCGGGTGGCCATCGGTCCATCTGCTGGAGTAAACGCCGGCAGTCCGATGTCCCAATCGTTAGGTAGGTCCCTGTCAATCACTCTGTCGAACTCAGCAGCAAGGGCCGCGTGCTCTTGTTCGAAGGCTTTGAATCGCGATTCCCATTCCACCTGCGCATCGTTACCCCGGGAGATAGCTCTTCGAAAATGCTCCAGCGCCCCCTCGGGGATATGGAAGGAAGGCGAAACGGGCCAGTCCATTGCTTCTTTGGTGAGCCGCACCTCTTCGACGCCAAGAGCTTCTCCGTGGGCGGCGGCAGTGTCCTGCT
>CAZMWL010000052.1:0-22489 GCA_964569985.1 uncultured Occallatibacter sp.
CGTGCCCAGGGCGCCGGTTACGCTGCGGGCTCCGTTGTGCCCCGCGGGCGTTCCGCGCTCCCTGATCTTGAAGGTCCCCAGCACCAGATCGAGCTCGTCGTAGATCACGAGCAGATCCCGCGCCGGGTCGGCTTCAAACTCCTCAACCAAAGCGGCCACTGCCGCGCCGCTCAGGTTCATAAACGTCTCCGGCTTGGCCAGAACCACCTGCCGCCCTGCAATTCTGCAAGTCGCCGTAGTGGCCCGGCAGCGCCGGTTCTGCACCACAACGCCCTCCTGCTGGGCGATGCGGTCGATGGCCATGAACCCCGCGTTGTGCGGGGTCCACACATACTCGAGACCGGGATTGCCAAGCCCCACAATCAGGAAAGGGCTGCGCCGGCTTCCTGTACTGAAGCCACCGATCTCGCTTGCTTCCGACAAGGCTTACTTCTTCGCCTCGGGCTTCTTGGCCGCTGCAGGCTCGGCCTCGCCCTTGCCCTTCTTTGCAACTTCAGGTTCGGCCGGCGCACCCGGTGCACCCGGTACGGCTGCAGCGACTGCTGCCTCCGCTCCCTCCACCACTTCCGGCGTCGCAACCACTTCCTCGCGGATGTGCACGACGTGGGCCACGGTGGCATCTTCCGGGGTCACGTACTTGATCTTGTCGAAGTGAGGCAAACCGCTCACACGCACCACCTGGTGCATGCCCAGTTCGCTCACGTCCACGGCGATTTGGCTGGGAATGTCCTCGGGCAGGCACGCGATTTCCACTTCGCGCAGCACCTGATCCAGAATTCCGCCCTCGGCCTTCACGCCAATCGGTATGCCCAGCAGCTTGACGCGTACGCGCGCGCGCAGAATCTTGTCCAGCGCGATGCGCTTCAGGTCGATGTGGATCAGATTGTCCTTGATCGGCTCCCGCTGCCAGTCCACGATCATGGCTTTGGCTGTGGGCAGGCCGGCAACTTCCACGTCAAAAATTGTGTTGTGGCCGCTCTCGGAGTAAAGGATCTTCAAAATCTGCTTGGGATCCACTTCCACGGCAACCGCTTCGTGCCCGGAGCCGTACAGCACGGCCGGAATCTTGCCTGCAACGCGCACGCGACGCGCGGCATTCTTGTTGAACTTGCCCTTGCGGGGCGTAGCTACGACGACTTCTGGCATGGTGCGTTTTCTCGTTTCTTCAAAAATCGGGCACGGAAAGCAGCTTCTAGCCGTTAGCTACTAGCTTCTAGCTAGCTCTTTCTGCTGCGAGCTGAACTGACCCGCTCCCTTTGTAAAGGCAGCTACTAGCCTTTAGCTGCTTGTTGCTGTTGCGCGACAAATCAACTTATTCGCCGCTCTTCTTTTCATTTCTTCGCTACAACGCGAAGGTTGGTTTCCGTACTGAACGAGCTAGCAGCTAGAAGCTAGTAGCTAGAAGCTGCACTTAGGAGAACAACGTACTAACGCTGGTCTCCATGTGAATGTTCTCAATGGCCGAGCCCAGCAAGCCGGCGATGGAGAGCACTTTAATCTTGCTGACTTTTTGCGCCGCCTCGCGCAGCGGAATGGTGTCGGTCACCACCAGTTGCTCCAGCCGCGAATTTGCGATGCGGTCAATCGCCGGGCCCGAAAGCACGGCGTGGCTCGCGCAGGCATACACCGCAGCCGCGCCATTGGCATACAGTGCGTCCACGGTCTTCACCAGCGTGCCGGCGGTGTCCACAATGTCATCGATGATCAGGCAGTTTTGACCTTCCACGTCGCCTACCACGTGCATCACTTCGGCAACATTGAGGTCCGTGCGGCGCTTGTCCACAATGGCCAGCGGCGCGCCCATCTTCTGCGCGAAGAATCGCGTGCGCTCCACGCCGCCTGCATCCGGCGAAACTACCGTCAGGTTGGGAAGGTTCAATTCCTTGAAATGGCTCACCAGAACAGGGCTGGCAAAAATGTGATCAACAGGAATATTGAAGAAGCCCTGGATCTGCGCAGCGTGCAAATCGACGAACAAGGCGCGATTGGCGCCCGCTGTGGTCAGCAGGTCGGCGATCAGTTTGGCGCTGATGGCCACGCGGGGGCGGTCCTTGCGATCCTGGCGCGCGTACCCGTAGTAGGGAACCACTGCCGTGATGCGGGCCGCCGAAGCCCTCTTGAGCGCATCGATCATAATGAGCAATTCCACCAGGTGCTGATCCACCGGATAGCAGGTGGGCTGCACCACAAAAACATCCACGCCGCGCACGTTCTCGAGCAGTTGAAAGTAAACCTCGCCGTCGGCAAAACGCTGCAGCTTTACCTGCCCCACCGTCACGCCGATGTGCCGCGCCACTTCTTCAGCCAGTCGCGGATTTGCCGTCCCGGAAAACAGCTTGAAGCGCTTGTCCTCGCTAAGTTTTGAGGGCTTCTTGCGCTCCGGCGTCGGATTCATCTTGCCGTCTTTCGTTTTCGGCGCGTCCTGCGCCGCAGGCTCTTTTTGCGAGCCATCGCGCGCCACCGCGGGATGTTTTTCCTGCTGCTTGCCTTCGACCAATGTTCCCGTTTCCATCTGAAGCACCTCCATGCTGGTTGGCTATGGCTGCGTTTCCTAAATGCAAGCTTCTAGCTTCTAGCCGCTAGCTTCTAGCTCGTTTGTGCCGAAAGCGACGAGTCTCGCTCACTCACAGAAAAGCTAGAAGCTAGTAGCTGGAGGCTAGTAGCTGTTTTCCTGGCTGGGCGACCAGGATTCGAACCTGGATAAATGCCTCCAAAGGGCATTGTCCTACCATTGAACGATCGCCCACCAATACGGTCAGCCGTGGGCGAGTTTCGCTTGCCCAACAAGCGACTGTCAACGCTAAAAACAGCTGCTCTTCAACATCTGGTCCCAATACGCTCGGCGGGGCAAGGTGCGTGTGATCACCGTGTTCCGCACTGCGAGCGCTTGCGACTCCCGTTCGATCCGGTCTTGTGCCGCTTCTGCATCTCCACGGGTCTGGTACAACCCGAAGAGCGCCGAACCCGACCCCGACAGCGCGGAATAGAGGGCTGCCTCCGGTCTACCGGTGGCCGCAAGAAGACGCTTGATCTCTGCAAGGGAGGGATGCTGGGGAAAGACTACACGTTCGAAGTCATTCTCAATCCAGCTCGTGATCCCGGTGCGGACAAGCCCAGACCATGGTTTCGACTCTTGCGGTCCGGCCAGGTCTTCCCCCACGGAGAAGACACCGGAGGAGCCTGCTTGGCCCACCCACCCGGAACCTCCCGAGAAGGCTGCTGCGTAAGCATGGCTCGACTCTTTTAGTCTATCGGCACTTGCCTCCGGGGTCAAACCTTCCGCGGCGCACAGCGCATCCCAGTCGCGAAAGGCCTGCGGCGTGGAAACGCCGATCTCCGGGACCACCACCACGCACCAGGTGGGCTCGGTGTCAGGCAGCGGATACACTTCCTGCCCTCGATCCACGCCGAAGACGGTTCCGCCAATCAGAAAAAGCGGTACATCCGATCCAACCTGCGCCGCGAGCGGAAGCCGTTGGGTCAATAGGCTTCGAATGATTCCGCTTGGTTGGCCCGGCGGCAGGCCCACTTTCCGACCTGCTGACTCGCCCGCTCGCTGGCCTGCACCTGAGAGCTCCGCCTCCAGCCCCACCAGCGCCGCCACCGCATTCCCTGACCCTGCTCCCAGCCCGCCCTGCACTGGGAGCCTTTTATCGATATGGACTTCCACCTCGGCCGTGGTCCGCAGCAGATCCAGCGCCAGCGTGACCATTTTCCACGCTGTGTTCCGGCTGTCTTCTGGTACACGGCTGTCATTCGAGGTGATTTTCAACGTAGTTGCAGGCGCCTTGTGCGCCGTAACCGTAACGATGTCATGCACTTCCAGCGTCTGATAGGCGGTGACGAGCCCGTGGAACCCGTCGGCGCGCGGCGCTCCCAGATAAAGCCCCAGATTGATCTTCGCGTGTGATCGAACCGCCGTAGACATAGATCTTTATTGTAGAAGGCCGTTTCGTCAGCCGCTCGCATCTAAGCACATGAAAGTTCATCGCGCCGTTACACAATCTCGGGATCATGAGATCGCCGAACCGCATTATTCTGCATTTGTCGAATTTGGAGAGCCAGTGAAGCGACTTCTCGGCTTGGCGCAATTCCTTTGTTCTGTCTTTCTTGTCGCCGTCTTCATCCAGGGATGCGGGGGCGGTGGTGGAACGTCCTCAACCACGACTACGACCAGCCCCACGCTCACCACGCCCACGGTCACCGTCGCTCCGGGCGCATCCTCGGCCGCCATGGGCCAAACGTTTTCGGTGGGCGTCACGTTAAGCGGCGGTAGCTCCACTCCGACCGGAACGGTGGCTGTAACCAGCGGCAATTATGCTTCATTCGAGACGACTCTCGCCAGCGGGAAAGCCACCATCCAGGTTCCCGCGGCACTCTTGGCCGCTGGCTCCGACACGCTGACCGTTTACTACACGCCTGATCTGGCCAGTTCCGACACGTACAACAGCGCCAGCGGAACTGCGATGGTGACCGTCACGGCTGGCCCGGCCGCGCCCAGCGTCACCACGTCCTATGTCACCTACCCCACGGCAGGCGCGCCTTTTCAGGCGATTGTCGACAGTGCGGGAACTGTCTTCGTGGGGATTCCGAGCGGCGTGCAGGTATTTACGCCCGGAGCGGGAGGGCTCACTTCCGTATGCGTCAATTCGCTTTCGTCCACTCTGCTCGGCGAGGGAGCGGCGGGTTCAAACCTTAGCCTGCTTCCCAACGGAGTCAACCTCGCTGAGGGAATCGGTTCGGCGGGCGCGATCTTTTTCAATCTCGCCGCGATTAACACTTGTACTGCCGCGGGCGTTGTGGTGAGTCAAGGCTCGGTTGCATCGGACCAGGGCACCATGGAAGTGGATGTGACTCCCGACGGCAAATACGCGTTTGTGTCGAACGAATATGGGGTTGCACCGGGCGCCACCTCCGAAGGCAATATCGGGGTGGTGCAACTTGTGTACGACGCCAATGGCAACGTAACAACCGGGAGCACGTTAATTGGCCAAATCTCGACCGGCGGCACCGCGATTGCTGGCATGACGCTTTCGCCGGATGGCACGAGGCTCTACGTGACCAGCGAAATTGCTACATCGGCTTCCAATGCATCCGGCAGCAGCAATCCAATCCTGTCGGAGTCCAATTGCGTTCAAGCCGCCGGGGGCAGCCCCCAACTCAACGGAACTCTCACCGTAATCAATGTGGCCAAGGCCGAAACCTCACCCGGCCAGACGGCAATTCTGGCTACAGTCGACGCCGGCTGCTCGCCGGTGCGCATGGCTGAAACTGCGGACGAATCCACGCTGTGGGTCGCCGCGCGCGGAGACAACCGCGTTCTGGCTTTCAGCACTGGAATGCTCGAGTTCAACCCCGGCAACGCTCTGCTTGGCTACGCCGGCACCGGAGGCACCGCTCCCGTGGGGATACGGCTCTTCCACAACGACCAGTTGCTGGCAGTCGCCAACTCGAACCGGTTCAACACGGGAACGGCAAATTCCACAGTTCTCTTTGTCGCCGTTCCCGCCTCTGCAAGCGTCCTTCAAACCACGCAAACCGGATTGTTCCCGCGCGAAATCTGGGTGGGTTCCGACGACGCAACACTCTATCTGACGAACTATGATTCGAACACGCTGGAAGTCATCTCGACCACGGTGCATTAGGCCGATTGCGTGCGGATGTTCCCTTCTCTCCAAGCGACAAGCCCCGCCTGCACAGCTTTAGGCTTCAGCCAACGTGCCGGAGTCGGTTCGCCGAGCCAGTTTTTCAGGATTCCTTGTACAGCCACGCCCCGACGATCGTGCCCACCACCACTTCCACCAGCGCACCCAGCGTCGTATAAAGCGTGAGGCGCTTTCCGAAGAGGTTCCCCACGTACATAAAGGCGGCATTTGGCACCAGCGTTCCAAGAACCCAGACAATCACGCCGGCACGGATCGCCGTCCTCAGTCCCGCGCCGAAGCGGGGCCGAATCGCCGCGTAAATCCAGATAGCGACAATCCCGCCGACGATTCCCAGCACATTGAACCCAATCATCTGTGTGTTGGAAAAGTTTGGGTGGCCAAGGTTTTGCAAGCCGTCAGCCCAGCGCTGCGCCAGCATCACACCATCCACCGGATAAGCCAATAGATCTGCGACAATCCCGGCAACCAGCCCACCGAGAATCACACGGCCCATATTGATCTTGCCCATGACGCCTCCTTGATGGAGTTTTGAGCGACGACCGGAGTATACGCACGCATAGCAGGGTGCGCAATATGGAATTTGGGAGGTATGGATATTCTTCGCGATGCAAAAAATACGGTGTACACTCGTACCGACTTCATCTTTTCATCGGGAGCCAACCGCGGGACAGTTTTGTCCGCGCAGGACAGGCCATGAACGATCAGGAATGGAACACGCTCGTCTCCGTCATCCGCGGAGAACCGTTTCACCCTCTGCCCACCGCATTCATCATCGATAGTCCCTGGTTGCCCAATTGGGCGGGCCACACCATCCTCGATTACTTCACCAGCGACCGCATCTTTCTCGACAACAACTTCAAGGCCATTCGCGCCTTTCCTCAGACCATCTTCCTGCCCGGCTTCTGGTCGGAGTACGGAATGTGCACCGAGCCTTCTGCATTCGGCTCAGTTTCGATCTGGGGCGAGAACGACTTCCCTTTCGCCATGAAGGTGCTGCGCTCGCCGGAAGAGGTCGATCGTCTGGAGACACCCGACCCGCGCAGGCACGGCCTTTTGCCCTTCGTTATCAAGCGGCTGCAGCACGCCCAGCCGGAGATGGAAAAATCCGGTCACAAGATCCGCTTCGCCGTGGCGCGCGGACCGTTCAACGTGGCCTCGTTCCTGATGGGCACGCCGGAGTTCCTTGAGGCCCTCAAGACCGAGCCCGAACGCATGCACCGGCTGCTCACGATCGTCACCGATTTTCTCATGGGCTGGATCGCGGTTCAGCGCAAGCAGTTTCCCACCATCGACGGCATCTTCCTGCTCGACGACATTGTGGGCTTTGTGGGGCGGCGGGACTTCGAGAGCTTCGCTCTACCTTACCTGCAACGCATCTACTCCGCCGATGTCACGGTAAAGTTTTTCCATTGCGACGCGCCGTTGAAGGCCGCTGCGCCCATGTTGCAGTCGGCGGGCATCAACCTGCTGAACTTCGGCGTGCAGCACACCCTTACGGAGATGCAGCAGTGGACCAGCCACAGCATCGCGCTCCTGGGCAACATTCCTCCGCGCGATGTGCTGGCAGAAGGCACGCCGGCCGATGTGGAGCGGGCCGTGCGCGAGTTGCTGGCGCCGGTCGAAGACCGCTCGCGGCTCATCGTCTCCTGCGGCGGCGGCATGCCGCCCCAGGCGCCCACCGCGAACATCCAGGCTTTGACCGCCGCGGTGAACGAAGAGACGCAGTAAGAATCTTGCCCGGCGCCGGACTAGCCAAAATCCTCAAGGAACAAGGGAACTCCGGCGCTACACTCTGCGTAACACTCCCGGAACCAGTGTGGAGGCTCCGATGCACTTCCTGCTCTTCTTGGGCGTTCTCTATTTCCTCCCCGCCATCGTTGCGGCCGCGCGGCGCACCCATAACACCACGGGAATCCTGCTCTTGAACATCTTCCTCGGTTGGACCGTAGTGGGCTGGTTCGTTGCCCTTCTCATGGCGATCTGTTCCCCGCCCTGCTGCGCCTATTACTATCATCGCGGATGGTAAGAAGAGCGCCCGAGACTACTAAATCGAATCCTCCAAACTTCGCCCCTCGCTGGACGCCGCGCGACTGGCTCGCGGCTGCGGCGCTTTTTGCCGCGACTGCCGGCGTGGTGCTTTGGCAGAACGCGCACGTCGCGGTGCTCTTCGATCTCAGCTACATCCTCAACACCGCGGAGCGCATCGCTCTCGGTCAAGTGCCCTACCGCGACTTTCCCCTGGCCCACGCGCCCCTCACTTTTCTCATCCAGGCCGCGATCATCCGCTTCACGGGCCGGGTCTTTTTTCATCACGTGCTCTATGTTGCGGTGACCGGCGGGCTGGGCACGGTGCTGGCCTGGAGGATCGCGCTCAGCCTCATGCGCGGGCGCGTGCCTCTCGCGTGGACGCTGGCTCTCGTGCTCGCCGCGCCGCTCATTTTCCTGGGCATCTACTGCATCGTGCCCAGCCCTGAGTACGACTGCGATTGCGGCTTCTGGCTGCTGGTCGCGTTGTGGATGTTCGTGCGGCTCGATTCCAGAAAAGGCCCGGCCTTCGCGTTTGCCGCCGGCGCATTGGCGTGCGTTCCCATATTCTTCAAGCAGAATATGGGCCTTCCGTTTCTCCTCGTCGCGTTGGGCGCGGCTCTCGTCCGGCTCATCTTCATTCATTTGCCGCAAGAGCAGAACGGCGCAGTTTTCCATTCGGCACAAACGCCCCGTGCCCCATCCATTTCCGCGCCTTTTGCGGAAATGGGTGGGAACTCACAACCGCTCGTCGCCTTTCTTGCCGGCGCGTGCACCGCCCTATTGGCCGCACTCCTGGCGCTCCACTGCACTGCCGGGCTCAGCAACTACTTTCACTGGACCATCCAATACGCAGGCCAACGCCGCATGCCGGGGCTCAGCCTCATGCTCGGCGTCTACAGCGATCCCACGCTCCTGTGGACGCTGCCCTGCGTGGCCGTCGCGCTCGTGCTCCTCTGGCTAAAGAGACAAACCCCCGTGCCCCATCCTTTGCGCAGTTTCATCGCGCGAAGGGTGGAATCGCACTCTCGCTGGCCGCAGATTGCCGCATTTCTGCTTCTGTCCGCCCCATTCCTCTTCACGCTCGCCTCGCTGCTGCTTTACGACGACGCGGACGAGCGCGGCGACAGCCTGCTGGCGCTTTGGCCGCTCGTGCTCGTGCTGGCCGCCGCCTTGGCCCTCGCAAATCTCTTCGCACTGCGGAGCCGACCCTCTCTGCGCACCTTCCTGCCTCTGCTACTGCTCGCCGCCATCCACGGCACGTTCCTCTCGCAGCAGCTTTGGGGTTCAACCTACGGCATTTGGCCGCTGCTCATTCTGCTTCTTGCCGAGTTGCTGGCGTTTCTCGGCCCTCTTACTGCGCGAGCCAGCGGCGATCGCCGGTTCACGCCCGCGTTGGCCGCGCTAATCTCCTGCACCTTTTTAATTTGCGGAGGCTTTTACACGGCCAGCGAGGAGCGGCTCAACTACGCCAGCCTTCCCGACGGCCCTCCCGCGCGCTCCGCGTTTCCCGCGCTCGCTGGCCTCGCTACGCCGGGACCGTATCTGCCGGAAATTGATGAACTGCTGCGCTACGCCCAGGCCAACATCCCCTTCGACGATGGAATCGTTCTCATCCCCGGAGAAGAACCGTTCTATTTCGTCACCGGCCGCGCGCCGCGCTTCCCCGTGCCGTTCTTCGATCCCACCATCGACCCCTATTCTCCGGCAGAAATCGCCGCGATGGTGCGCGCGCGCAACATTCGCTGGCTGATTGTGAAAACGGATGTGCAAACCAAGGAAGACCCCACGCCCGATCGCGCGGAGTTGATGCAACTGCTGATGCAGGAGTTTGCGCCGGCGGCGCATTTGCGGGGGTACGATGTGTACCGGCGCCAAGGTCTTTGACCGCCTGAAGGGGAGCCTTCCCGTGCCCCATCCTTTTCACAGCCTCACCGTGAAAAGGGTGGGATAGCACGAAATCCGTCGCAGCGAATTCATGCGGCCGGAAAGCGAGCGCCACAGCCAGCCTACGCTTTTTGCTTCGCCTTCCCTGATTTTTTCAACTGCTCCCAATCCTTCACCGTCTGGTCGGCGTAGGCCACGCCAAACTCTGCAATCGCTTCCGCGAAGGCCGCGCCGGTTCCGATATAACCGGCAATCACCTGCGGATCGCCCGAGCGTCCGTGGCCGCGCGCCAGCAGTTCGCCGCACACCTCGGCATAGCCTTTCAGATTCGGACCCGCCAGGTCCTCAATCGCGATCGATCCCTTGTGGTCGTTCAATTGCCGCACCAGGTATTGCCGCCCGCCGATGTGCGTCCAACCCAGAAACGGATCGGTCTGGATCTGCATGGCGCGTTGTCCTTCGGCCGTGCGCTGCCCGTTGTGCGGCGCCGAGTGCGCATCGGGCAAATACGGCGCGTAGGCCGATGCAACCTCTTCCTTGATTTGCAAAAACAGCGGATCGGCGGGGCCGTTGCCTTCAAAGTAGATGCAGTAATCGCGCAACCCCACCGATCCCGTGCCCACCACTTTGAAGGCTACGTCCACTGGCCGGTAAAACGAGAACAGGTGCCGCCGTTCCGGCTGCAGCATTTCTCTATAGGGTTCGAGCGAGGCCAACACCGCTCGGGCGCGGGCTCCCGTCACGCGCGTCAGCATGGGCTTTGATTCCTTGAAGCGGCGCGGCGCGCCATGCCGCGTTGAAGCCGGCGTCGTCAGCTGTTCCAGCGTGTGCAGCGGCGTGGCGCGCTCGGCCTTGGCCAGCGCCATGTGCACCGCCTTTGCCAGGCCCAGGCGATGCACCTGATATCGTGCGATCTCAAGGTGCGACATGCGGGCAAACGTGCGCATCTGCGCGGCGTAGCGCTCCACGCACGCCACGACGGCCTTGCGCGCCGAGCCGTCTTTGTGTCCCGCGGCGCGCCCCGCCAGCACCAGCGAAGCCGCCATGCGCTTCAGGTCCCACTCGAACGGGCCCAGAATCGTCTCATCGAAATCATTGATGTCGAAGACCAGCCGGCCGTCGGGCGCGGCATAGGCGCCCAGGTTGCGCACATGCGCGTCGCCGCACAGTTGGCTCATGATCCCGGTGGACGGCAGTTGCGCCAGGTCCGCCGCCATCACCGGCGCCGCGCCGCGAAAATATCCGAACGGCGACGCGGCCATGAGTTGATACTTCAAGGTAACGAGCGCGGCCACACGGCCCCGCATCGATCGTTCCATGAGCACCGGCGCCGGAACCGGCCGCGCCTTGGGTTTCAGGACTTCGTGTTGGTGGCGTCCCACCTGCTTGCGCCGCGTTTGCCCCAGTGCGCGGCGTTCTTCCGGAGTTGCCCAATGCATATTGCGCAACATACACCGTCGACCCACGCGGAAACAACCGGCGAGGTCTCCACGCAGTGGCCAGTTTGACGCCGTCGTGAAAGGGCACGACTTCAGTTGTGCCGTTAATAGCAATCCGTGAACCGGGGCTTTAGTCCCTGAGGGACGGTTGGGTTCAAACCGACCAGCTACCCAAACATCCGGAGGAAACTGCCTGAAGGAAACCTCAGAGCCAGTGATTTACACTTTTTACCAAGTCCTGCCGGTTTCCATCACGGCCTCGCAACACTCTCCCGGGTTGCTCTCCAGACCTTCTGCGATAGGGCCTGCTCACACTAGGAGGAACTCTCTTTGACGCGAACCGCTGCTCTCTTGTCTGCCGCTTTCGTTGCCTTGTCTCTCGCTTCTCACGCCGCCGCACAGGCGCCCCAGAAGCAGCTCACGGTTGAAGCCATCTACGCGCACGGCCCGCTGGTTCCCAAGGCGCCCGAAACGCTCGACTGGTCTCCCGACGGCAAGCACCTGACTTATCTGGATGGCGGCGAGCTGATGGATGTGGATCCCGTCACCGGCAAGACGCGCGTGATGGTGAGCGCCGCCAAAATGGCTTCGCTCGACGGCACCAGCGGCTCCGAGCGGGACCGCGATCATCGCGAGCGCTACAACATGGCCGGCTATTTTTGGGCGCCTGACTCCGTGCACCTCCTGTTCGACGCCGATGGCCGCCTGTGGCTCTACGATCTGCGCAACGGCGCCAGCGTCGAGATCGGCACTACGGGAGCCGCTGCCGGCGACGACCCCAAGTTCTCGCCCGACGGCGCCTGCGTCTCCTTCATTCGCGACCACGGGCTATCCGTCGTCCATCTTCGCGAACCCGGCACGCCCGCCGTCGCCGTAGCACCCGCGCCCGGCACCGCAAGCAGCAAAGGGCAATCGATTCTGAACGGTGAGGTGGATTGGGTGTACGAGGAAGAGCTCGACGTGCGCAGCAACTACTTCTGGTCGCCGGACTCAAAGAACCTCGCCTACCTCGAGATGAATGAAACCGCCGTGCCGCAGTACCCGATCACCGACTGGATTCCCACGCACGCGCAGGTGGACTTGCAGCGCTATCCCCAGCCCGGCGACGCCAACCCCGAGGTCAAGGTAGGCGTGGTCAGCGCCAGGGGCGGCAAGACCACGTGGATGAACATTCCCCTCCACTCCGGCGACTATATCCCGCGGTTTGGCTGGGTCAATCGCAACACCCTGTGGGTCGAAACCGTCAGCCGCGACCACAAGCGTCGCGCCCTGTTTTTTGCCGGCGCAGAACTTGGCGACACGCGCAAGATGCTGGAGATTAGCGACGACAAGTTTCTCGACGAAGACTACGACGTGGCTGTGGGCGATGGCGCTGTGGTTCTCACCAGTTGGAGCGACGGACACACCCACCTCTATCTCTACAGCTACAACCAGGCCAATCCGCTTGCCTCGGACGCCAAACTGGAAAAGCAACTCACCCAGGGCGATTTCGAAGTGGGCGACGTCTACAGCGTCGACCCCGTGCGCAAGGTCGTCACCTATGCATCGAACGAAGGCAATCCGCTGGAGCAGCAAATCTGGGAGGTCAACTTCAACGGTGAGCGCAGGCAGTTGAGCGCGGGCGCGGGATTTCACGACGCAACCTTCGCGCCGGGCGGCAGAACCTTCACCGACAGATACTCCACGCGGTCTACGACGCCTTTGGTTCGGATCTGCCATGAAGGGGAAGGTCCTGCTTCGGCCCAGAATTGCCGCGTCATCTGGGAGACGCACGCGCTCGATTCCTACCAGCTGAAAATGCCGCAGCAGCTTGAGGTCAAAGCCCACGACGGTACCACACTTTACGCCACGCTGTTGATGCCCTCCGGCTCGTCCAGTCCCGCCACGGTTCCGCTCATCGTCAATCCTTACGGCGGACCTCACGCCCAGGAAGTCGTGAACCAGTGGCACGACAACCTGCTCTTCGATAATGTGCTCGCGCAGCACGGATTTGCCGTGCTCCGCGCCGATAATCGCGGCATGGGCTCCCGCAGCCGCGCCTTCGCGCAGGCGGCTTACCGCAACTTCGGTCCCGTGCAGCTTCAAGATCAGTTGACCGTGGTCGATGCCGCGCTCGACCAGGTCCCGCAGCTCGATCCGCGGCGTCTCGGCTGGTGGGGATGGAGCTGGGGCGGCACCTTCACGCTCTACGCGATGACGCACTCCGACCGCTTCCGGGCCGGCGTCGCGGTGGCCCCCGTCACCGACTGGCGCAATTACGATTCGATTTACACCGAGCGCTATCTCGGCCTGCCCGCCGAGGATGCCAACGGCTATCGCGACTTTTCCGTGGTCAACTCTGCGGCGAACTTGAAAGGGCGGCTGCTCATCGCGCACGGAACCGGCGATGACAATGTGCACATGGAAAACACTGTGCAATTCGTACAGAAGCTCATTGAGGCGGGCGAGCCTTACGACCTGCAGATCTATCCGCGCAAGACGCACTCCATCAGCGGGCCTGACGTGCGCACCAGTCTCTTCAACCGGATTCTGGCGCAGTTTGAAATGTATCTGAAGCCGGAGCCGCCGGCTGCCGGCAGTAACTAGGACTCTGACAGCTTGAAGAGGAACCTTCCCGTGCCCCATCCTTTCGCCCGAATTTTGGGCGAAAGGGTGGGAGAGCACGAACTCCACTGGCGCGAATTCATGCGCTCACAGACTCAGAGTTTAGTTTTCGTGGTGATCGAAAAGATCATCCTTGTCGCGACAGCCGCACTTGGTGCACTCCAGGCAACACACCAGCAGCACCGCCACGCCTACCGTGACCAGCACGGCAAGGACGCTCCCGTTCGCCGTAAGCCAATGCGTTATGGTCTGCATCTTCGGTCACCGTTCCGCGCTATCCGGCCTTTTGCTGGAGTATCACCCATCCAAGACCGGGATAACTGTCTCAAATTAGACGATAAGCGACGTCTTCAGGTTATCTCATACAACGTTCAAGGTATGTCAGTGACTAAGGGCACAGGATTCCACTTGCAAAATAGAGAATAAAAAGCGAAAATGGTCCGTAAATGGCCGCCGCGCCCATTCCGGCCTTCTCGCCCGCTCCCGAGGAGTGGCCTGAAGAGCTTGTGAACCTGGGCCTTGAATCTGAACGCAAGCCCGACGAAGCTGCCACAGCGGAATCCCCTCAGGACTCGTCGCTCAATTGGCTCTTCGTCGACCTCAACTCCTACTTCGCTTCATGCGAGCAGGAGGTGCGGCCGGAGCTGCGCGGCCGTCCCGTGGGCGTAGTGCCCATGATGGCCGACACCACTTGCTGCATTGCGGCCAGCTATGAGGCCAAGGCCTTCGGCGTGCGCACCGGAACCATCGTCGCCGACGCCAAGCGCCTCTGCCCTGACATCGTTCTCGTCGAAGCGCGCCACGAGATCTACACCGACTACCATCACCGCGTCGTCGAGGCTGTCGAAAGCTGCGTGCCCGTCACCGCGGTCTGCTCCATCGACGAAATGGCCTGCCGTCTCATCGGCCGCGAGCGCCCCCTCCTCGCCGCCATCGAACTCGGCATGCGCGTCAAAGCCACCATTCGCGAGCGCGTCGGACCCATGCTGCGCAGCTCCGTCGGTCTCGCCACCAATCGCTATCTCGCCAAAATTGCCAGCGACATGGAAAAACCCGACGGTCTAGTGGCCCTCCCCCTCGACCTTTTGCCTGAAGCGCTCCACCAGCTCACCCTCCGCGATCTGCCCGGCATCGGTGCGCGCACCGAAAAACGTCTCAACGAAAAAGGCCTCCACACCATGGACCAGTTGCTCGCCCTTAACTGCGAGCAAGCCGGCGAAATCTGGGGATCGGTCTGGGGCCAGCGCCTCTGGCATTGGCTGCGCGGCGCAGACTTCGAGATGGGCGAGCTCGAACATCAAAAGTCCATCAGCCACTCCCACGTGCTCGCGCCGGAGATGCGCACCCCGAAAAAAGCCTGGGCCGTGGCCCACAAGCTGCTCCACAAAGCCGCCATGCGCCTGCGCTCTCAGGGTCTGTGGGCCTCGAACATCGGCCTCGCCATTGGATTCGCCGTGCCGCGCAGTCAGAACACGCCGGTCTCGCGCTTCGGAGTCCCGGCGCGCGGCTGGCGCAGCGAGATCAAGCTCCACGAGTGCCAGGACAATCAAACCCTCATCGCCGCGCTGCGCCGCCTGTGGGATGCGCAACCCGCGGGCGAGCAGTACCAGCACCCCTATTTCATCGGCGTGCAGTTGAACAACCTCGTCCCCGACCGCCTGCACACGCTCGCGCTCTTTGACGGCCTTGAAGAAGAGCAGACCCGCACCCGCCTGCTCGCCACCATGGACCAGATCAACGACAAGTACGGCATGAGCACGCTAGCCCCCGCGGCCATGCTCACCGCGTACAAGGCCGCGCCCACCCGCATCGCCTTCCACAGCATTCCGGATTTGTTTTGATGGCAGGGAAAACCCTCCCGGAGGGAGGGCCGAAAATAGCCCAGGCCGGAGTCTGCCGCAAGGCAGACGACGTCCTGGGAAACCGTAGGCAACGCACAGTGCGTCCCGCAGGGCCGCCCGAATCTCATCCCCACACGTAACGTGGATCGTATTCAATCCGATGTTTCTTCAAGAATGCGACGTACTCCGCCTGAAAATCGTGCTTGCGATGGTGCTCCTGCTGCCGCGCGATGTACTTGAGCGTGGCATCCACCTGTGTCCATCCGATGGAGAATGCTCCATATCCTTCCTGCCATTCAAAATCGGCCAGGCCGCACTCTTGCTGCATCCAACGCGAAGATTCACTTTTGATCTCCCGCATCGCCTTGGCAACAGGCAGGGACGATGGTAGAGACAAAAGAATGTGGACATGATCCTCTGTCCCACCTATTCCAAGGACCTTCATTTCGCGCTTTCGCGCCACGCCCCCCCCATGTAGGCCCATAGTCGCGGCTGAAGCTCGATGGAAATGATCTTGTGTCGTTCTTTGGTGGAGAAGACGCAATGAAACAGCGCCGAACAGTAGGTGTGAGACATGACGGAATCCTATCTTAGCGAAGCGGGCCGTAAAGAATCGTCCGGCCCTCCGGGGCGAACGGTCCATGGCGGATCGTAAACCCAGGGCGTCGTCTGCCTCTCGGCAGACTCCGGCCTGGGCTATTTTCGATCCGGCCCTCCGGGACGAACTACGCGCATCCCGCTCCGCAATTGGAATTGTCGAGCGGACAAAACCCTCCCAGCGGAAGTGACCGCGAGCTATGGGTCAATGCATCATGGGTCGCGGCACAGCTTGCGCCGTCGGACGCAATCCCTCCCGGAGGGAGGGCCGACAATAGCCCAGGGTGGAGCCCGCCAAAAGGCGGACGAAACCCTGGGAGCAGCAAACCGCGTATCCGGGCGTCCCGTAGGGCCGCCCGAATTTTGCCTCAATGCGCCAGCGCCTTCTCATTCAACTTCCCAATCCGCCCATGCGGCCCCACCACAAACGGCAGCGACAACGCATTCCAATCGCGGTCGGCACCGGGCGTCTCATGCATCGCCGGATCGGGATGCAGCGCCCTCCAGTTCTTCCCGTCGTCCGTCGAAATGTCCGTCCCGTTCGGCCCCACCGTAATCCAGGTCTTGCTTGCGGCGTCGTACGCCACGGCGGAACGGTAGCCGTGTGGCGTGGTGATAGCGGGAGCCCATGTCCATCCACCATCAATCGAGAACGCCGCCGTACCAGAGCCTTCGTTCGGATTTTTGTAGTCTCCGCCAACTGCAACGAAGAATGAGTCGGAAGGGTGCTCACAGTCTGTGCACCGAGGCATCGCGTAGCGAAGTCCCAATGAGAAAACACCGGCACTTTCGGCTCCGCTTGCGATCGGGATCGGAATGCGGGTCCAGTGGCTGCTCGACCAACTTTGAATAAGAAATGCTCCACCTTGACCTCCCGTCACAAATCCGCGCATGTATCCACTTCGCGTCTGCGAGAAGAGGCTATTGCTGGCGGCGGATGCAGAGATCGCCTTCCCCTTGATCTCCAAGCCGTTCCGACGATTCGGTTGCCAATGTATTCCACCGTCCGCCGTCTCCCATACCGCGAATCGTCCATTCACAGGATCACCGAGCAAGATCCCGTAGCCGGTCGGATGAATCCATACACAATCGAAAAAGCCGTCTGGTGCATCCGGATTCGTAAACACCAGCTTCCAAGTCTGGCACCCGTCCGTCGTCTTATACAGCCGCGACAAATCCCCCTTCCCGCTCGACATCACAATCGCCGTGTTCGCATCGAACGCCTGCACCCCGCGAAAGTCCAGATGCTCCGCGCCCGGCGGAACGGCGCACGCCTGCCACAAATACCCGCCGTCTTCCGTCCGCAACACCGTGCCATTGGTGCCCGAAGCCCAAGCCACGCCCCCGCCCACGTTGTCGATGCCGCGCAGATCGGCCGTCGTGCCCGAGCTCTCCATCTCCCACTGCGCCTGCGCCGCTCCGCACGCCGCCAAAACCAATATCAGTAACCACACCTTCCGTCGCATACCCAACAGTCTAGGCCCAAAAGCCGGCTCAGGTGTCGGGGGTTAGCGCGGCCTTCCCGCTTCGGGCTTCGCGCGCAGCCTTCCAGGAAATGCCTGCAAAAATCCACTCCTCGCCACCATCCCACCTTGCGGAAAGGCGCGCTTCAGCCGTGCACTACAATTCTCGGCGTGCTCTGCCGGGCGTGCGCGTTCACCCTGCAAGCGCTGCTGTTTCCCCTCGGCTCGCGCGTCGGGATGACCGGAACCGCGCCGGGATTGGCAGCGCTCAGAAAGGGATTACGCACATGTTTCGACGGGCCTCACTGCTTTTTGCGGCGCTCGCCGCATGTCTTGTACTGCCGGCGATGCTCGCGGCGCAGTCCGTGACGCATTGGTATCTGCCGCATTACTTATCTGGCGTGGATGACGCCTCCAACCGGATGACGTTTCTGGCCCCGCATCTTGCTCCCATGGGGTTCAATGGGAAGACTTTCTGGCTGACGGGCGGCTACAAGCTGGAACGCGTCGACGTCAACAAGCTGGGCCTCAATCTCAGCTTCACCAGGAGCGGCGTGGTGCAAAGCTCTTCCTACTTCTGGTCCTGGACCGGCGGATATAACGCACCCGTCTCAACACCCTACTCCGACGACATCGAAACCTCGATCGCCTATGCGCAAATCGATCACTTCGACATTTGGGCGTTTCCCAAGGCGAAGAGCTACCCGGAAACATGGTGCGTGGTGGGCGTTGTGACCACCACCTCGCAAAACGATGTGCTCTGCGTTCCCACCGAGCAGGAGGCGCACGATCTCATTGACGCCCTCGCCACCTTGGCGGTGGCCAGCGGAAATGTTCCGGGCGGAGTGCTCTCGATTTCCCTCGGCATGACCATTTCCCCGGTGCCCGATAAGGATCTCAAAAAACATCCCGAACAGACCGGCCTGCTTGTGAAAGACGTGCTGCCGGACGGCCCTCCGCAGCAGGCGGGCATCAAAGACGGTGACATCCTCCACACCGTCGACGGCAAGCCTTGCGCGGACGGGAACACCCTCAGCGCCGCGCTATTCGCCGACACCAAAGGCAAGCCGCAGGGCGGCGTAACGCATGTCGAGGTCTTCCGCAAAAACCAGCTCATGCCTTTCGATCTCCACTATCCCAGCCTGGAGGTCGACGTGAAAAAGCTCGTGCAAGACGCCGCGGATCGGGCGCTAAAGAACGCGTCGTCCGGTGCGGCCCCGGCCAGCGCTCCGCCCGCAGCCTTCCATCTGGGCGTTCAGGTCCGCGCCGTCACCGATGCTGACGTAACGCCGATGGCCCTGGCCAAAGCGCGCGGCATTGTCGTGGTCGACGTGGAAAAAGACAGTCTGGCCGCAAAGATGGGCCTCCTGCCCGGCGACGTGATTCTCGAGGTGAACAACTCCGAAATCGGCGATGTCGACCTTTTCATCCAGTTCGTGCATAGCGGCGCGGTCAAGAAGTTCAAGGTCTGGCGCAAGGGGCAGTCGCTTGACCTCGTCGTGCCGCAAAGCCTGTAGCTTCTGCCAAGCTGCATTCCCTGAGGGCCGGAGACGCAGGTTTCCGGCCTTCGCTTTTTCAGCTGGATCGCGATTGCCCTCCGCCAAACAAACCGGCGCGCGCCCGGCCCGCTACGGCGTCCGCGTCATCAACTCCACAAATATTTTCTGGAAACGCGGCAAATCCAAATCAAGTTGCGCGTGAACCAGCCGCACGCCGATTACGGGCTTCAGATTCTCCGGCCACGTGAGTGTGTCGCCGTAACTCGGACCGTGGCTCAGGTCCACATCCATGTACACCATTTGCTCCTTGGTGATGATTGATGGATCGAGCCACGCGCACGCCTCCAGCTCGTCCCACATGTAGTAGCGCTGCTGGCTCCATGCCGTGATGTACTTGGCCGCCGGCGTCGGCGACTTCGCGATCGCGTCCGCCATGGCCTGTGTGAACGGCGCTTTGACGGAAATATCTACAGTGGTGATATCGATCCGCGGCCAATCGGCGCGCAGCACAATGTGCGCTGCCTCAGGATCGAACCAGAAGTTGAATTCGTGACGCGGGTCGGTGGCAAATTCGGGATCGGTAGTCTGTGGCCGGATGCTCCCGCCCATGACGACAATGCCTTTGGTCAGCGGCGCAAATTCGTGATCGAGCGCCACAGCCAGCGCAATATTAGTTAGCGGCCCCGCTGCGTAAATCGTCACCTGGTGCGGATGCGCGTGCACTTGACGGATGAGAAAGTGCGCGGCATCTTCGTCGATCGCCTTTATTGTGGGCATGCCCTCGGGCATGGGCGGAATCTCGTAAGGCCCGTGCGATTCAAGATGCATGGGCGGCGTGCCGGTTCCTGTTTCGGTCAAATTTGTCGCGCCGCGGCCCCACGCGCCCAGCCACGTCACTTTTCCGTCGAGCGCCGTCTGCAGCCGCGTTTCCTCCTGCGTGCGAATCAGCGGAAACACCGCGCCCCGCGCCACCGGCACATCCGCATGTCCGGTCAGCTCCAGCATGCGCAGCGTATGCAGCGTCTCCTCGTCGCGCCACGCGTCGCCGGTCACAATCGTGATGCCCAGTACCTGCACGTCGGGCGCCTGCAGCAGCGCCAGCATCGCCATCTGGTCCGATCCGCCCGGCCCCGAGCCGTCCTGGTCGATCAGCACCAGCCGCTTTTGCGCCGGCAACAACACGGCGCATCCCGCCAGAAACAGAATCGCAAATTGTCTTTTCATAGATGGGTATTGTGGCATAGCAGCTATGCCCGATTGCCTGGCTCTCGTCACTGATCACTGACAACTGACCACTGTTCTACCTGCGCCCAAACCCTCTCGGTTTGAACCCGGGCCTGCCCTGCGGCCTGCCCATCGACCTGCTTGGGGGTCTGACCTGCGGCGCCACCGGCAGATCCGTCTTGCCCTCGGGAAAGATCACGAGAAAGCGGTCGCTTCCTTCACCCACGCTGGCAGTCTCCACGCCCTGGAGCCCCTTGCAGGCCATATGCATCATGCGCCGATCGCGGCTGTTCATGGGCGGAAAACTGTAGGGCATCCCCGACTGCCGCACCTTCTCCGCGGCGGTTTCCGCGGCCAGTTGCAACTCCTGGGCGTGCAGGGCCTTGAAGTTCGCGGCGTCAAAGCTCACCAGGTGATGCTCGTGATGGTCCAGCCGCAGCATCTGCGACGCCAGGGTTTCCAGAGCCCTCAGCAACTCGCCGTTGTGCTGGATGACAAGCGGAACATCCGGGCCGGCCAGCTCCACATTGATCATCTGGCGCGCCTCGCCGCCTTCCGCTTCGCGCGCAACTTCGCCCGCCGAGATGCGGTACTTCAGGCGCATTCCGCCCAGCTTGTTCAAAGTGTTCAGGAATCCGGCAATTTTTTGTGCGGCTTGCTGCAGGTCTTCAATAGGCATAACAAACAAGTATCGCAGAGAGGGGGCTTCCCGGGGCACCCGCGATGGAAAGAAAATCGGGACAGATAAGAACCTGGAGCGGTCCCGCTTTTCCGCCTTAAGCGCCGGAATGCTACCTTTGACTTGGACTTTCCGGCGACGACTTCGACCTCACATCGCGGGAAAACTCTTGTCTCTCCCATGCGCAGGCTTCTCTCCATCCTTTTGCTGGCACTGCCGCTTGCCGGCGCAGTCTCTGCCCGCGCGCAGGGAGGCCCCCCGTTCATCACCGACGACCCCGCACCGCCTGGAAACCATCACTGGGAGATCAACTTCGGCTGGATTGCCAACCATAATCCCGGCCAGTCCTACTACGAGATTCCCGACGTCGACATGAACTACGGCTGGGGCGACCGCATCCAGCTCAAATGGGAGCAACCCCTGGCCGCCGGCACTGATGACCGTAACTCCACCGGCGTGGGCCTGGGCGAGTCGCTGCTGGGCGTCAAGTTTCGCGCTTACCAGCACTACATTCCCGGCAAAGAGAAGACCGACGATAACATCAACTTCTCTATCGGAACCTATCCGCAGGTCTCGCTCAACACGCCCGCCGGCTCCGCGCAACGCGGCATTGTTGAGCCCGGCCCGCAGTATTATCTGCCCATGGAAGTCACCGCTCAGTTGGGCTGGTTGGCGCTCGACGGCGAGATCGGCCGCTGGATTGGCAACGCCAACGAGCCTGACCAGTGGGGACGGGGCCTGATCGCGGGCCACGCATTCAGCGACCGCTTCGAGGCGTACTCGGAAATCTACGACCTGCAAGCCATCAACCGCATTGGCAATCAACCCAAGCAGCGTTCGCTCACGCTCGATCTGGGTGGTCGCCAGTCTCTCGATCGTGCCAACCATGTTCGCCTGCTCTTCATGGGCGGCCGCGCCATCCAGGCCGTTACGCGCACCAACGGCCAGCCCAGTTGGATCGCCTACATCGGCGTGCAACTCCTGCTCGGGCACAAAGGCGACGACTAGAGCGGTTCCATCATTGCAGTACCCCAGAGCTCCGTGCCCCATCCTTTCGCTTTTTTCTGGCGAAGGGTGGGAAACCACGCATGCTCGAGCGCCGCCATCACCATGGAGACTTGCGCGGTGTTTTGCCTGAATCTAGTTCGCCGCTATAGCATTCCACTGAAAAAGTTTTCAGGAGATTTCCTTCATGCGTTGTTCTGCAGTCCTTGCCGTCGCCATTCTTGCCTTGTGTCCGCTTGCCGCCTTCTCCCAAACCGCATCCGCGCCAAAAGTTCCACAGAAGCCTGTCCAAAGGTCTGCCCCACCGCAGGTGGTGGCGCAGACGCCGCCCATGGGATGGAACAGCTGGAATTTCTTTCATCGCAACGTGACGGATCAGGACGTGCGCCATGCGGCCGACCAGCTTGTCTCGACCGGCATGAAAGACGCGGGCTACATCTACGTCAACATCGACGACACCTGGGAGGGCGACCGCGACGCCAACGGCGTGCTGCATGCAAATTCTAAATTCCCAGACATGAAGGCGCTTGCCGATTACGTGCACTCCAAGGGACTCAAGC
>CAZMWL010000053.1:0-22288 GCA_964569985.1 uncultured Occallatibacter sp.
CCAGCTACTTTCACAATGAGTTTGGCAAGGAGATCGAATACGTCGGCCTGGATCTGATTCCTGAATTGTTGCCCAATCTCACCACCGCCGAGCAGGCAACACTCGAAGGGATCCTGCGGGCGAACTTTGCTTATGAGCTGACGATCAACTCCGAGGCGTTTCGCGCACAAGGAGTGGAGGCTTCAGTCGAAAGCGGAATCGGACGCAATTTCTTCCTGCGCGGCGGCTACACCTATCTGGATGCCGTGGTGCAACGCTCCTTTACCAACGACGATCAGGCATTGCTCGGTCCTATTCCAACGTTCAATGGCATTCCGGTCGGCCCCTATGCGCCGCTCGAGGGAGCTCGCCCGTTTCGCCGCGCGCCCAATACCGGCTACTTCACAGCCACGTATGCCGCCAAGCGCTTTACCGGTGTCTTCACCTCCGCATTTGCCAGCCGCTCGGATGACTCGACCTATCTTGAGGGCGAGGATGCATTCGGCGGCAATAGCCTGCTTTTACCCAACCGCAATCTCGATTACGGCTATGCCAAGCTCGATTTGGGAGGAAGTTTCCAGGTGCTTTCTTGGATGGATGTCTTCGCTCAGGCTGAGAACTTGCTCGACAATCAACACATCGCTCCCATCGGCTATCCCAGTCTCCCATGCACGGCCCGCGTCGGCCTGCGTCTGCGCTGGGGCCCGGGAAGCGGCCATTAAAGCAGGGGTGAGGTTTCAGGGATCAGGGATCAGGGGTCAGGGGGCGGCATGAGTTTTCAAGTGCATCCGGCCTGAAACCTGAGACCTGAGACCTGTTTTTACCTCCTTTTCCACAAAACCCTCCTGTACGGCCTTATTTCACGCGAAAATCAAAGTATATTTTTGCATTTCCTCCTTGGAAAACCGGGTTCCCCTGCCCTAGAATGACTTCTCCTAAGAGAAAGCTGTACCCCCGGGACTTTGATCGAGGGGTTTTTCAGTTCGCGCAGATTACGCGGCTGAAGCACAATAAAAGGATGCAATCAGGCGCAGCAATCAAGCGATGAGCGATTGCCATAGGCCTTTCCAAAGCCACTGCGCTGATTTGCAACCTGGGTATTTGTGTTTCTGAACGAAATTTGGATTTGCGTGAGGGCATGACAATAGAACTTCGATATTGTCCATCAAGAAGTCGATCTCTTCCACCGAATCATGGGGCGAAACCGCGGATCCATCGCGGCGCAAGTCTGCAATCTCGCGTTTACGCACCATTCGCTGGCCCTTCACGCCGTCTTCATCAAAAACCTGTACGTTTGCAAGTTGGGAACATCGCAGCATTTTTGCTCGTTGAGATGCCCAAGGTATCTCGAGTGAGCGTGAATTTGAACGATCGTTTTCCCGCGCCTGGCGCGCCAGCCACGGTGCAGCAACATCGCACCGGCAGCGCAGCTATTTGTTTACGTAGTTTTCTGTTGAACACAAACTATCACTTCGGAGGGCAGTTATGAGATTCAATCGAATTCGCCTGAGTGTTCTGTGCCTGGCGATTCTAGCAGTTGCTCTTTGTTTCACCACGGTCGCCTCGCACGCCCAGTCCACCACGCAGGGCTCGATTGCCGGCACCGTTGTAGACCCAAGCGGAGCCGTCATCGGCAACGCGAGTATCGTGATCACGAATATCGCAACCAATGCTCAATTCAAAGCCACCACAGATGGCAGCGGATATTTCATCGTGCCGCTGGTCGAGCCGGGAACCTATAAGGTCGTGGTTGCAGCGCAGGGCTTTGCCGGTTACACGGCCGACAAAGTCGTCGTCGTGGTCGGCCAGGTGACTAGCCTTCTGCCTCATCTCGCCCTTGCTTCCGCACAAGCCGAAGTCATCGTCACAGAGCAGACGCCCGCGATGAACCTCGAGTCGCCTGACTTCACTGACACGCTGAATAACGAGGCACTCCAGAATATTCCGATCAACAATCGCCGCTGGTCCTCGCTAGCCATGACCACCCCGGGCGCGGTGTCGGACAGCACTGGCTATGGTTATGTCAGCATTCGCGGAATTCAGTACACGCTAAACAACGTTGAGATCGACGGCGCTGACGACAACAACGAGTTCTACGCCGAGGAACGCGGACGTACGCGCGAGGCGTATTCGACTTCAGGTGCCGCGGTGCGCGAGTTCTCAGTCAATACCGGCGTCTATTCGGCTGAATTCGGCCGCGCCGCCGGCGGCGTCATCACCTCGGTCACCAAGAGCGGCGGCAACAACTTTCACGGGCAGGCCTACTTCTGGGATCGCGAAAGCAACTGGAACGCCTACAACGATTACTCCACCATCACCACCGCCTCAGGCGCTACTCAGCATTTCAAACCGGAAGACCTGCGCAAGATTTACGGGGGTACAGTGGGCGGGGCGCTGATTAAGAACAAGCTCTTCTGGATCTACACCTACGATCAGCACACCCACATTTTCCCGGTAGCCGTCGTTCCCTACAGTCAGTCGATCTTCAACGCCATGCCGTCCCTCCCGACAGGCACTACCTTGACGCAGCGAAATCCCGTCACGCCCACCGGAGAAACCTGCTCGTTGTCGGGGTCAACTCTTGGAGAGCTCGTCAACACCGGAACCACGACCGCCTACACCGGGACCCCGGGCTCACTGAATGACGCCGATGTCTGCGAACTGGCAGCGCGCCAGGGCGTCTCCTACAACCAGGCCGCCTACGATTGGACGGTCATGATGCTCGGTAATGCCACGGTAGGCGCACCGCCCGCCGGCGTTACCGCCATCACCGATCTGGGCCTGACCTCGGATATGGGAACCGTTGCGCGCGCCGGGTATCAGGAAATCAACATGCCCAAGCTCGACTGGCAGATCAATTCCAAAGAGCACGCCAGCTTCCTCTACAATCGCCTGCGCTGGGACTCGCCCGGCGGCGTGCAGACCAACCCCGTAGATGAAGATGCAATCGACTATCAGGGAAACGATTTCGTCAAATTGGACTATGGCGTAGCCAAGCTCACCAGCCTCATCACGACGAACATCAGCAATGAGCTTCTCTACCAATACAGCCGTGAACTGCTGGACGAGACCAACCAGAAGCCATCCGCCTATTCGAAAGAGGACATAACATCCTCCACCGGCGCGACTCCGATGATTGCGGCGTCCTATTACGACGGCATTGACGCCGGCGCGCCGTACTATGGCTTCGAAAAAGCCCTCCCCGATGAGAACAAGTGGCAGGTCGGCGACATTCTCTACTGGAACAAGGGCAACCACTCCTTTAAATTCGGCGTAGATATGCTGCATACCTACGATATGCAGAACTACATCAAGTACGGCGAGGGATACTTCAACTACGACTACTTCGGCAACTACTTCAACGACCTGCTCAATTTCAAAAACAATGTAACCCCTTCGGGCAGCGGTTATGGCAGCAAGGGTTGCAACTCGACCGGCTATGAGAATGGCACCGGGGCAACCGGGACCTATCCCTGCTACTACCAGTACACCCAGGCACTTGGAACTCCTAATTTTGCAATCTCCACCACAGACTACGGATTCTTCGGCCAGGATAACTGGAAGTTCTCTCCGCGCCTGACCTTTGAGCTCGGCCTTCGCTGGGACTACCAGCAATTGCCGCCAGTCATCTCAAACCTCACGACAGCGGCATCGAACAACGGCATCAATTTCGTCCCTTACACAGTCAACGGAAATCAGCCCCTGCTCAATGCACCGAGCGACAAAATGAACTTCGGGCCCCGTATCGGGTTTTCCTGGAACGTCTATGGGGGCGGTAACACCGTGTTGCGCGGTGGCTATGGCCTCTACTTTGGCCGCATCCCCAACGGCGCCCTCATGGGCGAACGTATCGGTACGGGCAGCCCCTACGGGCAAATCACCCCGGTTTGGGCAGAAAAAGCCGCTGGCGCCCCGATTTACCCCAACACTCTGTCGAGCAACAGCAACGCCATTACCCCGACCTCCAACTTTTTCTCGTCGACTCTACGTAGCCCTGAAGTGCAGGAGTTCGACCTGGCGTTGCAGCAGTCACTCGGCCACGGAACTTTCTTCCAGCTGAGCTATCTGGGAGCCTTGGGACGCGAACTGCCTAACTTCCTCAATCTCAACCTGAATCCTGCCACGATGGTCACTGACACGGTATCGATCTCCGACGCATCGGGCAAGGGTCCCATTCCGAATGGAACGACCTTCCAAGTCCCCGTCTACTACTACGCCTCAACTAACTCTGGCTACGGCGCCGGTAACACCAACCTCTTCGGCTCTGCCGGAGCCGATTACACGAGCATTAGCGAGATGGTCAGCAACGTCAACTCTAGCTACAACGGTTTCGTTGCTGAGATCATGAATCGCTCGCTCAAGAGCATTCAGTTCGACGCCAACTACACCTGGTCGCACGATCTCGATTTCGCGCAGAATAATGCCACCGGAGTAGCGGTGAATGACTGGTACGATCCTTTCGGCAACGCGCGCGTCAACTATGGCAACGGGAGCACCAACGTTCCCAACCGCTTTGTGGCTTACGCGGTCTATAACTTCCCGAACCTCCACACCGAAAACTACGCCAAGTACGTAGCCAACGGCTGGAGCCTCGATACCAGCTTCCAGATGCAAAACGGGCTGCCCTTCACAGCGGGCATCACTGGAACTTGGTCCAATGCTCTGACCAGCGGCTGGAACGGTTCAGGCGGTTCATCCGTCATTCCCGTACTCGGACGCAACACACTGCAGTATCCGCGCAAAATTGTGGACGACATGCGCTTGCAGAAGGAAGTCTCCTTCGAGCACGGCTACAGTTTGCAGCTCATGCTCAATGCCTTTAACGTTGCTAATCACCAGAACGTCGATGGTTTTGTGACCACCAGCGCCTACTCGATAAAAGGCTACGTGGCGACCTATCAGGGGCAGGTTGGAACCACCAACTCCGGCTTTGCCGTACCGAATAGCTCCAACAACAGCAGCTTCCTATACACCCCGCGGCAGGTTGAAATCGCCGCTCGCTTCAACTTCTAAGACTGGACGACAGCTCAAAGCGCGGCGGCTTCGGCCGCCGCGCTTTTTTGCCTCCTGTTTCCGGGAACTGGCCTCGCAGGTCACGAGCTACTTGTATGCATCAGAAAACAGGAATACTATGTGTACTTAAATTCAATTCCATGGCATGAAAACAATGTTGCCTTCGCCGTGGAATCAGCGTGCTTCCTGTTGAAATCGCAATCACAATCACGTTAGATTGGATCACTCCCTCGAATGATTTTTGGGATTCCGTGCATACGGAGCTCCCGAGGTGTTCTATGCTTTGTCCCAAGTGCCAGTCTGCCGCTCTTTCCTTGGTTCCGGCGGAAGTCCGGCTCTTCCGCAATAGTCCCCGTACGTTAAGTCACCCTCCCATGACACCTTCTCCCGATATCCGTGTTTGCCTGGATTGCGGCTGGTCAGAGTTCGTCATTCCTCGTGCCTGGCTTTCCGCCGGCTGGTTGCGCTCGTTGCGTGCGCAGCCCGCGGAGACGGCAATCGCAGCGCAGAGTTTGCCAAGCGCGGCCATGTAGGGTGACAACAATTTGTTCAAATGACCCCGCATCGGGGTGACATTCGGCGCATGCATGGAATGCCGACGTGCAAGATTTGTCCATGCGCAAAAAGGCCCCCAGCCGAAGCTGGAGGCCTTTCGTTCTTGCGCCGAAGGCGCGATTGCCTGGACGGCTAGTCCTTAGTACATTCCGTCCATGCCGCCGCCGTGGCCGCCGCCGGCCGGAGCAGCCTTGGGCTCGGGCAGCTCGACCACAAGAGCTTCAGTGGTCAGCAGCAGGGCCGCGATCGAGGCAGCGTTTTGCAGCGCCGTGCGCGTCACCTTGGTGGGATCGATGACGCCGGCTTTCACCAAGTCCTCGAACTTGCTGGTCAGCGCGTTGTAGCCGAAATGCGGTTCTTTCGACTCCAGCACCTTAGCCACAACCACCGCACCCTCTTCGCCGGCATTGGCGACGATCTGGCGCAGCGGCTCTTCCAGTGAGCGAAGCACGATCTGGGCGCCGGTCTTCTCATCGCCTTCGAGCGTGGCAATCAGCTTTTCTACCGCCGGTACGCAGCGCACCAGCGCCACGCCGCCGCCGGGGACGATGCCCTCTTCGACAGCCGCGCGGGTTGCGTGCAGCGCGTCTTCGACGCGAGCCTTTTTCTCCTTCAACTCAGTCTCAGTGGCCGCGCCCACCTTGATGATGGCTACGCCGCCGACCAGCTTGGCCAGCCGCTCCTGCAGCTTCTCCTTGTCGTAGTCGGAGGTGGTCTTTTCGACCTGCGCGCGGATCTCCTTGACGCGGCCCTCGATGTCGCTGGCCTTGCCTGCGCCGTCAACGATCGTGGTGTTGTCCTTGTCGATGGTGATGCGCTTGGCCTTGCCCAGGTCTTCGAGCTTCACGCCTTCCAGCTTGATGCCCAGGTCCTCGGTGATGGCCTTTCCGCCGGTCAGGATCGCGATGTCGCCCAGAATGGCCTTACGGCGATCGCCGAATCCCGGAGCCTTGACGGCCGCGACATTCAACGTGCCGCGCAGCTTGTTCACCACCAGGGTCGCCAGGGCCTCGCCCTCAACGTCCTCGGCGATGATCAGCAGCGGCTTGCCGCCGCGCGCTACCTGTTCGAGCAGCGGCAGAAGATCCTTCATGGCGCTGATCTTCTTTTCGTAGATCAGGATGTAGGGATCCTCCAGCACCACTTCCAGGCGCTCCGCGTCGGTGACGAAGTAGGGGCTCAGATAGCCGCGGTCGAACTGCATGCCGTCCACGGTCTCGAGGCCGGTGTGCATGGTCTTCGACTCTTCGATGGTGATGACGCCGTCCTTGCCGACCACCTTCACCGCTTCCGCGATGATGGCGCCGATCTCTTCGTCGCCGTTGGCTGAGATGGTGCCCACCTGAGCCACCGATCCCTCGTTCACCGGCTTCGAGAGCTTGCTCAGCGCGCCGTCCTGGTTCCACTTGCCGTCCTTGTCGCGCGTGCCGTTGATGACCGTAACGGCCTTTTCAATACCGCGCTTCAGGGCCGTCGGGTTTGCGCCCGCAGCCACCGTCTTCACGCCTTCGCGGAAGATGGATTGCGCCAACACCGTGGCAGTGGTGGTGCCGTCCCCGGCCACGTCTGAGGTCTTCGAAGCGACCTCACGCACCAGCTGCGCGCCCACGTTCTCCATCGGGTCTTTCAGGTCGATCTCTTTGGCCACCGTCACGCCGTCCTTGGTGATGGTGGGCGAACCAAACTTCTTCTCGATTACAACGTTCCGGCCCTTGGGCCCGAGCGTCGCCTTCACGGCGTCTGCCAGCGTGTTCACGCCGCGCAGAATCGCCTGACGGGAATCCTCACCGTGCAGAATTTGCTTTGCCATTGTTCTCTCCTAATAGGTTTCAGGGGTCAATTTACAGGTTTCAGTTCCGCCCGCCTATTGACCCTCATCAAACTTGCGAATTCGCTTCAGACTGTTCTTCGAGGATTCAGGGCCTTTGAGGCAATAGGGGCTCAATCCCCCGAAACGTAAACCCTGAAACCTGAACTCGGTCTTTCAGCTACTTCTTCAAAATGCCGAGGACTTCTTCCTCGCGCATGATCAAAAGCTCCTCGCCGTCGATCTTGATCTCGGTGCCGGAGTACTTGCCGAAGAGCACGCGGTCCCCCGCCTTCACGTCCAGCGGAAATACCTTGCCTTCGTCGTTCGACTTGCCCTTGCCCACGGAGATCACTTGACCCTCCTGGGGTTTTTCCTTGGCGCTGTCGGGGATGATGATGCCCCCGCGGACGGTTTCGCCCTCTTCCACCCGGCGCACCAAAAGACGATCATGGAGCGGGGTGAACGTAGTCGTTACGGATGTTGCTGCCATTGCTTCGCTTCTCCTTCCCGCGCAACCGAACTCTGCCCGGCTCACGGGTTTTAGTGATGAAAAACAAACGATGTGAGATCGTGGAGTGCGACCCGCCTTGGCGGGGGGTACATTTCAGCACTTCCACTACCGGGCTGCTAGCACTCTTGCCCTCCAATTGCTAAAGATAGGCAAGGATAAGGCGATTGTCAAGCGGGGAACGATTAAAATTTTAGTTGCTTTGACTCATATATTATGCCATCACTAATAGCATCTAGGATTTACCTGCTCCGAGGCCATGTGACGAGAAAAATCGCCTCATTTACCAGAAAAAGCGCCGAAAAGATGGCTTTGTTGTGCACGGCCAGCCAGTTTGGCATGTAAATGTCGAAGTTGGGTGACCGGTCGGCTGTGTATTTTGATGCCAGATCAGTCATCGGGCATCGCCACCCATTTGCAAGGAGCACAACTCCTTCAATGAGAATCATGACCGAGAGAATTGCTGCCCCGCGAAAGGCGCCGCGCCCAGCGAGAAATGGCAGCGCCACAATAGCTGCAGCGAGCAGCGCCCAAACCACGGTGTGCAGCACCTTGATTGCGGTCAGCACACCGGTTTCGTCCTCACTTGCCTTCCCCATTGCGCCCCGTACCGCTGGCCTTCACCGTTCCCGGGGGCCTGCCCTGGCTAATTGTCACCGAGCAAAGTGTAACCGGTCTGGGCTTCTGGTTTCGCCCCACACATTGGAACGCGATAAAATATGAGTATGTACCATCGTTCGCATCTTTGGATTTGCGCTCTCGTGGCCGGCATTGGCCTTTCTGCTTGTTCGCTCGCTCTCCGTGCCCAGGACAGCAACCAACATGGCCGCAAATACAAGGCGCCGCCGCCCTCTGCGCATATTGAAGTGACTGTGCTCAAGGACTTCAATGGCAAGCCCGTAACCGGTGCTCACGTCATCTTCCATCCCACCGAAGGCGACAGGGACAAGGGTTCACTTGAATTGAAGACGGACGAAGATGGCAAGGCCGTCATCGATGTGATTCCGATCGGTGACACGGTGACGCTGCAGATCATTGCCGACGGCTACCAGACCTACGGCCAAAGCTACAAGATCGACAAGGCTGAGATGACGATGGAGGTACGCATGAAGCGGCCGGGAGGCCAGTACACCATCTACAAGAACGACGCCCCCAATTCGGGGAGCGGAGGCAGCTCTACGAACTCTTCGCCCAACGCGACTCCGCCTGCCTCCGGAGATCAATCCGCCGGCGGCTCGTCAAACGCCAACCCGCCACCACCGCCGCCCAAGTAACCTGCAAAGCGTAACGTGGAAGTTAGCGCGCCCGGAGAACTGCCTTCACCTGATAGCGCATCGAGCAGGGGCTCTACGATGACCACTGAACTTCTCGCCGGCAAAACTGCCTTCGTCACCGGAGGCGCGCGCCGCATCGGCCGCGCCATTGCCCTCACGCTGGCGCAGGCCGGAGCCGATGTCGCCATCTCCTACCGCACCGCACACGCCGACGCGGCGCAAACTGCGGCCGAGATTGCAGCCTACGGCCGCCGCGCGGTCGTGGTCGAGTGCGATGTCCGCTCCGAATCATCTGTTCGCGCGGCCGTCGCCGCCGTGGTTGCTGAATTCGGCAACCTCGACCTGCTGGTGAACAACGCCGCCGTTTTTGCTTCAGCAGCACTGGAGAGCCTTACGCTCGAGCAGTGGGACGCGGTCTTCGAGACCAATGCCCGCGGCCCGTTTCTGGTTGCCCGCGAGGCGCTGCCGTATCTGCGCGCTGCGCGCGGCCGGATCGTCAACATTGGCTCGCTCGGCGGCTCTCATCCTTGGGCCGGCCACGCCCACTATTGTGCTTCAAAGGCCGCTCTGCACATGCTCACGCAGACGATGGCCAAGGCCTTTGCTCCTGAGGTCAGCGTCAATTGTCTCGCTCCCGGATGGATTGCCTTTCCCGAAGCAGACACTCCTTCCGATGCAGCGGGCGCGCAGCTCTCACAGGCTCCCGATCGCGGCCAATCCGCACGATTCGCCGCCAAAACCCCTATGGGCCGCAATGGCTCAGCCGCCGATGTCGCTCAGGCCGTGCTTTTTTTCGCAACGGGACCGCACTTCATCACCGGCCAGACGCTGGCTGTCGACGGCGGTTTGGGACTTTCCTGAAAAGAGACAAGCGGGGCTAGCGAAGTTAGCGCCGCTTATCTCCCGAGCAAGCGGTTCCAGAATCCCCGTGCGTGTTTCTCTGCGCCATCCGCTCTTTCTGAAGCGCCTTCCATCGTGCGCCCGCGCCGCGGCCTTACCATCTCCGGCGCGCCGGCAAACCGCAATGGCGCCAATTCCCACAGCCCTTTAGGCGTCGGCTGCTCAGGCCACGCTGCGCCCTCCACAGCCACCTGCGGATTGGTCACGCACAACCGCCGCGCGGTGTCTTCGCCGACATGGTTCGCCACATAGTCATAGGCGTGCTTCAAATGCGGCGGGCGATTCACCGGATTGTGCGCATCGGTGGCCACGAAATGAATCCAGTTCCGGTCCAGCAATTCGTTGGCAAACGCCTCTTGGTACTTGCCAAATCGTCCATAGAGCGATCCTGCGGTGATCTGGATCAGACAACCGGCACGCATCCATTCGCCCACGAGTTCCGGCTGGCGCAGCACCGCCGGATACCGCTCCGGGTGCGTAACGATGAGCGTGTATCCGGCCGACTGCAGCCGGAACAGCGCCGCTGACATGCTGGGCGGAATCACGAAGTTGGGGAACTCGATGAGCAAATACCCTTTGCCGTCGATCGAGTAGCGGAGCGGATGCATGACCGCTTCCAGAATGTTCTCCGCGTTAAGGTGGAAGTCGCAAGCAAGGCTCAGCTCCACGACACCTGTCAGCCGTTGGCGCAACTCGGCAAAGCGCTGCTCAATGAGGGGACCATTGTAGGGAAACATGTCGCTCGCGTGCGGTGTGCAGACGATCCGAGTCACTCCCTCTTTGGCTGCTTCCTGCGCCATCTGGAGCGAACTCTCCAGGTCTGGCGACCCGTCGTCCACCGCATAGATCAGATGATGATGTATGTCGATCATGGTTCCAGCTTCGAGTTTCCAGCTCCTCCTCCAGCCCTTTTTGCGAACTCCAAAGTAGTTTGCTCATCCGTCCACGAGCAAGAAGCTAGGAGTTAGAGGCTAGTGGCTGTCTTTCCATCATGGAGGCAAAGATTCCCCACCCGTCGGCCGAGCCTAGCAGCGCTTCGCTCGACCGGTCTGGATGCGGCATCATCCCCAGCACATTGCGTCCTTCGTTCAAAATCCCCGCAATATTGCCGAGCGATCCATTGGGATTCGCCCCCGCCGTGATCTCGCCCTTCGGTGTGGCGTAGCGAAAGGCAATGCGGTCCTCGCGCTCCAACCGCTTAAGCTCTTCGGGCTCGCAAAAGTAATTCCCTTCCATGTGGCCGATGGGAATCTCGAGCACGTCGCCCTTCTTGAGTTGATTGGTAAATGGACTGTTCGTGGTTTCGACGCGCAATTGCACTGGTTTGCAGATGTACTTGAGGCCCGCGTTGCGCATCAATGCGCCTGGCAGCAAACCCGACTCAGTGAGGATCTGAAAGCCATTGCAGATGCCCAGCACCAGCCCTCCGCTCGAGGCAAACCGCTTGACCGCCTGCATCACCGGAGAGAAATGCGCAATCGCGCCCGTGCGCAGGTAATCGCCGTAGGCAAAGCCGCCTGGAACCAACACCGCGTCCACGCCCTGAAGATCCTCGCTGTCGTGCCAGAGGAACGTGACTGGCTGCTGCGCGATCCCAGCAATCACGTTGTAAGTATCGTGATCGCAGTTCGATCCAGGGAAAACCAGTACTCCGAATTTCATGCTTTTAGGTTATCAGCCTGGCGCTCGATCGCTGCGCTCACAGTTTCACAGAAACGCAGAAACTTTGAGACTGTGCGATTTTTCTGTGTAAGCGTCTGATTTTTATGCCACTTATGGGCTTCACAGTTTCACAGATCGGTTTTTCGCGAGGGAAGCCGGGGTGCGTGAATCGTGGTTCGTGGACCGTGATCGCCTGACCGGGGGTGGGGTAGGGGTGGGGGGGGAGGGGGGTAGGGGTACGGTACGGACCGGGCGGATCTCCGACAGATTAGACCGGGTGGATCTCCGACACTGCGACGGGGCGATGGTTGGGGCCGCGGCGGAGATCGGATGCAATCAGCATGAAACCATTGTGCGCCGGATGCGATTAATTCTCTGCAATTCGGCGAGAGGATTTTGCAGAGTGTTTTGAGTACTTTCCGGAAAAAATGCGCTTGGTGGGCTGGCAGGGTGTCGGCTACGGCGTTTGGACTACGTCGCTGGCGCGACGAGGTTGCCCCTATATAGAGTGCCGTCGATGAGTGCGTTGGACGAATGGCGTCAATCCAGAAACAGCTCAGCCTCAGCGAAGACCAGCCGAATTGGCGGTATATGTACCGTGAAATTCCCTTGAGGTTCCAGCGAGGTCACGAAATCGATCACGCAAGGATCTTCTTGAAAACGATCTCTTTGAAGTCCAGTAGCGGGCCATCGCTTTTCTCGGCGCGCATGCGCAACAGAGCGCCCTCCCAGCTATTCAAGAGGAATTTCGCCAGCAGCGAGGCTGGGAATCGATCGCTGAATTCTCCCTGTTTCTGCGCCTCCGCAATACAAGCTTCAAGAAGCTCGCACCAGGCTCCAAAATGCCTGGTGAGACCTTCGCGTATCAGCGCGCTCTGGTCGGCAGCTTCTGCGCTGAAATTACCCATCAGGCATCCACGAACATATTGCGCGGCCCTGAAGGCCTTGATCCTGTCATCGAAATACGCCTCCAATCGGGCCCGCGGCGAGACCTCCCGATTGAGAAGAAAGCCGCGCAGCCTTTCCTGGCCGCGACTGGAATAGGCATTGATCACTTCCGCGGCAAAGGCCTCTTTGCTCGGAAAGAAATTGTAAAACGATCCCTTCGGTACATCAGCCAGCTCGACAATGCTCTGAATGCCGGTTGCACCGTATCCACCGGCATGGATTGCCTGGATCCCCGACTGGATTAGCTTTTCTCTGGTGCCTGGGTTCGGCTTGGGTCCTCGCTTAGCGGGCGAACGAGAATTCATCATGTGGCTCCAGTTCTATTTTCGCTGACGGCGGTGAGGAGACATGATTTCGTTGTGATTTTAATATCAGATGACTGGTCGTATTGTATTATTTCCCTATTCGCCACGGCGAGAAAGCAACTTTTCCCCAAGGAGTGGCTATGAAAACAATCGGCAAAAACGACGGAAGCCTGCAATGGGAGGTATTGACCAGCAAGCGCCCCGGTCTCAGCCGTGATCTTCCTCCAGGCAAAGAGGACTTGACGTGGGTGTCAAACTCCTCGACCCTCATCTACGGAGAGCGCGATGCTGTGCTTGTGGATACATTTCTGACCATCGATCAATCGCGGACTTTGATCGATTGGGTCGTAGCGAGCGGCAAGAACCTGATCGCGATCTACCTGACGCACGGCCATGGCGATCACGTGTTCGGAGTTGGCCCGATTCTGGAGCGTTTCCCGGAGGCAAAGGCGGTTGCCACGCCGGAGGTCGTCGCGGCCATACGCACGCAAGTGTCCCCGACCTGGCTGGAGGATTTTTGGCGTAAGCTCTTCCCCGGCCAAATACCGGAGCATCTCCCGGTTGCCGATCCTCTCGCGAACCATGAACTGGAGTTGGAAGGACACAAACTTATAGCAGTGAATACGGGGAGGACGGACACGGCCCAATCGACATGCCTGCATGTTCCGTCGATCGGACTGCTCGTCGCTGGAGATGCCGTCTACAACGGAATTCATCCCTACCTCGCGGAGAGCAACACCGAGAGCCGGCGTGAATGGATCGCTACGCTCGATCGACTCGAGGCGCTGAACCCTCGAGCCGTCGTTGCCGGGCACAAGGTCCCGGAAAATCGAGACGAGCCTCGCACCATCGCCGAGACCAGACAGTATCTTCGCGATTTCAATCGTCTCGATGAAAGCACCACCACAGTCCGCGAGCTCTATGACGCCATGCTGGAACTCTACCCCGATCGCGTCAATCCAGGCTCTCTATGGGGAGGCGCGAAGGCTGCGAAACAGCAGGCGGGCCCGCCGGCTAAATAGTTGCGGGCGCTGCCAAGGAGATTCCATGAAGATGCAGGGAAAGGTTTTTGCAGCCGCCCTTGCGCTGGCGGTTCTTTGTGCAAGACCAACTGTGGCCGCCTCCGCCGGCGATAAAGGACCGCTGGACGCTCAAACCTTGAATAAGATCGGCGCACGGTTTGGCAAGCTCATGGAACTGGCCAATCAGCACGACATCAAAGCCATACATGAGATGTTCTGGCAATCGCCTTCCGCGCTTCTGGTCGCCAAGAGCGCGGTCCCGTCTGAAGGCAACTGGGCGGGTGTCTGGGGCAATGCGGCGATCGATCAGAAGCTGCACGATATCGCCGCGTCCGGCCCGGCCATTCTTCAGCCGGATTTTTCGAAGCTCAAAGTTGTCGGCCTGACCAGGGACCTTGCGGAATCCTACGCGCCAGTGACGATTACGGTCTCCTATGCTGGGCAGGACGGAACTCCCAAACCATTTCTGATGATCATCAACTGGATCAAGATTGGGAAGGTCTGGAAGGTGGCTACGGAAATCATCCTGCCGGTGCCGCCCGCGCCTGCGGCCAGGAATCAGGCAGGGGTTTAGAAGGCCAGACACACAACAACAGGAGAAGGAACGCCTATGAACATTCAAGAGGTCCACGTGCAACGAGTGAGTATCGTTACCACCGAACCGTTTGACACGGTGGTTGCCCGAATCGATGCCGCGCTCGGTCATCCGGATATGGTTGCGTTCCGCAAGAGCTTTTCCGCGGCGCAGAATGAAGCCGAAATGCAAGAGGTCGTCAACCCAGTGACGGAACCGAACGGCCTTATGGAGTTTATGCGATTTGACCTCGGCGAGGTTCTGCAAAAAGAAAATGGCACCGCCAAGCCGAGAATTCTGCGCATTGTTGCGGGGAATCCACTGATCATGAAAGAGATGGTGAAGCATGTTGTTGACGCAGGCTCGTACGCGCCCGTAACGATCCTCATTGAAGAGCGCCCCGGCAGCGTCCGCATCTCGTATGACAGAATGGCATCCTATCTTGCGCCGTATGGAAGCGGCGATGCGCTCAAAGTAGCGCGAGAGCTTGACGCCAAGGTGGAGAGGATTCTGACCGCGGCTGCGGAGTAATCTCGGGGTTCCATCTGCCCCCCGACGACATTGCCCCTGGTGGGTTTTCGGGCGATTGGCTATTGCCCGGGATCTTCGATGAGAAGGATCGGAAGTCAGACCAGCAACGAGCCGGTTTGGTGCGCAAGAGTGCCAGCGAATTTTACGACATCCTCGCTGCGACCTTGTTAAGGGACCTTTTACGTTGGAGCGCCGGGCGGGAATTGAACCCGCGAATACAGGTTTTGCAGACCTGCGCGTTAGCCACTTCGCCACCGGCGCTTTTCGGGCTGTCGCCGGGAAATCAAGCCCGGCAATCGGCCGCATTTAAGTCGTTGTGAATTGTGCGCTACGCCTTGAGTCGACACGCGCCTTCGAAAGCCTGAGCGGATTCAGTGATCTTGGTCTCGCTCAACTCGCGCACGGCCCAGCCGGCGATGAGGAGACTGGGAGCAGCGGCGGGAGCGACGGAGCCGAGCTCGCCGAGCGTGGTGTGCACGACTTGCTGATCGGGCTGCGCGGCGCGGGAGACCACGGCGCAGGGCAGATCGGCGGGAAGGCCTTCGGCCAGCCATTCTGCGGCCAGCAAATTGAGGTCGCGGCCAGGCATGTAGACGACGCGCGTGCCGGATTCAAGCGCGGGCAATGCCTCGCGATTGTGCGACTGCGCGTGATGGCCGGTAGAGAAGGTGACATGCGAGGCCCAGTCGCGATCGGTGAGCGAACGGCCGAGAGCCGCGGCCGCGGCAAACGCAGCCGTGACGCCGGGAACGATCTCGAACGGCACACCGGCTTCGTCGAGTGCGGCCAACTCTTCTGCGGCGCGGCCAAACAACAGCGGATCGCCGCTCTTGAGGCGCACCACACTGCGGCCGGCGCGGGCGTGCTCGATCATGAGTGCGTTGATTTCATTCTGCGTGATGGCTTTCGTGCCGCAGCGCTTGCCCACGTTTTCGACCACTGCGTGGGGCGGGGCTAAGTCGAGGATCGTTGAGGGGACGAGATCGTCATGCAGGATGACCTCAGCGGATTCGATGAAGCGGACGGCTTTCACGGTGAGCAGATCGGGATCGCCCGGACCGGCGCCGACGAGAGCCACGCGACCGGGAACGGCGCGCGCGGCTTCCCTGCCCGTCCGCGCCAACTGGCGTGTGGGGCAGTTGGCGGAGTCGCAGAGCTGGCGCTGCGCGAGCTCGTGGAGGAGCAGGCGGCGCTCTTCACCGCGAGGATACGTGGAGAGAACTTCGCGGCGTAATTCGCCGAGCTGCGCAAGCCACGGGCCAAGATCCTGGGGAAGCTGCTCGTCGATCTCGCGGCGCAGGCGCTGCGCGACGGCGGGACTTTCGCCGGCCGTGGAGATGGCGATTTGCAAGTCGCCGCGGCTGACCACGGAGCCGAAGAAGAAGTCGCAGTTCGGAATGTCGTCGACGCTGTTGCAGGCGATGCCGCGCGCGACGGCTTCTCGGTAAACCGCGGCGTTTACCTCCGGCACATCGGTAGCCGCGATGACGATGAAGTTGCCGTCGAGATCGGAGGGTTGAAATTCACGCTCGACCCATTCGAGCTTGTCCTCGGCGGCAAGTTGGCGGACTTCAGGACGGGCCTGGGGCGCGACGACACGGAGCTTGATGCCGGTTTTGAGAAGGCTGCCGATCTTTTCGAGCGCGACCGATCCCGCGCCCACCAGCAGGCTGGGGCGGCCATCGAGTTTCAGGAAGATCGGCAGTAGGGTCATAAAACAGTTCTCAGTTCACATTTGTCAGTTATTCCGCAACGGCGTGGGGTACGGGGCCGGTGGGCAGGTCGCGTTCCACGGCATCGAGAATCTCGCCGGCGAGTTGCGTACGCAATTCGTCGTTGGTGTGGCGCGCGAACCATGAGCGCAGACTTTCTTGCGACGCACGCCCTGCCAGGTAATTGCGCAGCAGGCGCTCAATGGCTTCGGGAACAAGCGCCGCGGGGCTGCGATAGCCCACGGGCCGCGCAATGGCCGCGTACTCGCCCACGGCTCCGCCCAGGCAGAAGTAATACGCGTCGGCAAGCTTGCCCTCGTGCTTGATCTTCTTGCCCTCGAGGCCGATGTCGGCGATCCAGTGCTGGCCGCAGCCGTTGGGGCAGCCGGTAACGTGCAGCTTGAGTTGCTGATCGAATTGCGGCAGCCGCTCCTCAAGCTCGTCGACCAGCCAGCGCGTGAAGCTCTTGGTTTCGGTAATCGCCAGTTTGCAAAATTCAGTGCCGGTGCAGGCGATGGCGCCGCGCCAGAAGGACGAGGCTTCAACGTGCAGACCGATCTGGCCCAGTTCGCGAGCCAGCTCGCCGGTTTTGGCATAGGGCACGTCGACGATGACGAGGTTCTGCGAGACGGTGGCGCGCAGCGAACCCGAGCCGAAGCGCTCGGCCAATTCGGCCGCGGCCTCAAGCTGCTCGCCGGTTACGCGGCCGCGCAGCACAGATGCCCCCACGTAGGCCAGTCCCGGCTGGCGCTGCGGATGGATGCCGACGTGATCGCGCAAACCTTCGTCGGGAATGTTTTCAGGAACGGCGGGATCGAGCTTGAAACCGATACGCCGGTTTAACTCGTCGAGGAAGCTCTCCGGGGTCCAACCTTCGCGCATGAAGAGGTACTTGAGGCGGGCGCGCTCGCGGCTCTCGCGCAGCCCTTGCTGATCGCGGAAGATCTCGGCGACGCCGCGCGCCACGCGCACGGCCTGGTCGGGACGGATGAAGGCGTCAAGGCGCACCGCAAGATGCGGCTCACGGGACAGTCCGCCGCCTACGCGCAGCGAGTAGCCGACTTCGCCGTCGCGAGCCACGGGCGTTAGGCCAATGTCGTTGATCTCGGGATAGGTGCACCACGAGGGGCAGCCAGTGACCGAGATTTTGAACTTGCGCGGCAGGTTGTAGAACTCGGGATTCGCGGTGAGGTGGTGGGCGATCTCGAGCGCGATGGGCGAGGCGTCGATCAGCTCGTCGGCGGCAACGCCGGCCAGCGGGCAGCCGGTCACATTGCGCACCACGTCGCCGCAGGCGCCCTTGGGCGATAACCCAATGGCGTCGAGCGCGTCAACCACCTCAGGCAGCGACTCAATGGTGAGCCAGTGCAACTGAAGGTTCTGGCGGACGGTGATGTCGGCCAGATTGCGGGCGTATTTGCGCGTGATTCCGCCGATGGCGCGAAGCTGGCTGGCCGAGACGATGCCGTTGGGAATGCCAATGCGCATCATGAACCAATCGGTCGTGACCCCTTCGCCGCCCTTGCCGCCGGTGGCGCCCACGCCGTCTCCCTGGGTGTAGATGCCCCACCATTTGAAGTACGCAGACGCCCACTCGGGCTCCACGCTGGACCGTCCCTCGCGCGCGAACGTACGAACCTCGTCGAAGGCCTCCCAGGGATTCTTTTCGCGCTTCAAGCGCTCCATGCGCTGGGCTTTGGTTTCTTTATGTGGAATCTCGCTCATCGCTTTCCTTTGTTGGTGATTCGGGGTCAAGATCGGCTGCAAAAAAAGAAATGCCCGCGTCAGCTTTGGCTGTGCGCGGGCAATTGGGAAGCCGTGGTTAGATCTCTCTGGACTTAAACCGAGGCTGCCTCCGCCACGCGTACAGCGTGCATACAGCAGCGACAACAGGTCGTAAGATCCATAAAATGAATATAGACCAAAAAGGTCCGATTTGCAAGGTTAGTTTCCTGGCCGATCCGAAAAATAATGTAAAGAAAGCACATAGGTCCGGGAAGCATCTCTCAGTGACCAAAACCGCGGACGATTTTGATGACATTTTTCGGCCCGGCTAAAGGCGTGCCCTTGTTACAAAGCCATTCCTAATCCGATCGAAGTGGCGCTGCGGCAAGCAGTTCCGCCAGAATGAGCTGCTCGGCTTCCTGGGCGGCTTGGGCTGTGACGGGCGAGAGTTCCATGGAGATGGGCTGTTGGGGATCGATGGCGATGGCGTAGAGCACGACATCACGCGATCCGCCCTGCATGTAGAACGCGTCGAGCAGATCCTTGACGCCGATGTCGTGCGCGGTGAGCGTGGGAGGATAGTCGCGGGAGAAACGCGGCGTGGTGCGGGTGACGGTGCCGATAGGGTTGCCGTCAGCTGCGGCGTCGATGAGGATGATGCGGCCGGCATTCTGAAGCGGTTCCAAGAGAATGAAGCCGCCCGTGCCGCCGTCAAGACACTCGACGCCGGCCGGCAGGGTGTGCTTCTCGAGCGCTCGTACCACGTGAACACCCACGCCCTCATCGCCCATGATGACGTTGCCGAGGCCGAGTACGAGCGTGGTTTTTGTATCCATCAAATTCCGAGTCTAATTCATGAAGTTCGTGCGGGCGGGGAGCAGGAGACCCCCGCTACCGCCGGTCTCCCACCCCGGTCTGGAGACCGGCGGTACTGATTCTCGCGCGCGTGAGAAACGCGGACGAATCGCAGTTTCTTACTTCGGCTTGTTTGTGTCTTCCGGTTCCAACAGTTTGCACGCCTCGGCCAGCTGCTCCGGGCTCTGACGGTCAAACTTCCAGCCGCCCACGATCGAGGAAATCGTGCCACGGCCCTCAATGTAGTCGTGATAGAAGCTGAGATAGATGTGCACGATGATGAACGTGACAAAGAACCACATGAACAGGTGATGCCAGAAGCGGACCGAGAATTCGCCGCCCATAAGAGGCACAACCCACTTGAACATGCTCGGCAGCCACGCGTTACTCATGCTGGAGTAAAGTGCGAAGCCGGTGATGGTCTGGAAGCAGAAGGCCAGAAAGGTCAGGAAGTAGATGAACGCCGCCAGCGAGTTGTGACCCGTGGAGATTTCGCCGTGCATCTTCACCTGCAGAACGTCGGTTTCAAGAACGTCAACAATTTCCTTCTGCTGCTTTTTGGTGATCGGGAAGAAGTTATTCCACTTGGCGTACTTGTTGCCGACAAATCCCCAGTAAATGCGGGCGGCAAAGTTAAAAAGGTACACGTAGGCGGCGGCAAAGTGAATGAAGCGCACCCAGCCAAACCAATATTGCTGATAGGCCTCGGGCGCGTAGGCAATGCGCACCGGATGCCCGATGAGGAACCCTGTTACGCACAGGAGGGTCAGCGCAATGGCGTTGATCCAGTGGTAGGCGCGAACCGGCATTTCCCACACGTACACGCGCCGGTATTCCACCGGCGCGTTGCCGTTTAGCGTAAAGACGTCTTTGACACCAGTGCTCTGTGTGCTCATGATCTACTCGAAGGAAATCTGGTGAAGGTGCCGTCCCTGCGGATCGTACAGATGCACGGCGCAGGCCAGACACGGGTCAAAGGAATGGATGGTGCGGATGATCTCGAGGGGCTGCTCGAGATTCGCAACCGGGGTGCCGATCAACGCCGACTCAAAAGAAGAGCGCTGCTGTTTCACATCGCGCGGTGAGCCGTTCCACGTAGTCGGCACGACGAGTTGGTAGTTGTCGATGGCGCCGTTGTGAATTTTGATCCAGTGCGCCAGCGCGCCGCGAGGCGCTTCGACCATGCCCACGCCTTCCGCATCGGCCGGCCAGGACTTCGGCTCCCACTTCTCGCCGTTGAACGTGGATACCTCGTTGATCTTCACGCGGTCCATTAAATCGCCGTAGAACTCCTTAAGCCAGATCATGGCCAGCGCCGCATCGATGCCGCGCGCCGCAGTGCGTCCAAGGGTGCTGAAGAGAGCATCGACGGGCACGTTGAGCTTGCCCAGCACCATGCCCACGGTCTCCTTCACATCTGCGTGGCCGGCTGCATAGGAAACCAGCAGGCGAGCCAGAGGTCCCACTTCCATCGCGTTGTCCCTCCAGCGCGGCGTCTTGAGGAACGAATACTTGTCGAAGCCCTCCAGGCTCTCGAACGGAGGCGTGGGGCCGGCGTACTTGATGTTGGTCTCGCCCGCCCAGGGATGCAGACCGACGTCGTTTCCGCCGTCGTAGGTGTACCAGGAGTGAGCAATGTACTCCTTGATCTCCTGCGAGTCGCGCGTATTGACCGGAAGCACGGTCGAGAGGTCGCGGTTGAGCACTGCGCCGCGCGCGTACTTGAAGCTCTCAGGATGGTTGTAGCCGGCGGTCGGAAATTCGCCGTAGCTGAGATAGTTGTGCAGCCCGCCGCCGTACTTTGACCAGTCCTTATAGAAGGAGGCCACGGCCAGCAGGTCGGGGATATAGACCTCGTTGACGAACTCGTCGGCCTGACTGATGAGCCGCGACACAAGGTCGAGCCGCTCCATGTTGATGGCCGCTACCTCGTTGACGTTGATGGAGCACGGCACGCCGCCGACAAGGTAATTCGGGTGCGGGTTCTTTCCGCCGAAGACGGCATGGATCTTGACGATTTCCTTCTGCCACTGCAGCGCATCCAGATAGTGCGCGACGCCGATCAGGTTCACTTCGGGCGGCAGCTTGTAGGCCGGGTGACCCCAATAGCCGTTGGCGAAGATACCCAGACCGCTGGCGGCAAAGGCCTTGATCTTGTCCTGAACTTCGGTGAAGTAGGCCGGCGTGTTCTTGTCCCACTTCGAAAACGACTGCGCCAGCTGCGCGGCCTTCGTGGGATCGGCCTTGAGCGCGTTGACAATGTCCACCCAGTCGAGCGCGTGCAGGTGATAGAAGTGGACCACATGATCCTGCACGTACTGCGTGGTGAGCATGATATTGCGGATGATTTCCGCGGTGGGCGGCACCGAAATGCCCAGCGCATCCTCAACCGAGCGCACGCTGGCCAGCGCATGCACCGTGGTGCAGACGCCGCAGACGCGCTCGGTGATGGCCCACGCATCGCGCGGGTCGCGGCCCTGGAGAATCTTCTCCAGGCCGCGCACCATGGTGCCTGCGCTGAATGCGTCGGTGATGACGCCATTTTCCACCACTGCTTCAATGCGCAGGTGGCCTTCAATGCGAGTTACAGGATCGACGACTACACGCGTTGCCATGACTGATTAGGACTCCTTTTCGTCTTCAGCGTGCACTTCCGCGATCACGCTGCGCTTGCGGATGTTGGTTACCACGGCATGAGCCGCGACGCCGGCCAGCGTGGCCACGCCAACCGCGGTGCCGATGGTGTCGGCCGTGCTCTCCACTCCGAAGCCGGGGAACGAAGTCAGGTGTTGATAGAGTGGACCGTTGTCCCAGAAACCGGCTTCACTGCAGCCGATGCAATTGTGGCCCGACTGAATGGGATAGCTGGTGCCCTCGTTCCACTTCACCACCGAGCAGGCGTTGTAGGTCACCGG
>CAZMWL010000054.1:0-21684 GCA_964569985.1 uncultured Occallatibacter sp.
GCGCCTTTTTCTGCCGCTCGGTGGCGCGTTCGGAATCCACCGTCGCCTGTTGCTGGCGCGGGTCGATCGTCATCAGCACCTGGCCAGCCTTCACCTGGTCGCCCGAATGCACGCGAATCGCCGTCAGCAATCCGTTCACCTGCGGCAGCAATGCCGTCGAGCGCCGCGACTTGATGGTGGCCACGTACTCGCTGCTCTGCGCTACCGGCGACAGGACTACGGTCACCGTTTGCACGGGAAGGCCCTGCGGCCCGGCCCCTGCGGCGGCCGCCGGCTTCTTCTGGCAGCCGGTCGCCAGCACGGCCAGGGTCAAACAACCTATTAGAAAAGTACGGTTCAAATTGCTTTGCGTCACTCGATTCTTCCTCTGGCCGCTTTGATTCACTTGCACGGGCCTTGCGTGCTCTGGTTCAAATCGTGCCTGGGCCGCGCACTTACGCCTCTCCCCTGCGCCGCCGCGTGATTCCCGCCCTGCCCGGGGCGCAAGGGTGCTGCGTGACGGCCCGGAAGCGATGGTTTTCACCCGAAGAGCTTGTGATGCCGGGGTGCCGAACCGCATCATTCTGAGCGGCAGCGCCGTCCGCCTTCTCCCGCTTGTCGGGCCAGTCCCTGCGCCCTTCCGCGAGAACGGGTTACGGTCATCGCCCGCGCAATTCGTTACCTGCCCGTTCGTTGCCTGATTGATGCGATACGCGGAACTGGGTAAATGATGCAAAATCTACGCGGCGCGTCCCGCCACGACGGGCCGCGGTTATGCCGCAGTCTCTATCGAGGATAGCGCACATATCAGTTACGCCGTCTTGACGCTTCTGGTTCCGGCCAGCCGTAGACGCAGGCCGGGCTCCGCGCAGGCGCAAGCCGCCTTCGGCCCCGCCGCAACGCGGTTAATCTACTCAACTGTGGTTTCGATGCAGCGCAGCGTTCTTTGACACCCTATCCGCGAGTTGATAGCCTTTGAATGGACGCATCTTGAAAGGCGCAAGGGCCGCTCTTCCCGCCGATCTCTGCTCTCCCAATCGTCCCCGTCGTCTAGCCCGGCCTAGGACACCGCCCTTTCACGGCGATAACACGGGTTCAAATCCCGTCGGGGACGCCAAACATAGCAATAACTTACGATTTACCCGGCCGCACCATCCGGGTTTTCGAGCCGCGCCTGCGCCGCTTTCAGGTTCTCCTCGATTTCTGCGAGCCACGCGACGTCCTCACCGCGCGCCGTCCGCACCTCGCGGATCAGGCGCAAGTTGCGGGCCGTGGTTTCCGGCTCGAACGCTTCGCGCACCACTGCCAGCGCCGCGCCGCAATACTCCTGCGCTTCGTCCACATTGCGGGCGAGCACGGCCAGTTCCAGCATGGTGGCCTGGTCCCAGTAATCGCCATTGGCCTTCATACGCAAGAGCGCCGCGTAGCGCACCACGGGCAGCATGTCGGCCTGGGCCGCATCGGGCTTCTCTTGCAACTCCATCAGCGTGACCGCATTAATGCCGGGATACGGGTCCCGCCAGTCGGTTTCGAAACCGGCGCGATACGCCTCGATGGCGCGCTTGAGGAACCCTCGCGCTTCCATCGTGCGTCCGGCTTTCAGGGCATTTTCCCAGCGATCCTTATAGACCCGCCCCAGCAGTCCGTTGGTCTCGCTGCTCTGACCGAATTTCTCAATCGTCTGCTTAAGAACCTGCTCGGCATCCTCCGATTTCCCCAGCCGGTTGAGAGCGAAAGCGAGCTGCTCCTGCACCATGCGAGTGTTTTGCAACGTGCGCGACATGCCGCCGTAAAGATTCACCATCTCCTGCCAGGCTTTGACGGCGCGAAACGAAAGAAACAAATCCACCACGATGCCGGCTTCGACATTGAGCATGTTGGGGAATTCCGCGGCAATGCCCCTCACCGCGTCCGCCCCCGCCTTGCGCGCTGCCGCCAGCCGCTTTTTGTATTCGCGCGAGTTGCTCACCCGGTCGCGGAAGAGATCCGTCTTCTCGTGGTCCACCTCGATCCGCGGCATGTCCTTGATGAGCGTGAAAAGCGGGCTGTCGTCGTGCGGTTCCTGGTTCGCAGCCTGCAAGCGCTGCACGATGTTTTGCTTGTCGGCCTCGGGATTGGCCGGATTGCCGGAAGCATCCAGGCCGTAGGGAATGCCGCGCAACAGCGCGATGTCGAAGGGCAGAGAGGTGCCCTCGGCGAACAGAATCACCGTGCTCGACGGCCGCACGGCATGGCGAATGCCAAGTTCGTAATAGACATTGGGGTTTGCGCCCGTCACGTCGGCGATCGCAAACTCGCACAACATCAACCGCTCATACATCGGCTTGTGGATGGTGCCGCCGACCTGCTCTTCATCGGCGCGGATCGGTTCCAGCCCTGCCTCAGTCACTGCCGGCTGGATGATCTGCTGATAGACAGTATCGAAATCAATCAGCCGGCCGGTTCCATCCTGCTTGCGCCCAAACGGCATGAGCACAAAGCAGAGAGGCTTCATCGCGTTAACAGTCGCATGCACCAGAAGATTGTAAATCCAGCTTCACAAGTTTGCTGTCGCGGCCGATCGCTTGCCCAATCAACTGTGGCTGTTGAACCAGTCAATGGCGAGTTGAGTATATTGGCCGACCTCGATGATGTAGCCGTCGGGATCGCGCATGTAGCAGCGCCATTCCCAGCCGTCGGGATTGACCCATGGCTCGGTAATAAAGAACGCGCCCTTGGCGCCCCACTCTTTGTAGCAGGCCCAGATGTCAGCGACACGCAAATTCAGGAAGCTGCTTACCCGGTTCAGATCCGGCGGAGTTTCAAGGGTGACCTCTGGCTTATCGGGAGTCGGGCCGCCGCCGCAATTCAGAATGATCCACGTATTCGCCAACTTGATGTAGCAGGGATCTTCCGGCTTGATCAATTTCCCGCCAAGAATCCGGATATAGAAGTCCCGCGATTTTTCCTGGTCCTTGACGGTGAAGAAGTGAGCTGCGTAGAAGCCTTCGTGTGCAACCGGCGCGTCGGGCAGATTCATGCGGTGCCTCCTGTTCTCGATAAATGAGGATGCGGCCTTAGTTCAGCAGCGATTCCCAGTCGGCAGGCACCCTTCCTGCGGGTCCGGGAACGGGCTGATTCCTCGGATGCGCATGCGGCGGAAGCAGCTCCACACCCTCGATCATCCCCCGCGTCCGGTAGTCGTAGAACCAATCCTCGCCCGGTTCGAAGCTGGCGATAATCGGATGCCCCGTCTCTGCCGCATGTTTGGATGCATGCTGGCTTGGAGAACTGTCGCAACAGCCGATGTGCCCGCACTCCGCGCACCGGCGCAGATGAAGCCACCAACCTTGCGGCGACGCCAGGCATTCCACACATCCATTGCCGCTCGGCTTGGCAGCGGGGTTGATTCCCCACAAACCCCTTTTCATTTGCGATTTCCCCTTCGCGTGCTCTGTTCGCCAAAGAATATCAAGCCAGCAGCAAGACCTTCCCGATACCGCCCTTCTCCGCAGCGGCTTGACCTTCCGCCGCCTGGCTCAGTGGCAGCCGGGGGCCGATTGGGATCGCCAGTTTGCCGTCGCGGACGGCCTCCGCCATGAACACCAGAGTTTTCCTGTCCGCTGACGAGTACACCGTTGCCACCTTTACGGCAGGGAACTTTTCCGCATTCCGTGGCGCACCCACCACCGATGCATACACGCCTCCCGGCTTGACCTTGGCGATCAACATTTCGGCGGTCTTTCCATTCACCGTGTCGGCAACAGCATCCACCGGCGGGAGATTCGCAATAGCGGACTCGTCGTCGGTGGCCACCACCTGGTCCGCGCCGGCGCTCTTCGCGTCCTCCGCTTGCCTCTTCAAAACTCCTGCAATCACGGTCGCGCCCAGCTGCTTCGCGGTGAACACCGCGGAGCGCCCCACATTTCCCACGGCGCCCGCGACCAGCACAGTCTGCCCCGCTTTGATTCCCGTGGCCGTAGCCAGTTGGTTGCCGGTCGTCGTCACCAGCGGCAGCGCCGCCGCCTCAATCAAATCCAGTCCCTTGGGAACCTTCGCCAGGATCGCCGCTTTCACCACGCAAAACTCGGCGTAGGTGTTGTCCGCCATGGCGAATACCGGGTCGCCGGCTGCGAAGTCCACCACCCCGGCCCCAACCTTGGCCACAGTCCCCGAAACGTCCACTCCCATCAGCCCCGGAAAGTTGATGGGATAAAAGTCCTTCGTAAACCCCGCACGCCGCTTGTAGTCAATCGGATTCACGCTCGTGGCAGCCACCCGCACCAGCACTTCGCCCGGACCGGCCGCCGGCTCTGGATAATCCTCCCACTTGAGCACTTCAGGACCGCCATATTGGTGGACAACAATGGCTTTCATCCCTCCCCCTCCTCATTTGTGCCTTGGGCCAACAGACACTACTCGAAACTTAGATGCCTCGATTGTGCACGAGCGTAGCCAGGAAGACCGTAAAAAAATTCGCCCACCCATGAACATCTCTGGGTGGGCGATTGCTTGTAGGGAGAATGCGGTATCGCGCGACTTTGGCGGGCTACGCGAGGGAAGAGCTGACGTTCGTGAAGATCTTGGTTACCGCGGTCGCAACGTGGTTGACCCCGGAGATCGCTCCGAGAGCAATCAGCGAGACCAGTAAGGCGTACTCGACCAAATCCTGGCCCTGTTCTTCGCTCACCAGATTTTGGAGCTTCACGTACAACTTGAGAAGTGTGTCGTGCATGTGTTCATTCCCTCCATTTTTCTCTCGTGACGAAGTCAGGATCGGACCTGCAGGTTCAGGTGTCAGTGACCGGGTGGCCGTTGCGGGACTGCCGCACGATCAGGCGGTCAAGCGAGCGAGGAGCTGACATTGCTGAGCATCCTCGTCACCGCCGTCGCAATCGGGTTGATGCTCGAGATCATGGCTAGAGCAATCAAGGTGCACAACAGACCATACTCGACCAGATCCTGACCCTGTTCGCCAGTCATGAGGTTCTGGAACGTCACATACAGTTTGAGAAGTCTCTCGTGCATGTTCTTTTCCCCCTTTGTCTCGTCTTGAAACCGATTCTGGGCCAGGGAACCTAAATGCACAATGCAGCTTTCGCTGCAGCAGCCCCCACCCGGTAAGTGCTCTCCCGCAGCGCGCCGGTAACCGGCGAATGGTTACTTCCCCGCCCCATCCTGCTTCAAGAATCGGCAAAACCATTGAAAAGTTGAGGGATGGCCTTCCTCAAATTCCAGGCAACAAAAATGACCTCTCGCTGACGAGAGGCCACGCTGTCATCCGGATTCTGGAGCCGACGGTCAGACTTGAACTGACGACCTGCTGATTACGAATCAGCTGCTCTACCAACTGAGCTACGTCGGCCTGCACTTTCGATTGTATCTTCGCGCTGGAGGAAGGTAAAGGCGAGCAGGAACGCTGAAAGGCGCGCGCCTGCTCTGGAATCGCCGTATACTTTTGCCCATGCAAATCGATCCTGTTCTTGAATGGCAGCGGCTGACCGAGGAGTACCGTCAAAAGGGCGAGGGAGAGCTGCTCGAACTCGCCCGCGACTTCACCGATCTGACGCAACCCGCGCAGCAGGCATTGCGGCAGGAGATGCGCAGCCGCGGAATGGGCGATCCGGAGAATCCGGAATCCATCACAGCGCTTCAGTCGGCGCCACAAGAATCACCCCAACCTCCGGTGGCGCTGAGTAACGCCCGTAATCCTCTTGAAATTGCATCCGGCGCCTTCGGCGCGCTGCCGCCGCAACCGGTACCGGATCCGCGAGACGCGGAAGTCCAAGCCAATGGTCCGCACGAGTACACGTGGAAGACGCCGCTCTGCGAGTGCGAGACATCGGAGCAGGCGCGGGAACTCGTTGAAGCGTTGCAGAAGGCAGGAATCGACAGTTGGGTCGACAGCACCGGGTCGAGATCCCGCTATGCCATGTCCGACCTCGGCTATCCGCGTGTCCTCGTCGCCGCCGATCAGCTCGATCAGGCGCGCGTTATCGCCGCACAACCCATTCCGCAGAAAATCGTAGATGACACAAAGGAGGAAGAGGCCGATTTTGTCGAGCCCAAGTGTCCCAAATGCGGGTCGGATGACGTGGTTCTGGAAGGCGTGGACCCTGAAAACACGTGGCGCTGCGAGCAATGCGATGAGCAATGGACCGAAACCTCGCCCACGACCGCAGGGGAAAGTCCGAAGGCATAAAAAGGCTCAATACACGGAAAGAGCCGCCCGGCAATGGGGCAGCTCTTTCCTCAGGGAGAATAGCTCCAACGGAGGCAAACCCATTAGAACTTTCTGGCTGCATACTAGGTTCGGCGCAAAGCAGTGTCAAGAAAAAATATAAGCAAAAATAAACGCTTTTATTTCAATCGTTTAACAATTCGTTCAGGCGGCGAGGAACCCTATTTTCTTCGCCGATCGTTCGCCTGCTTTTCTTCGTGATTTCCCGTGATTTGGCGCTGTTTTATCTGGTTTTTGTCCATTTTTCCACAGGATAAGGGCGACATTAACCCTTCGGATGCGGCCGTTCGATTGCCTCGATCACTTCGACCACTTCCACCGTTTCTTCCCGCAGATCGATACGAATGAACTCCATGTCGAAGACTGAGGAGGTCGGTTTACCCGTCACCTTCCGGTAAAGGGCTCTGCCGCCGCCGAAGAACCCGCCCAGCAAAATGGCTGCTCCGGCACCGATCAGGCTCAGGATCGCAATGCCCGTCAGCAGTTTGCTGGTCTTCTCGATGTCCGACTCCAACGGCTGCGGAATCGCCGTCATCTCGGCTTCGTAATGTACGGACTCGAGCAAGCGATGGCTCTCATCGGGAATAGCGTCGCCGCTCACAACCACGACCAGCGGCCCGCTATCCCGCACCTCGAGCGACGCAGTATCGGAGTCGTTAAGCGGCTTGGGCCAGGGTGGCGTCGCCTGGCTGCCGGCCTTCAGATACGCGCGAATCGCATCCACCTGTGCGTGCGCGATTTGCGGCGTGGGGTAATCGATGATCGTGAGCGTGGCCTCGCCAGAAGCGAGAGAATAATTCGCCGTGAGAGTTTCAGCGCCCATATCGAATTTGACCAGCGCCGGCGGCAACACGCCTCCCGCGCCCGCGTAGCCGGCCGGGCCCACTGCGTAGTGTGTGGTCTGCGGGTCGAGCCTCGATTGCGGCAGGCTGGCCAGGATGGGTGGAAGCAGTAAGCGGCTTCCGCCAGGCGCAGGCAACTGACGCGCAATCTCGCGCAATTCGCTTGCCGACTCCGGCCCAACCTGGGAAAACGTGGCGTCCACCACCGTGGTTCCCACCCAAAACAGAACGCGCTTGTTGTCGGACGCTGCACCGGTGCCGATGGCTTCTTTCGGCCAGCCGTTCTGCCGGTAGTAGGTGTAGGCGCCATAAGCGCCGCTCGCGTCATCGAAGCGCAGTGCGCGCAGGTTCAGCGTTTCTCCCTCGCGCTTGTAGCTGGCCACGACGGCCGCGTTAAACCCATATTCCTTAAGCGCCGCGGCATTGGCTGGGTCGGCTTGCGCGGCGTCGGTGATGATCTTCGATGGTTCGGCCGTCACCCAGCCGGAAAATTCGTCGGGCAAAAGGGCCTTGGGCGAGGGCGGAAGCGTGAGGACGGTGGCCGATTTCTTCTCTGCGGCGGTAGGCTGCCCGGCCTGGGCGCACGCCAGTGCCGCGCCGCAACTGATCGCCGCCACACCGCAAATCATTCCCAACCGTCGCATCAAAAACTTCTCACTTCCCCGGGCGCGCGCAGCGCCCTGTTCCATGCATCGTCCCAATCTTCAGGGTACACGTTCGCACTTCGCCGCCGCGCACAAAGCCTACGCTGTCTTGGACACGGAAGAATGCAGAAAGGTTCCCGGCGGCTACTCGTCTGCGCCAGTCCACGGCGTCAGCCGCGCCAACCAGCGCGGAACATTCTGCTTGAAGCGCAGATACTCGTCGCCGTAGCGCCGGGTGAGCGTGGGCTCCTCGTAGAGAAGCACAAACAGGTGCGTTGCGAGCCACACGAGAGCGAGATACGCGACCATCGCGCGCCGCTCGAAAAGCACGGCCTCGCCGGCCAGAGCGATGAGCACACCCACATACATCGGATTGCGCACATGACGGTAGAAGCCGCTCACGACCAGATGCTCCGTCGGCGCCGTGGGCATCAGCGTTCCGCGACCCACGGCTACAAACCGCCGGATGGACTCGAATGCCGGCGAGACCCCGGCCAGAATGAGCGCCGACGCCAACAGCATCTGCCCCCACGGTTCACCGTCCGGAATGCGAAAGCGCGTGATCCACAACGGCAGATAGACCAACACGAACCCCGGCCCGCCAAAAATGGTGAACAAGATAGAGACGATCACGTTGCGACGTATGCCAGCCATGCTGGGATGCCCCGATTAAGAATACGGCTGACGTGGGATAGCTGCGAAAGTGATTCCCTGATAAGCGTGCCGGAGGCGTAGTGTTTGTTCGCCCCGCGCTTCAGCGTGGGGAAAGCAAGACTCAAGAATTGATTCCAGAGTCCCGTAGGGACGGTGCAAGGACGTGTCGGTCCTCGATCCAACTCTGAGCGATTCGCGCGGAAGCAGCGTCAAATCAATGGGAATCCAAGGACCATGGGTGGAAAGATGAAATACACGGTGAGTGTTTGTCTGCGAGTTGCAGCCATTTGGCTTGTGTGCGCGGCGGCCAGCGTTTTCGCGCAGGGAAATTCGCCGCCAGTCGCGGCACAGAAGGCGTCTGCCGCCCTTCCGCAATTTGAAGCCGCTTCAGTGCGGCCTTCCGGCCCAGACAACCGGGAGCTCAACGGTCTTCGCACCCTCCCCGGCGGTCGAATCGTTGGCAAGGGTGTCCGGACGCAATATCTCATCATGGTGGCGTTCAACGTCCAGCGCTTTCAGATCGCTGGCGGCCCGGTTTGGACGGATTTAGTGACCGGTCAGGGATTTGATATTCAGGCTGTTCCCCCCGCTGACTCCGCTTCCGCCCATTCGAACCCAGCCTTCTCCGTCGATCCTCCAAGCGATGAAGAGTGCCGCATGCTGCAGGCCCTCCTGATCGATAGGTTTCAGTTGAAGTACCACGTCGCAACCAGGGAGGTCCAGGCGTACCTGCTTGAACGCGGCAAGGGCAAGCTCAATCTGCAACCACCTAAGGACAAGACCGCATACCCGTGGGCCGGCGGAGATTACCAAACCTGGTATGGCGGGAAAAACATCTCCATGCCCAAGCTGGCCGTACGCCTGAGCGAATGGCTGGAACGTCCTGTGACCGATCAAACGGGACTGAGCGGTTCCTTCGACTTCGAGTACAAGCCCGGCGACGTCGACAACAACGCGGACATCACGGGCTTTCTTCTCACGGCCATGAAGGCCCTCGGCCTCGATCTCAAAGCAGGCAAAGGCTCCATCCAAACCATCGTCATCGACCACATCGAGCGGCCTTCGCCGAACTAAAGCGGTTCGCGCGATCATCCTCGAAGAGTGGCGATTTCTGTCGCCGCCCACCATGCATCGAACGCCCCCAGCGCGCGCTCGCACACAATCCGATGCCGCTCTTTCTTGTCGCGGATCTTCTTCCGCACCTCTTCCTCCAGAGGCTCCAGCAAATCGAAGGTGATGTTTGCGGGCTGAAAATTCTTGGGATCCGCGTGCGTGATGTAATGCACCAGCGAACCAAGCGCCGTCGCGCGCGGAACCGGCAAAGGCTCCTCGCCGCGAGCGATCGCCGCGGCATAGATCCCTGCCAGCATGCCCGTGGCGATCGATTCCGTGTACCCCTCCACGCCGCAAACCTGCCCTGCGAAGAGGTGCGCGTGTCCGGAAGCAGAAAATGCAGGTCCTTCGATTCGTCCGCCTGCGGCGGACTCGCTCAGGATGACCTCCGATTTTTGTAGCTCAGGATGAGCGGGCTTTGGCGAAAGCCGCAGGCATGCATCCAACAGTACCGGCGCGCAAATGTAGGTGTTGCGGTGGATCTGCCCGTAGCGCAGGAAGCGCGCGTTTTCCAGTCCCGGAATCAGCCGCAGAACCCGCGCCTGTTCGCCAAACTTCAAGTGATTCTGGAAACCAACGAGGTTGTAGCTGTCGGCGCGCAGGTTCTCTTTGCGCAACTGCACCGCGGCCCACGGCGTTTTGCCGGTGCGCGGATCGCGCAACCCCACCGGCTTCATGGGGCCGAAGCGCAGCGTATCGCGCCCGCGCGTGGCCAGCACTTCGATGGGTAAACAACCCTCAAAAAAGTCGAGCTTCTCCCACTCTTTGCTTTCCGCTGCTTCGGCGGCCACCAGCGCGTCGTAAAAGCGGTCGTACTCCGCGCGGTCCATGGGGCAGTTGATGTAATCGGCCGTGCCCTTGTCCCAGCGCGCGGCAAAATACACGCGGCTCATGTCAATGGACTCGGCATCGACAATCGGCGAAATCGAATCGTAAAACGCCAGATGCCCCGCGCCGGTCAGCCGCTCAATCTCCCCGCCCAGCGCGTCCGACGTCAGCGGCCCCGTCGCGATGATCGTGAGCTGGCGCTTCGTGCCATTCTCGTTTTGGAGTAGCGCATCGCCCAGGCTCGTCACTTCCTCGCGAATCACGTGAATGCGCGGCTCGGCTTCAATCGCTTCCGAAATGCGCCGAGAAAACTCCACGCGATCGACGGCCAGCGCGTGGCCTGCTGGAACCGCGCATGCATCCGCAATCCGCAAAAGCGCCGAGCCCCCGCGCCGCATCTCCTGTTTCAGCAGCCAAGGCGCTGTGTTGGGCGATTCGCTCTTGAGGGAATTCGAGCAAACCAATTCACCGAAATCTGTAGTCTGGTGAGCCGGCGTCAGGCGCGGCTTTCCATCCACCATCGCGCGCATTTCATACAGATCCACCTCGCAGCCAAGCCGCGCCGCCGTCAGCGCCGCCTCCGGCCCGGCCAGCCCGCCGCCAATCACGCGAATCCACACGACGTGCTCTCCGCCCTGTTCTTTTGTTTCTCCCGTGCCGCATCCATTTCCGCGTTTTTCGCGGAAATGGGTGGGAGACCACCCCCTCCCGGTTCCTCCGCAAGCCGCTTGATCGCATCCCCACTCAGTCGTACATTGCGCCAATCATCCAAAAACTCGGCGCCCATGGCGGAATAAAAATCGATGGCCGGCGTATTCCAATCCAGAACTTCCCATTGCAGGCGCTGGCAGCCCTTTTCCACGGCAATTGCGGCCACACGTTGCAATAGCGCCTTGCCAATGCCCAAGCCGCGCAACTCCGGCAGCACAAACAGGTCCTCAAGGTAGATGCCGGGCCGTCCCTCCCACGTGGAGTAGTTGTAGAAAAACAACGCGAAACCCGCTGGCTGGCCATCGCGCTCGGCAATCAGGCAGGAATAAAACGGGTTAGGGCCAAATCCGTCGCGGAGAAGGCCCTCCTCGGTCGCAACCACCGCGTCCGGCGCCCGCTCAAAAGCGGCAAGGGCGCGAATGAAAGCGAGAATCTGTGCAACATCTGCCGCGGTCGCATTGCGAATAACCGTTCCCATGCCTTGATTTTAGTGTGTGATACAGGCCACACGCGCAGCCGCGCCTGCCCCACTACCATGAGAATCGGTATCGGCACGGCGTGTGGAGACTGCGCGACGCAAAGGGCAACTTGCAGACGGACCTCTTGTCAGGAAGACTGGGCCGGCGTCGAAACACCCGGCGTCCCGGAGCAGAGTTGGCCGGAGACCACTTGTGCGGGGTGCTGCATTGGATTTAACGTGGGTCTTGCTCACCAATGCGCTCTGCCGGATGAGTTTCCTCCGCTGCGCCTGAGACTTTGAATTTTTTGAGCTTGCGGGCAATCTATGTCCCGCCGCTCTCAAGGAGAAAACATGAAACGCGCTCTTTCACTTTGGCTGGGCCTGGCCGCTGCCGCACTTTTGACCGTGGTCCTCGCGCCGGCACAGGCGCAGCAAGCGCCCGCTGGAAATACTGGCAAGATTCACGGCAAAGTCATCAATCCCACGGGCCAACCCCAGGGCGGCGGCACGGTGAATCTCTCCACCGACGGCGGCTCGACCCTGAAGTACACCTTCCTGGTCGATGAATCCGGCAATTACACCGGAGAAGCGGCGCAGGGAACCTACATGCTGGTTTACCGCGCGGCCGAAATGCCGGTCGGCAAGATGGCTGATTCCGTCCGCGGCGTCAAAATCGTCGCCGGGCAGGATACCGAACAGGACGTCGACATGTCGCGCCAGGAATACATCGACAATATGTCGCCGGAGGAGAAGAAGCAGTTGGAGGATTTGAGGAAGCAGAATTCCGAGGCCCTGAAGGCCAATGTCCTCATCAACCAGCTCAACGCCGATCTGAAGATCGTCAACCAGGACAAGAAAGACATCGACCACGCATCCGATCTTGCGGTGGCGGCCCTGGGAGCCAACGCTTCCAAACTCGATCTTGCCAACAAGATCGTCGAGATCAAGACCGCCAAGTACACAGACATCGTGAGCATTGCGACCAAGGATACTGCCGCCAAGCCGGACGAGGCCTTGTTGTGGAACCAGTTGGGCTACGGACAGGCCGGGCTCAAGCAGTACGACGATGCCATCACGGCCTACAAAAAGGCTGTCGATCTCGAGACCGCTTCCAAAAAGCCGCGCGGACCCGTCATCGGCCAGGCCGAGGCTGGCTTGGGCGAAATCTACGCGCGCACCGGCAAGGTTCCTGAGGCCAACGCCGCGTTTGATGCTGCCGCCAAGGCGGATACCGTCAACGCGCCGCTGTATCTCAAAAACCAGGCGATCATCTTCTTCCAGGAGGGCAACGCCGCTGCGCAGGCTGCCGCGGCGGATGAAGCCATCAAGCAGGATCCGAACCCGAACGATCCCAACCTCGCAATTCTGTATTACATCAAGGGCCAGGGTTTGATTATGAACGCCACCGTCGACGCCAAGGGCCACTACGTTCTGCCTCCGGATTGCGCCGAAGCCTACCAGAAATATCTGCAACTGGCGCCGCATGGCCAGTTCGCTGCGGACGTGACAGGCATCCTGCAACAGGCGGCCGGAGCGAAGTCGAAGTAGCTCGGCCTCCGCTCGAACCGATCAAAGGGCGTCTGCCGCGGCGGACGCCCTTCGTGTATCCGGCGCTATGGATGCAATCCTCCACATCGCTCCTCCATCTACAATCCAATCCATGAGCCGAAAGTCGGCCCCAATGTCGAACAACGCCTTGCTCAGTTACGCCCAGGCCGCGGCCTATGTCGCCAAGCGCGCCGAGCGCCTCGCGCGCAGCAAGCCCGTGACGGAGCGCGTGACCCTGGCCGCTGCGGCAGGACGCGTTCTTGCTGAAACCCTCCGCGCAGACAGCGACCTGCCGCCTTTCGCCCGTTCCACGCGAGACGGTTTCGCCTGCCGTGCCGCGGAAGCCTCCGCCCATCGGCCGCTCAACCTCGCCGGCGCAAGCCGCGCGGGCGATCCGCCTTCCGGTCCGCTGCCGCGTGGAGCCGCCTGGGAGATCATGACCGGCGCGCCCGTTCCTCGCGGCGCTGACGCGGTCATCATGCTCGAGCACGTTGAATCTGCCCACGTCGAGGTCGGCGGCGAACGTTCCGCGCCAACCGTCCGCCTTTTACCGCCATGCACAATTAAGAAGGGCGAGAACATCGTGCTCCGCGGCGCGCAGGCGCGCAAAGGCGGCGCGTTGCTGCCCGCTGGGACTTTGCTCGGCGCGGCGCAGATTGCTTTGGCCGCGTCCTGCGGCTGTCGACAGATCACGGTCTACTTGAGGCCGCGCGTGGCCATTCTCTCCACGGGCGACGAACTTGTGCCCATCGCCGCCAAACCCGCGCCCGGCCAGATTCGCAACTCCAGCTCCGCCATGCTGGCCGCGATGGTTTCCGCAGCCGGCGGCCAGCCGTGGATCCTGCCCATCGCGCGCGATACTGCCAGGTCTCTCGACGCCGCGATTGCCCGCGCCGCCACGGCCGATCTTCTGCTCGTCACGGGCGGCGTGTCTGCTGGAAAATTTGATCTTGTCGAACCCACCCTCGCCCGCTTGGGAGCCCGCTTCCAATTCACCGGCGTGCGCATGCAGCCGGGCAAGCCGGTGGTGTTTGGAGAGCTGCCCCGTCCCACAGGTCACAACCAAAAAGGCTGCTCCATGCAATGGTTCGGATTGCCGGGAAATCCCGTCTCTTCCGCCGTCACATTCCTGCTCTTCGCCGCGCCGGTGTTGGCCGCACTTGCCGGCCGCATCGATCGTGGTCCGCGCTTCGCTCTCGCGCGCCTGGCTGAGGAGGTCAAAGCGAAGCCGGGCCTCACGCGCTTTCTGCCCGCTGCCTGCACGTTCGCCGGACCTGTGCCCGAAGTGAAGCTGGTTGCATGGCAAGGTTCCGCCGATCTCGCCGCCATGGCGCGGTCGAACTGCTATCTGGTCGTGCCCGGTGATTCCGGCTCGCTCGACGCGGGCGCAACGGCCAACATTCTTCTGCCGTGAGGAGACACATGCCCAAGACCGCGAAACTATCGCACTTCGACGCAACCGGCTGTGCCGCCATGGTCGACGTCGGCGGCAAGCAGCCCACGCGCCGCACCGCAATCGCATCGGCCTTTGTCGCGCTGTCCGCCGCGGTCATCGCCGCGCTGCCCCGGAACCCCAAAGGCAATCCGCTTGAAGTCGCGCGCATTGCCGGCATTCAGGCTGCCAAGCGCACCGCGGAGCTCATTCCCATGTGCCATCCACTTGCGCTCACGCACGTCGATGTCGAGACGGAGCTGGTCGCCGGCGGTGTGCGCATCACCGCCACCGCGGCCACGGTTGGGCAAACGGGCGTTGAAATGGAAGCCCTCACCGCGGCCGCCGTCGCCGCGCTCACGGTTTACGACATGACCAAGGCCCTCGACAAATCCATCGTGATCCGCGAAATTCGCCTCGAAGCAAAATCAGGCGGCAAGAGCGGCGATTTTTTGAGAGAGAAACAGGGAACGAGGAAACGGCATTAAAGGCTGCTCTGCGCAAAGCCGAAGAGGGCCGAAGGCCTATTTCCTACTGGCTACTCCCTATTCCCTGCTTCTCCTGAATTCAGCTTCGGATGAATGCCAGCAGGTCCGCATTGATCACGTCGGCGTGCGTGGTCATCATGCCGTGAGGCAAGCCGGGGTAAATCTTCAGCGTACTGTTCTTGAGCAGCTTCGCCTGCAGCAAAGAAGCGTCTTTGTAGGGCACAATTTGATCGTCGTCGCCCTGCATCACGAGGGTCGGCACCGTGATCGCTTTCAGATCGTCCGTTTGGTCTGTCTCAGAGAAAGCCTTGATGCCTTCGTATTGAGCGAGTGCGCCGCCGATGATCCCCTGACGCCACCAGTTCTGAATAATCCCCTGCGAAACCTTCGCGCCGGGCCTGTTGAAGCCGTAGAACGGACCCGAAGCCACATCGAGGTAGAACTGCGCCCGGTTCGCGGCCAGCGCCTTGCGGAATCCGTCGAAGACCTCAATCGGCGTGCCACCGGGGTTCGCTTCGGTCTTGAGCATCAGCGGGGGAACGGCGGCGATCAGCACCGCCTTGGCGACGCGGCCTTGCGGCTGGCCATATTTGGCGACATAGCGCGCCACCTCGCCGCCGCCCGTCGAGTGGCCGATGTGGACCGCATTCCTCAGGTCGAGATGCTCGACCACTGCCGAAGCGTCGGCCGCGTAATGGTCCATGTCGTGGCCGGTATCCACCTGCGCGGAGCGGCCGTGCCCGCGCCTGTCATGCGCCACGACGCGATAGCCGTTCGCAAGGAAGAACAGCATCTGCGCGTCCCAGTCGTCCGACGCCAGAGGCCAGCCGTGATGAAACACGATGGGTTGCGCGTTCCTCGGACCCCAGTCCTTCAAGAAAATCTGTGTACCGTCTTGGGTTGTAATCGTTGGCATACTATTCCCTCCAGTGTTTGGTTATGAATTTGTTGAAGCCTTCATGCCATGCAGATTAGGAAGCCGCTCCCGGGGCGCTGCTCTTGCCAGGGAATCAAATGTTATCAAAGTGTCGCGTGGATTTGGGTTAAGGCGTCGTGCAATCCCCTTGAATTTGGATGCTGCTGTGAGTCCAGAATTCGGCCTTCCCGCGAGAGTTGTTTTTGGAAAACGGCCGGGCGGCTCACGGTCTGCGCTCCACCCACCAGCGCCAACGCATCCTCCGCTCCAACGCCAGCCCCGTCCGTCCGGTCTCAGCATTCTTGACTACAGCATTTCTTACTACGAGCCACTTGGTAACAAATCACTGGTTTTCAGACACAAGAAGACGTGTTTTTGCGCGCAAAACACGCCAACAACCTGCGCAAAAACGCACTTTGAATTCTGTTTTGTCGTGTTTATGCGAAATTCTCTGCCAACCGCGGCTCTACTTCGCGAAATTCTCGTTTCACACTTACCGCAAATGTGCGCAATTCTCGTTAATTTGTCTCAAAAAATCGCGAAGCTTCAGACCAACGTAAACGGACCAAGCGGTCGCTTCCTAGCCAACATTTGGCGCTTTCTGGCAGCGCAAAATCGAACATTGCGATTGATTCTGCTGGACTTAACGAAACACCCCACCGCGAACGCAAAAACAGAGATTTTGCTCTTGGCTGAGAGCTGATTTCTTACTCCGCGCGGAAGATGGTGTCGAAGAGCAATAGGCTGGCAGTGGTGAAGATGATGTCGTAGCCGAGCAGCATCTTGATCCAGAGCGTGGGATCGCTGTCGCCGGTGAAGATGGCGGTAGTGGATTGCACCATGGCCAGAAGCGCGGGAATGAAGATGGGAAAGAGAATGAGCGAGAGCAGTAGCTCGCGATTGCGGCTGCTCATGGAGAGCGCAGCGAAAAAGACGCCATTGCCAACCAAAGCCCAAGTTCCCAGCGGCAGCACCAGCGCCAGCAGCCACGCATTGCCCGTGATGTGCAGGTTGTAAAAGATGAAAAAGAACGGCGCCAGAATGACCTGCACGATGGTGACGAAGAGAAAGTTGGCGATGGCTTTGGCGAGGAAGAGCTCGGCCGCGGGCGCGGGAACCATGCGCTGCGCGTCCATCACCTGATGCCGGATTTCGCGCGCCCAGACCTGATTGAGCGCGCTGACCGAAGCGAACATGGTGGCGACGCAGAGCACGCCGCCGGAGATTTGCTGTGAGAACTCGCCGCGCGGATCGAAGGCGATGGAGAAGAGCACGACCACCAGGCCGGAGAAGAAGAGCATGGAGATCATGGCGTCGAGCGAGCGCCATTCGATGCGGAGATCCTTGGCGAGATGCGTCCAGAGAGCGCGGGTCATGAGCGGCCCTCCGCAGTGACAGGCTTGGCGTCTTTGGTCAAATCGACTGTCTGTACGGGCTCGCCGATCGCGGCGGAGGCGCGCAGATAATCATCGGGAGCGAGGATCAACTGCGTGCCGCGTGTTCCCGCGGAAACGCTGATGGTGTCGAAGAGGACTGCCGTTTCATCGACGAAAACCGGATAAGATTTTTTTACGCCGAAGACGGTAACGCCGCCGCGGATATAGCCGGTGAGCGGCTGCACATCTTTGAGCGGAGCCATCTCCGCTTTGCGCCAGCCTGCGGCACGCGCGAGTTTTTTGAAGTCGAGCTCAGCGTCGCCGGGAATGACGGCGAAGACGTAATCGCCGGCGCCGGTGGTCGCGAGCAGGGTCTTGAAAACTTGTTCGGCAGGCATGCCGATTTTTTTCGCGACCGTGATCGCAGTGAGGTCGTTGGGATCGACCTCGTACTCGCGTAACTCAAACGCGATGCCGAGCGATTCGAGATAGCGTGCGCCATTGGTCTTCATCGCGTCGGGCTCCCTGGTTCAAAGGATGCGACGCGACCGGCGTGGAGCGTGAGCACCCAGTCGGCGATGGGCGCGGCGAGGTCGCGCTGGTGCGTGGTGAGGACGATGGTGCGATCGCTTTTGCGGAAGCGGGCGAGGAGTTCGACCATTTGTCGCGCGCTTTCCACATCCATGTTGGAGAAAGGTTCGTCGAGCAGCAGAAGCTCCGGCGAGGGAACCAGCACGCGGGCAAGCGAGGTGCGCTGGCGCATGCCTTGCGAGTAGTTGCCGAAAGGCCGGTTCAGCTCGGGGTTGAGTCCAACCTGGCGCAGGGCGTCGGCAGGCGCGAGGCAGTCACGGCCGGGATAGAGGCTGGCGAAGTAGCGCAAATTCTCCTGGGCGGTGAGTTCGTCGTAGAGCATGGGCGCATGGCTCATGTAACCAATGCGGGCGCGCTCCTGCTGCGGCTCCGAGTTGCCGAAGACGCGCACCGTGCCGTAGCTGGGGCGCAGCAGTCCGGCCAGAATGCGCAGCAGCGTAGATTTGCCCGCGCCGTTTTCGCCGAGCAGCACATAGCAATGGCCGGGTTCCAGATCGACCGTCACCTGGCGCAGCGCGGCAAAGCTGCCAAAGAGCTTGGACACCTGCTGAAGCCGAGCGCAAATATGGACCCGAGCGCCAAGAGTTGTAGGTTCGGCAGCGGAGACGTTCGCGGTCATGCGCTCAGTTGGAAGCGGTCTGGGTTGAGGAGGAAGGCGGAGGCGTAGTGTTCGATGCGCTGGCCGGCTTGTTCGAAGCAGGAGCAGACGGCTGCGCGCCGGGCTGCGCCGGTGCGTATTTGCTGGCGCACTTGGCCTGAAGCACCGTGGCATGAAACACGCCGTCGCGGCCATAGGTGCCCATCGCAAGTGCCTGCGCGTCGTCCTTGAAAGTGTCAGGCGGCGGCTCGGCTCCCTTGTAGCTCACCTTCAGAAGGCGTCCGGAAGGGGCTTTGGGCGAGTGGCTCTCGTATTCGTTCAGTACGAAATTGACGTGCGGGCCGTTGCGCTCAATCGAGCCTGGCTCCACGAAACCCTCGACGCGCAAATTGCTGTGATACGCCTTGTCGCCCATTCCGCCCAGCTCGGCAATGGTGACGTAATAGCTCTTGCTGGACCCGTAGCCTGTGAAAGCCAACCAGGCGATGGTGCCGAGGATGACGGCGACGGCAATACTGACCTGCAAAGTCTTTGGGGATTTTTTCATGGTCTCTACCTTTTTAACGATACGAGCCTGCACGACCATGGTCAACCGTGGGCGGGGGGTGGCGATGTGATTTGGCTCACATCATGGGCGGGAGGGAGTGAAGATCGAAACGTGGGGACTGGGGACCGAGGGCGGCCGGCGCTTGCGGGAGAGAATGCGGTGAGTGCGCGCTAGTGCTTGCGGCGCGGCGCCGAGCCGTGGCGATTTGTGGCCCGGCAGGGTTCGAGCGAGTCGGAAACCAGCGGAATGACGATCATTGCGATCAGAATCAGTTCGATTACCAGGTCTTTCATGAAAGGCCCCCAAGGTGTGCACAATTCTGCGTGCGGCGGACTTCTTAGAGAGTCCGACATTGCACCATAGCTCCGCGAAAGGACAAAGGGAAATAACTACAGAGTGGGAGTGGACGTGGTTCCTTGGGGCCACTTGCCACCTGCGGTGGGGCGGACCTTTGGACGGGAGCTGTTCTAAGGTCTAATGAGCGGCGGACAGAGATCGGCCTGCGGAGCCGAAAGAGACGGCGTTACCGACTGGCGGGGAGTAAGCCGACACCCTTGGCGTGGCGCTCAGGCCGTTCCTGACGCTTGCTGACCGGCATGGCGGCGAAAAGGGCCGGGGAAGCCACGAACGCAAGGAAAACCAGAGCGATGAGCATATCGTGCATGGCAAGGACCATCCAATCCATTGGTTTTTCGGCAGCGCAATCCTGGGAAACCAGCGAAGCCGAGGAGAGTAACCGCGTCGATCAATCCAACAGTAACTCTCACTGGTTACTGATATTACTGCCATCCTGACAGAGACTGCAAGTAAAATCGTTAGAAATGAGAGCGTTTTTCCGGAACGATGCGGTTAAATCACCTACAACTAAATGGTTAATGAGATGGAAAACCTAGACAGTCCTGAAGAGTTGATCGAATTACCGTGGTAACCAAGCGGCACCAATCCGGCTTTCAGTGGACGGCTTCGAGGACGCTGGCGGCGCGGTTGAGCGCTTGCGTGAGAACCTGCAGCTGCTGCGCGGCCCGATTTCGATCCTGCGCGTCGATGGCCTCGTTGACCCCGGGGAGGACGACGGCGGCGTAGCCTGTGACCTCGCCGGGAGCGAAGATGGTGTGTCGGTACCACGGCCGATTGGGAAGTCCCGCGTCGGAGAGCAGGGCTGTCTCGGTTTGCCTTAAGGCAAGATTCAGCCGGGTCAGATCTCCAGAAGGTGCGGACTCGACCGCATATGCACGCTGGGCTGCGGCAGAAAACCGCACGGCTGCCGCCTGGGCGGGAGCGAAGTCGAGCACGCCTAGACCGGCATCCGGGGCCCTGTGTTTGGCGGCGTCGAGATAGGCGGAGATTTCGTGCGCGTAGGCAACGTAGTCGTAGGGCAGCAGGTCGGCATCGGCCATGCGCATGGCTTCAAGGCCAAGGACGCGCGCCATCTGCTGCAAATAGAGAAAATGCGGATCGGCATTCTGCGTGAACCATGCGAAGTCGTCGAAAGCCGAGTGATAGACGCCATAGGGGCCGGTGGATTCGATATCGGTGGAGGGTACGCCTGCGTGTTGCAGGAAGGGCGTGTAGTCCGACCCTGAGCCGAGATCGCCCAAGTGCACCCCTTCTCCCGGAATGGGCGGCGCATTCGATTGGTGATGTTCGCGGTCGCCGGGGGGGGTGAGATGCCAGAGCCGATACACAGTGCCGCCGAGCGGGCTGGGCACGTAACGCGCGATGTCGCGAACGAACTCCTTGAGCGAGGGCACAGCGGAGGCGGAGAAGTCCGGGCCCGAGACGCCCACGTCGATATTGAAATAGGCCACAGCGTGGTCCAGGGTGCGGCCCTGCTGTTCGACCCACTCGGTCGAACCGACAAGGCCTTCCTCTTCAGCGTCCCAACTGCAGAAGACGATGGTGCGCCTGGGCCGCCAGCCCTGGCGAAGCAGCGTGCCGATGCCATGCGCGGCTTCGAGCATGGCGGCCGTGCCACTGTTGGGGTCGACGGCACCATATACCCACGCGTCGCGATGGTTGCCGACGATGACCCATGCATCCGGCTCCTGCGAACCTTCGACTTTGCCGATCACGTCCCAGATGACGCGGCGCTGGTAGTCCTCAAGCGAAACCAGGTGGACTCGTTCTCCGCCGGGACCGATGTGGTAGCGGAAGGGCAGTGCGCCCTGCCAGCTTTGCGGCACACTGGGACCTTTGAGCGCCTGCAAAATGGGCGCGGCATCATGGTAGCTGAGAGGAATCGAGATGATGTACGGCTGGCTGCCATCAGGTCCAGAGGGGTTGGGAACGCGGGCGGAGTCGGGCAGGTCGAGCGTGGAGGCGATGCCGGGTGTTTCGGGATCGCCGGGGTACTTGAAGAGGAATTGCACCGAGCCGCGCTGCACGCCGGTCTCAGGCCGCCATGGACCCAGCGGCCAGGGATCGCCTTTGGCGTAGCCGTCGTCCTGCGGGTCAGAGTAGAGGAGGACGCCAACCGCGCCGCGCTGCTGGGCCAGGTAGACTTTGACGCCGCGAAAGTTGGAGCCATAGCGGCAGATGACAATTTTGCCGTGCAGATCGATGTTGCGGGCCGCAAGCTCATTGAAGTCTTCGGCACGGCCGTAGTTCGCGTACACCACTTCGGCGGTCACGTCGCCTGAACCGGAAGAGCCGCTGAAGGGCATCACCACGCGGGGATTGTCGGCGGCGGGGTCGCCCTCGACATGTTCGGGCGTGGGACCGCTCATCAGCAGATGGC
>CAZMWL010000055.1:0-20874 GCA_964569985.1 uncultured Occallatibacter sp.
AGCTCGCGGCCAGCGGTTACGCCTCGAAGCTCGCGGCCAGCGGGAACGCCTCGAATCTCGCGGCCAGCGGGAACGACTCGAAGCTCGCGGCCAGCGGTTACGCCTCGAATCTCGCGGCCAGCGGGAACGACTCGGTTTGCGCCGTTGCTGCTGCTTGTGGTCGCGTGAAGGTAGGAGATCGGGGCGCGTTCGCAATCGCCTATTGGGATAACGAAACTGGCTGGCACTTCGTCACCGGCAAGGTTGGAGAGAAAGGCATTGAGGCCAATGTCTGGTACACCGTCAAAGACGGAAAACTTACAAAGGACAGTTAAACACCAAAAACAAAAACAGAAAACAGTCACAATATGAGCACAGCCATTCAAAAAGAAGACATTCTAAACCTCGATAGCATTGCGCAAAAGGCCCTCAGCACGCTCGGCGTGTCCGGGTCTTTCGAGGAAACCTTTGCCGTCGCCGATGCCATGATGCAACTGCGAACGGCGATAACCCCGGCCATGATGGAACGATTCTTGAGCCTCCAAAATTCGCGCCTGGGGTTTATGACGGACAAAAACCCGAAGGTTTGGAACAAGAAAGAAAACGCCTACAACAAGCCATACGGGCCGGATGTGGTCCGCGATTGTGTAATCGAAGCAACGCTGCGCGGTGTTCGGACCATTGGCAACCAATTCAATATCATCGCGGCCAACTGCTACATCACCAAGGAGGGATTCGAGGCCAAGCTAAAGAAAATTCCTCACTTTGAGGAGTTTAAGCCGTCATTTTCGGTCCCGAAGATCGCCGCTGGCGGGGCGATTGTGGAATGCGAAGCGACGTGGACGCTCAACGGAAAGCCCGACTCTATGAAAGCAACAATCGCCTGCAAGGGCGACGATTATGCCGGTTCGGATAGCTACATCGGCAAGGCGCAGCGAAAGTTTTACAAGCGCGTCTTTGAACGCCTCACAGGCACGAGTGACCCTGACGGCGAAGCCGATGTTGAACTTGCTGCCATCTCTGACCGGGCACCAGGGCAGATTTCTGCTGCGCCACGTTTCGCGCCTGCGACTACCACCGCCGCGGCGGTCCAGACCGCGCCCACAGACGAAGAGGCTGAAGCCAAGGCCGGTCTTGCACCAGCCAGGGGAGCCGCGCCGAAGGCTGTCCCTGTCCAACCCGAGCTTGCCCCGGATGCCGACGCCGCCCCCGAAACGATCCAAGGCCAGCTTGGGCAGTTCATGGGCGATGCTGGCGTCACGTTCGACAAGTTCCGGCGCTGGGCCGGGGAAACCGAGCGGCTGGAAAACGCGGACTCATATAGCTCATGGGAAGACCTGCCCGCTGCCTTCTGTGAGGCGTTGAAGAAGGACACGCGCTCGATCAATAAGTGCGTCATTCGCTGCACGTCCTAACAAATGAACTGGGTATTGCGCCGGTGAACAGTCCACTGGTTATCTAATTCGCCCGTCCGGTAAGCGCGTAAAAGCCGGACACTATTTCACTACGTTTATGCTTAAGCCCACACTGACCCAATTCGAGCCGAACACCGAAGGCGTCTGGCTTGACCTGCCCGCCGAGGTGTACCACAAAGCCCCGGGCGTCTCTCAGTCGCGCCTGAAAGAGTTTGATGAACACGCGACGCCCCTCCACTACAAAAACCGCAAGCCGAAGCTGCCAACGCCAGACATGGAGTTTGGAACCATCTGCCATACGGCGGTACTGGAGCCTGATAACATGCCGCGCGCCTACTACTTGCAACCGGAAACCTACCCGGATGAAAAAGGCAAGCTCAAGCCCTGGCATGGCGGTTCAACCTGGTGCAAGAATTGGCTGGCGACGCACGCGGACCGCCCGGTAATCGACAAGGAAGCCGAATTGCGGATCGCCCAGGCTGCCAAGCGCGTTATCGCCCTGCCTGAGTTCGGCGCCGCGCTCCGCGCCGGCCAGAGGGAGGTATCCTGCTTCAAAAAGGATGCGGCAACGGGTCTGCTTTGCAAGTGCCGCCTCGATTGCATGGCCACTACGGAAGACGGCGTGACGTGGATTTTCGACATGAAGAAGGTCCAATCGGGGGAGGCGGATCACGACAACTTCCAAAAGACCGCTTTGGATCGCGGCTACCACATTCAAGCGGCATCCTACCTGCAACTCACCGGCGCAAGCCGCTTCGTCTTCGTGCCGTTCGATGACGACGTGCCATTTGACGCGGCGCAGTGGGAGCTTGATGAGGACGTTCTAAAGCTCGGGGCCGTGGAATACCGCCGAATCCTTAACGCCTTTGCCGAGTGCGTCTATAACGATGAGTGGCCCGGCTACGCGCCTGGCATCGCAAAGATCGTGCTGCCTAGGTGGGCGAAGAAAAGATTGGAGGATTTGATCGCGTGATCCAGAAACTCAAATACCGGCTGCGTTGCTACTGGCGAAAGCTCCTGAGAGCGATCTGCCTCTGTGAACGCTGTTCTACGACCATACCAAGATCAAGAATAGAATCCCTTATCGCTTCTGAACTCGACCGCGCTTACGCCAAGCATGGCAATGCCCTGTGGGGAAGGCATGAGTTCTATGCAATTCTCAAAGAGGAAGTGGACGAGCTTTAGGATGCCATTAAAGCTGATGATTCCCACGAAGATGTAGCATCCGAAGCAATCCAGATCGCGGCGATTGTGTTCCGTTATCTCGAAACTGGCGACCGATACGCCCCAAAGCCATGAGTCCCCTCGAACGCAAATTCACCTTGCTCTGGGTTCACGCCATCAAAGGCTCGACTGAGATGGTAGTGGAACACAAGTTCCACCCGTCGCGCAAATGGCGCTTCGACTTCGCGCACCCGCCGACCAAGGTTGCCATCGAAATTGAGGGCGGCGTTTATGTCCGTGGCCGTCACCAGCGGCCCCAGGGCTTCAAGAACGATTGCGAGAAATACTTTCACGCCGGGTTGCTCGGCTGGCGCGTGTTCCGCCTGAGTCCAAACATGGTGAACGCCCCCACCCTCGAAAAGATCGCGGCCTTCATTCGGCAGTTACCAATAGAGAATTGAGTTATGAGTGAAAAAAGCAACATCTCCTGGACCGACAGCACGCACAACTTTTGGCGCGGTTGTCACCACGCCGGATCACCGGGCTGTGACCATTGCTATGCCCGCACCTATGTCAACCGTTTTGGGGATTTCTCAAAGCGCGTCCGCAGCAAAGACTTTGACGTCCCGCTGCGGTGGAATAAAAAGCCGTGGATATGTAATCGCTGTGAAAAGGCGTTCAACTTCACTTCTTGCCCGAACGAGGATTGCGTCTATGCATGGAAATCGCCGAAGCGCGGGGCTTGGAGAGAATCGCGTCAAGGCGCGGCGGATTGGTGGAATAAGGAGAATCGAAAATGACCCTCCCCCTACTCGCCTTGGCCCTCGTGCTCGCCGTCGCCTACGGAATCGGAAAGGTGCCTGACCTATGAACGACGGCCTAGAACTCCGCACCATCGACCCGATTCACATTATCAGTCTTGGCGCTGGAGTCCAGAGCAGCACAATGGCATTGATGGCCGCGTGCGGCGAGATTACGCCAATGCCAACCGCCGCCATATTTGCCGACACGCAAGCCGAGCCGAAGTCGGTTTATGTGTGGCTCGATTGGCTGGAAAAGCAACTGCCGTTTCCGGTGCATCGGGTGACTCGCGGAAGTCTTGCAGAGCAGGCTTTGAAAATGAAAACGACCAAGGATGGCCGCAGGTTCACGACTACGGATATTCCATTCTGGACACTAAGCGCCGACAATCAGCTTGGCCGGATCCCACAACGCCAATGCACTTACGATTTCAAGATTGCCCCGATTCAAAAGATGGCCCGAAAAATCGCACAGATTAAACGTGGTCAAAAGACCGTGGGCGTGATTCAGTGGATCGGCATTTCACTGGACGAAGTTTCGCGCATGAAGGACAGCCGAGAACCTTGGCAGGAAAACCGCTGGCCGCTCATCGAAAAACGAATCAGCCGCGTGGATTGCGTGCGGTGGATGCACGCTCATGGGTTTCCAAAGCCGCCACGTTCCGCGTGCGTATTCTGTCCGTTCCACAATAACCACGAATGGCGCAGGCTGAAAACCGATGAGCCTGACGAATTCGAGAAGGCCGTCCAATTCGAGAAGGCCAAAACCGACAACATGCGGAACACACTGTTTTTGCACCGCTCCTGCATCCCGCTGGACAAGATTGATTTTTCCACCGAGGAAGAACGCGGTCAACTCAACATGTTCAACAACGAATGCGAAGGGATGTGCGGCGTATGACCCTTCCCTACGATCCCCTCAGTCACAGAGCCGAGCGCGAGGCCGAAACCGCCCGCCGACTCGAAATCGCCAGAGAGCCAGAGCAATGGTGGTATTACGCCCGCGTCAAGAACAGCGCCGGAATGCACACCGTTTTCTATGCAACGAAAATGCCGGTAGTCGGGGAGCCATGCAACGGAATCGCAGCCCCAAACAGAATTACTGGATTCTGGCGCAGACCTATTCTTAAAACCAAACTCACCCCAGAGCCGGCCTTCCGGGACTCGACCTACGTCAGCGATGGGCGCGACCTGGCCGACGAGGCTAAGAGAAAGGGGCGGGAAGCGTGAAGGCCCTATCAATCCGCCAGCCCTGGTGCTGGTTCATCCTGGCAGACTTTCCGTGGCAGAAATGCTATGAGAACCGGAACTGGGACGAGTCCTACCTGCGCGCGCAACTTTCCCTCTGTCCGGTTGGCAGCGACTTCCTGATCCACGCATCCAAGGGCATGACCCAGGCCGAGTTTGACGAAGCCTGCGCGTTCGCTGTGCGGGCTGGGGCCAATCTCACGCCGCGATTTGATGACCTTAAGCGCGGCGGGATCGTAGGCATCGTGCGGCTTGACGGCGTAGTAAAAGAAGTCGAGTCGCCTTGGTTCACCGGGCCGATTGCGCTCCGGTTGAAGGCGGCTTACCCACTGCCGTTCGTGCCCTGTAACGGGGCGCTTGGGTTCTTCGACTTCGCGCCGCTTCCAGTGGAGAGGGGTGAAGCTCTCGCATGACCCCGACCTGCCAAATCATCAACGGCGACGCGCTGGCTGAGTTGCGAACCCGAGTAACCCCAGGATTGGCCCTATGACCAACACTCCCGCGATAATCCAACCCGCCGCGGCCATCGACTTCGAGCGGCTGGCCGACGCCATCAAACGTGAGGAAAATTCCCGCTCGCACCCTTACGGCGTGATGGTGGACGGGCTGAGTGAGGCAGAGGCCCGCGCGTGGTGCATCCGAATTTGCAGACTCGCTCATAGTGCATGGCTGCGTGACGCCAAAAATATCAGTCAGGATTACTTTCGGTATCTCGCATTCTGCTACAAACCGGAAAACCAGCCGCTATGGTCCGCGAACGTGCGGGCGATTTACAACCAGCCATGAACCCCGACTTTTTCCGCGCCGTGATCCTCAAAGTCGCCTTCAAAGAAGAGCCTCTTCGCCGCGCCCAGGCAGCGCTGCTCTACGCCGCCCTTACCGGCGAGACATTTACGGCCGATATTCTGCCCGGTGAGATCGTCGGGGATGATGTCACCCTGGCCGGCTGTGCCGTTGGCGCCCTCGCAACCATGCGCCTGCTTGAACGGGTGGACCGCGTAAAGTCGCCCGCCAAGTCCCGCAATGGCGCATGGGTCAATACGTGGCGGCTGGCGCATGGAAAGCGCAACACCGCCCTGACCTGGCTCCGCCGCAACGAATTTCCGGTAGAAGAAACACAACAGGCTCTTTTATGAATGATACAAACACCGTCAACACCATCATTTTTCCACTCTGCGACCGGCTCCCGCAAGACCCGAACGGCGCGATTGAATCACTGCTCATCCTGCAACGCACTATTGACGGCGTTGGCTCGCGTCCGCTTTGCATGGCCCTGAACGCCCTCGGGCTTGGCCTGCATGACCCGGTTCCTCTGGTCGATCTCTGGTTCAAGAAGTATTCCAACCCCCTCACCAACCTCCGCGGGTTCATCTACGAGGCGAGTGACTACATCCAGAAAGCCAATGCGGAGCTTTGCCGCACTGCTTCCTTAAACTGATTTATGGTTACTCTATCCCCCCAACTTAAAGACGCCGCCTTGTCGAGCTTCGACCTGTGGAAGCTTTGCAATCGCGGCCTTGTTCAACTGCCCCGCGTTTTCGTTTATAGCGACTTTGGTGGTGGAAGGGGTCCAATGTCGCCCGAAGAACGGAAAAGACGCGCTCAGGCAAACGTGGCGCGAATACGCGCGGCTCGCGTAGCTCATGGCCTGACAACTCGCGGGACTCATAGGAAGAATCGCGGCTATGTCCGGCGCGGAAAGGGGGTGCAATGAAACCAGACGCCTACCTGAAGCTATATCCCGGCGATTGGCTCAAAGACACCCTCCACCTGGACGCAACCGCAACAGGAGCCTATTTCCTGCTCATCCTGGCTCATCGTGGCAAGCCTGGCGTGCCCTCCTCAGACTCCGCGCTGAAGGTCATTGCTCGAGTACGCGACCAGGATTGGATGCGGGTTAAAGGTGAAATTAAGCCGTTTTTCACTGAAAAAGACGGCCTGTGGGTCAATAAACGCTGCTTGGAAGACTGGAAGCGCGACTGTGAGGATTACCAATACCAACTTGACCAAGCCGCGCGCGCTAGAACCTTCAAAAAGGGTCATGCAAAGGTCTCTACTGTGTTAACTCCAACGTTAGACCCAAAGTTAGCCCTAACGTTAGCTCCAACATTGAAACCAATGTTACAATCAGAATCAGAATCAGAATCAGAATCAGAATCAGAGTCGTTAAAAGCGAATAGGGCGGCGGTCGCTCTGGCGGAGGTCATGGAGCGATGCCAAGGAGTTCTCGGGCTTGACGAGATGAAGGCTCGGCACAAGCATTGGCTTCAACGGGCCGAATCCAACCTCGGAAAGCTGGAGCGGGTTGTTGCTGATACCGAGGCCGCCGCCAAAGAGGGCCGGATTAAAACGACGCCGGCTAGATACGCCGAAGATGCCTGGAAACGGTTCGCAGATTGAAACCTATGGACAAACCGAATGCGCAGAAGAAAAGCCAATTCGAGTTCCTTACCGAGGATCTTAGCGAGCATGGCGACTTCACCAAGCTCTCTCCCCTCGCGCCCAAATACATGGACTTTGACTGGGAGCTACTTCGACGCCATCTCGGCGAGTCTGAAAAGGAAATGGGCGCGGCTGACTATGCGCTCATGGGGGATGCTTTGGGCGTTTTACTGCGCTGGATTGTAAGAGGCGACCGTCTGGACATCATTGGCCGGCGTGCCGTAGCATTGGCATGGGTGGTCAATCCTGACATCTTTCACGGAATGTCTGCCGCCGCTCTCGCGCGGAAGTCGGGCTGCTCCCATTTCGGTTTGAATGAGAACACAGCAGATGCCAGCCGCGTGACAGGATTGCGGAATCGGAGCCAGGACCATGCGTGGAATTTTAAGCGCAAGGTGGGGCGTCCTGTGGGCAAGTAAGGGAAGTGTGACATGCTATGTCTTAGCCCCCCCATGCTAAGGAATCTTTTACTGGTCGGCTAGGAGCGAAGGTTAATTTTCGTGGCTGAAAGCGTGCGCGACCTGTGAGATTTTCAGAGTCCCACTTTGAGTGGGCTTGACCGATGTGCTACCATCCACCCCATTTCGTATGCCTATCCGCGCGATCCGCACAGACAAACATTCAAGAGCCCAGGGCTGCCTAAAGATCCGAATTTCAGTTCGCTCAGCGCAAGAATTCATGCCGCTCTCCTCTCCGTTGCCGGTAGTCTCATCCCCAGATGCGCCTCGATTATATCGAGCCTTCGTGCGAGGCTCTCGACCATCGCCCGCAGCTCCCCTTCCCCATTTCCGCTTTCTGCTTTCTGCTTTCTGCTTTTTGGAAGAGCTGCTCCCGCCATTCCCGCGTTGCCTCATCCAGCGCCACACCCGGCGAAAGACGGCGGTCGGCAATGAAAACTTTCGCCTTGAAACGCACCACTCCGTCTTCGGGGAAAACCACCCGCCGCCCGATCCTGGCGAAAGCAATCCGAGGTGGCCGCTCCGCGATGAACCGCTTTACCTGCCGCTCCGAAACGCCCAGGAACGCCGCCACGTCCTTCGTGGTGCCATTCCCTGACAGCGTTGGAGCATTGGAAATCATTGCTTTAAGTCGCCTCCTCGAAACGCGGAGAAATTTGGAGCATTTCTTCGAGTTTTTTATTTTGGGCGTCCCAGGCAGCGTCCCAGGCAGCGTCCCTGGCAGCGGCCCTTGCAGCGGCCCAGGCAGCGGCCAAGTCCTTATCAGTGGCCTTCCCAGCGAGCCATGCTCGCTTGACTTCCAGCGCCTTGGCGCTGCGAGGATCGATTTTGTAGCCTTTGGTGGCGCAAGCCGACAAAGCTCCCTCAGCACACCAGATTGCGAACCGTTTCGGTCTTCCCTTTCGTTTTCGTCTTCATATCGTTGTTCCCTTTCGTTGTTGTTCTCTGCTTTCGGCGGCTAGCACCGCCGCAAATTCTGTGGCCAGGCAATTCATTGCCGCAGTCCATCCCGGGGCGCAAAAGCTACGCGCGATTGAGATCGTCGGCCTTGGCTGACAATAAAAAGCCCCGCCTGGCTTGCCCTGGGCGTCTCTCACAATTCCTCAATCCTTTCTCCCATCTTAGCGGTCCACCAGTCCGCGAACATGCGGCGATGGCAGAACTGGCCGGGCTTCTTCAGCGCCTCAAAGCAGCACAGGACCGGATCGCGCGGCGCGGCCTGGGCGGCGAGGTCCAGGATGGCGGCGGCGATCTCCCCCTCGTCAAAGGTGTCCAGGTGCGCGGTGTAGAGTCGCGCAAAGTCAGCCTCAGTCATCGCGCCGGCGTGGGCAGCCTCAACAATCTCCACTGGGGGCATAAGGCATTCGAGGTGGAAGTCTGGCCTGGCTCCCCAGCGTGGCGCGCCGTTGGAGATTTGGACCACCGCGACTGCGCCGGCCTTCTGCGCGGCGATCAATCGCGGGTTTTGGAAGTAGGAAGTTTTCATGCCGTTGCCAACTGTGCATCAATTTCGTTTCTAACCATGCGCACACTATAAAACGCTTTAGTGTGTGGCGCAAGCATTATTTTCAAAAAAGGCGCGAAGTTTTCGCAAGTCGTTGATGGTCAACAGAATATTCTTTGGAAGAAAATAGGCTTTTGGGCGCGATTTGCGGCGGTATAGCCCGATGTGGGGCTGTGGGGGCTGCTAGCCGGGGCAGTGAATGGGGAATGGCGCGGGCGTGCCGGGCTGGCGGGCTACCTGGCGCGCTTGCGGGCGGCCATGTTTGCGAGCCGGGTGGCTGTGCGTCTGGCGATGGCTTCCGGCGTGAGGGCAGCGCGGGCCGCTGCCAGCCTCAATGACCGGCTCCTGGCGTCGGCGGACTGATTCCGTTTTTGTCACGTTCATTATCTAACTCCGGTTCGCCTAATCCTTGTTAGGGCGCGTGGCGGTAGTCCACTGGTCGGCCATAGCTTCAGCTATTCCGATGTAGGTTCGGCTTCGGTCTTTCCATCGGTTTTCTGACGGCGGCATCTTCCAGACTTTTTGCTCGCGTCCCGCCACGATGTTTGACGGTTGCAGCTTCGGAAGGTTTTTCAGCCAGAGGCACGTTGCCTTTGTCTCGCCGTGGCCGTGCTGCCAGGGTTGGATTATCTGGTCATACTTCCGCCCGATTCTATCCAGCGCGTATTTGTGCGGGATCGGATTTTCGAGCGCGATATGTTTGACCGGCGCGGTGAGCAGATGCCGGAAGAAGGCAGCCGCATCGTCGAGTTGATCCCACAGTCCGCGTTCATCCAGCCAGCGCACACCAGAGTTTGCCAGCCGCGTGCATTCAGGATGTCCGATGAGGATGTCCCAGTCGTGGTGCAGATGCTTCCGCACGTCATCCTGGATATGGTTGCCGGGAGATTCAGACGGGAGTAGGTCACATGACCACGCATCCCATCCACGAGCAGCGAAGGCGTCACGAACTATTCCCGAAAATTCGCACGCCACCAAAACGCGCCCTAACCAAGCGTCGCAGCCAACAGCCGGATCGCCGGTCATCGGATGCGCGTTTCGAGATTGGAGCGTTGTGGTCATTCGCGGCTGTGGCTGGACTTATCGTTAGACATCATAGCACGTCCACATGCGAGAACAGCCTTCCAAGCATATTGTCTTTGATGAGCACGATGGCTTTTGTCACCCGTATCTGCGCGGCGATCAATCGCGGGTTTTGGAAGTAGGAAGTTTTCATGCCGTTGCCAACTGTGCATCAATTTCGTTTCTAACCATGCGCACACTATAAAACGCTTTAGTGTGTGGCGCAAGCATTATTTTCAAAAAAGGCGCGAAGTTTTCGCAAGTCGTTGATGGTCAACAGAATATTCTTTGGAAGAAAATAGGCTTTTGGGCGCGATTTGCGGCGGTATAGCCCGATGTGGGGCTGTGGGGGCTGCTAGCCGGGGCAGTGAATGGGGAATGGCGCGGGCGTGCCGGGCTGGCGGGCTACCTGGCGCGCTTGCGGGCGGCCATGTTTGCGAGCCGGGTGGCTGTGCGTCTGGCGATGGCTTCCGGCGTGAGGGCAGCGCGGGCCGCTGCCAGCCTCAATGACCGGCTCCTGGCGTCGGCCTTCGTGATCCGTTTCTTCCGGCCAGCACCGCGCCGGCCAAGGGCGGCGGCGTAGCGGCTCGCTTCATTCGGCTGACCGTTATAGTTCACGCGCGGAACTGTAAGCCGCTTTAGTGTGTGAGTCAACAGGTATTTTTCCGCACGCGCCATAGCGTTACCGCATAGGTGAACGGGCTTCGTAGAAATTGAGGCCCAAAAACCGAAAAACATATATGGCGAAACTCAAAGCGAAAAAAGGCAAAACGGCGAAAGCCAGCAAAGGCCGGTTCAATGGCGGCAAGGGCAGCAAGGTCCCCGGCAAGGGCGGCGGGACCATCGGCGTCGGAGGCGGGGGGTAGCCCGCATGGCCGTTTGGGAAACAACGCTCAAAACGCTGCGCGACAAGGCAAAAGTATCAGACTCTTGCCTTGTCGCTTTTTCTGGCGGGAAAGACTCGCTGGCGGTGCTGGACTTGTGCCGGCGCACGTTCAAGCGCGTCGTCTGCTTTCACATGTACTTCATCCCCGGCCTGAAGTGCATGGAGGCAGCGATGGAAGCGGCCAAGGAGCGGTTTGAGGTCGAGGTTCTTTACTACCCGCATTGGATTTTATTCAAGGCACTCCGGGGCGGCGTCTTCTGCAATGAGGGTCTGCACAAGGAATCCATGCCGGATTTCTCGCTCCACGACATCTACCTGTGGGCGATGAAAGAGACGGGCGTCCCACTGCTGGCAACCGGGGCCAAGAAAGCGGACAGCCTGTGGCGGCGGCGATACTTCTACCTCGCGCGGAATTGGGAGAAGGAGGGAGTTTTTTACCCGGTCAAGGAGTGGATGAAGCGTGATGTGCTGGCCTATCTATCAGCCCGCAAGATTCCACTGCCTGACAGTGAGGCGGGCACCGCGACCGGCTTGGACCTGACGACCAGCTCATTACTGTGGCTGCATGACCGGCACCCCGACGATTTCAAGAAGCTCTGCCAGTGGTTTCCCTATGCGGAGGCGGTTGTCTGGCGAAGGAGGTTTTATGGCATTGGAGAAGCAAAAGAAAAAAGCGAGCGCGGCGCCCTCCGGCGTCCTGACGCGGCATGAGAAGTTTGTCACCCGGCAGGTTCACCGGAGCGAGCTAAAGAACGCGCCCTACAACCCGCGCAGCCTCAGTGACCGCGCCCGGGAGAAATTGAAGCGCAGCCTGGCGACATTCGGGCTTGTGGAGCCGCCCGTCTGGAATGCCCGCACCGGAAACCTCGTTGGCGGACACCAACGCATTTCAGTATTGGACGCGCTGGAAAAGTCGAAAGACTACTGCCTGACCGTGGCGGTGGTGGACGTGGACGACAAGCGCGAGCGCGAGCTAAACATCGTGCTCAATAACACCTCCGCAATGGGCGACTATGATCTTGAAAAGCTGGAAGGGCTTCTCAAGGAAGTAAATTTCGAGGATGCCGGGTTCGACCAGGCGGACATTTACCAGCTTTTCGGCGACGACTTTTTGAAACAGGACGCGGCGGCGATTGCGGAATTGAGCGAGCAGGTCCGCGAGGCGCGCGAACGCTACTCAAAAATTCAGGACACCGTAACCGACAATCGGGATGACGCCAATTTCTTCACCGTCTTAGTGTTCAAGGATCGCGCCGCCCGCGATGCGTTCTCAGAAAAGATTGGCCTGGAGGGCAACAAGTGGATTGACGGCGAATACATCGCGGCCCGCATGGTGGCGAACGAAACGAAATGAAGGCACCCCCGCCAAAAGAAATGCCGCCAGCCGATTTACCGGCGAGCGATTGGCAGGAGAAGGCGAAGAAGCTCCTTAAGGCCAACCTGACCAACTTGGCCAAGAAAGTTATTTCTGGGGAAACCCTGACGGCGGCAGAGGTCAACATTCTCAAAGAGGAAGCCGGGGGCGATGCTTCAACCCCGGAGTCCGCGCCCGCGCCCGAGTTTGCCAAGAACCAATCGCGGCTTGCGGATATTCTTGGCGTGTCGCGCAAAACGATTACGCGCTATTCCAAGCGCCAGGACGCGCCCTCCCCGCGCCCCAATGGCAGTCTATCAGTCGCCGAATGGCGGGCCTTCCTGTCAAAGCATGATGTCTTGGAGGATGAAAGCGATCTCGACCATGCCGCGCTCAAAGCGAAGCAAATCCTGCTGCAAAACCGGCTGCTTGAACAGAAGTACGACACCAACGCGGAAAGGTTGATCCCGGTTGAAGCAGTCGAAACCGGGGTTGCCGCGATCATTGCGACGGCGAAAACCGTCCTGTTGCAAGGCCCTTCCTCTCTCGCGCCGCAGGTGGTTGGCGTCTCGATACCCGAAGCGGAAAAGCTGCTGCGGGAATGGTTGCATGACGCCCTGGCGAAGCTCCATGCGAACCCGCTCGGCAGGAAAGGAGCGCCCAATGCCTGACCATTTAAGCCCCATCGAACGCGCGGCACAAGCCGCGTGGAAACCGCAGGACATCCGCGAGCCGTGGGAATGGTGCGAGGACAACGTGGAGGTGGACAAGACTTCGCCGATGCCCGGCATGTGGCGCTCCATCAATTCGCCCTGGGTTAAAGAGTTGATGGAAGTCGCCGCCAACAAACGCATCTCGTTTTGCGCGGTAAAATGCTCCGCGCAGTCGTCCAAGACGCAGACCATCCTGAACCTGCTGCTTTGGTCGATCTCCGAAGACCCTGGGCCTTCCATGTATGTGCTGGCGAACAAGGAAGACGCGCAAGACTTCGTGCGGGACCGTTTCGAGCCATCAATGAAGCTCTGCGCTCCAGTGCGCAGCCAGCTTTTGCGTGAAACAAAGCTCGGCTTCACCTTCCGCACGATGCCGCTCTATTTCGTGGGCGCCGGCAGTCTCGCCAAGCTGCAAGGCAAGCCCATGAAGCGGCTTTGGCTGGACGAGGTGCGCAACTGGATTCCCGGCGCGCTCGAAACCGTCCTCAAGCGCGTGCGGGCCTTTGGCGAACTTGCTCAGGTGTTTATCATCTCGACGCCAGGCAATGCCGGTGATGCCGTTGACCAGGCGTTCAAGCGCGGCGATCAACGCACGCCGCATTTCCCCTGCCCGAAGTGCGGCCACATGCAACAGTTGCGGCTGGTGCAGTTGAAAGCCGAACATCCCGAAACTCATTTATGCGTGAAATGGGAAGACGTGCCTAGCGCGAAAGACGGCGAGGAATGGAACTTTGAAATTCTCGGGAAGGCCATCCGTTACGAGTGCGCGAAGTGCGGGCACCTGATTTGCGACACGCCGACCGAGCGCAAGGCGATCTGCCGCTCGACTACGTTTATCAGGATGAATCCGAAGGCAGAGCCTTGCGATGTGTCGTTCACCTGGAATGCGCTTTTGCCGTGGTGGGTCACATGGAAGGGTATCGTGAAAGAATACCTTCTAGCGATTGCCGCCGCGAAGCAGGGCAACGTAGAGCCGATGCGAACCTTTGTCACAGAAACGCTCGGGGAGGCGTGGGAAGATCGGCTTGGCGTGATCGAGGACTTTGGGTTCCTGGAGGCCCGCAAGGCGGAATACGATTACGGCGAAGCATGGCCCGAAGCCAAGCGCCGCTTCATGGCCGCGGATAAGCAGGAGCGTGGCGGCGAGCATTATTGGTGGTTGATCATGGACTATGGCCCATTCGGCAAGAGCCGGGTTGTGGCGCATGGCCGATGCGCTTCAAAGACCGAGCTTGAGGAAACGCGCAAGCTCTACAACGTGGCGGCAGCCGACGCCATGATCGACTCCGGCTACATGGCGCAGGACGTTTATCGGTTCTGCGGCGCTGCCGGCTGGAAGGCTTTCAAGGGGGACAAATACGAGTTTTACATCGAACCCCGCCGGCACCCTCAAAATCCAAAGCAAATCATCAAAGTCCGGCAAATCTGGCGCAAGACTCAGGCGGTCGTCTATAACGCCGCAACGAAGATGCGGATCGGGGCGCTCCCGCTTTTCCTGTTCTCGAACGATGCGAGTAACGACCTTCTTTCGGAATATCTCATGGGCTTGGTTGGCGACTGGACGCTTCCCCGCAACTGCGCCCGCGAGTTGTTGAAGCAACTGGCCGGCGACGTGCGGCGCGAGCATACCGACCCGAAAGGCGTCATTTCTTACGTCTGGCACACGGTTGGCGACAACCATCTTCGGGACTGCGCGCGCATGATTTTGATCGCGGCGATCATCACGAAGACGATCAATGCGCCTTCGCTCGCTGGCGGGGGGTTAAAAGCCCAGCCGGAGCCATCGGCACCATAGCGTTACCGTATAGGTGTAGCGTAATGATATTCGCTTTTGAATCATGGGCTTAGTTGCAACTCAGGATAAAAGGGACATTTTGAGATCGCTCGCCGCGTGTGCGGCGAACGATGGCAAAAGCCTTGCCGTGCAGTTGACCGCCGCGCTGGGTGTCGCCAATGAGGCCATTCGCAACGGCTCCTGGCTCGCGTCCACTAGTGAGGCTGGGGGCAGTGTTTCTTTTGGAATGCTGGCCGGTTTTACGCCATTGACGGCCCGCCGTTGCATCGGTGAACTCACCACGCTCTTGGAGCAAGCCAGAGGATATTTGCGTGATGTTTATGCCCTAGCGCAATCTGGTAATGCAGAAAATATCAGGCTGGCTATTCTTCATGGGAAAGTCAGCCAATGGCTCATTGACAACATCGCACAGAATTGCGATGCCATCGGTCTTCCCAAAGACGCTTTCCTGCTAACACAAATGCTCGGCGTGGAATCCCATTGCGGACCTCGGCTTCATCGCGTCGGGCGATTCCAGCAGGATTTCACCGCGATCCGATATGGCATCGGCTTTGACGCTGTGGGGGTGGCTGAATGAAAGCCTGGGGCGAAATAGCAACTGAGCTAAAGCGGCTTTTTTTCGCAGAGAAAAAAGGCGCGACCCGGAATGCCTTAATGCGGCGAACCGATCCCGCGCCCGTCCTCAACCGCTATGAGGCCGGCCGGCGGTGGCAATGGGGGGATCGAAGCTGGATTTGGTCATGGGTGACAGATGCCCGGTTTGATGCTTCGCAAGCCGACCGCTGGGAGATCATGCGGAAGGCCCGCTATTTCGAGGCCAACTCGCCCCTTGTCCAGCGCATTGCCGATCTATGGGAACAGTACACCGTTGGGCCGAACGGCCTGATTATCACTCCGGCAAGCAAAGATGAGGCCTGGGTGCAACGGGCCAAAGAGTGGTTCGATGAATGGGCGCTGGCTCCAGACCTTTGCTCCCTCAATTCATGGACAACACTGCAAAGCCTCATCGCCCGCCTCTGGCTGGTCGATGGCGAGGTGTTTATTCTCAAGACGCGTACGCTGGAAGCTCCCTACCGGCCCCGCATCCAGATCATTGAATCGCACCGCGTCGGAACGCCAAACCAGTTTGCGGCCCTTGAAGGCAAGACCTTCGTGGATGGTGTGCAGATCGATTTAAAGGGCCGTCCTGTGACCTACTGGGTCCGGGACGGCTTCGAGGCCACTGAATATGTCCCCATTCCCGCCAGCAACATTCTCCATATCTGCGAGCCTACCCGTGTCGGAATGTACCGATGTCTCTCGCATTTTTACGCGGTGATGAACTCCTTGCACGATCTTGATGACCTGATGCACCTGGAAATGCAGGCGGCGAAAGATGCTGCCCACACGGAAAAGATCGTCAAAACCGCATCTGGCGAAATGCCCGATGACGATTGGTCGGAAGCTCAGGAAGTGGCGACGGTCAATTCCCAACCGAACATCGACCGGCAGAAGCAGTATTACGAGCGCATCTTCGGCGCGGAAACGAAGGTGCTCTTTCATGGCGATGAGTACGCGCAATTTGTCAGCAATCGCCCGAGCGTGGCTCAGCAGTGGTATTGGAAGTTCCTGGCTGAACAGGTGTGCAGTGGCGTGGGTATCCCCCTGTTAATGGTTTATCCCGACACGATGCAAGGGACCGTTTATCGCGGGATGCTCGATACCGCCGCCGGCTTCTTCCGGGCGCGCAGCCGGGTGCTCGCTGATGCTTTTGCGCAAGTCTGGCTTTATGCCATCAACTTCGGCGCCAGCTACGATGTTCGCATCGCGGATCGGCCCACCGATTGGAAAAGCACCACCATGCGGCCGCCTAAGGCCGCCAACGTAGATGTGGGGCGCAATTCCACCGCAATGCTGGCCGAATTAGAGGCTGGAACTCGGACATTCGCCGACATCTATGGAGAGATGGGGGATGATTGGCGTGAGAAGCTGGCGCAACGCGCCACCGAGGCTGCCTATATCAAGAAGCTGGCGAAGAAGAACAAAATCAATCCCCAGGCCATCTGCGGCTTCGCCCCCATCGAGGGCCAAGGGAAAGAATCGGCGCAGCAGCCGATAGGCAGCATGGCCGGTTCTGGAGAATAATCACATGGCAAAAAACACCGCAAAGAAAATCAATGACTGGCTCATCGTGAAGAATGAGAGCGCGATGCCCGCCGCCGAAATGCTCATCTACAACCGGATTGGCAAGGACTGGACTGGCGAGGATGGGCTGGCCGCCAAGGACTTCGATGCCGCGCTCAAAGCCATTCCCCCGGGCCGCCCTATCAATGTTCGCATTAACTCAGTTGGCGGCAACGTGTGGGACGGTCTAGCGATCCATAACATGCTCGCCCAGCGCCGTGCGGATGTGACATGCCACAATGACGGCATCGCGGCCAGCATCGCGGCGGTCATCATGTGCGCCGGAAGCAGGGCGGTCATGCCGAAAAATTCATTGATGATGATCCATCCCGCGCAAGGGATGGTTATGGGCGATGAGAAAGCCATGCGGGCTGGGGCCGACAAGCTCGCCACGCATACCAAATCCATCGCCAGCGTCTATGCCGAGAAAACCGGCAAGTCGCAGGAGGAAATTATCAATGTGCTGAACCAAGGTGAAAAATGGATGACCGGCGAGGAAGCCAAAGAGTTCGGCCTATGCGATGACTGCACGGATGCCATTGCCATCAGCAATGAAGTCAATAATTTCGATTTCTCGCGCTTCCAGCATGTGCCGGAGGTGTTACAAAAAAAGTCGGGAGAGGAACCCGCACTTAACAATGGCGCTGCCCAAAGCGGCGTGACCTTAAGGAAAGACATAATGAATAAGGAAGCTATCCTTGCCCTGCTCCGAGCGCATGGGCAGGAGGTCGCCAACGATGCGAGTGATGAGGCCATCCTCGCCGCCCTGAATGGGCTTGGCGCAAAGGCGAAGGCGGCGACTTCTGCCGGGGCGACCCCCCCGCAGAATATCATCGACCTCGAAAACAGCATGAAGGCGATCACCACCCAGCTTGCCAATGAGCGCAAGACGCGCATCGAAGCGGTGGTGAACGGCTTAGTCAACGAATGCCGCATTACGCGGGAGGAAGTGACCAATGCCGTCAAGCGGGCCATCGCGGATGAAACGTATCTGGATGAGCTTCGCGCCCGCCCACCCGTCATCCCCGGCAACGCGCCAGTCGGCCCTGCCGTCAGCACCCTCAACGATTCGACTCGCAACGTGATGAACGAAGTGAAGAAGAACGTCAGCCCGGAGGGGGCCAAAGGCATCGAAACGGCTTCGATTCGGAGCCAGAACATCCAGCAAGTCTGGTTGAATGAGCGGGCCAAAATCCTGCCGGTGTTGAACGCCGCCGCGTCCAACGCCATCGACTCGACCTTGAAGCGGGTTCTCATCCTGCAAGAGACGGTTCGGGACTTCGCCATTCGGATGCTCCCGATCCGGCTGTTCTCAACCGTGTTCAACAACGTCCCGCTGCAAGGAACAGATCAGGTCATCGTGCCTTATTATCCTCTGCAAACGACCGCTTCCTCGACGTTCACGAACGGCGACGGCACTGGCGGGACCGGCTACCAGTTCGGTCAGGGGACCAACACGCAGAGCAAGACCATTACGGTCAGTTCGCGCAAGTACCAGCCGCTCGATTATTCGTCCTACGAGTTTCGGCGTCAGCCTTGGTTTGACGCGGTGAAGCTGGGCCGCATGAATGCGGAGAAGCTGGGCGTGGACGTGCTCACCGATGTTCTGTCGGTCATCAATCCGACGAACTTCACCAACACCAACCCGCTTGTCCCGGTCGTGGTGAAGAATATCCCGGCCGCGGGTTATTCCAGCGACGACGTGGTGGACCTGCGGGGCGCGGCCAATCTGCTCTACTGGCCGGATGTGGGCCGGTCGCTGATTGTGGACAGCACGATTGACGTGGCGCTCTCGAAAGACCCCAGCTACAAGCTGGCGCTCAATATCGGGACCACCGCAGTCATTCAGGAAGGCCGCTTCCCGAACCTGTCCGGCTTCGAGTATGCGTGGATGCCGAACTTCCCGAGCAACGGGATCAATCTGCTGGGCGCTATCGCCCATGCTTCGGGCATCCTCGCGGCTTTCGCGCCGATTGACCCGGCCCCGGGTGTCCGGGCGCAGTTGATCGCCTACGAAATCGCCACCGACGCGATGACGGGTATCAGCCTGAATTACCGGCATTGGGGTCTGGCTCAGGCCGACCGGGACTATGAGGTGATCGAATGCGCCTACGGCTATACTGCCGGGGTGCAGAACGCGATCAGGATGCTCACCCATCCGTAAGCCGATCTAACCCATACGAGACGGGGGCGCACGTCTTCGGGCGTGCGCCCCCAGCAAAAAAAGAAAAATATGAGAACCGGACATCTTCTCGCCCTTCGCCACGGCTCCGAAAGATCGGAGTTGCTGGTTGCACCAGAGGCAGGCATCGTTGCCGTCACTGAAAAATTCCGCGAATTGCTGCTTTGCATTGGCGTTCATCCCGAATATCAGCGGGTCGAACTCTACACCAATGAGGGGTTGCAGCGGCGGCTCATTTTCAAGGCTCCAGCGGCGTCAGCCGAACCGGCTGCCGGAAGCGGCAGGGGACGCAGAAGATAACTCGTTCTCCACAATCAATCGCAGTAATAGAAAATAAATATATGAAATATCGCAATGTCATCCTCGCCGCGGCGCTGCTCGCGTTGTCGGCTTCCATTCCCGCAGCTTTCGGCCAGAGTGAACTGCCGACCATCCTCAACGGCGGGACCAACACCGTCTCGGCCAATACGACCAACACCTATACCGGCGCAACGAACGGGCTGGCGATTCCAACCTTCACGCTGCTGCATTCGCGCTGGATGGCAGTCAACGCCACCTATGCGCTCATGGGGGCCGGGACCAGTCCGGCCACGTTTGCGCTCGATGCCAGCGTGGATAGCGCAAATTGGACTCCCAGCGTTATGACCTTCAGCGTCACGGCCTACGGGACCAATAGCGTCACGGGTGGCACCAACTTCGATACCGGGGGCTACATCTACTGGCGTGTGCGCAGCATCATCAACACGAATGCGTCCACGATGACCAACGTGTACGTCTTCGGCAGTACGAAGTTTGGGCTGTAACGATTCGCCCCATAGGGGCTTAACCGGGCCAGCCTTGCTTTCATTGGACCGGGGCAGGGCTGGCCCATCCTTAAAACGTGTTAATGAGAACCTTAACGGCGAGCGCAATCATCCTAATCGCGGCCAGCGTGGCCAAGGCGATCACTTTGACCGGCAATATCACGGACTGCCAAGGCGCGGCCTATCAGCCCGTCAATGGCTATGTGCGGTTTCTGCCAAAGAGCACGCCGCTTGCGAATGGCGGCTCCACTGTGCTGGACGTTCCCCGATCCGCCGCCATTGACACGAATGGCAATTTTGCCTGCCAACTTGTCGGCGGCATCTATGTTGCTGACTTTGGGATTCCTAATACTCCGATCCGGCTGCTCGCGCCGCCGAACGACACCAACACTTACACGTTCAACCAGTGCGCGGCCTGGGCGACCAACGTGGGCGTTTTTGTCTGGACGAACATGGTGGGCTACTACCCGGGCGCTAACATGGTCTTCCGCACGAATATAAACGCGCTCGGCCAGCAGATCGTATTCATCGACGGACAAGCTGGCGGCGGCGGTGCGGGTCTGACTACGAACCAAGCGGCGTTGCTGGCAAATGCGGTCCAGAACGGCGGCGAATACAACAGCCTTTTTGGATTGTCATTGGAGACACCGGCCAACAATTTCAACTGGCCGGCTTTGCAATTCATCTATGGCTTTGGCACCGCGCCATTTATCGAGGCTGTTGGCAGCGTCACAAACTTCGTGCTTCTGCCAACTGGGATCCTTCAGGCGGATCTCGGCAACTGCTTCGACTTTCCTGGCACCGGAATCCAACAGGGAACAATCCCACTGACGGCACTGGCTCCTGCCCTGACCAACTGGATCGAGACGTGTGCGGGTCTGACTACGAACCAAGCGGCGTTGCTGG